>NZ_PDUS01000012.1:700-55752 GCF_002723455.1 Pseudoalteromonas sp. 3D05 | reverse complement strand
ATATTAAGCCCCTGTGAAACGCTGAATTCTACATCTTGAGGTGGTTTGGGTATAAAGGCAAACTCACATTTAACTTAAAACTTTGCCCTATTTGAATATGCGCAGAACCACCTAGCTGCTCAGCTCGCTCCTTAATGCCATTTAAGCCATTACCCATGGCTATTTTGTCGCACGCATCTGGATTAGTTATTAAAATATTAAGCTGCTCAGAAGTTTGCTCTACATCAATTTCACATTGTTTACTAACGCAATGGCGCATTAAATTTGTGACCGCTTCTTTAATAATTAAATTAGCAACGCCCTCAACAGAGGCGGGTAGCTTATCGACATCCGCTTTGAACATGACGTCAAAACCATGCTCAAGTAAACGTTGATTAAGCGCATTAAGCTGACTATGAATGTTCAGCTGCTTCAAATCGCTTACCGCATTTCTAACATCGCTGAGTAACTGCCTAGCCAACTCTGCAACCTGGTCAATTTCAGTATTTGCTTGCGCGTAACGCTCTGCATGATTGAGTTTACTCGCCAGCTCCGATTTTAGCGCAATAGACGATAACGAATGACCTAATATATCATGCAAATCACGGGCTATACGCTCTCGCTCAGCAATCGCTGCTAATTGTTCTAATTGCTGTGCACTTTCGTGTTCACGCATTTTATGAATATGCTCTTTACGCGCTGCAGCACCAAAACTAAACAGCGCGATACTTAAAATGAGTGAACCAGCTAAGAAGTATTCTGGGTTGTTTACATCGGCTAAATAAGCACTTAACAAAACGCATAAAAAAACACAGCCAATCGCAATCCACTTAGCAAATTTAGTAAAACTAAAGCCAGCGATATAAGCTGTAAAACCAAATAAAGTAGACGTCCCTGGTGTAAAAAAGCTGGCAGAAACACAGACTAAAACCATGCCAGAAAATAGTGGGGTTACATTACCCAGTTTCTTATTCACAGCAAAAATATACAGCACTATAAAAGCGACATAGAAAAGTAAGGTCACAGTGATATTTAGCGTACTTAATTGTGAAAAATTAAAAATTGTGGGTAGCAAATAAAAACCAGTAAAGAGCAAAGGTCCCCAGTTCCAAAAGGATTTAGTTTTAATATATTTATCTAACAATTTATTCAAACTCATAAAAACCTACGTTACATCCAAAAAGCAAGTGATATCACCGCAATACCCTGTGTGATATGCATCCAAAAAATTTCATAATGCTGTGCAATCTGCAAACTAAATAAAATGGCATCATTCATACATTACTCATATTAATACAGTTATTTGATAGATAAACTATCGCTTTTAATCTACACCTCGAGTAGTGTAAATTGTCACTAGTTGAGCTGACAAATGTCATATAAGCATGCTGCAATGGCAGTATTTAGCGACACGCTTGAATAAGTATTAATAAACCTGAACTCTGGATAATAAAGAAAAATAAGGGGTTGAATGCAGCCACAACAACAAAGCTTACTCTACTTGCACATTGCTGTCTTGTTATTCGGCGGTACAGCACTGTTTGCTAAATTGATTAACTTAAATGCGTTAGATATCACCGTTTATCGCGCTGCAATTGCAGCCCTTACCCTCTTACTGTTGCTCCTTATCCAAAAGAAAAACATAAAGCTTCACACAAGAAAAGATTACCTCATTGCGCTTTTTTTAGGTGTCACAGTCGGTATACATTGGGTTACTTATTTTGCAGGCATGCAAATGGCGGGGATCGCTGTGGGTATGATTGCATTTTTTACTTACCCTGTAATCACCGTGTTTATAGAGCCTTTTTTTCATGGCAATAAACCGAAACTATCAGACTTAATAAGCGCAACAGTGGTTTTGCTAGGGATATATTTACTGATCCCAAGTGCTGATGTTGGCAACGATGTTACCCTCGGTGTATTAACTGGCGTAATATCGGCGTTTTTTTTCGCTTTTCGAAACATCATTCATAAGCGTTATTTTAGTCAATACGGCGGACCACAAACCATGTTTTATCAAACGGTAGTGGCAAGCATATTATTATGTGCTTTTATTGAAGTACCCGTGATGCAAGTGTCGCATTATGATTTAGGGCTGTTAATCGTTGCAGGTGTAATATTTACAGCCACACCGCACTCCTTGTTTGCGGCAAGTTTACAGTATTTATCGGCGGCAACGGCAGGGCTTATATCTTGTTTACAACCATTATATGGTACATTTTTAGCCTTTTTATTATTACATGAACAACCTTCATTACTGACTTTAGTCGGTGGAACTTTAGTGATCAGCGCAGCGTTTTACGAAACCTGGTCAGTGACACGGAAACACAGATGATGAAAATATTCGCTCACCGCGGTGCAAGCGGTTCATACCCTGAGAATACACAAAGTGCAATAAAAGCGGCTGTTGACATACTCGTTGATGGGATTGAAGTAGACGTTCAAAGCTGCTTAGATGATTACATGATAATTCATGATACCTGGCTCGACCGAACCACCAGCGGTCGTGGCAAGGTAAATAACTTAAGGCGTGAACAGATTCAACAGTTTGACGCTGGTAATGGTGAATACGTACCAACATTGTCTCAATTACTTGAATGGGTAAACAACAGTACACTGATCAACCTAGAACTCAAACATACCTTCTCTCTTGATAAATTTGTTACCTTGATTGAAGCCAGTGTGGCAGCGAATAAACTTTCTCGCGATAACCTTTTAGTGTCTTCTTTTGATCACCATCAACTCATGTGGCTTAAACAACAGTTACCATGGGTGAAGATTGGAGCTTTAACGGCTTCAATTCCCATTAACTATGCAGAGTTTGCCCAACGACTTCATGCTTACAGTATTCATATTGATAAAAATTTTATTAACCATGAGTTTGTTGCTGATGCTAAAAAACGCGATTTACAAGTTTATGCTTACACGGTAGACAAACAAGAAGACATAGAGCAAATGCTTAGATATGGTGTCGATGGCATTTTTACTAATTACCCATGCAATACCAAAATGATTTTAAACTCACTATAATTGTTACAAGCCTAAATCGCTTTTAACTGCAACGACGCTCGCATCTTGAGGTGGCTTGGGTATATGCTTGAATTAAAATATAATTGAACGATACTGAGTAAAACACTATGCAACAGCCAAGTGGAACGTTAATGAGTGGGTATATGCGTATTTATAACTTTATAGAACAAAGCTTTTTTTTTACATTAACCCGAAAGATCATTGGTAACCTTAGTTTTGTATTTGCTTTTCAAGCTATTACACTTATATGGTTATACCAAAGCCTAACAGCTCAAGCCTCTGATACGGGGTTGTTTTGGCTGCTCGCGGCAGTCATTATTATCGGCTTTATCTTTACTGTTTTCTATATGCGTTTTTTAATCGTACGCCCCGTCAAAGCTATGCGTGACACATTAACGCAAATTAATCATCAAGATGCGAATCTAGCAGCTAAGTTACCACAGTTTACTTACGATGAATTTCGCGAAATTAGTGAACAATATAATGTGTTTACAACCCACTTGAGTGAACTACTTGCAACAACTTACCAAAGTGCCCAAGCCAGCGCACAAAGCAATAGCGACGTCACCCACTCGATGCAGCAAACAGCCTCTTTAAGTGAACAGCAAATTGATTTTAGCCAAACCATTACATCAGCGAGTAACCAAATCACTGATAGCTTGCAAGCAATCGTCGGTAACACTGACAGTGTGCACGAAATCAACTCAGAGCACCTAGGCTTTGTTAATCACTCAGCAAACGAATTAACAGAGCTTGTTACCCAAGTAAAAGCCATTGGTCAGGTACTTGGTAAGTTTTCAGAAACTATAGCCGGCCTAAAACAAAATAGTGAAAATATTCGTAGTATTTTAAAAATGGTTGAAGAGTTTTCAGATCAAACCAATCTACTAGCTTTGAACGCTGCAATTGAAGCTGCGCGTGCAGGTGAAGCCGGCCGAGGATTTGCTGTAGTCGCAGATGAAGTAAGAACATTATCAGTCAAAGTAAGTGATGCCACACGTCAAATCAGTGACTTTATTAACCAAATGGATTCATTAGTTGGGCAAACAAATAAAGAGTCTGAACAACTGATGAGTTACTCTAATCACGCAGAAGATACTATAAGTAAAACATCCCACGGCTTTACTCAACGACTGGTTGAATTTGAACAAAACCAGCAACAACTTCAACAAATTGTGAGTGCTGTACACTTGCTCGAAGAAACACAAAACCAGACACATCAGTCAGTCGAACAAATAGTTGAATTAGGATCGCAAGCTAAAGCGCAAATCGATATTGCACTGGTAGACTGTCAGCAGTCACAACAACTCAGTGAACAGACCCAGCATCAACTCAAGCGTTTTGTGTAGGATCTGGTGATATTTACAAGTCATTGTGTTAAGTTACGCAGCCATTAAAAACCGTGATGTGCCCGTGTGACTAGCCAAACTTCTGATTACAAACAACTTGCCTTGGATATTAAACGATGGGGTGAAGAGCTTGGCTTTAGCGAAGTAGGCATTACCGATATTGATTTAACTAAGCACGAAGCGCAACTTCAGCGTTGGCTTGATTTAGGTTATCACGGCGATATGGAATATATGGCAGCGCATGGTATGAAACGCGCTCGCCCTGCAGAGCTTGTTCCCGGCACGCAACGGGTTATTTCGGTCAAAATGAACTACCTCCCCCCCGACGCCCGCTTTGCTAAAAACCTAAAAGAAAACAATAAAGCCTATATTAGTCGTTATGCGCTAGGTCGTGATTACCATAAATTGATGCGCAATAGGCTTAAAAAGCTAGGCCAAAAAATAGAGCTCCACGTTGACCAATTAGGCTTTCGCCCCTTTGTAGACTCTGCACCTGTGTTGGAGCGCCAATTAGCTGAAAAAGCAGGGCTTGGTTGGCAAGGAAAACACAGCTTACTCATTAATAAAGAGGCTGGCTCATGGTTTTTCTTAGGTGAGCTGTTTGTTGATATTCCATTGCCAATTGACAAGCCTAATGACTTTGAAGGCTGTGGTAAATGTGTTGCATGTATAACCCTTTGCCCAACAGGAGCCATTGTTGAACCCTATGTAGTTGACGCACGTAAATGTATTTCATATCTAACCATTGAATTGCAAGGACCAATCCCTGAACAATACCGTGCGTTATTGGGCAATCGTGTTTATGGCTGTGATGACTGCCAATTAGTGTGCCCATGGAACCGCTACGGCCAGATTACCGATGAAGCTGACTTCCATCCACGAAAACAACTAAAAGACAAAGAGTTACTTGAGCTATTTGCATGGGATGAAACAACGTTCTTAAATAACACAGAAGGAAGTCCAATACGTCGTATAGGCCATCAACGTTGGCAACGAAATCTAGCTGTAGGGTTAGGCAATGCAAACTTTGATCAGCGTATCATTGATGCGCTTAATGACGCCCGCCAAGATGCAACTGAGTTAGTTCAAGAGCATATCGACTGGGCACTGGCACAACAGTTAAAAAAACAAAAACAACTTCGCAAAACAGCTCGTTTAATTCGCATTGTTGAAAAAGGGCTTCCGCGAGACGCGTAAAACATTTAATCCTTACTGGTCAATAATGCAAGATCTTGTTCAATCTCGTTGAATGCTTTTTTAACATCCTGTACTGCTTCTGCTCGCGCAACTGAGTTCTGAATTGTCTGATCTACTTTTTGATAAATAAAGACCTCTTGATCCTCATCTAACCCCATGCTTGGAATACGCTCTTCTAACTCCTCTTGCAACTGTTTAAAAACAGCTTCATTGCTTACACGGTTAGTATTAAGTAAATCGATCAGATCATGAAATTTTCTATGAAGCATTTCAGCAACATCATTAAATTTAGCTTGTTGAGACTCTAATTTCTGCCGAGTTAATATTGCGCGGAATTGCTGTTCAGTCACACTGACTAAAAAACAAACATGGTCACGAATACGGCCATGTTTGTCAGGATCATGATCCGGCATATTTAAAATGAGCATACTGATCAATTCGTAATTAACTAAAATGCGGTGAGAAAACTCATGCAACCGCCCTTTATTTTTAAGCATATCAAATAGCTCAATCACAATCGGAGAACAATTACCATATGATGCAAAGTGCTCTGGCGGCGCATCATCAAATCTAAACTCTAGATTACTTTGTAAATCAAAACTCTTGAGGCAACTTACCAATGCACGCCCAAGCTCTGGCACATTATCAATTAACGCAATACTCTCTATATAATTAACGATTTGACCCATTTCACTGCTATTGGCCATCGCATTAAAAGCGGTAGACGTTGCATCTTCAACCTGTTGTTCTAAGTTTTCCTTTTCCAAAATCACTTGGTTTAAGTGCTTAAGCTTTGCTTTGAGCTCATTCTGCCCAAATGGCTTAACAATGTAATCTTCAGCCCCTACAGAGTACCCTTCCATACGCTCTTCAACAGTACCTCTGGCTGAAACAAACATAACTATGATATGAGCTGTATTAGGGTTATCTTTTAAGGCTTTACAAACCTCATAACCATTCATTTTAGGCATGCTTACATCCAGTAAGATAACCTGCGGTGCAAAATCTTCCACAACAGCTAAACACTCAGGTCCACTGGTTGCTAATTTTAATTCAAACTGTAAGTCTTCTAATATCTCTTCAATAATTTCAAGATTATAGGGCTCATCATCTACAGCTAAGACTCTCGTTACAGACATAATAATTTATCATCCATTTTCATTACATGTTAATAGTTTAGTACCTATACTCATTCTTACAACAAGACTATTATATTTGTTTATTGTTTAATCTATATCCACAATTTTTAAAGGCAACATAATGCGAATAGTCGTGCCCCCTAACTCATTGTTATGTGCCGAGATAGTCCCTTTATGAAGGGAAATAAACTCTCGGCACAGTGCAAGCCCAAGCCCGGTACCACCCGACCCATTATCGGTTTTACTGCTTTGTACAAATTTAGAAAAAACATGTTCTAACTCTTCTTCAGGTATTCCTACACCACTGTCTATCACTTCTATCACGGCCATATCCTGCACAAGATTAAGCGTTATAGTGATAACACTGTGCGAATTACTAAACTTTAATGCATTGCCTAATATGTTTCGCAGTAGTTGGTTTATTTGCTCTTCATCACATTGTGCCGAAACTTGCGTTACAGGGGGCTGGTATTTGATGTCGATACCCTTTTCCATTGCTGTACCTGACACATCATCAATCGCTGTTTTAATAATATAGCTGAGTTCATGTTCTTTAGGATTAAATGGAAATTTACCTACATCTAACTTAGATAAATCAAGTAGGTTATTTAATAGTGAAAGTAAGCGCTCCCCACTGGACTCAATTCGAGTAAAATACTTAAGTAATTTATCGACCGCTAGCTCGCCTTTTTTAAGCTTATCCAAGCCAAATCGTGCAAAACTGAGTATTGAGTGCATAGGTGTTCGCAGCTCATGAGACATGTTTGCTAAAAACTCTGATTTACTGTGGTTTGCCGCTTCTGCCAAGTTTTTAGCGTGCTCCAACTGTGATGTTCGCGCCCTAACCTCTTCCTCAAGCATATCTTTGGCTTCGAGTAACAAATCTTCTTTTTGTTTTAGGTGCGTTACGTTTTTAAAAATAACAGCTAATGCAATTTCACCATGGTGATCAATTTCATTAAATGAGCCAACTAATGGAATGCCAATTCCCTCCTCTCTGGGCAAATACAAATCGCAACTAAATTGGCGGTTAACATTAAGCGTAGAAATCTTTTTGCTAATTTCGTCAGCAGAAGGCTTATCCAATAAATTAAACACATTGAGCCCCTGAAAATCGTTACTCGCTATGCTAAATAACGAGCAGCATGCATCATTGGCCTCTATAATCTTGCCATCACGTTCGAAGAGCATGATCGCATCAGGTGTGTGCTTATAAATGACCCTAAGTAGACTATCTTTTTCGATTAATGCATCAACCGTGTCTTGAAGCCGCTCAACCAGCTCAGTATTGTGCCGCTTTAATAATTCTGTTTGCCAGAGTTTATGAACTGACTGCAATAATGCATTCTCATCAATGGGCTTAACTAAAACATCTTCAACCCCTTGGCGTATTGCTTCAATCATCGATACTTGATTAGGCTTCGAGGTAAATAGTAAACAACGGCATTGCGGCTGAATTTGCTTCATTTTCGCAAATATTTCGAGGCCAGAGCCATCTGGTAGGCTAAAGTCGCTTAGTAAAAGGTCAAATTTATGCTTTTGTGCTGATGCGATTGCTTCTTTGTAGGTATTGGCTGATATTGTTTGTATATGTGCCCCAATAAGGCTACTTTTCACTTTTTCAAGCCGTTCAGGTAGGTGATCAACTAGCAACACTACCGGCAGCTGTAGAATATAATCAGGGCCGAGATCTAATATACTTTCAAGTAATGAACTAATCTCTTTATTCGCAAAGAAAGGGTAAATAACGACAGCATTGGGAATGAGCTGATTTAACTCGCTAAATGCATTTAATTGATCACCGTTTTCAGCCTTTGGCGCCAAAAGTAAATAGTTTTTATTAGTTACTTTATGAAGAAACGAATTAACTACATTAAGCGGAACCCCGTGAGCGATAACCGTTAAATCATAATAATCATAAACAATGTCTTCGCTTAGCATTGAGTAATGCACAAGATCAACGTCGCACTGGATCAGCTCTAGTAAAACCTTTAACCGCATTGCTATAACACTGCTACTATCGACAATTAAAATTTTACGCACACTCGATCCTTCTTATGAATAAACTATATGTAAAAGCGTAGCTTAAAAATATAGATTTAACATAAATGTGTACTTTTTAATCTAATCGCTTACCTAATATAGAAAGGCTGTAAGTATTTCCGTCCATGATTGCTACGTTTGGCAACAAGCCCCATTGCTCATAAGCAAACTTTTGGAACAAATAAATACTGGGTAAATTATGACTGAATATGAAAGCTAGTAAGACTTTTATATCTAGTTCTTTTGCTTTGTGCTCTGCAAAAGTTAGCAACTTCTTACCTAACCCCTGCCCTTGGACTGATGAGGTGATATAGATACTTATTTCGACGGTGCCATCATAAGCAGGACGGCCATAGAAAGACTTATAACTAAGCCATGCAACAACGGTGTTATCTTGCTCGTACACGTATATTGGTCGTTTATTGGTATGGCCTTCAAACCATGCTTGTTTCTCTGATACACTCACCGGCTGCGTATCTGCTGTTACCATCCGGCTTGCTATTGTTTCATTATAAATCGCGACAATCGCCGGTAAGTCATTTTTATTAGCAATTCGAGTTATCATAAGGTTTACTTATTGTTGATCTGTTTATTGCATAGTAACGTAACATTTGCAGTGACTCTAGCGCAAAGCGATGGCTTAATTACTCGCATTATACGTACCTTAAAGGAATCTAAAAATGATAAAAAACATACTACTGAGTACCGCAATAATTAGTTTTAGCCTACTGGCTAACGCAGAATCGATACAAGCCACTAATTCGCAAAATGTTGAGCAAGGCTGCAATGACTTCACCAATGTCAGCATGCGTAAATTACGCTCAAAAGAGACTTTAGATTTATGCCAATTTAAAGGCAAACCACTATTGATTGTGAATACGGCAAGTAATTGCGGGTTTACCTCTCAATTCAAAGGATTAGAAGAGGTTTATCAGAAGTATCAAGATCAAGGTTTAGTAGTGCTAGGTTTTCCATCTGATGATTTTTTTCAAGAAGAAGACGATGAGAAAGATGTCGCAAAGGTCTGTTATATTAATTATGGTGTAACCTTTCCAATGTTTGCCACAAGTGAGGTACGTGGTAGTGATGCCAATCCTATTTTTAAGCACTTGAATGAGCAAACCAGCTCACCTAACTGGAACTTTTATAAATACGTTGTATCGGCAGATCGTACTAAAGTTGAGCGCTTTAACAGTAAAACTAAGCCAAATTCAAAAGAGTTAACCCAAGCAATTGAACTTGCTATTACCAAGATTCAATAAATTTATACTAGTACTAATGGTTGAATATAGACTAGACTAGAAAGCATACAAATTTGTTTGAAAAAAAATACAATTTTACCGGGAGATTTTATGACAGTGGCAAGTGCAAGACACATTTTAGTTGATAGCGAAGCGCAATGTTTAGATTTAAAAGAAAAGATTGAACAAGGCGAAGATTTTGCCGAGTTAGCAAAAGCACATTCAAACTGTCCTTCTGGTCAAGATGGTGGTGCACTGGGTGAGTTTGGTCCTGGTATGATGGTACCTGAGTTCGACAAAGTCGTATTTTCAGCGCCAATCAATCAAGTTCAAGGGCCTGTTCAAACTCAGTTTGGTTTTCACCTACTTGAAGTAACAAGCCGCACAGAATAAAAGTGTCTGTACAAATTAAAACATATAAAGCCGCTCATGCGGCTTTATTTTTAAGGATTGAAAATGCAGCTAATAGGTTCAACTACTTCGCCTTACGTTCGTCGTATACGAATATGGGCTTTACTTCATGACCAGCCTTTGGAGTTTACTAATTTAAATATTTTCTCAGAGGAAGATCGCCAAGTACTGATCAATAATAACCCTGCTCGTAAAGTACCGATACTAATTGATAATGAACAAACCATCACCGACTCAAACTCTATCATGCGTTATTTACTCGTCAAACATCAATGTGCACCACTGAATTGGCAACAAGAGGGTCTACTCACTATTATCAACGCCTGCAACGATTCGTTAGTCGAGCTTTTACTTTGTCAGCGCTCTGGGTTTGATACCAGTGAAGATAAATTATTTTTTAATCTCCAAAACGAACGCATTGTTGAAACATTAAGCTATTTAAATAGTCATTTAACTGATGAGCAATTTATTAGCTGTGATTGCCTTGCCATCAGTTTATACTGTTTGCTTGATTGGATAGTCTTTCGCGAACTAACAGAGCTTACGCCTTTTACGGCCTTAGTTGATTTTTATCAAAATTTTGCTCAACAAGAGTGCGTAAAGCAAACCGATCCTAGAATTTAACATAAAGGATAAACACATGAGCGATATCGAAATTGAATCAGAACTAGTTAGTTTTGTAGAAAAAGCACGTCAAACTGAACAGGTTTGGGCGCTAGGCGCAGAAGACGGCGGCTTTGTTGTTTGTGAATCTAACCAGTTTGAGAACACCGATGTGTTGCTCCTGTGGGAGAGTGAAGCAGCAGCAAAAGCGCAATGCAAAGAAGAGTGGACTGATTACAGCCCTGTCGAAATTAACCTTGACGAATTCTTAGATGATTGGGTTGAAGACCTAAAAGAAGACGATGCATTGATTGGCCTAAATTGGAATGATGACCAAGTCTGTGTAGAAATTGAGCCCGTAGGACTTGCTCGAGCGTTAAGCGAATAACTTTAGTAAAATCTTCACGCTAGTTTATTTGCTTAGTAAAATTTGCTATAAACTAGCGCAAATATTTACTTTCAGGGTATTACGTTGAAATCCCATCTAGGTCGACGTCCATTTTCTGCAATGGAACTACATACCCTCTCACATGGGTATATTTATGGTGATCATCGTCTCCCCCGAGAACAGCCAAAACATTGGCATTTTTGGCTGCCTTTACTGGCCTACTATACAGGTGCATATAGCGACGAAATAGGCCACTTACAATTAACAGATATAGTCAAGCATGATGGCCTTTTATGCTTTGATTTTCATACCCATGGAAAAATAAAGCATCGTATAGTACCTGTTCACAAAGCTTTATTGGAAGCTGGCTTAGCAGATTACATTACATTATTAAAACAACGTAATGAAACACGACTGCTGTTTGACTTACCTTCAAAGTCAGGACGGTATAGTGAAAAAGTACGTATTTGGTTCTCTGGTGAAGGCGAACGTGCTGGCTACCTACAAAAATGTGATATCCCTACCGTTGATCAGCTTGGAATGAAAACCGCGATGAGCAGTCTACGGCTCAACTTTGAGCAACAGATTCGTATTTTTGCCATGCAAGCAAACTCCAAAGATGCTTTTAATTACTTGATGGGCTTTATTGACTATCCAGAAGACTCCTTTGCTAACATTCAGTTGTTAGACACTGTGTTGCAACAAGTACGAAATATTAACCCTCATGTTCATTGGAAACGCTTTACTGCCCGCTTAAGCGCCTGACAAACTTTGTTACTATCTAGTCCATTACTCTGTACGTTAAAACTGCTAGGATGTAGTAAAATTCTAACAAGAACAGTTCAGGGACTCTTATGTTTATAAAAAGCTTACTCACGCTTAGTGTGGCTATTGCAGTAAATGCAGCTCATGCTAATGAATACGTTATCGAAAAACTCGCCAAGCCAAGTTCTCAACAGGTTTCACTGACCTTAGATCCAGCTCAAGATACCTTTAGTGGTCAAACCGAAATAGCGCTAGAAGTGCTTAAGCCGACTAAGTATATTGAGCTCAATGGTGTTGACTACGCAACCCAGATGGTGCAATTACTAGGTAAAGAAAACTGTGACCTAAATGCTCAAATGCTAAAAACTGGTAAAGTAAAACTTGCTTGTGAGCATCAAATTCAACCTGGTAAATACATCTTAAAAATTGATTTTACAGCCCCTTATAACCGAAAAAGTGTAGGATTATATAAAACAATTGATCAAGGCACACCTTATTTGTTTACACAATTTGAAATGAGTGACGCTCGTCGTGCATTTCCTGTATTTGATGAGCCAAGTTATAAAATTCCGTTTCAGTTGACCATCACAGCCCCGAGTTCGCAAAAAGTTTATGCCAATACGCCAGAACTAAAAACCACTATAAATGGCGATATGACGACGCATTATTTTGATAAGACACCACCAATTCCATCATACCTTGTTGCGATGGCTGTTGGGCCATTTGAAGAACGTGAAGTCAAAGGCATGCCTATCCCTGGGCGTATAATTACACCTCAGGGAAAAATACATTTAGCCGAATATGCTGAACAAAATATGCCTCGCGTATTAGCAGCACTTGAAGAGTATTTTGGTAGCCCCTACGTTTATAAAAAGTTGGATTCTGTTGCAGTACCTGAATTCCCGTTTGGCGCAATGGAAAACTCAGGCCTTGTTACCTACCGTGAAGACATTTTATTGGTCGACCTTGCAACTGCAACACGCAGTAAAAAGCAACGCAACGTGTCTATAATAGCCCACGAACTTGCACACCAATGGTATGGTAACTTGGTTACTATGAAATGGTGGAATGACTTATGGTTGAATGAAGCATTTGCAAGTTGGATGGCCGCTAAAATCACCGCACAGTTAAACCCTGAATTTGAATCACACTTAGATTTACCACAAAATCGAGTAATGGCGCTAGACGCTCGTTTAAGCACAAAACCCATTCGCAAACCAATTAAAACAGAAGCTGACATTATGGACGGCCTAGGCCTTGCTTATAGTAAAGGCAGCGCTGTGCTTTCAATGGTTGAAAACTGGATTGGTGAGGATGCATTTCAAAAAGGTATTCAAACCTATTTGAAGAAATTTTCTTACAAAAATGCAGAAGCAGCTGACTTATGGCAAGCCTTAGGTGATGCCTCAAATAAAGATGTGGCAGGTGTATTAAAATCATTTATTGAGCAATCATCGTTCCCGCTTATTAAAGTAAGTCAGCAAGGTAAAATAATTACGATAAACCAAAGTAGATTCACTAATGCGGGTGTTGATGCGCCTAAACAATTATGGAATGTACCCGTTGCAATTAAGTATGGTGCGGGTGATAAAGTAAGAACAGCCAATGTACTGCTTAACCAAGAAACACAAAAAATCGAACTAGACTTTACCCCTGAGTGGATCTACCCAGATCAAGGCGCTTTGGGTTATTACCGCTGGGTGCTAGACGATAATCAATTTGCTGCTTTGATTGATAATGCAGCCGAGCAATTAACTGTACGCGAACGTCTTGCTTTATTATCAGCTGCGGATGCACTTTTAGATGCGGGTGTAATTTCTGCTGCACATTTAATGCAAACACTTGAAACCTTTGTTAGCGACAAACATCCACGTGTTGCCAGTACTGCATTGGGATACCTAGCATCACAGAAACGCACATTTGAAGATGAAAGTAATAAAGAGTTGTGGCCTACCTTTATTCGTAAAAGCATTTCACCTGCGGCTAAACAATATGGCTTAACAGCTAAAGTAAATGAGGATGCTGCCATTGCTCAACTACGCTCTCAAGTTGTTTCGCGTCTTGGTTTTGATGGCGAAGATCAAAGTGTAATAAATACTGCAAAAGCGCAGGCACAGGTTTATCTAAATAATCCAGAAAAAGTAGACCCTTACTTAGCCTCTACCTATTTAAGTTTAGCGGCATTTCATGGTGATAAAAACCTTTTAGACGACTACATCAAGACCTTTAAAACAACCAAAGACCCACAAGTGCGAACTAAAATGCTTGCTGCGATGAGCTATTTTGGCAACCCTGAATTACAAACTAGGGTGCTTAATTACAGTTTAACGGATGATGTAACTGCATCTGACATGCGTACAATTATGTCTGGTCAAAAGTACACTAGCGCCCGCGACGCACTCTTTATTGAATGGATATATGCAAACTATGACAAAGTGGTTGCTAATTTACCGCCGTTCTTTGTGCCTAACCTCCCGTATTTTACAACGTCAGGATGTGATGCAAGTAGCTTAAAGAAAACCAACTCATTCTTTAGTGACAAAATCGCTGATGTCCCAGGTTATGCGCGAACGTTAAGTAAACTATCAGAAAGTGTAGACAATTGCATAGCGCTTAAAGAGCGAGAGCTGGCTTCAGTAAACAGCTTTTTAAAACGTTAATTTATACCAACAACAAAAAACGGCAAGTGATTTACTTGCCGTTTTTTTTATATCTATTACTTACTATCAATAAGCTCAAGCTAGCCGTTTATAATTTTTACTAATTGAGTTATAAATGTTTTAGCACCTTCAACGCTTGTCATTTTAAAGCCAATACCGTAATGAATAGGGTTTGCACTTTTAAAGATACGCGTCGGAAAGCGGGTCATCTCACTGCTGTGAAAAAAACCTGCAATTCGGCTTACTCCATCTATTGCATTAAAATCATCGCTAAACACTTCAAGTGCAGGACGCAGCACTAATTTTGTCTGCCCACCTTCAACATGTAAATAAATCGCCTCTTTTGAATTAGGTAGCATGTATTCAGAGATATTTTTTATCTTAAAGTTACTACGGCATGCCAATGCAACAAGTTGTTCGTTAATTTGCTCAGGTGTAACTGTCATGGATATCCTTTATTCTCAGTAGATTGTTAGTTATCTGTTTTTTACAACTAGCCCCTAAGCTATTTACTGCACACAAACGCAAGCTGTTCATTATTATAACTTAAACGGGTTATCTGCGTGCTGCAATAAGGCGTCAAATCAAGCCACAAAGATACACTGTCAGGCTCACTGACGCTACGTTTATAAATACGATTATGGAGTGAGTAAATAACGGTATCATCATTGGTAAATGCATAATCTTGTACATTATCAGGTAAACGAAATATATCACTGACAGCTTGAGTACTCGGGTCGTAGCTGGCTAGCCAGTTCTTACCTTCTTTATTGTAGCTAAAAGTAAATGCAGACAATGTTGCGTTAAACGTAAGTGTTCGACCTATATCTTTTGCAACTACATTACCTTTAGCAGCTGCCACTTTGGTGTATTGTAGTGTATGTGGTTCGCCTAAAATAAACATCACCACATCATTATCGCGTCCCCATGCATGGTAACCAACGGGCTCTATCCATTCAAAAATGCGGCTTGGCTGTTCGTTTGACTCTAGCGGATATTGCCATAACTTTTGCTGACCACTCGGCTCCACAACAATCGAGGATAATGCATCACCCGACGGGGTTAAAGTCGGCGAATATTCACTAACTGGACTATTCGTGAGGTTATAACTTTGCTGATCCGCAAAACTATAAAATACTAAATCAGTTTGACTCTCCCCTTGATCTTTAACTTCTTGGGTAAAATAAATGCCTTTTTCAGTCAACAGAGGTTGGTTATTGTAACGGTCTGCTGATGTAACACGGCTTACCTGTAAACCGTATTCAGTATTTAAGGTTGCGAGTAATATTTCACTTTTCGGCATCGCGCTGTTTGCGACTAATGGTAATAACAGTGCCGTAAAGGCAAGTCCTTGTCGTACTAAAGTCAATTTTATTGCCTCTTTGGTTATTATTATGGGTTCTATCATAGCGCTATTTTGGGCCAATTCCCAAATCTGTTGTTCATAACCCTATTCAAGTTTCTTCTCCTCTGCTTTTATAATAGCGCTGGGTTATTCATCGTTATTTTTAAGTTCAAGGCTTTATTTTAATAAACACTGTATAGTCAGTGGGTTGAGCTGTGCTGGTGTACATAATAAATTCACTTAGTTATATGCTACTTGACCTACCCCCTTGCTACACTTTATAACTAGGGGGCTACTTAAAACGAGAATAACTATGTCAGCTAAACACCCTATCATTGCAATCACAGGTTCATCTGGTGCGGGAACCACCACCACAACAAATGCCGTGAAGCATATTTTTCGCAGCTTAAATATTGCCGCTGCTTTTATAGAAGGCGATAGTTTTCATCGCTATACACGTCCAGAAATGGATAAAAAAGTACGCGAAGCACAGCAAGAAGGTAAACATATTAGTTACTTCGGCCGTGAAGCAAATGACTTTGGCGCACTAGAAGATCTGTTTAGTAACTACGGTGAAACAGGAGCAGGTAAGTTACGCCGATACTTGCATACCTTTGACGAAGCCGTGCCATACAATCAGTTACCCGGTACCTTTACACCATGGCAAGAGCTTGAAAGCAATACTGACATTTTATTCTATGAAGGATTACACGGGGGAGTTGTAGATCAAGATCACGATGTAGCCAAACATGTTGATTTACTTATTGGCATGGTGCCTATTATTAACCTTGAGTGGATCCAAAAACTAATCAGAGACACTTCTGAGCGTGGCCATTCTCGAGAAGCGGTGATGGGTTCTATTGTGCGCAGTATGGATGACTATATTAATCACATTACACCACAATTTTCTCGCACTCATATAAACTTTCAACGCGTTCCGACAGTTGATACGTCTAACCCTTTTAGCGCCAAAGATATTCCTTCGCTGGATGAAAGCTTTGTAGTGATTCGTTTTCGGGGAATTGATGATGTAGACTTTCCTTATTATCTACAAATGATTGAAGGCAGTTTTATGTCGCGAATAAACACCTTGGTGGTACCGGGTGGAAAAATGGGATTAGCAATGGAGTTAGTTTTAACCCCACTTATTAAAGATATCATTTTAAAGAAACGCGCCCTTGCAGACTTATCACCCATTGATATACCGATTTAAAATATACTTTTAATACAATTAAAGTACACTACTGCTTTGCAACGTAAAGGAGTAGTGTATGAACTCTCATACCCAAATACTAAACATTATTGTTGGCTCAAAAAACCCAGTTAAAATCAATGCAGCCAAACACATTTTCACTGCATTTTTCCCTGAGCACGAAATCAAGTGCATCGGCATACACGCCCCTTCTCAAGTACCAGATCAACCCATAGGCGAAGACGAAACCCGCATTGGAGCGCAAAATCGCGTAGCGTATGCACAACAACATCATCAAGCTGATTTTTATGTCGCTATGGAAGGAGGCGCTGCCAAATTTAGTTACGGACCTGCAACCTTTGCCTTTGTGGTTATCGCCGATTCAGCAACCCAAAGTATTGGGCGCAGCTGCAACTTACCCCTGCCCCAAGTGCATTATAATGCATTGTTAGAGGGCCAAGAGCTTGGCGATGTAATGGATGATGCGTTCAATACTACAAATATCAAACAACAAGGTGGCGCTATTGGCTTATTAACAAATAATCATGCAACACGCCAAAGCACCTATACTCAAGCGCTTACACTGGCTATGGCGCCCTTTCTACATCCTGAACTTTACAAAAAGGAGGTGTAATGAAATACACCCATGTTTTATTTGATGCCGACGAAACGTTATTTAGTTTCAATGCATTCGAAGGCCTCAGACGTATGTTCGCAACCCGCGATGTAGATTTTACTCAGGCAGATTATGCCCACTACCAACTAACGAATAAGTCTTTATGGCTTGATTATCAAAATAATAAAATTTCTGCAACGCATTTACAAATCACCCGATTTAGTGAGTGGGCCGATAAGCTTAACGTGCCTGCGCAACAGCTTAATAATGATTTTTTAACTGCGATGGCTGAAATTTGTGAGTCTTTGCCAGGCGCTAAAACGCTGCTTAAAAAGCTAAAACCGCACGCTAAGTTAGGTATTATTACCAATGGCTTTACTCAACTACAAGCGCGTCGTTTGGAACACACTGGCTTAAAGGATATGTTCGACTGGCTAGTCATATCTGAGCAAGTAGGAATTGCAAAACCCGCGGTTGAAATCTTTGATCACACCTTTAAATTAATGGGTAACCCTAATAAAGAAAATATTTTAATGGTTGGCGATACTGCAAGCAGCGATATCCTAGGCGGTATGAATGCTGGTATTGATACCTGTTGGTTGCAACACCCAGGGTTTGAACTACCGCCAGCAATTACGCCTACGTATAAAATTACTGAGTTGGTGCAATTACAGCGCTTATTGGAACTGTAAGAGCTGCGAGTTGTTAAAAGTTAAGCAAAAAAAATGACGCTATTAAGCGTCATTTTTTATAACTGTATAGTACAAGCAATTAAGCTGTGGCTACTTCTAAGCCTGGTGCTGGCATAGTTACAGGCGTTTCAAATGTTGCCCACTCCCATGCTGACTCAGTTGCCATGATTTTGCGAAGTAGTTTATTGTTTAAGTCGTGACCCGATTTATAGGCAGTAATTTTACCTAACATGTTGTGGCCAGTCATAAACATATCACCAACACAGTCTAATATTTTATGCTTAACAAATTCATCGCTGTAACGCAGGCCATTTGGGTTAAGTACTTTAAACTCATCCAATACAACTGCGTTATCCATGCTGCCACCCAGCGCTAGGTTATTAGCATGCATGTACTCAATATCTTTCATAAAACCAAATGTACGTGCACGACTGATCTCTTCAGTAAAGCTTTGTGCCGTAATATCTAAACCAATACGTTGGCGGCTTTCATTGATTGCAGGGTGATCAAAGGCAATTTCAAAGTCGATATGAAAACCATCATACGGTTCAATCTCGGCCCATTTATCACCTTCTTCAATACGTACTTTTTCTTTGATACGAATAAAGCGTTTAGCAACTTTTTGCTCTTCAATCCCGCCTTTTTGTAACAAGTATATAAATGGTAATGCACTACCATCCATAATAGGCACTTCTGAGCTGTCTAATTCTACAATTAGATTATCAATCCCCATTGCTGCTACCGCTGCAATAAGGTGCTCAGTCGTAGATAAGCGAACACCATCTTTATTTGTTAAACAGGTACACAACTGCGTATCACCAACGGCTTCAGGTGTTGTTTCAAAATCAACAACCGGATCAAGGTCGACACGACGAAATACAATCCCAGTATTTGCGCTCGCAGGTCGGAGAGTTATTGTGACCTTCTCACCTTTATGAAGTCCAATTCCTATGGCTTTGACTACTTCTGCAATCGTACGCTGTTTAATCATAGGTTCGCTCACTTATAGTTACAGTTAGACGGCGGATAATATCACAGATACGACCAGCTGCCAAATTTGTTTACTTTTCATGCAAAAATAATTTTGCTTAATCAGCCTGCTTTCTTAAAAATGCAGGAATGTCGAAGTAATCACCACCTTCAGACTTATCAGATGTTTTACCACTTTCCGTGGTTTTTGCGCTACCACTTTGAGCCGTCATGCCTGATTCTTGTTTTTCTGTCGTTGAAGCATTATCGACTTCATGGCTGCTGTTACCTTGGCTTGCAAAGCTTGGTACATACATACTGCTGCTTGTCTGGCTTGTTGAGCTTGCTACATCAGAGCCTGATGCTTTTTTAAAGCCATTATCAACAATACCAAATTGTGGACGACGATCGCCACCTAGACCTGTTGCAACAACTGTTACTCGCAGCTCATCAGTCATTTCTGGGTCGATAACAGCACCCACAACAACCGTTGCATTTTCAGATGCTAATGCTTTTACGTGATTACCGACGATTTCAAATTCTTCAATCGCGATATCCATACCCGCAGTAATGTTAACTAAAATGCCTTTAGCACCTGTTAAGTCAACATCTTCTAATAGCGGGCTAGAGATAGCAGCTTCTGCGGCTTCTTGCGCACGATCAGGACCTGATGCTGAAGCAGTTCCCATCATTGCAGTGCCCATTGCTGACATAACAGTACGTACGTCGGCGAAATCCACATTGATCAAACCAGAACGGGTAATTAATTCGGCAATACCTTGCACAGCACCAAATAACACGTCGTTTGCTTTAGCGAAGGCATCTAATAGTGTAGTCCCTTTACCTAAAACTTTAAGCAATTTATTGTTAGGAATTGTAATAAGTGAATCTACAATTTCTGACAACTCATTAATACCTTGTTCAGCAGCTGCTGCACGCTTTTTACCTTCGAAGTCAAACGGACGTGTAACTACAGCAACCGTTAAAATACCTAAATCTTTCGCTATTTTAGCAACGACAGGTGCAGCACCTGTACCTGTACCACCGCCCATTCCGGCTGCGATGAATACCATGTCGGCACCTTCAAGGCTGTTGCGAATTGTGTCTGCATCTTCTTCTGCAGAGCTGCGACCCACTTCTGGATTTGCGCCTGCACCCAAACCTGATGTAATTTGCGTACCAAGTTGAACTGTAATGTCTGCTGATGAATTACGTAATGCTTGCGCATCTGTATTCGCAGCAATAAAGCGTACGCCTTCAATTTGTTGTTTTACCATGTGCTCAACAGCGTTACCGCCGCCACCGCCCACGCCAATTACTTTTATTACAGCTTCTTCGCTGTGTTGTTCCATAATATCAAACATGTTTACTCTCCGACTTGAGTACTAAAACTCGCCTTGAAACCACTTTGTAATACGGTTCCACCAATTGTTATCACCTTCAGGTTTCGACTTTTGTGCATTCATCGATTGCATTGTACGGCCGTATTGCAATAAGCCCACCGCCGTTGCATATGAAGGATCATCAACATAATCTGTTAAACCAACCATCCCGATTGGTTTACCTACTCTTACTGGCATTTGGAAGATATCTTCAGCTACTTCCATGGCCCCTGCCATTTTTGCACTACCACCTGTAATAACAAGTCCAGCTGCAATTTGGTCTTCTAATCCTGAACGACGGATTTCTTCCATCGCCAGTTCAAATAATTCTCTAAAACGTGGCTCTACAACTTCAGATAACGTATGGCGCGACATAAGTCTCGCTGGACGTCCACCCACACTTGGTACTTCAATTGTATCTTCACTACTGGCCATTTGACTGCTTGCACACGCATATTGTACCTTGAGAGACTCAGCATGTGATATCGGCGTGCGGAATATTTTCGCAATATCTCCAGTAACTTGATTGCCCGCTACCGGAATCACGGCAGAATGGCGTAAAGCACCATTAATATAAATAGTGATATCCATTGTACCACCACCAATATCAAGTACCGCTACACCCAGCTCTTTTTCGTCATCTGTGAGAACTGAGTAACATGATGCCAGCGCTGTAAATATTAACTGATCTACCTCTAAGCCACAGCGTTCAACACATTTCTCAATATTTTTAGCCATGTCATTTGAGCACGTAATAATGTGAGCTCTGGCTTCCATTCGCACACCACTCATGCCCAGCGGGTTTTTAATGCCCTCTTGCATATCAATGCTGTACTCTTGCGGTAGCGCATGCAGCATCTTACGTTCCGCTGAAATAGGCACTGAGCGGGCAATATGAATTACGTTTTCAACGTCTTCTTCTGTGACTTCGGTATTATTGATAGCAACAACGCCATTTTCATTTTGGCATTGGATATGTTTCCCTGAAATACCCAAATATACAGAGCTAATACGGCAATCTGCCATTAACTCGGCTTCATCAATTGCACGACGAATCGATTCAGACACTAAGTTAAGGTCATTCACGCCGCCTTTATCCATACCGTGGGATACTTGGCTACCAATTCCAACAATACTGAGCTTATTATCTGCGGTGATTTCACCAACCGTGGCCACCACTTTTGAGGTGCCAACGTCTAATCCAATCACTAGGTTTCTTTCTGCTGACTTAGTCATGCCTTACTCTTATTTTGTAATTGTGCTTCTTCCAGGAGCTTCCAGCTCACTGCAAGGCCGGTATCATACCGTAAATCCACTACATCTACTTGTGCATCTGCACGCTTTTCCATACGTGGGTAGACATCTATAAATCGCTGTACCCGTTTTGCTTTTTCTTTTCGGCCTAAATTAAGGCGAATACCATTATCAAGCCAAAGCTGCCATGAGAACCGTTCAGACAAGGCTAAACTAGTTAACTTTAATTGGTTTAAGCTCAGCATATCATCAAATTGTTGATAGGCTGTCCACGCTTCGTGCTCACTGCCTTCTGGGCCATATAACTGCGGTAACTCTTCATCAAGTTGCTCACTGTTTGCTTGGAACACTTCACCTTGCTTATTAAGCAGTAAATCACTATTCCATACAGCAACCGCTTGATGTTCAACAACATACACCTGTAATGTATCAGGCCACTGCTTTCTAACAGAAGCAGTGGCAACCCAAGGTAACGCTTGTACTAGATGCTGAACATGGGTCACGTTCAAGTCAAAAAAGCTGGATAAATCGGCCTTTTTTATTGCCATTATAATGGCTTTTTCATCCGTATACTTAGGCTTACCCATGACCGCTAAATGCTTTATTTGCGCATCTTTATTGTCCACCAGCCACTGCTGAACCCCACTGGTGATCTGCACTAAGCTAATCACCACAACAAGAAAAAAACTAATACCAAAAACCAGCGACCAATTAAGTTGCTGTTTTAACTGCTTTGCTTTTTCTAAAAGGGGATGCATTTTAAAGTGTTTGCTCCAAAATGCGAACAACTAATTGCTCAAAAGTTGCCCCGTTTGCTTTTGCTGCCATCGGCACTAATGATTTTTCTGTCATGCCAGGCACAGTATTAACCTCTAGCAGGTAAAAATTCCCTTGCTCATCCTGCATAGCATCAACCCTACCCCAGCCACTTGCGCCCACCAAGTCAAACGCTTGCAGCGCTATGTCTTGCAATAATTTGGTTTGCGCTACTGATAAATCTGCAGGGCAATGGTATTGAGTCGTTGTTGATTGATACTTAGCTTGGTAATCATAGAAACCATTCGGTGTCGTCATTTCAATCACAGGTTGAACGTCATTACCAAGCACTGTTACTGTAAATTCACGACCTGTTATCCATTGTTCCACTAACACTTGGTTATCAAACTTGAACGCTTCTGTTAGGGCTAATTCCAATTCTTCAGCTGTATTAGCTTGCGCCATACCGATACTCGAGCCCTCATGAGATGGCTTCACCATCACCTTTTTAAGGTCGCTCATTATTGCTGCAGTATCAAAACCTCGTTTGCTATCAACAACTGCATATGGCGCAGTACTGAGCCCTGCTGATTTAAACAAGTGTTTACAGCGAATTTTATCCATCGCTAATGCCGAGCCCAAAACATTGCTTCCGGTATAAGGCAAGCCCATAAACTCAAGCGCGCCTTGAATAGTGCCATCTTCTCCACCACGGCCATGCAAAGCAATAAAGACCCGATCAACGCCAAGCTCTTTTAATTGCCACAATGGCTGTTCTTTTGGATCAAAAGCAATCGCATCAACACCTGCACCTTGTAAAGCACTTAATACGGCTTGACCCGATCTGATCGACACTTCACGCTCTGCTGAGTCGCCACCCAATAGCACTGCAACCTTGCCAAATTGTGTATTGAGTTGTGTCATACTTCTACCTGCTTTAGCTGTTCAACCGACAACTCTGTTGCCGCTAACTGTTTAACTAATTGACCTATATTACCAGCCCCTTGCGTTAAAACTAAGTCATTGTCTTGTAATATATTCGCTAATACGCCTGCAAGCTCTGAATTACTGGCTATGTGTAATGGCTCTTTGCCACGCTGACGTAAGCTTCGACATAAACTCTTGCTATCAGCACCGATAATAGGCTCTTCACCAGCACTGTAAACATCGAGTAGTAATAGCTGGTCAACATCAGCAAGTACTTTAACAAAGTCCTCATACAAATCACGAGTACGACTAAATCTATGTGGCTGGTAAATCATCACTAAACGCTTATCTGGCCACCCTTCACGTACTGCTGCAATAGTCGCTGCAACCTCAGATGGGTGATGACCATAATCGTCAACGAGCATGACATTACCGCACTCATTTTCAAACGTACCGTAGTGTTGGAAACGACGGCCTATTCCTTCAAACTTATCTAAGGCTTGTAAAATTGCTTGATCCGAAATATTTTGATCTTTTGCAACAGCAATAGCAGCTGTCGCATTTAAAGCATTATGTTTACCTGGCATATTCAGCTGAATCGTTAAGTCATTACCTTGTTTGGTACGTACTGTAAAAGAACAGGTATTGCCTTGTTGGCTAAAGTTAAGCATGCGGTAATCAGCCTCTGCTGATTCGCCATAGGTGATCACGGGTCGAGCAAATCGTGGAATTAGCTCTGCCGCAACGTTTGAATCAATACACACCACAGCTAAGCCATAAAATGGCAGATTATGGATAAACTCAACATACGTGTCTTTCATTTTTTCCAAACTACCACCGTAGGTATCCATGTGATCTTCTTCAATGTTTGTGATCACTGAAACCATGGGTTGTAAATGCAAAAATGATGCATCGCTTTCATCAGCTTCTGCAATTAAAAAGTCACTTTTACCTACTTTTGCGTTACTGCCAGCACTATTAAGTAAACCGCCAATAATAAATGTCGGATCGAGCCCTGCTTGAGCATAAATACTGGCTATTAAGCTCGTTGTTGTGGTTTTACCGTGTGTGCCTGCAATCGCAATACCGTGACGAAAACGCATCAGCTCAGCCAGCATTTCAGCACGACGTACAACTGGGATACGCGCCGCTTTTGCAGCTATAATTTCAGGATTTGTTTCATCAATAGCGCTTGAAACAACAACCACGTTTGCATCTTTCACATTATTTGCATGGTGGCCAATAAACACTTCAGCACCCGCTTTAATTAAACGCTCTGTCATAGCGCTATGAGCTATATCTGAGCCTGTGATACGGTAGCCTTCAAAAGCCAATACTTCTGCAATACCGCCCATCCCTGCGCCACCAATACCAATAAAGTGGATAGTGTCGATTCGTCGCATTGCTGGTCGTGATGAGTTATTTACACCCACACTTTGTTTATTTAATTCGTTCACACAATTCTCTTTTTATCTATTACTTGCTCACAGTGCTGTGCAACATGCGCTGTGGCATCAATGGTGGCTAACGCTTTTGCGCGCTGCGCCATCTGATCTATTAATTTTGGCTGTTCTAAATAAGGTCTCAAGGTATCGACAATATTAGCTTGGTTAAATTCACCTTGCGGCATTAATAATGCAGCCTCAGCAGCAACTAAAAATTGCGCATTTGCGGTTTGATGATCGTCAACTGCATGTGGGAATGGCACAAACAATGCCATTTTTCCTGCTGCGGCTATCTCACTTACTGTGAGCGCGCCTGCACGGCAAATAACAATATCAGCCCAGCTATACGCGGCATCCATATCATCAATAAACTCAGCGGCCTTTACTAGGTCTGAGCTAAATGCGTGGGCTTTATAGGCTTGAGTAACTCCATCGAGATGACCTTTACCTGTTTGGTGCCACACGTTTACCTCAGTTATTTGAGATAATTCCTTAAAAGTCGAAGGCAGTGTGCTATTAAGCACCTGAGCACCCAATGAACCACCCACAACTAATACGTTAATTGGACTTGATGCATGTCGTGCTGCGACCTTTGCCACACTTTGACGAACAGGATTGCCAACAACTTCACTTTTGCCATTTTCAAATGCACTAGGAAATGCAGCGAGCACTTTATTTGCACACTTTGCCAGCCACTTATTACTCATTCCGGCTACTGCATTTTGCTCATGGATCACTAATGGAATTCCTAAGCTTCGTGCTGCAATACCCGTTGGGCCAGTCACATAACCTCCCATGGCTAAAACCACATCTGGACGCTGCTTTTTTAATACTTTGCGTGCTTGCATAATGGCATTGATAACCATAAAAGGCGCTTTAATTAAACGTTTTAAGCCGTTGCCACGTACGCCTTTAACATTAATAAAATCAATCGCAATATCATGTTTAGGCACGACCTGCGCTTCCATTCTATCAGCTGTACCAATCCAACTTACCTGCCACCCCTGCTGTTTCAGGTGCTGGGCAACAGCAATACCAGGAAAAATATGTCCGCCCGTACCGCCGGCAACAACGATTAGCTTTTTACTCATCGCTTACCTCCTCGGGATGTTGCTTGTTTAGTTGCCATTTTTGTTTCAAAATCAACACGGAATAAAATCCCTGCGGCAATGGTCATTATCAATAAGCTAGAACCACCATAAGATACAAAAGGTAACGTTAGCCCTTTAGTCGGTAAAATACCGGCACTGGCTCCCACATTCACCATGGTTTGAAAAGCAAACCAAATTCCAATGGCCAATGAAAAATAACCTTCATATTCTTTGCCACATTTAAGTGCCTGTTGCCCAATTAAAAGGGCACGAAAAACTAAAACACAAAACACGGTTAAAATACTTAACACGCCAACAAAACCAAGCTCTTCGCCTATCACAGCAAAAATAAAATCATTATGCGCTTCGGGTAAATATTGTAATTTTTGTACGCTATTGCCAAGCCCTTGGCCGAACCAACCACCTTGACCATAGGCCATTAGCGATTGCACTAGCTGATAACCTTTGCCAAATGGATCATCCCATGGCTCTAAAAAGCCAACTACACGAGCCATACGGTAAGGTTCTACTATTATCAGTAAAACCACTAAGCCAATTCCCGTTAAGATTAACGCAAAGAACTGCCATAATTTAGCGCCAGCTAAAAACAACAAACCCACAGTGGTAACAAACATAACCACAACCGTCCCTAAGTCAGGCTGTAACAAAATCAATAAAGCATAAACGGCAAATACTGCAATAGGCTTTGCAAAGCCCTTTATATTTTCTTGCACCTCTGCACGTTTACGAACAAGGTAACCCGCGATGTAACTAAAAAAGTAGAGCTTTGCAGCCTCAGCAACTTGAAAGCCAATTGGGCCTACCGGTATCCATCTTTTAGCCCCGTTTACTTCACGACCGACTATTAACACAATGACCAATAAAACCATGCCCAATATTAACAAATAAGGGTTAGAGCGTTTCCACCAATCCATAGGCACACTACATGCAATCCAAAAAAGCACAAAGCTCATGGCTAAAAACATGCTGTGACGAATAGATATATGATAGGGATTGTCGAACAATCGATCAGCCGTTGCCATAGATGCGCTCGTCACCATGACAAACCCAACTCCAATAAGCATGATCACGCAGTACAATAGAGGCACATCGTACAATTGTGCTGATTGTTTTGGCGTTAAAGCCTCGCGAATATCAGCCAGTGCAATCATTGTTCACCCGCCTTTACACACTCACAAAAATGCTCGCCTCGTTGCATGTAGTTATTATACATATCGATGCTCGCACACGCTGGTGCTAGCAACACATAATCGCCAGCTTCAGCCTGAGCCTTAGCAAGCTTTACAGCTTGGGCCATATTTTCTGTCAAATGCGACTTGTTAGTCAGCGCTGAAAGTGCCTTAGCATCTTTACCAAAACAGATCAGTGCTTTTACTTTATCTTGTAAGTAGGGTTTAAGTGCATCTAAATCAGCGCCTTTGGCATCGCCACCAGCAATCACAATCAACTGCCTCGCCTGCTCTGACAAACTATCAATAGCCGCAATGGTGGCACCTACATTTGTTGCTTTTGAGTCATTAAAATATTTGACCCCACTGTACTCAGCAACAAACTGACAACGATGAGCTAGCCCTTTGAATACAGTAAACGCTTTAGCAAATTGCTCAGCAGATATATCGAAAGGCTGTAATAATGCCATTACTGATAGCGCATTAAGGTGATTGTGATTACCCACAACGCTCAGGTCACTAACCGGTAAAATAGCTTTACCGTGAGCAGTAAAGTAAGGCTCACCGTTTATTGTTGATACACAATAATCCGCGTCAGATAGAGCAAAGCTCACTTGCGGGTTAACATCGGTGTGAGTAGCTGAATCATTTTTGTTAACTACAGCCAATGCTGTATTAGTATAAATTGTTTGTTTGGAGCTTATATATGCTTGATAGCTAGCATAGCGGTCAAGGTGGTCTTCTGATACATTTAGCACTGTAGCGCTGATCGGTTCTAAGCTGGTCGAAGTATCGAGCTGAAAGCTTGAAAGCTCTAGCACATACACATCAAAATCACCCGCTAACAAATCAAGTACAGCAGTGCCAATATTACCGCCTAAGCCAACATTAAACCCTGCCGCTTTTAGAACATCATAGGCAAGAGTAACAACCGTTGATTTACCATTAGAACCGGTCACCGCAACTACTGGCTTGTCATTTAAACGCGCAAACAGCTCTATATCACCAATCACTTCAACACCCGCTGCAATAGCGTCTGCCACTGCAGGTATTGTTAAGCTAAGGCCAGGGCTAATAATTATAATATCGGCTGTCGATAAATTAGCACAACTTAAGTCACCAAAATGAGTATTAAGTTCAGGCGCATGGCTATGCAACCAATCTTTACCTGGGGGTAATTCGCGGCTATCTACCACTGTTGGTGCAATATTATGAGACAATAAAAAACGCACAATGCCCAGACCGGTTACACCGAGCCCGAGCACTGTTATACGTTTTGTTTGTATCTCGTTTAAATACGTCATCTACCTGATCTTTAATGTCACAAGGCCTGCTAACACAAGCACAATCGATATAATCCAAAAGCGAACAATAACGCGAGGTTCTGGCCAGCCTTTTAATTCATAATGATGATGAATTGGCGCCATTCTAAAGATTCGCTGGCCCCTTAACTTATACGAGCCCACTTGCAAAATAACGGACAAGGCTTCCATAACGAATACCCCTCCCATAATCACTAACACCAATTCTTGGCGTACAAGTACAGCAATAATTCCCAGTGCGCCACCTAGCGCTAGTGAGCCTACATCGCCCATAAAGACTTGCGCTGGGTACGTGTTGAACCATAAAAACCCAAGTCCTGCACCCACTATGGCTGTACAAACAACAACTAATTCACTTGCTAAAGGTAAATGCGGAATATGCAAATAAGCAGAAAAATTAACATTGCCTGTTAGATAGGCAATAATTGCCAAAGCTGCTGCCACTAAAATAGTCGGCACAATTGCGAGGCCATCTAAACCATCAGTTAAGTTCACCGCGTTCGAAGTGCCGACAACCACAAAGTAGGTCATCACAATATAGAACAGGCCTAATTGCGGTAATACATCTTTAAAAAATGGCACAACAAGCGAGGTTTCATTAGCGTGATTTGCTGTAAAAAACAACGCACAAGCAACAACCAGCGCGATAACTGATTGCCAAAAGTACTTCCATTTAGCAATTAACCCTTTGGGGTCTTTACGAATAACCTTTCGGTAATCATCCACAAAACCAACAATACCCAGTGAGCCAATAACAAACAGCGTTGCCCACACATACTTATTAGCTAAATCAGCCCATAGTAATGTACTGGTAAAAATAGACGCTAAAATTAACAAGCCGCCCATGGTAGGCGTGCCTTTTTTAGATAAGTGAGATTCAGGTCCATCATCACGTACGACCTGACCAATTTGCATTTTTTGTAAACTACGTATCAGTTTAGGACCAAAATACAACGATATTAATAAGGCGGTTAAAATACCTAATACAGCTCGCACTGTAAGGTAAGAAAAGACATTAAATGCACTGTAATATTGGGTTAAATACTCTGCCAACCAAACTAACATGTTGGTGCTCCATTACTGCCATTTTGCTGGCTGTTAACTAAATCTTGTACAAGTAATTCCATTCGAGAGCTGCGCGATCCTTTCACGACGATAGTGGTTTTTTGTGATTTCTCAGTTAAACGAGCCTGCAACTGCTGTAACAACTGTTCTCGGCTGGAGAAGTGACGATTAGGCTTTTCAAATTCATCACTGGCGTACTTACTCAATACACCTAATGTGTAGAGCTCATCAATACCTTTTTGTTTTGCGTATTCACCCACTTGTTGATGATACATGCGAGCCTCTTCACCAAGCTCCCCCATGTCACCAAAAGCTAAAATTCGTTGACCTTCAATATCACTCAGTAAGTCAATTGCGGCTTTTACAGACTGCACGTTCGCGTTATAAGTATCATCGATTACAGTTAGCATATTGCTTACTTTAATCATATTTACTCGCCCTTTAACTTCACCCATATTAGCAAGTGCATCAGCTGCACTTTTCACGCTAACACCAAACTCAGATGTCAGTGCTGTTGCAATGAGTGCGTTCATTACATTATGTCGGCCAGGTAATGCTAGTTTTACTTTTACGCGCTCAGCAGCAGTGCAAATATAAAATGATGCGTGGGCCTGTTCATCAAGCAGCACTTCCTCTGCCCATACATCAAGTTTTTGTGTGCTTGAAAGGCGTTTGACTTTTTCTTTAGGGAGTTTATCTAGCCAAGATTGACTAAATTCACTGTCGCAATTAACAATCGCAATTCCGCCAGATTTTAAGCCGTCGTAAATCTCGCCCTTTGCTGTAGCAACGCCTTCAAGTGACCCAAACCCTTCAATATGAGCAGCCGCCACATTGCACACTACTGCCACATCCGGTTTAGTCATTGCTGCGGTATAAGCAATTTCACCAATGTGATTAGCGCCCAGCTCAATAACTGCATATTGATGTTGCGGCTCTAATCTTAATAGGGTTAATGGCACACCAATATCATTATTGAAATTGCCTTTTGTTGCTAGCACCTCACCGTGGCCGCCAAGAATTGCCGCACACATTTCTTTAACTGTGGTTTTACCGACGCTTCCTGTAATTGCAATAGTCTTAGGTGCAACACTAGCCATCACTGCAGCACCAATTTGACCTAGCGCTAAACGGGTATCAGCAACTAAAAACTGAGGAATATCTACATCTACTTTGCGGTGAACAATAGCGCCAATAGCGCCTTTACTTTTTGCTTGCTCTACAAACTTGTGACCATCAAAGTTAGGCCCTTGTAGCGCTAAAAACACCTCACCATCGCACAAAGTACGGGTGTCGGTATTAATGTTCTTTATCGTTTTATTATCACTTGGGCTTTGCGTTGCTAACACGTTAGCAAGCCAATCAAAATCCATAGGGATCATAACTGCGATCCTCTTTTTTGTTTTTTTAAGGTGTGTTGTACAAATTTACGATCGCAGAAATCTATGCGCTGAGAACCGATAATTTGATAATCTTCATGGCCTTTACCGGCAATTAAAACAACTTCATTTTCTTTTGCGTTATTAATAGCAAACTCAATTGCAGCACCGCGATCCGCTTCTAAATGTGCGTGATGCGGATTTTCCAAGCCCGCTGCAACTTCTGTGATTACTTGCATAGGGTCTTCACTGCGAGGGTTGTCACTGGTGATAATCACTTTATCTGCATTTTGTTCAGCAGCGCGAGCCATTATCGGGCGTTTACCTTTATCACGATCGCCACCACAACCAAACACACAACTCACACCACCAGGAACATGCTGCTGCAGTGCTTGCAGTGCTAATGCGAGTGCATCAGGTGTATGCGCATAATCAACAATACATGTTGGTTGGCCTTGCTCACTGAAAGCCTGCATACGCCCTGAAACGGGTTGTAAGCTAGCACAACCTGCGGCCAACGCTTCAAGTGGGTAACCTAAACCTAACAAGGTCGCAATGGCAGCTGCTAAATTGTACAAGTTAAATTCGCCAAACAGTGGGCATTGTATCGCGATATCACCCCAACTTGTAGTTAACTGTGCCGAAATACCCGACTTGTGGTAACTCACATCGGTAAAATATACAAACTGTGCACCCGTTGGCACTAAGTTTTTACGGCCATAACAGATTAAGTTTGTAAAATCATATTGCTCTAACCATTGTTGCACTTGGTTATCATCTTGATTTAAAACAACCAATTGAGAATCAAAGTCGCGAAATAGCATTAATTTTGCTTGTGCGTAACTGGCCATATCACCATGGTAATCGAGGTGATCACGCGAAAGGTTAGTAAATACAGTCGCTTTAAATCGGCTGCCCAATACACGATGTTGCACTAAACCATGTGATGAAACTTCCATCGCCACTAGCTGCTTTTTCTGTGTAACAAGTTCAGATAAAATACGCTGTAGATCTACACATGAAGGCGTGGTGTTTATCAAGGGTGTTAACGAGTTTGGCTCTCCATACCCTAATGTACCAATAATTGCAGCAGCCTTTGCACAATGATTTGCTAAATGGGCAATCATCGCAGTGGTTGTTGACTTGCCGTTTGTGCCGGTAACACCAATTAAATCAAGCATCTCACTAGGCGAATTATAAAAACGACTTGCCAGTACAGGGAGTTTTTTATCCAAATCTGATGTTAAGTATAACTGCTCAAAATCACAGTCAAATTCACATAAACGATCTGCAACGACCGCTACAGCGCCTTTTTTAATTGCTTGCTCAATAAACTGGCCACCATCAAGTTGGTGACCCTTTACTGCAATAAACACATCGCCCGGTTTTACGTCGCGGCTGTCTAAACGCAGCTCATTAACCATTAAGCTCGTTGCGTCAATTTCAATGTGTTTTAATATTGTGTGTAAATCACGCACCATCATCTTTGCCTTTCACGTAGGCCACAGAACCTTTGTCAGGCGCTACGTTTAAAATTCGTAAGGAATTAGAAATTATTTCAGCAAATGCAGGTCCAGCCGTCGCACCGCCATAATAAACATCTCCACCGGGCTCATTGATTAATACCACAACAGCTAAACGTGGATTACTCGCAGGTGCAATGCCAGCAAAATAGCCAACATATTCGTCGCCGTAACCGCCTACTGCCGCTTTTTTAGAAGTACCCGTTTTTCCCGCTGCACGATAACCGTCTACTTTGATCCGGCTTGCAGTGCCTCCGTCTTCGAACACGCTTTCCATCATATGCACAACGGCTTCAACATCTTTTTGTTGAAATACGCGTTCCCCTTCAGGAATAGAGTCTTGCTTTAATACGGTAAGCGGTCTATTAACGCCACCCGCACCTAACATGGCATAAAAACGAGCCATTTGAGCAGTACTTACAGCAATATTGTAACCAAATGATAGTGCGGCAATTTCATGATCAGACCAACGACGATTCGGGTAGAATAAGCCACTACTTTCACCGACCATTCCGGTGCCTGAATCAATACCAAAGCCTACTTTTTGATATAAACCTACAAAGTAATCTTTAGGTACGTCTTGGCTCACTTTCGTGACACCCATATTGCTTGAATACTTTAAAATATCCCTTAGCGTCATATCACCATGATTGCGTGTATCTTGAACTAAGCTACCACCTAAGCGCATCCAGCCTGGGTAGGTATCAACGGTATCCTCCGGTTGGATTGTGCCGTAGTCTAATCCAGCTAAAATGGCCAGAGGCTTAACGGTTGAGCCTGGTTCAAACAAATCAGTGATTGCGCGATTACGACGCTTATGAGGTGCTGCATCGCTTAAATTATTAGGATTAAAAGAGGGGCTATTAACCATTGCCAACACTTCGCCAGTTTTCACATCAACCACCATGGCTGAGCCTGATGTGGCTTTATAAGTCAAAACAGCTGATTTAACAGCTTTATAAGCTATTGCTTGAATACGTTGATCAATGCTTAATTGAATATTTTCAGGCTCTACTCGCTCTCGTTCGTCCAGTACTTCAACCTCTCGGCCTCGCCCATCTTTACGAATTGTACGGCGACCTTCCTCACCCGTGAGGGCATTCTCATAGAGCTTTTCAATACCTTCAATGCCTTTACCATCAATATTTGTAAAGCCTAATACATGGGCGGTCACTTCACCAGCAGGGTAATAGCGCTTAGACTCATCAAGTAAATGAATGCCTGGAAGACGTAAATCACCAATATAATTTGCAACAGCAGGCGTTACTTGGCGCTTAAGGTATACAAAACGTCGAGTTGCATCATCGCGTAAACGGCTGTTTATTTTTTTCGGTTCAATGCGCAATACATCGGCCAGTTCTCGCCAGCGTAAGTCATTTTTATAATATAGCGCGACACGTTGATTAAGAAGGGCTTTATTTTCGCTTAGCGCCTTTTGATCCTCGCCATTTTTGCGTGCCTGCCTAAGTACTTTTGCAACTAAAGATTTATGAAGGGCTTTTGGATCTGCATACACACTAACCACAGGTACACTGACTGCTAACTCTTTACCATGACGGTCAAAAATCATTCCTCGCTGAACATGCAGCTTTTCAACTCTTACCGTGCGTTTATTGCTTTCAGATCGTGCTTTATCAGGCTCAATAACCTGAAGATAAGCAGCACGAGACATCAAAGTTACAAAAACAAGCAACACAACAGAGCACACCAGCATAAAACGCCATGTGATCAAACTATTTACTGGTTTTTTCGCTCTGCTTCTCATGGCAGTGTTATCACCTGTTCATCTTGGCTTGTTGGGCGTTTCATCTTAAGCTGCATAATCGCAATTTCTTCGATACGCGCATGCTGCGAATAAAACTCTTCCTCAACAAGCAAATAGCGCCACTCAAGATCAAGTTCATCTCGCTCTTGTAACAATTCATCTTGCTCTATCAACTCTTGGCGAGCGAGGTGGGTAATTTGCACCACACTCAAACTAGATGCGAATATCACAACCAACAAGGCCGAGGTTAGCTTATTTGCTCCTAGGCCTTTTAAAATCTCTAAAAATAAGTTGGGTTGGCGATGATTCGCTTTTGGTTTCATCCCAACCTCTGTGCAACCCTAAGCACTGAACTACGCGAGCGTGGATTATGCTCAATTTCATCTTTGCTTGGTTTGATAGCTTTACCCACTGCTTTTAACGTCAGATTTTTATTTATTTGTTCATTGGTTAAAGGCAGACCTCTGGGTAATGCTGCTCCCTTACTCTGTTTTTTAATAAACTGTTTAACAATACGGTCTTCTAGTGAATGAAACGAAATAACAACCAATCGACCACCTGGCTTCAAAACATCCAAAGATGCTTGTAATGCTGTTTGGATCTCTTCTAATTCACTGTTGATATAAATTCTGATTGCTTGGAAAGTACGTGTTGCAGGGTGCTTAAATTTATCCTTCACTGGTACAGCTTCATCAACTAAATCAGCAAGTTGCTTAGTTGTTGTGATCGGTGTGTGCTCACGCACCTCAAGCACTTTGTGCGCGATACGACGACCAAATTTTTCTTCACCATAGGTTTTTATAACGTGAGTAATATCTTCAAGCTCAGCCTCAGCAAGCCATTGCGCAGCGCTACGACCGCTGGTTGGATCCATTCGCATATCCAATGGACCATCTTTCATAAAACTAAAACCACGATCCGCATCATCGAGCTGTGGTGAAGACACGCCAATGTCTAATAAAATGCCATCAACCTTACCCAATAGATCGTTTTGCTGTGCAACGTCGTATATATTTGAAAAACGGGTATGGGCAATTGCAAAACGGCTATCGTCAGCAAATTTTTCAGCTGCTTTTATAGCTTGGGGATCTTGGTCAATAGCCTGTAGGCGACCTGCATCACTTAATCGCGCAAGTATTTGCCCTGAATGTCCGCCACGGCCAAATGTACCATCCATGTAAATGCCGTCTGGCTGAATCGCGAGAGCATCGATGGTTTCGTCCATAAGCACGGAAATGTGTTCAAATTGCGCTGTCATTAGTTATAAATTGCCTTTTTTATTAGCTACTCAAAGTGAGAAGTTGTCTAGATCTGGGCTTGATTCAAAATCACCGAGCATTTCAATTTCGGTGTCTTTACGCATCTGTTCATTCCAGCGCTCTTCATCCCAGATCTCAAATTTGTTTATCAACCCAACTAACATTATCTTTTTGCCTAAATCAGCATGGGCACGTAATGACGGTGCCAGCAAAATTCGGCCATTTTTGTCGAGTTGGTATTCTGTTGCATTTCCTAATAACATGCGTTGCATGCGCCTAGCTCGTGGATTCATATTAGAAATTTTCGCAAGCCGCTCTTCTATATCTTGCCACTTAGCAAGTGGGTACAACCATAAGCAAGGCTCATTCAACGCGATGGTACAAATCACAGTGCCCATATCTTCAGACAGCAGATCGTTTCGATACTTGGTTGGTACCGCAAAGCGTCCTTTGTCATCCATACTGAGCGAACTCGCACCGCGAAACATAAAAGCCTACAGAAAATTTTGTTATTAACTGGCTAAAATTAGTTTTGATCCAATTTGATCCACTAAAAACCACTTTTTACCACAGTGCTCCAGTTTAGGGCTTGACAAGCCATTTTGTCAAGTCAGCAAAACTCTATAGTTGACTGTGCAAGCCAGAAAAAATAAGGCCTAGCGCAAAGCTACTGAATTATGTGGGAAAAAGTGGAATACAATAAAAAAATATTTTTTTCTGTAGATCAAGCTAACTAAGGCCCCAAGGCTGGTTACTGAATAAACGATGAATAATTACAAATAATCAACCTCATTAACGTACCGATTTTATCTGTTGTAAAGATTACTTAATCGACCTGTAATTATTACTGTTAAAAGTTTTAAAATATTAGCAATCTTACAACAAAAAATCATAAGCAACTGAATATAAACAACTTAGTTTATTGGTATGGAAACTGCTGGTAATTAGACACACTTGTTTTTAATTATTTAAGGAAGGAATATTATGGCTACAGCAGCTACAAACTCAAAAGCGTCAGTTTCAACTAACAGTAAAGTAGATCCTACTTTACCAACAAGCGAAGCTCCGCTTACAGAAAAAGCAACCTCTGCTGCACACAGCGCAGTTGACGCATTATCAACAAGAGCCGCAACCGCAGAACAAAGTATTCGTGAAGGTGCTACTAGCTCTGCTGAAACACTGTCAGAGAAGCAGCAAATTGCCCGCGAAAAAATCACACAGTACAGTGGTAAAACACGCCAACTAGCCTCTGAGAATCCGCTTGCAACAGCAGGAATCGCATTTGCTGCCGGCATGTTAGTCACTGCATTATTTAACCGTAAGTAAGCTCAATCATGTCTCATTCTCAACACGCAAGTGAGAAACAGCAACATGCCACTGATCAACCTAATACGGCTGACCAGTGGCAAGTTCACCTCGAGAAGATTTCAGATTATTCCAAGCAACTTTACAGTGATTATCACTCACAAGCTAAGACCTGTAAAAACATTGCAGCTGCCGAATGGCACCTTTCAACACGCTCACTAGCGCTTACCATTATTTTGTTGGTATGTTTTGCCGGCGGGTTAGTGCTGCTTTGGGCTGGGTTACTTGCAACAATAGGCATCGCTATTTTCGCCTTCAGCGAATCTTTGTGGTTAACAGCGGGTTCTTTGATTGCATTACAGCTTCTTTGTCTTACTTGGCTTTGGAAAAATATAGGGTATATCAGCGGTAAAATCGGGTTCGATAAATCGCTTCGCAGTCTTCGTCAGCTATTAAATATTAATAAGGATGACTCATGATCATTGATTACTTCGTTAATAAGCCACAGCAAAGGGTGGAAGAACTCACTGAAAAAATGGATTTTCGCGACGAGCTCAAGCGTCAGCATCACCAAGCCTTAAACTACCGGCTTAAACGCTTCGCAGTTACCAACGTTGGTATTGCCAGTGCATTTACAGCTGGGGCAGGTTACCAAGCATTGAAAAACAATGACTCAAACCAAAGTAAACTGAGTAAGCTCAGTAAGTTTACTTGGCTTTTACGGTTTATTTAACCTGAGCCATAGCTAAAGTATGCACCAACTAAAATGGTATTAGAGGACAAACATTGTTAATCACTTTCAGTTGGAGATTTTAGCTTTAGCGAATTGAATTTAATAATTCATTGCAACGAAAAGCATTATAAATATTGCTAGAGATAGGTTTATTATCCAGTATTCAGCTATTTTATATGATCCGCATCAGTAAAGTGTCTATTTAGGCTTCTCATCTTTACTTTATTTCATTAACGTACAGTTATTACATTTGTGTATGAGTTAAATAAATTGAAAAAGCGCATCGTATTAACAGGTGGTCCTGGCGGCGGGAAAACCACAGCAATTGATTTATTACGCCGAGAGTTTTCTAAACAAATAGTGGTAGTCCCTGAATCCGCGACTATGTTATTTAGCGGAGGGATCAAACGAAACAACGAACCACACCTTATAAAATCCCATCAGCAAGCCATATTCAATCTACAAAAAAATCTAGAACATATTCAACGTACCGAACACCCAAACCGCTTAATGCTGTGTGACCGTGGTAGTTTAGATGGTTTAGCTTATTGGCCTGATGAAACTAGCGATTTTTTTGATTGCCTTAACACGGATTTGCAAACAGAACTTACACAATACGACGCTGTGATTTTTTTTGAAACAGCAGCTAAATCAGGGCAAAGCATTCATAGCAATAACCCCGTACGAAACGAATCTGACAAACAAGCCATATTAATCGACAACAAGTTACAAGCAATTTGGTCTCAACATCCTAACTTTAATTTAGTTAAAAGCGCTGAATCATTTGTACAAAAAGTGATGTTTGGTATTGATACCATCACCAAGGTAATGAAAAGCTACGAACAATGAATGCTCGTAGCTCTTTTATTTAATTTCGATTATGTGGCTCTTGATAATCTATATAAGGACCATTGGGTACTACTTGCGTTGGGTTAATCATTGTATGGCTAAAATAGTAATGACGTTTAATATGATAAAAATCAACCGTTTCCTTTACTGAAGCAATTTGATATAGCTCACGCAAGTAATTACTCATTGCAGGGTAGCTTTCAATGGTGCGTAAATTACATTTAAAGTGACCAACATACACACTATCAAATCGGATTAAAGTCGTGAATAAACGCCAATCAGCTTCAGTGAGCGTATCCCCCACTAAATAACGGTTATTCTCTAGGCGAGCTTCTATGCTATCAAGCGCGCTAAATAAATCATCAAAAGCGTCAGTGTATGCTTGCTGTGTCGTCGCAAACCCAGCTCTGTATACCCCATTATTGATGTTGTGATAAACAAAGTCATTTACCTCGTCTATTTGAGAGCGCAACTCATGCGGATAGAAATCCATGGTATTCCCGGTTAATCCGTCAAATGCTGAGTTAAACATACGAATAATCTCGGCAGACTCATTACTGACAATACGATTGGTCTTTTTATCCCACAACACAGGAACAGTCACGCGGCCTGAATAATCAGCTTTATGCGCTGTATAAATTTGATGCATATAAGCTTTATCGAATAAATCATCACCCGAACTGTGATTAGATTTATCAAATGTCCATCCATGTTCAAGCATATCAGGGCTTACAACAGATACGCTAATGTAATCTTCAAGCCCTTTTAAATGACGAAATATAAGCGTACGGTGTGCCCATGGACACGCAAGTGACACATACAAGTGATAGCGTCCTTTTTCAGCTTTAAAGCCAGCGTCCCCTGTTTTTCCAGCACTGCCATCAGGTGTCACCCAATTGCGTAGTTGAGCTGCTTCACGTTTAAATTCACCTTGGTTATTATCAGTGTCATACCATTTATCATGCCACTGACCATCGACAAGTAAGCCCATAATAATCTCCTATAATGTACCAAATTTACCGGATTGATAATCTCGAACGGCTTGTTGCAACTCAGCTTGGGTAGTCATAACAAACGGTCCCATGTGTGCAATTGGTTGGTTAAGCGGCTCACCCGCAAGCAACAATACACCCGCGCCCTTGCTTGAGCTAAAAGCAATTGCACTGTTTGGCTGTAAAATAAGCAAGCTCCCAGCTTTAACCGTTCCCGCTTGCTCCGTATCAATTTCACCTGTATGAACATAAATCATAACTTTTGATTGAGCTAAAGGCGCATGTGTAAACTGAGTATTTGCCGGTAATGTCACATCAGCCAACATGCCATTAGCCGCTAAATCTTGTAGACTTGAAATTTGCTGCTCATCAGCAAACTGCCAACTGCCTGCTAATGCAGTTAACTTAACGCCTTGCTCATCTTGCTTCACGGGTGCAGGCGAAGTTGTTGTGTCTTGGTATTTTGGCGCTCTTAACTTATCTGCGCTTGGCATATTGAGCCAAATTTGAAAGCCGTGCATACCTTCTTTTGCATCTGCCAGTGGCATTTCACTGTGAATAACCCCAAAGCCTGTACTCATCCACTGTACATCTCCCGCACGAATAGCTTTTTTATTCCCCATTTGATCCTGATGTTCAAAACCACCTTTAATGATATAGGTAAAAGTTTCAACCCCGCGGTGCGGGTGTGCAGGAAACCCACCCATAAAATCATTTTGATCGTTCGACTTTAATTCATCAATCATTAAAAAAGGGTTTAGGTGCTTGCCATCAAACCCAGGAATACGGCTAATGTTGACTCCATCACCATCACTGGTAGCGTAACTTGATAGGATATTTAATATTTGCATGATTGCTCTCATATGCTTAACTATGATTAATAATATGCACATAAACGAAAAACAACCATTGCATAAAATAGTATCAATCATTCGTTTAAACAGAATGGTAAATAGCCTTATATATTATATGGTTATTTTTTAGTTTTTTAGATACAATTTTGCACCAAATGAAAATAATAAAGAGTATCGTTATCTTATCTTTATCATTACAAACTCGTCTTTATCGCTTATTCATTTTATTAAGCCTACCTGGCATTGTGGCTATTTTGTTTAGCCTTTGGTATGCAAAAGAAAATGTACTCAAAGAAAGCCGTATGCAAGCACTTGCTATTGCACAGCAACTTACTACACAGCAAGCAGGCTTATTAAATGAAGTAAAAAATTTTACTGTTCAACTTGCAAGATTAGATGATTTTTCAGCCCCACTAAAAAAGGGATGCCCAGCCTATTTAAAAAAAATAAGTGCGCTTAACCTGGAAATAGCCAATATTGGGATCATTGATTTAACAGGAAAGCCACGCTGTTTATTAAGTGGTATGAACAAGAACATCAATATTAGTGATCGTCAATATTTTAAAAACGCCCTTGCTACGAAAGATTTTGCGATCGGTTTTTTTCAAAAAGATCGAAGTTTAGATACCCTCACAGTTAATTTTGCATACCCACTGCTTGATGAAAATCAGACTCCTTACGGCGTAGTTGTGAGTGTTATTACTTTGGATTGGTGGAGTAAAAAACTGGCAAGCTTTCACCTTCCTCAAGGCACGCTTGCGATAATTACCGACAGCCACAACCGGGTTTTGGCTAATTCCCCCTATGATGCAAAAAGGTTTGGCAAAAACATCAGCGAATACGGTTTCAGTGATGCAACATCAGGCTTTAACAACATTGTTGATTTTAACGGCGTTAATCACGTACTCCATAAACAACAAATGTACAAAGATGAAGTAAATAACACGCTCAATGCCTATATTGCTATCCCTTTTGATAAAGACATTGAAAATGCAAACCAGCTTTTTATTAATGCCCTAATCACGTTCATTATAATTATTTCGATAATGTGTGTGTTTGCTCACTTGCGATTAAAAAAAGCAATACTTACCCCATTAAAGCAACTAACTTGCGCCATTCAAGAGCTTGCCAAAGGATATCTACCAAAGCAATTTAGCCTAAAAAGCCCTGAGCTCAACTCTCTATACGAACACTTCGAAGAAATGGCGCAAACACGCTTAGCCGCTGAAGCACATGTAAAGCGCCAGCATAGCGAGTTAAGTAGCTTACTCAGTGCATTACCTGATATTTATATCCGTATTAATATTCATGGTGATGTGCTTAATTTAGGGGGGCAAGTTTCACGCTTAAATAAACCTGTTTATGCTAATTCCAAACTGCATTTACGCGATTTACTCGACGAAGAGAAAAGCAAACAATTACTACAAAACTTACCGACAGGCAAAGAGACAGCGCAATTTGAATTACAAGACTCAGATGAGAATCCAAAGCACGTTTACGAGGTAAGAATTAGCGCTAAACCTAATAGCAACGAATACACTCTGGTACTCCAAGATATCACCTCTAGAAAACATGCTGAAAAAGCCTCTAACCTTGCCTCTTTAGTCTATGCAAATAGCAGTGAAGGTATGGTTATCACCGATCCGAATGCCATTATATTGGATGTTAACCCTGCTTTTTGCGAGGTCACTCAATACCGTAAAGACGAAGTACTGGGTAAACCCATTTCCATTTTAAATTCAGGAAGACACAAAAAGTCTTTCTACAAAGAAATGTGGCAAATGATTGAGCAGTCAGGTCGTTGGCAAGGTGAAATACAAAATAGACGAAAAGATGGTGAGCTTTTTACTGAATGGCTAACGATAGATACTGTTTATGACGAATACGGCAACCCTCACCGTCGCGTGGCTATTTTTACAGATATCACAGAAAAAAAAGCAGCTGATGAATTAATATGGCATCAAACACACTTTGATCATTTAACCAATTTGCCTAACAGAGTTGAGTTAAAGGACCGATTAAATCAACGATTGAGTAAAAATTACAGTAAAGATTCGCCGCTGGTTATCATGTTGCTGGATCTTGATCACTTTAAAGATATTAACGATACATTAGGCCACTTTTATGGTGATGAATTACTTAAAATGATTGCGCACAGGCTACATGAAACAAATCAAGATATTGATTTTATGGCCCGAATTGGTGGTGACGAATTTGTTATCGTGCACACAAAAATTATCAGTGAAGATCACATTAAAAAAGTAGCTAAAGATCTACTTCAAGCTATGTCGCAACCATTTCTGCTTGAAGAAGAAGAAATCTTTATTGCAGCGAGTATCGGTATTGCGATTGCCCCCACGGATGGCGACTCATGTGAGCAACTACTCAAGGCCGCGGATCAGGCCATGTTCCAAGCCAAGCAAAATGGTCGCAATTGCTACGAGTTCTTCAGTTTAAAACTGCGTGAACAAGCACAGCATAGAATGGAATTACTAAAAAGCATGCGCTACGGGATTGAGCAGCATGAATTCGAACTTTATTATCAGCCAATTGTCGATCTTAGCTCCGAGAAAATCCACAAAGCTGAAGGATTAATGCGCTGGCAACACCCAGTTCAAGGACTTATTAGCCCAGCCCAATTTATTCCACTTGCTGAGGAGTCAAGATACATCAATCCACTTGGTCAGTTCGCATTTACCAAGGCATTGCAAACACTGCAAACTCTTCGCAGCATCGATAACAGCTTTCAATTGAGTGTTAACGTATCCCCTGTGCAGTTCAGTTGCTTAGACAGTGGCATAGATAAATGGCCGCAGCTACTGCACGAAGCCAATTTACCTCTCAATGCTATCGTAGCAGAAATCACTGAAGGCCTGATGATTTCACAAGAGCCTCTAACACAACAGCGCCTTAAATCATTAGAGCGTTCAGGTATGGAGCTGGCGCTCGATGATTTTGGTACGGGTTACTCGTCCCTCGCTTATTTACAGCAAATGGATGCCGATTATTTAAAAATAGACAAATGCTTCGTTGATGATATCAAAGAAGGGAATCAGCAACTTGCTCTGTGTAAAGCCTTAATCAATATGGCTCATCAGTTTAATTTAAAAGTAATTGCAGAAGGAATTGAGACTCGCGAACAGCACCACTTATTGCTGCAACTAGGCTGTGACTATGGGCAAGGCTACTTGTTTTCAAAACCATTGCCTGAGAAAGAATTCATTGCTTTAGTGAATAAACAACACAATTAATAGCGAGGGTCAGTTGACCCTTAGCGGATTAAAATTTGTTCATACTAGGAGCGATTTAATCGCGCGCGAGGTTTGTACCCTAGTGGGCTAAGTCAAAACGAGCAATGCTTGCGCGTCCTGCTTACGCCCCTTTCCTACACCCATGTAGGTAACAAAAATGCTGCGGCTTAGGTTATAAGTCTTAATCATCTGCATCCGTTTTATTGGCGTGCTGCTTTTTTTGACGTTTTGTAAGGGTGTCGGCCACATAAGCGCCCCTTTCACCTAACTCACTGTCATCACCTTTAGTGCTATCACATAATGTTTGCTGCTCAATACTGGCATTAAAAGCTGCGCCAAAAATAATCATGTACGCACTTAAATATAGCCACATCAGCATGATAACAACACCGCCTAGTGATCCATACGTTTCGTTATAGGAGGAGAATTGAGCGACATAAAATGAAAACCCGACAGACGCCAAAATCCACAATACAGTCGCAAACAATGAACCCGGTGTAACCCATCGCCACTTTGCCTCACGGCGATGCGGTGCATAACGGTATAGGCACGCCAATGCAACATTAAATATCACTGCTAAAAATGGCCATGATATTAGTTGTATTACAAGATCCACACCTTGTGTAAGTCCAACTAAATTTAAAACAACGGGTAAAATACCAATGATCAACAAGGCGATCACAGCAACCATAATTGCGCCAACAGAAAATACAAACCTCATTAATAACGCAATTAAAAACTGACGTTTATTTTTCTCATGATAAGTAATATTGCACGCAGTTATTAGTGCTTGAGAGCCCTTGCTACTACTCCACACCGCCAAAATTAATGTGCTGATCGCACTGAAGCTTAAAGTCGCTTGTGATTTTTGACTTACATCGGTTACTTGCTGCAAGATGATTTCACGCGTGCTGGGCGGTATCAAGGTAATAAATTGACTTAAATGAGCTGTAATCTCAGCCGGAGATGAAAAATAAGCATACACAGAGACTAACGCTGCAATGGCGGGAAAAATAGCTAACAATGCATAGAATGCAACGCCTGCTGCCACAAACGACAAGTTATCTCTTGATGAATTTGCATACACGCGCTTTACAATGCTCCACCAGCCGCGTAAAGGGATTTTACTAGGTGAATCTGCCCGATAACCATATTTATTTTTTGCCATAATTTACTCTCTACATAATGCCACTCGCAATAGCAGCGGGTTGCTCTACATTTAAATACATTGCAAATGAACTTACTAAAAACGCAGCAATATACCTGCCAAGTAACACTGGCCTTTTAATTGCAAAGATATCGCTTAAGATTAAACGTTAGAAAGTACAAGGACAGTCAGTGAATAATTTATATGTTATTTTAAATCAAATTGTTACATTCGCATCTAAAGATACCTCTGCAGCATCGGCTGCGTATTCTTGGCAATCCACTGTCGCTGTCATCCAAAGTCAAGTCGTGCAGTTTTTACACGCCGCAGGGCAAATGCTACCCGCTATTTTATTAGGTATTTTAGCTGTCACATGCTGTTATTTTGTTGCCCGCCCTTTGTCTTACCTGCTTCTAAAACCTTTAGGGTATGTTAGTGAAAGTCGCTTACTTCATTTGGTAGTAAGGCGTTTTATAAGTACCCTTATCATTTTATTTGGCTTGTATATTTTTCTTCGCTTGGCGGGGTTAACCGAGTTTGCAGTCGCTGTAATGAGTGGTACAGGGCTACTTGGTTTAATACTCGGATTTGCATTTAAAGACATTGCTGAAAACTTTATCTCTAGCTTACTACTGAGTGTGCAACGACCATTTAGAATCGATGATGTCATTGAAGTGAATGGTCATTTAGGTGTTGTAAAAAAGGTCACCGCACGCGCCACAACGCTGGTCGATTTTGACGGCAACCACATTCAAATCCCCAACGCCACCGTATACAAAAACACGATTAAAAATCTAACCGCAAACCCAAAAATGCGCGGCAGCTTTACGTTAGGTATTGGCTACGATAACGATACAAAGAGTGCCCAGCAGTTGGCATTAACAATCATTGGTAATCAGAATGCAGTATTAAATGATCCTACCCCGCAAGTGCTAATTAATGATTTAGGCTCGGCAACGCTCAATTTTACTATTTACTTTTGGGTCAACAGTGAAGAACACAGTGTATTAAAAGTCGCCTCGCAATTAATGCGTGAGTTAATTAATGAGTTTACTGAACACGGCATTAGTATGCCAGATGACGCCCGCGAACGTGTATTACTCAATAGCCAAGGTGAAGATATTTACCCAGCTAAAAGCGAGTCTCGTCAAACAGGAAATCCCCCTTCATCGGCAAAAAAACCGCATACTTCACAGGTTACTGCATCAAGTGTTGATGATGTCAGCAGTGACACCGGCGAAATACGAGAACAAGCAGAAAAATCTCGCGATCCAGAGCAAGGCAGTAATATCATTTAACTTCAAACACAAAAAAGCCCGCAGCGTTAACTGCGGGCTTTTTTATTGAATGAGTGAGTCAGCCTATAAGCCGGGTTCTGTTCTTTCCGAAGAAAGCGATAATCATTCGTCTAGGCCATAAATCGCTCTATGGCTCAAGCAACCTACCCGGTTCCAACGTGGGCCACGCCATAAGGAACCCTATTTGGTCTTGCTCCGAGTGGAGTTTACCTTGCAACCGACTATTACTAGCGGCCCGGTGCGCTCTTACCGCACCCTTTCACCCTTACCAACCGAAGTTGGCGGTCTCCTCTCTGCTGCACTTGTCGTGGGCTCACGCCCCCCAGCCGTTAGCTGGCACTCTGCCCTGTGGAGCCCGGACTTTCCTCCCCCTGCGCATTTTCGTTGCAGGCAGCGATTATCTTGGCTGACTCGGCGCGCAGTATACCTGAGCTTGATGCTACGTGCAGTAAAGAATTAACCTTTTTCGTCAATAATTGTTTTATATAAAGCGTTTTTCTTCATACCAAAGTAATCAGCCACAATGCCGCAGGCTTTTTTCATTGGCATTTCGCTTTCAAGTAGCGCAAGCATTTTACGTGCTTCGGGTGGAATGTCGTCAACTAGCTTTGGTTTGCCTGGCAGCATCAATACTATCTCACCACGTTGCTTGGTTGGGTCATCTGTTAAAAATTGCTTGAGCTCAGCTACCGTACCATTAAAAAAGGTTTCAAAGGTTTTGGTTAGCTCTTTGGCAAATACCACCTGTTGCTCGCTACCAAGGGCACTCTCTAAATCATCGAGGCTGGCCATTATACGGTGCGTACTTTCATACATAATACTGGTAATGCCTGAATTTACTGCTTCAATGAAAAAATCTTGGCGCGCTTTACTTTTAGCTGGAGTAAAACCAATGAACTGAAAACGATCAGTGGGTAGTCCTGAGCAGCACACTGCCGTAATTGCAGCACATGCACCTGGCACAGGTGTGACATGCGCGCCTTGTTCACGGCATAAGTTTACCACTGCATAGCCTGGGTCGCTTATTAACGGAGTACCTGCGTCTGAAACTAATGCAATATTTAACCCTTGATTTAGCTGGTCAATAATTTGCTGCGCTTTTTGTTTTTCATTATGGTCGTGCAAAGCAAAGGTTTTAGCTTTAATACCAAAGTGACTGAGCAACTTGCCAGTGTGGCGTGTATCTTCAGCAGCGATTAAGTCAACTTGAGATAGTGTCGCAATTGCGCGCTGGCTTAAGTCGTCAAAATTGCCAATTGGGGTAGCAACGATGTAAAGAGTGCCGATTTTATCTGAATTCTCCTCATTTAACATTGAGGTCTCCTGCGTCAGTCAGTAATATAAGCAAATCGCGTTAACGTATTGGGAAATCATTGTGCGACTTAAACTTGTTAGTCTATTAATCATATTGTCAGGGTTATCGGCCTGTAGTACAACCGAAAAACCGACTAAAACCAGTGAAAACCTTAGTTCAGCGAATAGTTCGGCACAAATTCAAGCAACTGATGCACGCTCAATGTACCAACTTGCCTTAAATCGCCAAGGTGCAGATAAAATTCAGCTGCTTTATAGCGCACGCGATGCTGCCATTACAGAGCAGCGCTGGCCATTATTAGAGCAAATATGCACTGACCTTGAACAAACCCCCAGCGTTGATCAAATTCAAAACAAACTTTACATCGCATTTGCGCAAAAACAACAAGGCAAAAACAGCTTAGCGCTCGAAATGCTAGCTACTTTAAATAACCAGCTTACTCAAGCTGAGCACTATGCGTGGCACCAATATTTAACGGGCAGTGTGTATACATCACAAGAGTTACCGAAAAAAGCCGTGCCTTATTTTTTTAAAGCATCTGAAACAGCTAGCAAAAGTAATTTAACTATTCCAAGTTTAAACCAAGCGCTATGGCAAAACTTACAGCAGCTATCTTCTTATGCTTTAGAACGCTTTAATCGTGGCTCGGTTGTTCAACAAGGCTGGGTTAATTTAGCGTTATACCACCAAGTATATTCGGGGGCACCGGTTGAGCTCGACCAAGCAATCAACAACTGGCAAAGACGTTACCCTGGCCACCCTGCATCGGCGGTTTTACCAGAGAAAGACGCAGAACTGCTAGCAGCTGAGCCGCTAAATATAAAACGTTTAGTAGTATTACTCCCCCAGTCAGGTGCAAATGAACGATTAGGTGATGCATTAAAAGCCGGCATCCTAGGTGCGCTCGATAATAGTGAAATAAATGAAACCACTTTTATTGATGAAATGCTAAGCACATCAGAAATTAACGCCAAACTAAATGAAATTCAGCCCAACTTTGTAATTGGCCCGCTACTTAAAGTAAATATAGATAAACTGACAAACGAGCAATCGTTGAAAAGCTACCCTACGTTGCATTTAAACGCGATTGAAGGCGAGCGAACTTCAGCTCAACATTACTTTTTTGCATTAAACCCAGAGCATGAAGTACAACAAGCGTTAGAACACTTTTTAGCGCAGGGCTATCAAAAGCCTATGCTTCTTGCACCAGATACCAGTGCTGGTCAACGCTTGGTTGATTACTTTAATGTTCAATGGCAGCGCTACAGCGAAACCCAACCGCAAGTAGGTCTTTATAAAGACAAAAAAGACATGCCAAATACAATCAAAGGTTTGCTCGAAGTCGCTGAGTCTAAAGAGCGTATAAAAGGTGTGAAAGCATTATTTAAAACAGAAGTAGAAAGCGAAACGCGTTCGCGCAGAGATATCGATGTAATTTATATCTTAGGTGATGCGACTGAAACACGCTTAATAAAACCCTATTTAGATGTGAACGTGAGTACCTTTGCCGATCGTATTCCTCTTTATGCAAGCTCTAAAAGTCATAGTAAGCAAATAGATAGAACTGACAAAGGTGACCTTGATGGTCTATATTTTACTGAGTTACCTTGGATGCTAAGTGGTCAAATTGCAAATCAGACACTGCGTCAACAATATAACTCACTGTGGCCTGAGCAAGTAGATATTAGCCAGCGTTTATTCGCGATGGCGTACGATTCAGTCGCCTTACTTGATGATCTAAACCAGCTGAGAGTGTTTCCTGGAAAACAGTATGCAGGTTTAACCGGCCAATTGAGTATTACCAGTGACGGCCAAATTAATCGTCAATTAAATTGGGCGCAATATAAAGATAAGCAAATAAAGCCTGTAAAACTTAAAACACAAGCCCCTGTGCCTTTGTTTATGCAAGTTGCAAGCGGTGAATAATGTACTAATACCAACAAGGATGTTGTCATGTCGTGGTTTAAGCAGCTGTGGCAAAATAGCCGAGAAAAAGGTCAATACTACGAGCTAGAAGCTCAAAAATATTTACAACAGCAAGGGTTAATTCCCATAGAGCGAAATTATAACTGCCCCTATGGTGAACTAGATGTGATAATGCGTGACGGAGACACTTTGGTGTTTGTTGAAGTTAAATTTCGCAGTAGTAAAGTAAAAGGCGGCGCTATTCATGCGTTAGGAAAACAAAAGCAACAGCGTCTAAAGCGCACTATTTATCATTATTTAGCGGCAAAAAAGCTAACAAACCAGCCGCTAAGAATCGATTTTGTCGCAATAACTGGCGACACATCGCAACAACTTAATTGGATAAAAAACGTATTTTAATATGCAAGACACTATAAAAGAAATTTTTAAAGAAAGCATTCAAGTACAAATTGCGGCAGGTGAAGTACTACCAAGCGCATTGGAATCCGCTGCATTTACTATTGCACAGAGCCTTATTAATGGTAATAAGTTGATTTGTTGTGGCACTGCAAGTTGTCACATGCTTGCACAGCACATGGCTGGCGTACTTATCAACTTTTACGAAACTGAACGCCCGTGCTTGCCAGCAATTGCACTCTCGCAGGAGCACATTAACTTAGGCCAAAACAACCAAAGTGAAGACCACGAGACATTCGCGCGTCAAATTAGAGCTTTTGCACACCAAGGTGATTTATTGTTGGTGTTAGCCAGCAATGGGAATGAAAAAAATATAATTTCTGCCGTCGAAGCTGCACTTACCAAAGATATGAAGGTCATAGTTATGGTAGGCGATGACGGAGGTGAACTCGTGGGGTTGTTAGGCGCTAATGATGTAGAAATACGTGTTCCCTCAAAACGTCCAAGTCGTATTATTGAATCTCACTTAGTAAATTTACATTGTTTAAGTGAGCTTATTGATTTAACCCTATTTCCGCAGGATGAAAGTTAATGCTCAAGCAGTCTCTTATTATTATTAGTACCGTTTTATTGCTGCAAGGTTGTGCCGCTGCTGTTGTGGTTGGTACCGCAGGCGCCGTAACAGCCGCGAATGATCGCCGTACCATCGGCTCACAGATTGACGACAGTAACATTGAAATTAAAAGTGGTATTGCCATCAACGACGTACAGCGCTTAAAAGATCACGCAAACCTCAACGCCATTAGTGTTAACGGGATTGTATTGCTGATTGGCCAAGTAGCCACGCAAGAAATGAAAAACGAAGCCATGCAAGCGGTTGAAAACATTCAAGGCATTCGTAAAATTCACAACCAAATTAGAATTGGCTCTAATATCAGTATTAGTACGAAAACACATGATTCGTGGTTAACATCAAAAGTTAAAACTCAGTTACTCACTGCTGAAAACATCAGTAGTAATAACATTAAAGTGGTAACTGAAAACAGCGAAGTTTTTTTGATGGGCTTAGTAAGTGATGCAGAGGCAAATGCTGCTGTGAATATCGCTCGAAACGTATCTGGCGTAGAGCGCGTTATCAAAGTGTTTGAATATTTATAAATAAATTTAAAGCCACAAGTAACTTTTAACTTGTGGCTTATTCGCTTTAACCTTGTAAACCTATGCTTTAGCCAAGTGACTTAAGCTTATTGATTATATCAACATTAGCGGCTGGAAAGTTGTATTCATCTAGTTTGGCTATTTCAACCCACGCACTTTTTTGGCCTTCAGCGCCATGAGCATCACCACTAAAATCTGTGACCAAATGCACATCTAACTTTACACATTTATCACCATAGTCATGCTCTATGACCATTAGTTCGCTTGAGCTGTTTATAGTAAGCGCAACCTCTTCGTGTAATTCACGTTTAAGGGCCTCAAACACACTCTCACCGCTTTCTACCTTACCACCTGGAAATTCCCACAAACCCCCTTGGTGCTTGTCGTCAGGTCGCTTGCAGATAAATAATGTATTACCTGCCTTGATCACACCAACAGCTACATGGACAATTTTTTTGGTCATTGGACACCCTTTTTCTTTAATTATAAAAAAGCTATAGACATCAGGCTTGCTGACGCAAAACAAACATCATTAAAATCTTTAAAAACGCGGTGGCAAGCCACTCGCCTACAAATAAAACATTAACCCCGAAATTAATCTTAACACCCGTAGGCGTTAAGCTTGCTGACGCAAAAACAGCTTAATAGCCGCACCAAGAAGAAAGAATTGCGCCTAGCTCCTAGTTACTTCCCTAGAACCTAGTACCTTTCCCCTTTAACCTTTCCCCTTAATTTAAAAACAAAAAAGCGACGCATGCGTCGCTTTTTCAACGTTTAAACTAGGGTTACTTTAATTTACCACAACACTGTTTAAACTTTTGGCCAGAACCACATGGGCATGGCTCATTGCGGCCTACTTTTGGCTCCGTACGGGCTGATACTGTAGCACCTGCTGGTGCTTCACCACCCACGTGCTCAGCTTCTTCATGCTGGTACTGACGAGGCGCATTTTCACTGCGGCGATGTTGCTCTTCGACTTTTTCAACATCTTCTTCTGCACGCACTTGAACCTTACTTAAAATGCCTACAACATCAACTTTAAGGTTTTCAAGCATTTCAGAGAACAACTCAAATGACTCACGCTTATATTCTTGCTTTGGATTCTTTTGCGCATAACCACGTAAATGAATACCTTGGCGTAGGTGATCCATCGCAGCTAAGTGATCTTTCCAATGCTGATCTAAGCTTTGTAGCATAATTGCTTTTTCAAACTGGCGTAAAACAGACTCACCAACTTGCTGCTCTTTTTCCTTATAGGCATTAGTAACCGCTTCTTCAATACGATCACGTAATTTTTCTTCGTATAGCTTGCTGTCGTCAGCTAACCATTGCGAAATTGGCAGTTCCAATAAGAAGTCTTGTTTTAAGCGTTCTTCAAGACCCGGGATATCCCACATTTCAGCCAAGCTTTGCGGTGCAATGTACTGGTCAATCATACCGTTAAGTACATCGCCACGAATTACCGTAATTGTCTCAGAAATATCACCTTCAACAAGTAATTCATTACGCTGTGCGTATACAACACGACGTTGATCGTTTGCTACATCATCGTATTCAAGTAATTGTTTACGAACATCAAAGTTACGCGCTTCTACTTTACGCTGAGCGTTTTCGATAGCACGGTTTACCCATGGATGTTCAATGGCTTCGCCACGCTGCATACCGAGTTTACGCATCATGTTAGTCATGCGTTCACCAGCAAATATACGCATTAGCGCATCATCCATCGAAAGGTAGAAACGGCTTGAACCAGCATCACCCTGACGACCCGAACGACCACGTAACTGATTATCAATACGTCGCGACTCATGGCGTTCAGTACCAATAATATGTAAACCACCCGCTGCAATTACAGCATCATGACGAATTTGCCACGCAGCTTTGATTTCAGCTATTTTCTCGTCAGTTGGGTTATCCAGCTTTTCAACTTCGCTGTTCCAGTTACCACCGAGTACGATATCTGTACCACGACCTGCCATGTTGGTAGCAATGGTTACTGTGCCTGGTAAACCAGCATCAGATACAATATCGGCTTCTTGCGCGTGGAACTTTGCATTTAGTACGTTGTGCTTGATCTTTTCTTTACGTAAAAACTGCGATAAATACTCAGAGCTTTCAATCGAGATAGTACCAACAAGCACTGGTTGCCCACGCTCTTGGCAATCTTTAATATCAACTAAAATTGCTTCGTATTTTTCATCTTGTGTTAGATACACTAAATCAGCACGATCGTCGCGGATCATTGGCTTATTAGTTGGCATAACAACAGTATCTAAACCGTAGATTGACTGAAACTCAAATGCTTCAGTGTCTGCAGTACCTGTCATACCTGCAAGGGTATCGTAAATACGGAAATAGTTTTGGAAGGTAATTGATGCCAACGTTTGGTTTTCGTTTTGAATTTTTACACCTTCTTTTGCTTCAACAGCTTGGTGTAAACCTTCAGACCAACGACGACCTTCCATTGTACGGCCTGTGTGTTCATCAACAATAATTACTTCGTTTTCTTTAACAACGTAATCAATGTCTTTTTGATAAAGCTTATGAGCACGTAACGCAGCATAAATGTGGCTAAGTAACGTAATGCTACCTGCAGAATAAAGCGAATCGCCCTCTTCAATTAAGCCACGCTCCGAAAGTAATTCTTCAACTTTAATTTGGCCACGTTCAGTTAAATGAACTTGTTTTGCTTTTTCATCAATGGTGAAATCGCCATCGCCTTCAACACCTTCTTCGTCTTCTTTTTCTTGTAATTCAAGTAAAGGAACAATGGTGTTAATTTCGGTGTAAAGCTGCGAGCTATCTTCTGCAGGCCCTGAAATAATGAGCGGAGTACGCGCCTCATCGATTAAGATTGAATCCACCTCATCCACGACAGCAAAGTAAAGTGGACGCTGTACGCGCTCATCAATACTGAACGCCATATTGTCGCGCAAGTAATCAAAACCAAACTCGTTATTTGTACCGTAGGTAATGTCTGCTGAGTACGCTTCTTTTTTCTGTTGTGGCATCATGCCTGGTACATTACAGCCCACTGTTAAGCCTAAAAACTCAAACAATGGACGGTTAGTTTCAGCATCACGCTTAGCAAGGTAGTCGTTCACCGTAATAACGTGAACACCCTTACCTGTTAAACCACGAAGGTAAGCAGGTAAACTTGCAGTAAGGGTTTTACCCTCACCTGTACGCATTTCTGCGATGCGGCCTTGATGTAAAACCATGCCACCTAAAAGCTGAACGTCAAAGTGGCGCATGCCATTAACACGTTTTGACGCCTCACGCACGACAGCAAATGCCTCTGGCAAAATGTCATCAAGACTTTGCCCGTTATCGTAACGCTCTCTAAATTCTGCTGTTTTGGCTTTTAAATCTTCGTCTGAAAGCGCTTCTAGTTGCGTTTCAAGCGCGTTGATTAGCGCGACCGTCTTTCTTAAATTTTTAATAGTGCGGTCATTGCGACTACCAAAAATCTTGGTAAATAAATTAGATATCATGATAAAACCGTTACAATGTATTCTTTGTTAGCTGAACATCAACTAACCCATTTTATGCCCCCAAACAATGGGGATAATATTACTAATTAATATACTGCTCATAAAAAAGAACATATTAATTAGCAATTTTGATAAACGCTGTAATTTTCAGCATTTATCTCGTGCGCCACTATACCAGACTCTGCGATACAACGAACTATCTGTTGATAAAGTTAGCCATTTTTAATCGAAAAAATTTAAAAACGCCGTAAAGATAACTTTAAATCAAATGACACAACAAATATCGACTAGATTTATATGGAGGTAAATAGAATAAATTCAAGAGCGATATGGGAACATTAGGTTCTAGGTTCTAGG
>NZ_PDUS01000012.1:0-648 GCF_002723455.1 Pseudoalteromonas sp. 3D05 | reverse complement strand
AGGTTCTAGGTTCTTCAATACTGCTGCAAACTCAAGATACTCAGCAAGGCGTTTATTTTTTCCCATGTTTAGCCAAGCGCTCTAACTTCTCACGGAGCGATGGTGGTGCATTTTGCGCAATAGCAGAAAGGTAATCAGCCGTTTGCTCACTCATGGGCAATTTTTTTGCTGTGGTATTATTTGCAGGCTTTGTGGCATTATTTTGAGTTAATCGTTGGCTTGACTGCGGGTTGGCGGTAATTTTAATTTGCCCAAGCTCAGCCATCCCTGCACCACGAAAGTGTGACAACATATCCATTTTTAAATAATTTAAACGAAGTGCAATCGGTGCTGACACAGCCTCAATCATCAATGTACCGTCGCGGTAATTACTCACTCTGCACTTATCAGCCAAGTTAGGGCTTAAAAACTCAGTTAAAAGTGCTTGCTGTTTATCGAGCGCTTGGCTTTTACCCGCATAATTTGATAAGCGACCACTAAGACCCGCCATAATATCGTTCAACGGTTTTGGCGCGTATTTATCTTTAGCCATCACAACACCAATAAAAAAGTTAAGGGCTAGATTTTAATTCAATACAGCGCTTATTACCACCAAGTAAATTTAACCCCGTAGGCGTTAAACTTGCTGACGCAACAAGCACCATTCAA
>NZ_PDUS01000025.1:46630-47000 GCF_002723455.1 Pseudoalteromonas sp. 3D05 | reverse complement strand
AACGTTTAATTTTTTGTGCTGGGGTTTCTTTTGATTTAGGCATATCGGTCATATAAGTTGGTGTAGACCAATCTAATTTACCATGTTTTCTTAGCCATACAAGAACGGTGCTGCGACCTTGAATACCATAGTGTTTTTGAGCTTGTTTATACGTAAAGTCGCCTTTTTCTACCAGCTCAACAATGGATAGTTTAAAGCCCAATGTATAATCTCGTTGAGTACGCTTAGTGCCTTTAGTTTCGGTGGTCTTCATAAATAAGTCCTAAATGTGTAAACTCATTTCAGGACAAGACACGATAAATGTTTAAAAAGCCGACTAAATGTCGGTTTTTTTGTTTTATACCCAAGCGACCTCAAGATGCAGAATTCA
>NZ_PDUS01000025.1:14310-46426 GCF_002723455.1 Pseudoalteromonas sp. 3D05 | reverse complement strand
TTTTAACAATAGAACCACTATTACTGGCAATCAATGCCTTGCCTAAATCACTTTTAACTCCCACTGGAACTCGCATCTTGAGGCGGCTTGGGTATACAATCATTGCAAAAAATAGCCGCTATTCATATCCAGTACTTTTAATCAGCCATGGGATTGGGTAAACTGCGCGCTCATTTATTAACCATCATTAAGAGGCCGGCTTTGTATATTGTGATCAGCATCGTGTTTATCGCCATTATGTATTTAGACGTGAATAAAAAGGGCATGCCTGTTAAACGTTGGGTTGTACTGGCAGGGTTACTCGGGCCTGTAGCATGGTATCTATTTAACGTTCACTATCGTAGAGCCTTGCTTCGCACTGTTGGCGCTAATGCGTGCGTATGGCGCCCTTAAGCTTGGTGAATTAAACTCGGTTGTGAGTTGCTGTACTGCTTTTTCAAAAACTCAGTAAATTCAGTTTTTGATAGTGGTTTTGAGTAATAATACCCTTGCATAGTTTCGCAATTAAGCTGCTCTAAAATCGTTATTTGTTTGGCTTGTTCTACCCCTTCAGCAACGACATGCAAATCAAGGTTGTGAGCGATTGTGACGATTGAATCAACCATATTGCGACCACGCTCTGTTTCCATATCATCAATAAACGCTTTATCTACTTTTAACGTGTTAAGAGGGAATTGCTTTAAGTACGCCAGTGATGAATACCCAGTACCAAAGTCATCCATAGCTAAATGAATGCCACGGGCGCTGAGTGAGCGCATAATCGATATGGCATCTTGTGGGTCATCCATTACCGTACCTTCCGTTATTTCAAGTTCTAAGAAATACGAAGGGAGTTCATTTTTTTGCAAAATGATATCAATACGTGTGGTTAAATCAGGTAAGCTAAACTGTTTTGCAGAGAGGTTAACCGCAACTCGGCCATTAAATAAGCCAGCATCGAGCCACTCCTTTACATCTCTACAGGCTTTGTTTAGTACAACTTCACCAATTTCAATTATTTGCCCTGTTTCTTCTGCTATTGGGATGAACACCCCAGGACTGATAATGCCTTTTTTAGGTGTAATAAAGCGAACAAGTGCTTCCATACCGGTAAATTTACCGGTGCGAATATTCATTTTAGGTTGGTAGTACACTTCAAAGTGATCTTCTTTTAAACCAAAACGCATCAGGTTTTCAATTTGTAAGCGTTTTACGGCTTGACGATTCATGGTGTCATTGAAGAATAAGTAGCTATTGCCTTTCTTTTTAGCATGATACATTGCAGTATCAGCATTTTTGAGAAGTAGTTCAGGGGTGTTACCGTCCTCAGGATAAAGTACGATGCCTAAGCTTGATGTGATAACTAATTCGTGTCCTGCCATTTTAAAAGGGGTCGCAATGGCTGCCAAAAATTGTTTAGCCATACGTGTGATGGTGTGAATATCGTTAGTACCTGACATCACCAATGCAAACTCATCACCACCTAATCGATAAAATACATCCTTCTCACGGGTAAGTTTGTTCAATCGCATTGCGAGCTTGGCGAGTAGACTGTCGCCTAACTGGTGCCCAAGAGAATCATTTATTTTCTTAAAGTTGTCTAAGTCAAAGACTAGCAAAGCATGATGGTCATCTTTTTTAGCTAACTTTTTAAGGTCGGTAAAAAACAAGTTTCGATTGGGCAGGCCCGTTGTACGGTCTCTATTTGATAAATTGTGCAGTTGAGACTCTGCTTTTTTGCGTTCAGTTAGATCAGAATACACAACAACGTAGTTGCACACCTGATTATATTCATTTTTAATTTCGTCAATAGAAATTTCAAAAGGCAACATTTTGCGCTCACTGTTACGCAACTTTACTTCTTGTTGCCAGTGCTCAGTGCGTCTTACTGTGTCTTTTATTTCTTCTATATAGCTATCTTCATAGCCCACAAGAGAAAATGATTTATTCAAATAATGCTCTCGAGTGCCGCCAAATTGGCTTAAAAAACTGGGGTTTAGATCTACAAGATTAAAATTTCTATCATAGATTGCGAGCGCATCAGTGAGTGATTCTACGCATTTTGCGAATAAATTAAGGCGTGCTTCTGTCGACTTTAAACGAGTAATATCGCGAACTGTTCCCGTCATTCTCAAGGGTTTTAGGTTGGCGTCTTTTTCAATGATTTTTCCGCGGTCGAGCACCCAACGCCATCGGTCAAAGCTATCTTTTATACGATAACTGGCTTCAAAAAAAGCGCTTTGTTCGGCAAAATGTTGCTTTAAATGTAGCTCTACACTGGGTAAGTCATTTGGGTGGATGAGTGATTTATTGGGGGGGAAACTTTTTTGAGTGTCACTGTTCATCATATATTTGTCGTTGATACGCAGCATTTCTCCCGTTTTAACGTTCCAATCCCAAAGCGTATCACCACTGCCTTCAACAGTACTTTTTAAACGGTGTTCTGAAAGTCGTAACTGTTTTCGTGAGCGGCGTAGTCTGTGTATTGTAAATAACAGGTACGGCAAAACCAGTGCAACAAATGCACTGGGTATATAAAGTTGTAAGGTTTTTTGATCAAACATTTGATCGTTATTAGCTAGAGCACTAAAGCTTAAAGCAAAGCTTACAAGTAATGTTAGATTGAGCGTTATTTTTATTATCATTATGCACTTCTTCTATTTGCACCTGATAATCTAATTGAACGCCTTGGTTGTGTCAAAGGGAATGCGAGGAAACTGAATCTTTTGCAAGTTTCTTCGCTTTAGGATGACTTAGTAGTTCATATCTTGCGCGATCGTCGTTGAAGGTTTCACGGATATACGCTTTAATTTCATCTATTGTGAGTGCTTCAAGAGCGCTTAGCAGTTTTTTCTGCATATTAAATGTATGATCTTGATTCCCTATTGCCAACCACAAACGCTGAGAACGCAGCCGTAAATTTTTGTCTTTTTCAGCAATATGCGTTTTGAGGCCTTGTTTCTGAATCTGCCATTGTTCTGCTTCCAGCTGGTTTAGACTTTCAACAGCACGAGTTATAAATTCTTCATGGCGCTCAAGCAGAGTATATGGGCTATACTCTGGCGATTGCACATAAAATGCAATGCCTGCTCGTGTATTAAAAGGAGCGTACCCAGCGCCAACGAGATAGCCCAGCTGCTGCTTCGTACGTAACTCATTGAAGTAATCTTGATTGATAAGGTGATTAAGCGCCATCATTTTTATTTTTTCGTCTACATCATCACTCATTGCTTGATAATAAATGACCATTGCATTGTCGTTGCAGTTTAATTCAAGTTCTATACGAGTCACTTTATCTAGTAGGCACAATGGGCGGGTTAAATCTTCAATAGTTGCTGATTTAGCAAGGTGGTTAGCAACTTCTTTTTGAAACTCAAGCGCATCGTTTTCTTGCCAGTTTCCGTGTAAAAATGATTCTACGTGTAGCGCATTAAAAAACTCTTTTCTAAAGCGGTTGAATTGATGAAAGCTAGTATCTTTTAGTGCATTGGCAAGCTGATCTGGTTGCGGATTCCACGGCATAACTTTAGCCCCAAGAACACTAAAGAGCTCACCTACCGGTTTATTATGATTGCTATTACGCCAATGGCGAACTAACTGTTTTTTATACTCTGCAAAGCGCTTAGCGCATATCTCAACATTAAATAATGCGTTTAGCAATTCATCAACTAAGGCTAGTTGGCTTGAGGATAAACCAGCGGTATGGAGGGTCAAACCACCTTGGTGTGACGTCAAATGATAGCTCAGTCCAGCTAATTCTGCTGGGTAAAACTGCTCAGCGACGCTATCCATAAATAAGTCAGCGAATAAGCGTGTAAGTGCCATGTGTTTTATATCTTTTACTGCAAAATGAGAGTCCATGGCTAAGTAAAAGTGACCTTTGGCAACCCGAAATGTATTGTCTTGCTTAAACCAAAAATCAAACCCTGGCTCTTTGACCAATAAAGTGGGTTGCGTTTTAGGGTGCTCAACATCGAGCAAGGTTACGTCTTTTGTTAAATACGGATTTGCTGTGGGCAATAGCATCTGTGGTAGAGGCGTATTTATTTCAGTTAGTGCATCAAGCCATGAGTTCGAAAGCGCTTCTACACGATAGGGCGTATGATACCACTTTGTTTTATGCTCAGGCTCTACATCAGGGTGAATGAGTACTAAACGCATATTACGCGGAGTGAGCCATTGCATCGCCATATCATGCGCATGCTGGTTGAACCCCTCCATCAAATAATCACCTTGCACGTAACTAGCTTCATCGTAGTGCTGCATATTAATACTTAGGTTACTAACCCAATCTATTAATCGCGCTTTTTCTTGATTATCAAATGCAATGCTGAGTAAGTTTTTCTTATCCTGATAAAGTCGAGGAAGCTTGTCAGTATTTTGAGTAATAAGGCAAATATATTCGAACACCATTTCAACAATGTCTTCATAATATTCAATGCCCTCATCGGTCAGGGCCATACTGATATTAAAGTCTTTAAAGTTGCTGCCATTAATACCGCCACCGGCAGATAAGGCATTGATCCAACCTTGTTCTTTTAAAATGGAGTACAGCGACCCTTCCCCTTCATAGCCAAGTAAGTGGGCAATAAAACTCACTGTTTTATGGCGATAAAACGCATCTATGTTCGGCATAGCAAAACTCACAATCAACTTTTGCATATGCTTATGTGGTTCAATGTGCAGTACTTTACAAAGATCTTGTTGACGATAGAGGTCAGCTTCAATAGCGGGCTTTTCTTTGCCAGTGCCTTTTATATCGCAAAATAAGTCAGTAACCCAACGCTCCATGGTGGTGATATCAGCATCCGAGCAAAGCACTAAGCTCATCCATTGTGCTTGATAATAGGTATTAAAAAACTGACGTAATTCATCGCTAATACATGTTTCACGATCAGCTAATGTTTGTTGGCTACCAACAGAAAATTTAGCGAATGGATGATCAGGATTAACCGTTTCTTTGTGGGCTTGGTAAATCCGACGGCTATCATCTTTTATTTTTAATTTAAACTCCGCATCTATCGCGTTGCGCTCTTTTTCTGTTTCAGTGGGGCTTAATAAAGGCGCAATAAAAAAACGGCTAAACTGTTTAAGCGCATGTTCAAATTTTTGGTTGTTTATATCAAAAAAATAGCAGGTATGTTCAGTTCCAGTCCATGCATTGGTATTACCGCCTGCTTGAGAAACAAAATTACTAAAACCATTGGATTCTGGATATTGGTCAGTGCCTAAAAAAAGCATGTGCTCTAAAAAGTGGGCAAGGCCTTGTCTATCAAGTGGATCATCGAAATGACCAGCATTGATAGCCATGGATGCAGCAGCCTTCGTTGAATCTTTATCTTGCACCAACAATACTTTTAGACCATTGTCCAGTGTTAGGGCGTGGTATGTTCTGTTATCATTGCGGCTGATATTCAAATGATGCTCCTAAAACGTCGCGTTTACCTATTTTCAATATGTGATATCTTCAGACACTTTTTACAATGCTTTTAATTCTGAATATCAAGCGAGATAGATGTTACTTTGTTTTAATATAGCGGACAAATTGGCAAACTGGCTACTGTTTTATATTCTTTAATCGGTTGATTTTTTATGAAAACAATTCTAATAATGCGCCACGGCGAAGCTACACCGATGCAAGCTGACGACGCAAGCAGAAACCTGACGTTAGTTGGCCAGCAACAAGCCGAAAAAATGGGTATATGGCTGCACGCAACTCATAAACCAACAGCCTTGTTAGTTAGCCCTTATGTTCGTGCTCAACAAACTGCGCAAGGTGTTAAAAAGAACAACGTGTTTACGTTTGAAGAAACATGCAGCGACATAACCCCTGATGGAAATCCTCAAATTGCCGCAGATTACCTCGAAACATTAATTGCTATGCACCCTGAGTGTGACACATGGTTGATTGTCGCCCATATGCCTATAGTGAGTTATTTAGTCGATCAGCTAAGCCCTGGCAATATGCCAATTTTTAACACCGGTGGGGTTGCTGTGATTAGCTATGATGATATGACTCAAAAAAGCCACTACCTTAGTATAAACGCACCAGCTAACGTCGTTATTTAGGTGAATACTTCTGCCTAAAAATGTATTAAAAAATTCAATTTAAAAAATGACCTATCAGGCCTATTTTTACTAAATATAAGTAGAGATTAATAATGACTATTGAACGTCTTCAAACCGGTGCGCGTATGAGCCGCATTGTTAAACATAACGGCACAGTATACTTATGCGGACAAGTTTGCGCAGATGCCGAACAAGGTATTAAAGAGCAAACACAAACAATGCTGGATAAAGTAGAAGCGCTGCTAGACGAAGCAGGAAGCTCTAAAGAACATATGCTTAGTGCAACAATTTATGTAAAAAGCATGGATTACTTTGCTGATATGAATGCAGTATGGGATGCATGGGTACCCGAGGGACATGCGCCAGCACGCGCGTGTGTTGAAGCTAAAATGGCTCGCGATGCATTGTTAGTAGAAGTATCAGTCGTCGCAGCTGTAAAATAATAGCCTTTAGCGGCTTATTTGATAAATACTCCCCAGTAAGTCGCTTATTCAGATCCACAAATACATTTAACTCCACAAAGCTTCAGGATAGACAATGAGTGCAAATCCAGTTGTATTAATAACCGGTGCTAGTCGTGGTATTGGGGCTAGCACTGCAATCCATTTTGCCCGCCACGGCTACGATATTTGCCTAAATTTTAAATCAAATGTTGTGCAAGCTAAACAAGTAGCGCAGCAGGTTCAGAGTCTTGGGGTAAAGGTTGCAATGCTGCAAGCTGATGTATCTAAAGAAACTGACGTAGTTGCTATGTTTTATAAGATAGATGAGCTATTTGGTAAAATAGATGTTCTTATCAATAACGCGGGTATTTTAAAGCCTCAAATGCGCTTGCTTGATATGGATGCTGCACGAATTAACGAAGTATTAAGCACAAACGTAACCAGTGCTTTTTTATGCTCTCGCGAGGCAATTAAGCGTATGAAAGCAGGCGGCAGCATTGTTAATGTTTCATCGGCTGCATCACGCACTGGCTCTCCAAATGAATACATTGATTATGCTGCATCAAAAGGCGCTATGGATAGTTTGACGATTGGTTTGGCAAAAGAAGTTGCCAGACAGGGGATTCGTGTTAACGCGGTCAGGCCAGGGCTTATTTATACTGACATGCATGGTGATGGTGGTGAGGCTGAGCGTGTCGAACGCCTAAAACATGGCTTGCCACTAGGCAGAGGTGGCAATCCTGAAGAAGTGGCCGCTGCAATTTATTTTTTAGCCTCAGCACACGCTTCATTTACAACAGGCGGATTTATTGATGTAAGTGGTGGATTGTGAAGTTACAACAACACTGAAAGCCAAAACGTAAAACTTATCACACTTAAAACGGTTGACAGAACGACCGTGCTGGCAAGTGTTGCTTGATGTTGTTTTATTTGGCAGGCGATGAGGTACGCGTTTACACCCAAAGGCGATGCACTCAATAAAACCAGTACGTTTAATAATTGTGTATCGAGTTCAAATACATAATAGCCCATTAAAAGTACTAAACAGGGTAATAAAAATAGCTTGACTAAGGTAGCTACTAACGCAGCTTGCCAATTATCTGAGACTTTATAAAAAGCTAAGTTTGCCCCCAGTACAAATAACGCACACGGCAGGGCGGGTTGTCCGAGTAATAATAGCCCAGATTTAAGATCGGCAAATAAAGGGAGGCCACTTAAGTTCACCGCGATTCCACAACTGATACTCAATACGACCGGGTTCAATAACATGTTTTTACTGAATTGGGGCCATGAAAACGCCGTATTATTGCCTTTAGCGCTAATTAAAAATGTTAATGTGAAAAGTAACGCGCTGTGAAAGGTAATTATCATAAACACAATCCCCATCATTTGCTCGCCAAGTGCTGCAATTATAATAGGTAAGCCAACCAACACCGTATTTGAGTAACTACTGCCTAAAGCAAACACACTATGACGCTCATAGCTTTTATTTTTAGATAAGTAAAAACGGTCAATCGCTAAGGCAAGTGAAAAGGTGAATAAAACGGGTAGATAAAAACTTAGAAACCCATCTAAACTGACGCTACCCTGCAAATTAGCATTCGACATGTTGAGAAATAAAAATGCTGGAACACTAATGTAAAAAGTAAACTTACTAAGCCCAGCGACATGCAGTTGTGATAAAAACGCACTGCGGCTGGATAGGTAACCACATAAAACAATGAAGACCAATGGAAAAATAATTGAAAAGATATGCACTTTATTTTGGCCTTTAACAGCAAATTTTCGCTAAGGAGTTAACGCCTAAACTCATCGCTTTGTGGTAGATTAATCAGGATTAATACCGCGCCTTTACCACCGTATTCAAGCGGTGCTTGGTGCATTGCAATAACATCAGGGTGCTGAACTAAATATTGCGGTACTTTATGTCTAAGTATATGCCCACCAATGCCATGCACCACACAAGCGCAGTAATAATGCTTTTTTTTGCACTCATGGATTAAGCCTGCTAACTCGTCTTTGGCAATTTCTTTATTTAAACCGTGTAGATCCAACGTTAAGTCAGGTATAAAGTCGCCACGGCGTAGCTGCTTTGCCAAGAAACGGTCTTGGCCATCTTGCACATAATTTACCGTACCGTTCGTGTCTATATCTGGAACATATTCGTCTGAGAAGAAAAATTCTGACTGTTGTTGCTTTTTTTGCTGGGCAAACTGCTTCGCTTGTGACACTTTAGGCTTATTAGCAAAGCGGTGTGTGTCTTGTTTAAAAATACGCGCACCAGAAATGCTTTGACGAAATAAGTCTATATCGTCAGTGCTGATTGGGCTGTTTGAGTGAGGATCTTTTTTCATTGCCGCAGTCTAAACAAAAAAATGCTAAAAATCGAGTAAATAGCGTTACAATAGGGCAATCATGGGGCCTTAATTGTGCCTCGATTGAGTTAATATTTTGAAAGTATAAGCAGGCAGATAACACACATGAGCGAATTACTAATAGAAGAAGCAACCTTAGATGAAGCTGTTGCAGAACTTTCAACATTGCATGATTGGTTACGTTGGACAACAAGCCAGTTTGCCAGCAGTGGTATTTTCTTTGGTCACGGGACTGATAACGCATGGGATGAAGCGGTTAGCTTATTACTTCCTGCACTTAGTTTACCTATCGATGCACCAAAAGAGTTAATGCATGCAAGGTTAACCAGCACCGAAAAAAATCGGTTGGCAGGATTAATCTCAGAGCGAATTAACGATTTCACACCCGTTCCTTATTTAACCAATATAGCCTGGTTTGCTAACTTGCCATTTTATGTAGATGAGCGTGTATTAATTCCTCGTTCGCCATTTGCAGAACTAATTAATAATCGTTTTACGCCATGGTTAGAGCAGCCAGAATCAGTAGGCCGAATCTTAGATTTATGTACCGGCTCTGGTTGTATTGCAATTGCACTGGCGCAAGCGTTTGAAACTGCGCAAGTTGATGCGGTTGATATTTCGTATGAAGCACTTGAAGTGGCTGATATTAATATTACCGATTACCAACTAAGCGATCGGGTTCTACCAATCCAATCTGATGTATTCAGTGGTGTGCCAGGTCAAAAATATGACCTTATCGTTGCAAACCCACCGTATGTTGATGCAGAGGATATGGCTGACTTACCACGTGAATTTCATCATGAGCCAGAACTTGGCCTTGCATCAGGCCATGATGGTTTAGACGTTACTCGTACAATTTTAAGTGAAGCAGCTGAACATCTAACTGATAACGGTTTGTTATTTGTCGAAGTAGGTAACTCTATGGTACACATGGATGCACTTTACCCAGGCGCGCCGTTTGAATGGATTGAGTTTGAACAAGGCGGCCTAGGTGTGTTTGTGATCAGCAAAAAACAATTGGTTGATTACTTTGTTGACTGAACAGGCAAAATTTAAAGCCGAGCCTTAGGCTCGGTACTCAGTAGTCATTAGGAATGAGGAAAGTTAATGGCAGGTAATAGCATAGGACAACTGTTTAAAGTGTCCACCTTTGGTGAAAGCCATGGCGTTGCGTTAGGCGGCGTTGTGGACGGTACACCCGCAGGTCTTGAAATCACAGAGGCCGATTTACAAATAGATTTAGATCGTCGTAAACCGGGGCAAAGTCGTTATACCACGCAGCGCCGAGAAGATGATCAAATTAAGATTCTATCAGGTGTATTTGAAGGTAAAACCACAGGTACTAGCATTGGTTTACTGATTGAAAACACCGATCAGCGCTCAAAAGATTACGGTAAAATTAAAGACGTTTTTCGCCCTGGTCACGGTGATTACACTTATTGGCACAAATATGGTTTACGCGATTATCGCGGTGGTGGCCGTTCATCGGCACGTGAAACTGCAATTCGTGTTGCTGCTGGCAGTATTGCCAAAAAATACCTAAAGCAATTTCACGGTATTGAAGTACGCGCATGCCTAAGTCAGCTTGGTCCAATTAAAGCTGAGAACTATGATTGGGATGAAGTAGAAAACAACCTGTTTTTCTTTCCAGACGTCAGTAAAATTGAAGCATTAGACGAGTATATGCGTGACCTTAAAAAACAAGGTGATTCAGTAGGCGCTAAAGTCAAGGTAGTCGCTAAAAACGTACCTGTAGGCTTAGGCGAGCCGGTTTTTGATAGGCTAGATGCAGAGCTTGCACACTCACTCATGAGCATCAATGCTGTTAAGGGGGTTGAGATTGGTGATGGCTTTGATGTGGTTGAGCAAAAAGGGTCAGAGCACCGTGATGAACTAACACCTGAGGGTTTCACGTCAAACCACGCAGGTGGTGTATTGGCGGGTATATCTACTGGGCAAGACATTATTGCTTCAATAGCACTTAAACCAACCTCAAGTATTACGATACCTGGCAACAGTATTAATACTGAAAACGAAGCTGTTGAGATGATCACAAAAGGTCGTCACGACCCTTGTGTTGGTATTCGGGCAATTCCGATTGCAGAAGCTATGATGGCCATCACGCTAATGGATCACTTACTGCGCCAACGTGGCCAAAACCCACATGTTAAACATGAACATGGGCCTATTAACGGCGCTGTTTAATAAGCATTAATATGTAAAAACCACCCTCAGATGGGTGGTTTTTTTGTGCTACCTGATATCGTTTTATTTACCAGGAAATTGATGTATATGAACATCGCGTTGCGGGAAAGGAATTGTGATATTTTCTTTATCAAACGCAATTTTAACACGTTCGAATAAACCAAAATAAACAGGCCAATAGTTTTCAGAGTCAACCCATGCCCAAACAAGCATTCCTATGTGACTATCACCGTGTTGGCTAACATGTACCACGGGTTTTTTTGCATCGTCTTGTAGCACAAGCTCGTACTCATTTAACACGCCCATTAATACTTCTCTTGCCCTAAGTACGTCATCCTCATAGCTAATACCAAATTCTATGTCGATGCGTCGTGTTGGCTCTGAAAACTTATTTTTAACACAGCCGTTAGAAAGCGTACCATTTGGAATAATAATCTTCTCATTATCGTATGTAAGCAGTACCGTGACGAATATTTGGATTTCAGTGACTTTACCCATGTAGCCCTGTGCCTCAATGACGTCGCCTACTTTAAACGGTTTAAAGAATAGAATAAGCACACCACCTGCAAAGTTAGCAAGGCTGCCTTGCAAAGCCATACCAATAGCTAACCCTGCGGCACCCAGCATGGCAATAAATGATGTGGTTTCTATGCCTATCATTGATGCTACCGAGATCAATAACAGCACCTTTAAAATAACGGAAATAAATGACACTAAAAAGTGGGTTAGTCCGGCTTCCAATTTTACACGATTCATTGAGGTTTCGGTCATAGTTGAAACTCGGCCAATAAACCACCAACCTATTATTAAGACAAATATAGCCAGAAGAAACTTAGGCCCATAAAGCATTATCATCTCTATGGCTTGGGTGTAGATCCTTTCAATCGAAATATCTTCCATTGTACTCTCCGTTAAGTATGCATTAGCGTTTAAATGATAGCTTAGTATTGATAACTTAAAGGGTAAATAACAGCAGAAAATTCAGAAATGTAAGTATAAAAGTGAGCAGCGAGTGCTGCTCACGGAGGTTGTTTAGGTTTTTCGCTTGTTTGTTTGAATACGTACTAGCTTGATCATGTTTTCTTTTACTTCAACCACTTCAATAGGGTAGCCAGAAATACGTAAGCTTAGGTTAGCATCAGGAATATCTTCTAGGTATTCAATTATTAAACCGCTGAGTGTTTTAGGGCCATCTAAAGGAAATTCCCATTCCATTTCTTTATTTAGATCGCGCACATTGGCACCACCGTCAACTAAAAATGAGCCATCTTCCTGAGGCATGACTTCTTCACTTGGCGTGCGTGTTTGGGTTGTTGTAAAGTCACCAACAACTTCTTCAAGAATATCTTCAAGTGTGACTAAACCTTGTATATCGCCATACTCATCAACAACTAAGCCAATACGTTCTTTTGATTGCTGGAACTTAAACAATTGAGTATTAAGCGATGTGCCTTCAGGGATAAAATATATCTCACGCACTGCACGTAACAGTGATGGCTTGTCGAATTGTTCTTTGGTTAATAGGCGTAATGCATCACGTGAATGTATAAAGCCGACAGCGTCATCTATTTGGTCGCGATAAAGGAGAACACGCGTATGCTGAGCATGGGTAAGTTGCTTGCTTATTAGTTTCCAGTCATCGTTGATATCAATCGCGACTATTTCGTTGCGCGGAATCATAATATCTTCAACAGTGACTTGTTCTAAATCTAAAATGGAAGTCAACATACTTTGGTGGCGAGCGGGGATCAACGCACCCGATTCATTCAGCACAGATTTTAGTTCTTCTTTACTCATGCTGTGCTCATCTATTTGTGCAGCACTAATACCAAATAAACGTAACATACCGTTGGTCATCCAGTTAACTATGACAACAAACGGGAACAAAATTTTAAGTAACCCTTTTAATACCACCGAACTTGGAAAAGCAACTTTTTCAGGGTATAGGGCGGCAAGGGTTTTAGGCGTCACTTCGGCAAAAATAAGTACGACAAGGGTGAGTACGCCTGTAGCAATAGCGATACCTAAATCACCGTACAAACGGATACCAATGATAGTTGCAACCTGAGCGGCAGCAATATTAACCAGGTTATTACCAATTAGGATCAAGCCGATGAGTCTGTCAGGACGGCTCAAGAGCTTATTAACGCGTTTGGCAGCGCGATGGTTTTCTTTAGCGAGGTGGCGCAGACGAATTCTGTTTATTGACATGATGCCCGTTTCAGAGCCAGAAAAGTATGCAGAACATAAAATTAGAATACCGAGTATTATAAATAAAACACTCGTCGATATGCTGTCCAAAGAAGGATCCTTTTATTATAAATCAATGCGTATTAAGCGGTAGTGAGCAGCCTGAGTCAAGTTAAAACTTATTCAGAATAACTTCTTGTATAAAACGGCTACCAAAATAGGCGAGCGTTAAGGTAAATGCCGCGACCATTATTGCCAATACAATTGGTTTGCCACGCCAGCCTTTAACTATATGCCCTACAGTCACAATAGCAAATATGGCCCATGCAACTAATGATAAAATAGTCTTATGAATAAATTCACTATCAAACATACCATCTAAAAATACAAAGCCAGATAGCAAGGCGGCTGTCAGTAAACTAGTTCCAAGCGTAAGTAGATGATAAAGCTGGCGTTCAACCACCATCAAAGGAGGTAAATGGCTATGGACAATAGCAAGATCTTTGCGTTTTAATCGTTTATCAATAAAGTAAAATTGGACGCCATATAAAGTGGCGATTATCAGAACGCAGTAAGCAAGCAATGACAACGAGATATGCGTAACTAGGGCAATGTCTACATCAATGCTTTGCAACAAAATATGGTGCGGAATAAATAAGCTAGAAAACGTTAAAATAGCGGCAAAGCCATATACAACAGGCAGTAAAAGTGTAGCGGGGAATTTAAGCGACACAGTTGTAACCGACACAACAATGACCCAGCACGTCAGCAATGCAACATTTACAATACTGAGGTCTTGACCATCAGCCCGAAATACTGAATTAACTAACAATAACATATGGGCTAATATTGCAACTGTACTCAGTACGATAGTGAGTTTTTGGCTTGGACCTTGTTGATGGAACAAACGAGACAACACATGCGAAGTCGCTAATACGTAAAATAAACTGGCAATAATAGTTAAACTAATAATCAGCATAGTGCTTTGGCCACTCAATTTGAGTCAAATAATCCTTGTTAAGTTAGCCCCATTGTATTTTATAGTAAGGAAAAAACCTAGGCTTTGTAAAAAGAAACTCAAACTGCATACTTGAATACTGTATTGTGCGCCTAGATTTACGGTATACTGTTTTTAATTAAAATTTAAATTAATACTGATAAGTATAAATTTTGGCTCAGAATTTGGGCTGAATGATTCAAATGCTATCGGTATCATGTTTTATCGGACCCTTTATATGTTTGAGAATCTCCAAGAACGATTAGGTAAAACCTTAAAAAATATTAGCGGCCGCGGACGCCTAACAGAAGACAATATAAAAGATACGCTGCGTGAAGTGCGCATGGCTTTTTTAGAAGCAGACGTTGCGTTGCCTGTTGTTCGTGAGTTTGTAAAACAAGTAAAAGAACGTGCTGTTGGTGTTGAAGTCACCAAAAGCTTAAGCCCAGGCCAAGTTTTCGTAAAAATAGTACGCGAAGAACTTGAAAAAGCCATGGGTGAAGCAAATGAAGAATTAAGTTTAAATGCGCAGCCCCCAGCGGTTGTAATGATGGCAGGCTTACAAGGTGCGGGTAAAACTACCAGTGTTGGTAAACTTGCAAAGTTTTTAAAAGAGCGCAAAAAGAAATCAGTGCTGGTAGTGAGTGCCGATGTGTATCGTCCTGCGGCGATTAAACAGCTTGAAACATTAGCGAGCGAAGTTGATGTAGATTTCTTCCCAAGTGATATTTCTCAAAAACCAGTCGATATTGCCAATGCGGCAATTTCTCACGCGAAGAAGAAATTCATTGATGTGGTATTAGTCGATACCGCGGGTCGTTTGCATGTTGATAATGACATGATGGATGAAATCAAAGCGCTACACAGTGCGATTAACCCAATCGAGACTTTATTTGTTGTCGATGCGATGACGGGTCAAGATGCGGCTAATACGGCTAAAGCATTTGATGAAGCACTCCCGCTGACAGGTGTGATCTTAACCAAAACAGATGGTGATGCACGTGGTGGTGCTGCTTTATCTATTCGTCACATTACCGGTAAGCCAATTAAGTTTATGGGTGTGGGTGAGCGCACCGATGCACTTGAACCTTTCCACCCTGACCGTATTGCGTCGCGTATATTAGGTATGGGTGACGTACTTTCATTAATCGAAGAAGTCGAAATGAAAGTCGATAAGGAAAAAGCAGCCAAGGTTGCTGAAAAAGTATTTAAGGGCAACGGCTTCACCTTGGATGATTTTGCAGAGCAATTAAAGCAGATGAAAAACATGGGTGGCATGATGTCGATGCTTGATAAGCTACCGGGTATGTCAAACTTACCTGACGCTGTAAAAGGCCAAATGGGTGACAAAACCTTTATTCAAATGGAAGCAATCATCAGCTCAATGACCAAGCAAGAGCGTGCGCGTCCAGAAATCATCAAAGGTTCGCGTAAAAAACGTATTGCAGCGGGTTCTGGTACGCAAGTGCAAGAAATAAATAAACTACTAAAGCAGTTTACCCAAATGCAAAAAATGATGAAAAAGATGAAAGGTAAAGGCGGCATGCAAAAAATGATGCGCGGAATGAAAGGCATGATGCCACCGGGTATGATGGGCGGCGGCGGACCTAAATTTTAATATAGCACTGACTTTTGCATATTAAATAGTCAAATTAATTTTAAAAAGAGGCGAAATGCCTCTTTTTTTGTGGATAATTTATGCATTCAATTGCTTACGCTACCTTATTTGACGCACAGATCAGTGTTTAATCTACTAAACTGGGATTTTAGATCACTTCTTACTTGCATTGTTGCTAAAAACTCGTACAATTCCCCAGCTCCCCATACTGGGGAGTAAATCTTATTAATGAAAACAGTCAATCTATTTAGAGGACGGTATGGTAACTATTCGTTTGCAACGTGGTGGCGCTAAAAAACGCCCTTTCTATCAAATTGTGGTTGCGGATAGCCGTTTCTCGCGTGACGGTCGCTTCATCGAGAAAGTAGGTTTCTTTAACCCAATTGCTTCAGGTCAGGAAGAAAAAGTTCGTTTAGATTTATCTCGTGTTGATCACTGGGTAGGTCAAGGCGCAGGTCTTTCAGATCGTGTAGCTAAGTTAGTTAAAGACGCTCGTAAAGCGGCTTAATAGGCGTAAGTGTAACCATGAGTCAAGAGAACACCTCATCAATAATTGTCGTAGGAAAGCTCGGTGCCCCGTATGGTATAAAGGGCTGGCTTAAGGTACATTCATTTACTGATGATCCCCAAGGGATCTTCGATTTCAGCCCGTGGTTGATAGGGCAGCAAGGTAAATGGCAATCCTTAGAAGTGGTCGACTGGCGTCGCCACAACAAAGGCTTTATCGCTAAGTTTGCGCAAGTAAACGACAGAGACCAAGCAATGGTTTATACCAATGTTGAAATCTCTGTGGATTCAGCGCAGCTACCAGAATTACCGCAAGGTGAATTCTATTGGCGAGATCTCATTGGCATGTCGGTTATAACTGATAAAGGTTATAACTTAGGCACTGTTGATGACCTGATGGAGACAGGCTCAAATGACGTATTAGTTGTGAAAGCAAATAATAAAGATGCATTTGGCCAAGCTGAGCGTTTAATTCCATTTTTAACTGATTCAGTTATTAAAGAAGTTAAACACGAAGCGAGAGAAATTACCGTAGACTGGGATCCTGGCTTTTAATGAGTCAAACGAGTTCGTTGTGGGTAGGGGTTATCAGCCTTTTCCCGGACATGTTTGATGCCATTACACAGCAAGGTGTAACAGGTCGCGCAGTAAAAAGTGGTTTAATCGACTTTAACTGCTGGAATCCACGAGACTATGCAACTGATAAGCATAGAACCGTAGATGACCGTCCTTACGGGGGCGGACCCGGTATGTTAATGATGGTTGAACCATTGAAACAAGCCATTCTTGACGCAAAAAAAGCGGCAGGTGATGGTGCAAAAGTAATTTATATGTCCCCGCAAGGGCGCAAATTGGATCAGCAAGGGGCGAGCGAACTCGCAAACTCTGAAAAGCTGATTTTGATTGCCGGTCGCTATGAAGGTATAGACGAGAGAATAATAGAGTCATACGTTGACGAAGAATGGTCAATTGGTGATTTTATTTTGAGTGGTGGTGAACTACCTGCCATGACATTAATTGACGCAGTAGCGCGATTAGTGCCAGGTGTGTTAGGACATAACCAATCAGCAGAGCAAGATTCATTTTCGGATGGCTTGCTAGATTGTCCTCACTATACACGGCCAGAAACATTGGACGACAAACAGGTTCCTGCTGTATTACTCAGTGGAAACCACCAAGAGATAGCTAAATGGCGGCAAATGCAGTCACTAGGCAGAACTTGGTTACGACGTCCTGACTTGTTGCATAACCTAGCTCTGACTGAGGAGCAAGCGGTATTACTCGCAAAATTTCAGCAAGAGTACCAAAAAGCTTGTGGCTAGAAGACAGTTACACCTAGGAAAGTGAGAAACATAATGGCAAAAGTAAACCAAAATATTATTAAAGCGCTTGAAAATGAGCAGCTTAAAACAGACGTACCAGCATTCGGCCCTGGTGATACAGTAGTTGTACAGGTACGTGTAAAAGAAGGTGCTAAAGAGCGTCTACAGGCCTTTGAAGGTGTTGTAATCGCTAAGCGTAATCGTGGTCTTCACTCAGCATTCACAGTTCGTAAAATCTCGAGCGGTGAAGGTGTTGAGCGTGTATTCCAAACGCACAGCCCTCTTATCGATAGCGTAACAGTTAAGCGTCGCGGTGCAGTTCGCCGTGCTAAGCTTTACTATCTACGTGAGCGTTCTGGTAAATCTGCACGTATTAGAGAAAAACTTAACTAATACGCGCTGTTTATCAACGCAGATAAAACAGGTTGTAGCCTTCGGGTTACAACCTGTTTTGGTTTTTAAAAGCGCTAATTTTCAATAGTGGCTTTCACACACCTCTCCCTTACTGCAATTAACGGCGAGCTTCGTTATACTCGAACTGCAACTTTATTTGCTCAAGTAAATTCTTTTTCCTCTTTTTAAAAATGATGACCCAATGACCGATATGACAGTGGTTACCCACGATGGTAATTTTCATGCTGATGATGTATTCAGTATTGCAGTACTTAAAACTATTTTCCCGACGCTGACGCTAATTAGGACAAGAGATAAACACGTTATTAGCCAGGCCGATATCGTAATTGATGTAGGTAACGAGTATGACCCTGAGACAGGGCGTTTTGATCACCACCAACGGGGTGGTGCAGGTGCACGAGAAAATGGGATTCCTTTTTCATCGTTTGGTCTAGTGTGGAAAAAGTATGGCCTCGATCTTTGTGCAGGCAATCAAGTAGTAGCAGATTCTGTTGACGCAGGGTTAGTATCTACAATTGACGCAATAGATTGCGGCTATGTTGAAGGGGTTGAGCAAGGTATAAGCTTGAGTCAGACAATCTCGATGTTTAATCCAACATGGCAAGAAGACGGAAATTTTGACGAATGCTTTAATGAAGCTGTGGAATTTGCACAGCGATTATTAAAGCGCTTTATTTCTTCTGCAAGTGGCAGTGCAGCGGCTAAAAAAATAGTCGCGAAAGCAATTACTGACGCAGACGACCCTCGTGTAATTATTCTTAAGCAATACACTCCATGGAAAAAAACGGTTCACAGTTTGTCAGATCAAGCTTTATATATGATTTACCCATCTCACTCGGGTAAGTGGATTATACAAACTGTGCCAGTAGAGCCGGGCTCATTTGAGGACAGAAAATCGTTACCTAAAGAGTGGGCTGGTTTATCAGGCGAAGAACTTCAAACTGTCACAGGCATTGAGGATGCTAATTTTTGCCACAATGGGTTATTCATCGCAGGTGCTGACTCATTTACAAGCGTAATGAATATGGCATCTCTTGCACTGCAAAATTAAATAACCTGAACTTGGATAATAAATCTATCTTTAGCGGATACTTTCAACGCTAACTGCGTTGAATGTACTTGCAATAGCCTAGCTATTGACGTGTAATTTCGCTTTGTTATCGCGAAAAGTCTCCGGCTACAGACGAATAAATATCCTTGTGATTTAACATCTATACATTAAAGTTTAGGTTAATTACATTCATAGGGCCGCGCTAAGTGATTTGCGCGGCTTAATTCATATTGCTTATTCAAACATTTATGCCGCACTCTTTCTTTGTTTTCGCTTTTAACGATTCCCCAATCCTGTTAGTATTTGTCGTATTGATAAGTTTACTTTAATGTAATCTTAAGTTTACATTCTGGCGTTTTATAGGTGGTAGGGTACGTGGCAGAGAGAGAAGAATTAAATCAGCTTAGAACAGAAATTGATGAGTGCGATACGCAATTAGTTGCTCTACTTGCTCGACGCAATAAAATTACTGGGCGCATCGGCGCCATCAAACAGCAAACCGGTGCACCTCTACATGCCCCAGAACGTGAAGCAACTCTCCTTGCCGCGCGACGCCAAGAAGCAATAAACCAAGGCGTAAACCCTGAACTCGTTGAAGATATTCTCAGACGCATGATGCGTGAAGCTTATCAAAACCAGCAAGCCAAATTAGCATGTGCAGCACCTGAATTATCACCCATTGTTATTGTCGGGGGAGAAGGCGCCATGGGCCAACTCTTTGCAAATCAGTTTAGACGCTCTGGCTATGAAGTTAAAATACTTGATAAGTCACAACAGCACCAAGCGAAAGAGATATTAACAGGCGCAAAGTTGGTGATGGTGAGTGTGCCTATTAATGCACTCGAGTCCGTAGTCAATTCGCTACCTAAGTTGGATGATGATTGTTTGCTGGTTGATATAACATCAGTTAAGCAATCACCTATAACGGTATTAAAAAAAGCACACAGTGGACCTGTAGTTGGTTTGCACCCGATGTTTGGACCAGATATATCACACTGGGTAAAACAAACCGTTGTGGTATGTGAAGGTCGTCATCATGATGTTGCTCAAGGGCTTTTATCTCAGTTGCAAGTATGGGGTTGTCAGCTTGTTGAGCTCGACGCAAAAAAACACGATGAAGCAATGCAAATTATCCAGGTAATGCGTCACTTAACTACGTTTGTTTATGGTCAGTTTTTAGCGAAGCAAGGGCATACTTTAGAGGAACTTAGGAGTTGCTCATCACCAATTTATCAATTGGAGCTGATGATGGTAGGGCGTTTATTTGCGCAATCTCCTGAGTTGTATTCAGATATTATGCTGGCTCAGTTTGATAACGTTGAAGAGTTGCTCGCGCAATATCAAGATACTTTTGCCAACACACTTGATAAGTTAAGAGCGGGAAATAAAGCTGCACTTATTGAGGCATTTGGCGAAGCAAAGGCGTATTTCTCAGATTCTACAGCTCACTTTTTAACGCAAAGTCGAAGTTTATTAAATAAAGCAAATGATGCAAAAGTGCTTGATTAAATAACGTTCAATAAAAAAGGGCCTAATGGCCCTTTTTTTAACCGTCAACACTCACGGCTTGAAGTGATTCACTTTGGTAGCAACCTAAAACACGAACATATTGCGTGTGTTGTTTAAGTTGTTCTAAGGCACTTTGTACATGACTATCTACTAGGTTTGCTTCTAAATCGACATAGAATACTTCTTCCCATGGATTACCTGGCACAGGGCGTGATTCTAACTTCACTAGATTAATGTTGTGCTCTTTGAAAATCATCAGCGCGTCGGCAAGTGAACCAGCTTGTTGCTTGGTTGCCATAATTAAACTGGTTTTAGTTGGGATTTGTTTTGAGACTTGCAACGGTTGGCGCGCAACAACAATAAAGCGACTGTGGTTTTCTTGTTGATTAGCAAGGCCGGATTTCAGTACCTCTAAACCAACGTGTTTCCCTGCTTGTGCTGAACCGATGGCTGCACTATTTGGCGTTTCAAGCGCAGATTGAAGTGCGCTCGATGTTGAGTCACACGTTTCATGCTGTATCTCACCTAGCCCTTGTAAAAAGCGGCTACACTGTGCAAAAGGTTGAGGGTGGGCAAAAATTTTACTTAATTGACTCAGTTCGGTATCAGGTGAAGCCAATAAGCAATGCTCTACACTGTGAGTAACTTCACCAACAATAGAGACTTGCGCGTGCTGGAGTAAATCAAAAACTTCATTGATACTACCAGAACTCGTATTTTCAATAGGAAGCAAACCGAAATCTGCTTGGCCGCTTTCAACTTTTCCTGTTATTTGTTCGAAACTAATACACCCTAATTCCACCAACTTTCCAGGGCGGCGACTAAAGTACTTATGGCATGCCAACTGGCTATACGTTCCTTGACCTCCTAAATATGCAACACGGTGAGTTTCACTCATTGCACCAGGGTTTAGGTTTTTTTGTAGCATTGCCTGCTGATTTAACACAGAATCTTCTAATATAGTTTGAAAAACATTATTAACATAATAAGCATCTAATCCGAGCGATTTTCCATAGCCTATCAACTTCTCGAGCAAAGCTTGCTCTCTTGCTTCGTCACGGATTGGTTTATTGTTTGCTATTTTATATTCGACAACGCCATGGCTAATACGACGACGTTTAGCAAGTAATACAAGCAGGTCAGAATCAATTTCATTGATGTCATGTCTGAGTGTGTTTAATACATCATTTGTCATTTGGGTTCCTCATTCCAAAAGCTACCAATAGGGTAGTAAAAACAAAAAAGCCTCCCAGTTGGGAGGCTTTTGCTATTCGGTTGATTAAATCTCGCAAACAGGTAAGCCTCTTTCATCTGATAAAGAAAAAGAAGCTAATAAACGTAAATGTGAAACGCGAGAAATGTATATTCATATCTTAAATGTATGTAGACTGATCATTAAAGTCAACACTCTATTGTGTTTAATAGCGCATTCGTACTGCTTTAATCTCATATTTAAGTTTTTTTGTGAATATTTACAAAAAATTTATAAATCTAAATAGGGATCTGGTATATTTCTGAGTGTAGATTCAAATAATAACAATTATTAATAAATAAGGTTGGATTGTGGTGTATAGACGCCCACCATCACGTTTTGGTGTTAACTCATTAAGTATGAAGCTTTCGCTGCTTATATCAGCGATTTGTTTAATTGCAGGTATTTGTGCAGCTGCATTGATGCTCAAGTCTGAAGAAAAACAGCTGGTATTTGAAGAGCATGAAGTATTAAAGCTTTCAAGCAATCGGTTAAATCAGCAATTTAATAATTTAGTGAAAACTAAAATTAATATCGCAGAGCAAGCAAACAGAGTGGTAACAAACCAATTGTTTTATAGCTCTTCGCAGCTGGCTGATAACCAAGATGCGGTATTAAGTTTTGAGGCTGACGGCAGCATTCGTAGTTCTTCTAACGATGGTTTTTCCGCCGCGTTTTTACCCCAAAAAAATTACTCCCCATTTTATAAAAAGTTACTACATGACTCTGAGTCGCTGTGGAAAATACTATCTCCTACTCTTATTGAAGATTTCTCAAACTTTTATTTAATCACCAAAGATAACTTTATCCGTATTGCACCATCAAATTGGGCATTGAGTGTTGCCGGTGATCATCAATTCACTAAAGACAGTAATTTTAACTACGCGCAAGAGGAGCAAAACCCTACACGCGAAGCGGTCTGGTCTAATGTATATTACGATGAAATTTCGCATAAATGGGTCATCAGCATTCTTGTGCCTATTTATATTAATAATGAATTCCTCGGTGTAACTGGGAGTGATTTAGTTTTAGATACGTTAATCTCTCAACTCCCGATTGGTGACAATGATCAACACCTCTTTGTGTTTGACGGCCAAGGCCAATTACTTTCACACCCTAATTTGACTAAAAATAAGTATGAAGATTATGGGCAACGCGGCAAGCGTCTAAATAGTAACGATTTTGTCAATGCAGATTTGCAAGAGCTTATTAGCCAAACAATTAAAATGAAGTTACCAAAAAATGCGGACTCTTTTATTCAAGATGGTGAAACACACATCATAAATATCCGTAAAGTTGAACATTTGGATTGGTACATCGGAATTTATAAAAAACGCTCCTCGGCATTATCTGCGCTACAAGAGCTAAAGGTGAAGTTTTTTGGGCTGTTTATTTTATATGCCATTCTTGTTGCTTTATTGCTTCATCAAGCACTGTATCAGCTAGTACTAAGGCGTATACATTCATTAGTTCATGCAGTAACCAGCTTTGGTAAAGGTCATTTGCAAATTGAATTTCCTAAAGAAAATAAAGATGAAATAGGCACGCTTAACGGATCTTTTCGTGACATGGCCGTTGAGATCCGCAAGTTGATTGATGGCCTAAATCAGCGCATTACGGAAAAAGAAATTGCTGAAAAAGCCGCAAATCGACTTTCAAAAGCGGTATCTTTTTCTGGTACTGGGGTTGTGATCACAGATCACAATTTTGTAATTGAATACGTTAACCCGAAGATGCTGGAAATGTCCGGTTTTGAGGAAAGCCACTTTTTGAACTCAGCCTTATTAAGTATTGTGGCTGAAGAAATGGCTATATTAGTCGATGATATCGATATTGATTTACGCAGTCGTAACTATTGGCGCGGAGATACCTTGATTCAAGGACTGAACAAACCACCAATTTGGGTATCTTTGAGTATTTCACCTATACGTGAAGACAGTGGAGAGATCAGCAGTTACGTAGCATCCGCTCAAGATATTTCGTTTGTTAAAGAAAGCCAAAGAAAAATGGAACAACTGGCTTACTTCGATACCTTAACAGGGCTGGCGAACCGTACATTTTTTAGAATGCAATTACGTAAATCGATGGCGCTTGCTGAGCGGGGCCATTATGCGTTTGCATTGTTCTATTTTGATTTAGATGAATTTAAACGTATTAATGACACATTAGGGCATGATGCGGGTGACCAGCTTTTGGTAGAAGTGGCAAATAGGTTGAAGAAACGCCTGCGTGCAGAAGATACCATATCACGATTGGGTGGTGATGAGTTTGCCGTATTACTCAGTGGCATAGAACACCAAGATCATGCCACTGAAGTGGCTAACACGATTCAAAAAACCCTCAACGAACCTATTATGTTGGGTAATAATGAAGTGATCATCAGTGCCAGTATAGGTATCACTATGGCGCCGTATGATAGCCAAGAAGAAGACCAGTTACTGAAGCATGCAGATTTAGCGATGTATGAAGCTAAAGCAAAAGGCCGCAACACATACCACTTTTATAGCCAAGAGTTAGATGCAGCTGCAAATGAACGGTTATTTATTGAAAATGAATTGCGCAGTGCTATTAAAGAGCGTCAGTTTGTATTGTATTACCAGCCACAAGTTGATTGCAGAACAAATCAAGTGGTTGGCTATGAAGCTTTGATACGCTGGTTCCATCCAAAAGAAGGTATGATCCCACCTACTAAGTTTATTCCTATTGCAGAGGCAACTGGCTTAATTGTTGAGCTTGGTGCTTGGGTACTTGAAGAGTCGTTTGAATTTGCAGCAAGGCTTGCAGCACAGGGTCGTGAAAATAATATTTCGATTAATTTATCAGCTCGTCAGTTTAAAGACTCTAAACTAGTGCCTTTGTTGGCATCGATGATTCAAAAAACGAATGTAGCTGCAAAAAGCTTACACCTAGAATTGACAGAAAGCATGTTAATGGGGAACGTAGAGGCCGCAATAGCTCAGTTACACCAGTTAAAGGATCTTGGCGTGTCTATTTCTATTGATGACTTTGGGACGGGTTACTCGTCGTTAAGCTATTTAAAACGTTTCCCTGTTGATATTCTTAAGGTTGATCGCTCGTTTGTACAAGATATACCAGAAGACTCTAACGATATGGAAATCACCGCGGCGATTATAGCCATGGCACAAAAGCTCAAACTTGATGTAGTCGCAGAAGGGGTTGAAACCATTGAGCAGGTTGAGTTTTTACAAAATAATAACTGCTTTATTGTGCAAGGCTATTTCTACAGTCCACCTATCCCAGAACGAGAGCTACCAGAGTTATTTGACAAGCTCAGTGACTTGGCTGAAAGGCCATAGTTTAATTTCGTAGGTTAACTGTGCTAATACACTTGTTGAACTGAGCGCGCGCTAACAGTTTAAAGTGAGTCAGGTTTTTTGCACTACATGACACACGTACAATAAATAAAAACGGCACCTAGGTGCCGTTTTTATTTAACTGCTAACCTAGGGTCTGTTGACCTTTTAAGGTTGAATTTTCAGCAGCCTGTTTGGTATTTAGGCAAGGCAGCGCCTATGTGGTGTGGTTATTTCCCATAAATAGGCGATAACGCAGCATCAATGCCAAACAGGCGCAGCCCTTCGGGTTCAGCCTAGGGGTAATTTCCTCTTTGTTGCCTACATGGATGGTGGTAAGGGGCGTGAGCAGGAGGTGCAAGCTTTGCTCGGTTTTGACTTAGCCCACGAGGTTACACACCTCGCGCCGCGATTTAACCGCCCCTAATTTGAACGAATTTTAATCCGCAAAGGTCAACAGACTTTAACTGATTACAGCTAACCAATTGCAGGGATAAGTCCTGCCATTTGCATACCTTGTGCGCTGATAATGAGTATTCCACACAGTGCAGCAAGTATTAGCCCAACATTTCCACCAATCACAGTGTAACCAGTATGGGCTTGTTGGCGTTGTTTATACACCATAGCAACAGGTAAAAATACCGCTAATACAACCAGCGCAATTGCCGCGTAGCCTAATGCCATAATAAAACCCTGAGGATAGAAAAGTGCAAACCCTAGAGGAGGAATAAACGTTATAAGAGCCGTTTTAAAGCGATCTTTACTTTTATCACCTTTTTTAAATGCATCAGCAAAAAAATCAAACAATCCTAAGCTCACACCCAAAAATGAAGTGGCCAATGCTAAATCAGCAAATAAATTAACGGCGGAAGCGACGGCTGAATTGTTCGCAATATTAGCCATGCTAGCAACAAAACCCGGAAGCCCAGTACTTGTTAGTAGCTCACTTTGGCTCATGATCCCTTGGCTAATAAGTTGCCAAAAGATATAAATGACGAGCGGCAGTGAAGCACCTGCGATCATCACACGGCGCAGTGTTTTTATATCAAGCCCTACATACTTCACAATAGAAGGAATAGAGCCATGAAAACCGAATGAGGTAAATACAACAGGAATAGCGGAGAGAATGAGTCCCTGCTCAATGGGCATTTCAAGTAAATGCTGGCCATGTACATAAGGCGTAAGCATATAAAATAAACTGGCAAGAACAACAATTTTAACGGTAAATAAAACCCTATTAAGTTTGTCTACTTTACTTGTTCCAAGTGTAACAACAGTACCAATGATTAATGCAATAATGACAGAGCCGACTTGTGGCGCAATATTAAGGTTGAGGCCAGCATTAATTTTTTCCTGTAATTGTGCGCCGCCACCTGCGATATACGCAGCACAGAGTGCATAAAACAAGAACATCACCGAAAAGTTAGCAAGATACTGTCCGCGCTTGCCAAGCCACGATTTAGCTAACGTATTTAACGTGGCTTCACGTTCTGCATGCTGATGTAATTCAAGCATAAGCAGGGCGGTGTAGGTCATTAACACCCATGTTGCTATAATTAATATAAGCGCAGTACTAAACCCAAGTCCTGCACTTGCTATTGGCAGCGCGAGCATTCCTGCGCCTATCGTGGTACCTGCAACAATTAACATGCTGCCTATTGTTTTATTTTTATGCACTCTTTTGCCCCTGAAACATCGTGAGAGGCAAGCAAGATATAACTAGTTGGCGCAAACTTAAATAGTTTTGTCATAAATCAAAGAAAATAAATGTAACCTATGATTTACATGGAGTAATACAGGTTAAAAAATTTAACCAAGTATTAAATACAAAGTGTTGACTAATTAACCAGATCTGGTACTAATGGTGTTGCTTTTGCAATTTTATTAATTCAACAAATAAAGAAATTTAATGCAACTAACTAACCGAGTCCTAACACCGCTTTGCTCATGGCTGACCTGTTCAGTGATGCGCTCGTGCATGGATTGCGGTAAAGTATAATTCTTATATTTAACCGCGGTATAACGCGGTTAGAATCCTTTTTTCCTCCTGTCGTTGTACCGCCTCCTTAAAGGAATAGCCGGGTGAACGTCAAAATCTCTTATTTATTTATGGTGTTGGTGTGGTCAACAACACCGCTGGGTATCGTATTTAGTAGCGCTACGGTAGAGCCAACTCTTGCTGTATTATTACGCATGCTGATAGGACTCGTGTTGGCTGCATTTGTGGTCGCAATAGCTAATATAAGAATCCCATGGCATAGGCGCGCATGTTTTTTATATGGGTACTCAAGTATAGGGATTTATGGTGGAATGTTATTAAGCTATATGGCTGCTAAAACTGTCCCTTCAGGTTTGATTTCACTTATTTTTGGCTTAGCGCCAATTCTATCTGGGTTGCTTGCGCAGCGTTTACTGAATGAGCCTAAGTTTAGCCTAATAAAGTGCACAGCGCTTATTTGCGCCTTAGGTGGATTATATTTGGTAAGTGAAGAACATATTCAAGGCTCTATGTTACAAATCCAAGGCTTTATCTATGTCGCTTTAGCAGTATGCTTTTTTAGCCTTAGCGGTGTAATGATAAAGCGGATTCGTATCGCAATACACCCAATGGCAACAACATTTGGCTCTTTAATATTTGTGACGCCGTTATTCTTTATTACTTGGTGGTTTTTTGGTGGCCAATTGGACAGTCAAGCGTGGTCAGCCAAATCTATTTGGTCAATTGTTTATTTGGGCGTTTTCGGCTCTTTAGTGGGAGCATTGGCGTATTTTCATGTACTACAAAAATTAACAGCAAGTACCGTTGCATTGACTACTTTAATCACTCCTAGTTTTGCGATTGCCTTGGGGGCGTGGTTAAACGATGAGCCTATCAGCATGCAACTTGGTGTTGGTGCGGGAATTATATTAATCAGCTTAGCAATTTTTCAATTTGGTGAAGGGTGGTTGAATAAAAAAGGTAAGCTAAAAAAGCTTACCTCTTAATGAGTTAAAATCACATTTTTGCTATTTGAATAACGAGGCGACGGTTTTTATCACGGCCTAAAATATTGTCATTGGTTGCGACATGGCGCTTTTCACCAAAGCCTTGTGTTTCAACCTTTGATTCATCAACACCAAGGCTTACCATGTAATCTTTTATTGCTTTAGCGCGCTTTTTAGAAAGTTCTAAGTTATTCCAGCGACCACCGTAACTGTCAGTATATGAATCAATTGAAATAGATGAAATACTTGTATCGTGTTTTAGGTACTCAGCAATTTTATCTAAACGTTTTTGTGACGATTTAGTAAGCTTGCTGGTATTGGGTTGATAATTCATTATCGTGAATGAAATATCCTCAAAATTATAAGGTAATAACTCGTCGCGGCATTGCAAAAAAGCCCAGTAAGCCTGTTTAAAATTGATACTCGATAAGCCAACGGCAATTTTATCGGCACTATTTTGCCAGTCTTGATAATAAAAAGTTGGGTGGTAGCCTTTTTCAAGCTCCGTGAGCATTTCCCAAGCGGTTTGATTTCCCAATTCGCCGTCAAATTTACGTAGCAGCTTCATATTTGCAAGATCACGCGCAGGGCGGCCCGCTCGCCAAGTCGGAGGCACAGCCTTGAGGCCCGCAACACTGTAATTATCTGGCCTCACAACCATATCTAAATTAAAGAGCACATCTTTATTTTTACTTGCATTTGCACTAAATATAGCTTCCCCATAATAAGGAACCTCATGATTTAATTGACATTGTAGTCGTGTTGTTTTTACGACATGCCATTGCGATGTATCAGCGTTGGCGCTGTACTGTCGCATTGCAGCTGATGTTACGCAGCTTGAAAATAGGGCAATTGTTGTAATACCAACAGAGAGTAATGATAATTTCACAGTAGTGGACTCCAACAATAAATTACTTTGTAAAAACATCTGTCAATACTTTGGCTAGTCAGCAGGCATAACAGTTACCCAAAGCCTTGTATTAAGTATGAACATGAATACCAAAGTATCAAGCAATTTATATGCCCACTATTTAATCCTTTAATTAATACTTAAACCCTCTAGCCGAGTGGGCATCAACTTTGTCATAATAGGAGGCTTACATTCATAAACCAAGAAGACTATGGCAAATACTGAACAAACACTTTTCGCAAAACGTTTCCGTGGCTTTTTCCCTGTTGTTATAGATGTTGAAACGGCGGGTTTTAACAAAGAAACTGATGCGCTACTAGAAATTGCAGTCTCTATTTTAAAAATGGATGACGAAGGGTTGTTAAGTATTGATCATACTGTGCATTTTCATGTTGAGCCTTTCGAAGGGGCTAATATTGAGCAAGCCGCCATTGAATTTAATGGCATTGATCCACATTCACCTCTTCGTGGTGCGGTACCAGAAGATGAAGCAATAAAAGAGGTGTGTAAGGCGGTACGTAAAGCCCAAAAAGCGGCTGGATGTCAGCGTTCAGTTGTTGTTGCCCATAACGCTGCGTTTGACCATGGCTTTTTAAATGCAGCTATTGAGCGAAATAATATTAAGCGCACGCCGTTTCATCCGTTTGTAAGCTTTGATACAACCTCGCTTGCAGGCTTAGCACTGGGACAAACTGTTTTAGCAAAAGCATGTCGTGCAGCAGGAATCGAGTTTGATAACAAACAAGCACACTCAGCATTGTACGACACTGAACGCACCGCGGAGCTCTATTGCTTAATCGTTAATCGTTGGCAGCAGCTCGGTGGATGGCCGCTCGCTGAAGAGGCGCTAGAAGACAGTGAGCAAACTACAATAGAAGACTCAGCCGTTAAAACGACTGAGTAATTTTTCCTTCGCTCATTTTTACTAAATGAGGAGGGTAAATACGTGAAAAGTTTTTCGAATCTTTAGCTATTTTGAGCTCTACGCCAGGGTGCATGAGCTCATTAACCTTGACCCTACTAATAGACAAAAGCTGTGTGATTTTTTGCTTAATTAGATGTTTTTTACGTTTAGTGTTAGCAACCTTAATGTTTATTTGCTCTTCACTTGCCGTAATTTTATCAAGCAGTAATTGTCTTTTTTCAGGGAATGGGATTTTAATGGCTTTTTTTCGAGCTTGTTTTAAAGCTGCAGACTTTGTAGTTAACAGCTTTTCAAAGTCACTAACCTGAACTTGCTTTTGACGTAAATCATGCCAATTTTGCGCAAGGTATATCCGTGTTTTGGTCCCTGATGGCGCACCTAATTCACCGGTTTCAATTCGCATCGCATTTAAAACGCTTCCGCCTATTATTTTACCCCGAGGGTTACTTGCTTTGCCAACTCTGATCAAACGGCGTGCGCTTAAGTCACAATGTAATGCTTGGCGCTCAATAAATAAATCCTGTTCACCTTCGACCGAGCAATATTGTGCGTATCCAATTGAAATCGTTCTAGCTGCCTTGATTTTACAACTAAATGCTTCGTTATCTTCGCGTTTTCGACCAATTGCACCTTGCATTATGGTCACAGCGCTCGCACTTTCAATAATGCCAGATTCAACAAAGCCTAGTACAGTGACATCACCGCTTGCACGGACTTGCATGCCATCTTTAATATCACCGCTAATAATAACACTGCCGTCAAAATCAACGTGACCCGTACCAATATCTACGTTGTCAAAGCACAATACATCATCAACACGCATACCTCGCGGTAGTGCAACAGGCACACCTTTACAGTCTGCAATAAGTATATTTGGGTTATCAGGGTCTAACTTAGTGCCCTCAAAAGGCTGCAATGGCAAATCTTTACCTGGGCAAGCGGGGATCATATCGCCAAATACAGTATAGCCATCTTCACCATTTGTAGCAGCAATGCGTTGCATTAAAGGCGTGCCAGGCTTAACGGTAATGATTGCACCTAGATCACGCATATCGACTTTACCGCCTTCTTTGGCTTGTGGGCTTAGCACTCTATCTTGGGCTGTTGAGCATAAACGCACAAACTTAGCATCTGCGCCTTCTTTAGGGCGACGACCATGAGCAACAATTGCCGAATACGACATACCGGGCGATTTTTCGAATTGCTGACCTAAAAACGAATCGAGAGCGCGAGCACTCACACCTTGAACTACGCCTGCCTCGAGTAAAACCTCTCGGGCTTTGTCGATTGACATTAACTCACCGCCACGAGCGGTAGTTAGCGTAGCCTCTGCAACCATGTTCTTTTCATCAATTTTAACAGTGATTGAAGCGTCTACAGCCTTTGCTATATTAAGGGAGTCATTACCTAAGTTGTTACTGGGTGTAAAAAGTTTGCCAATATTTGCTGTAATAACTTCAAAGTCAGCAAATTGAGACTGTTCGAATAGTTCGATCAACTGTGATCCAGTGACAGGATAGCCACTCTTTTTAGGATGCTCGGAAATAGACACAAAACCAGATTGTGTATCATGGATAAACAGCGACATTTATGACTTCCTATAAAACTATGCCTGTTTTTATTATCATTCACCAAGGTATAATACTAAATGGCGATTATGTATGCTATTTGAGCACAACTGTGACCTTATGTTAAGTAAATGTTCTAATTATTTTTCCTAAAATGCAGGCTTGTTTACAAATTTACCTGTAATTAATTATAAATAAAGCACTTTTACTAGGGTCTGTTGACCTTTGCGGATTAAAATTTGTTCAAACTAGGAGCGGTTTAATCGCGGCGTGAGGTTTGTAACCTAGCGGGCTAAGTCAAAACCGAACAAAGCTACCGCATCCTGCTAACGCCCCTTACCTACATCCATGTAGGCAACAAAGAGTAAATCGCTCTTGGGCAGAACCCGAAGGGCAGCGCCTGTTTGGCATTTATGCTGCGTTATCACCTATTTATGGGGAACAACCACACCACATAGGTGCTGCCTTGCCTAAATACCAAAC
>NZ_PDUS01000025.1:0-14264 GCF_002723455.1 Pseudoalteromonas sp. 3D05 | reverse complement strand
AAAGGTCAACAGACCCTAAAATAAAGTTGTTTAGAGTCTTGAGTATCGCCGCCTTAGTCAGTTATACTGCCCGCACACTCTGAATGAGTTTACTAATTCAGGGGCTGATTAGGATTCGACGGAATTCAAGAAGCCCGAGGTGCATGTCGAGGTGCGGTTTGCCTCGTAAAAAAGCCGCAATTTAAAGTAATCGCAAACGACGATAACTACTCTCTAGCAGCTTAGGCTGGCTAGCGCTCCTTCCATGTATTCTTGTGGACTGGATTCTGGAGTGTCACCCTAACACCTGATCGCGACGGAAACCCTGGCCGGGGTTGAAGCGTTAAAACTAAGCGGCCTCGCCTTTATCTACCGTGTTTGTCCGGGATTTAAAGGTTAATTAAATGACAATACTAAACATGTAGTACCGACGGTCGAGGCTTTTCGGACGGGGGTTCAAATCCCCCCAGCTCCACCAATATCGGTTTTTAAATTCGTTGATTTAAAAACCCTAAAAAACCCGCAACTTGAGCAATCAAGTAGCGGGTTTTTTTATAAGCATAGCTTTACAAAAGCTGATTGCTTACTGTACAAATTGAGTTTTAAGGTGCTATTTTAATGCGTGCTATTAAACCCCATACACCAAAGCAATGAAATATAATAATGCCTAACTATTTACCGCCTTTTACTTTATCAAACAAAACTTTGTCGTTAGTGGCTCAAATTAGTGAGTCTATAGGTCGCTTAACAGTGCAGCAAGAGCAAGAAAAACTACTTCGTTTGCGCAAAGTAAATCGAATGCGAACAGTGCAAGGCTCACTCGCGATTGAAGGTAGCACGCTCACACAGCAGCAAATTACCGCGATACTCGATGGTAAGCGAATTATTGCACCACCTAAAGAGGTACAAGAAGCGCATAATGCGATTAGTACTTACGAGACAATCCCTCAATGGCAACCAACAAATAGTGAACACCTACTAGCAGCACATCTTTTAATGATGAAAGGTTTAGTCGAAGATGCAGGTATGTACCGTCAAGAAGGAGTGGGGGTAATGTCGGGTGAGCAAGTTGTCCACATGGCACCACAAGCCGATCGTGTACCAAAATTAATGACTGACCTATTAGAATGGCTAGAAACGAGTGATGTTCACCCACTTGTTGCAAGTTGTGTATTTCACTACGAGTTTGAGTTTATTCATCCTTTTTCTGACGGTAATGGCCGAATGGGGCGCTTATGGCAAACGCTAATATTGTCTAAGTGGCATGAAGTGTTCATAAATATTCCTGTAGAAAGTATGGTATATCAACACCAAGATGATTACTACTTAGCTATCCGAAAAAGCACTCAACAAACAGATAGTGCTCCTTTTATAGAGTTCATGTTACAAATGATTTTTGACGCGATAACTGAGGTTAAAACGTCAAAAAATGAGGGTTTAAATGCGGGTTTAAGTGAGGGTTTAAAACTATCAGACGTTGATAAAGTCATTTTAGCGCTTATTGAGCAAGACCGTTATGTAACCAATGCACAGCTTGCTGAAAAATCTGGCAAGTCGCAAAGTACCATTGAAAGGCGAATTAAGGTGTTAAAAGACGCAGGATTTATAACACGCATTGGCGCAAAGAAAACGGGGTATTGGCAAGTTAATTCCCCCCATTTAATCTCAAACAACCGTTAAATTAGTAGTGTGCTAAACGAGTACAGTTGTTTAATAAGATCCCTAAAAAGTCAGGGCCACTATTCGCAGATTGTCGAAAGGCGTTTGAAAGGGCGGTAAATAAAACCGATATTAATTTGCCGAAAGGGCAGTGTAGCCATGTTTTACGGCATACTTTTGCGAGTCATTTTATGATGAACGGAGGTAATATTTTAGTGTTACAGCAGATACTTGGTCATGCAAAGATTGAGCAAACCATGGTTTACGCGCACTTTGCACCAAGCCATCTAGAAGATGCAATAAAGTTTGGACCTAGTATTAATTTATAAAAAGTTAAGTTGAATATCCAAAAAAATAAAACAAGCTTTAGATATTGATTTAGGTAATATTATTTTCTTTATGAAAAATACTTTTCACCTTATGCCTGTTTTTATAAAAATCAGTTTCATTTAATTTTTTCATAGTTACATCGCGAGGGTACTTGTGCCATTCACGGTCAGTTCTATACTTAAGCTTAAGCATATCGTTATTAAAAAATTCATGCGCGCAGTTTTCTAGCTCAAGTGAAATTTCAACAAAATCTGATCTGACAATGGAGCCAACTAATTGTAGGGCTTCATCTGTAGCACCCCGTGAATCTTCATTAAGGTTAACAAAATAGTCTAAGAAAAAACTTATCTCTCTTTTTAAGTGTGATGATATCCATCTATCAGATTCATTTTGTACTTTGTTAAAAAGAGCGAGGAAATCATCCATGTTTTTTCTGTTTTGCATAATTAATGGGCACCGATAAAGCTCACCGTGTTCATCTTCGCCGCCTAAAATAATCGAAGTTCTAATTATGCCTACTAAATCTATTAGAGATTCATGTGCAGCTAATTTTTTATCTAATAGTTTCTCTGTAATTCGTAGCTTTGCTTCTTTAGTTTTTGTAGCGTATGTGATGGTGCCAGTGATTGTAGTGCCTAATACTGCACCAATCAAAGCGAAGATTGCCGACGCATTTTTTATTAAAAACTCGTCCAAAACTAATCCTTAAAAATATAGAATATTAAAAGTAGGTTAAAATTAATTGTAAATATAGTTTTCATACTTCTGAGGCAATAATGCAAACTCTCCCCACCCCACATTTTCTATAGAGAGGCCTATGCCGCTTTCAGTTACTTTTCCATAAATTATAATGACCCTGTCATTGCTATCATTAGTAATTCCTTTTTGGCCTTGTCTCGTGCCAGAAGCTTTAAAGTAAAAATCTTTATATTCAGCTGTTTTAGAAAATTTCAACTCTGTCATACGTATATTAGTGTCATTTGGCCCAGCTAAATAGCTTTGCTTTATTCTTCCATAATACAACTTCGGCTGATCATCGGGTTCAACAATAGTTTCAACATTAACCAGTAAATCTTTAAGTTTGATAGCGTGATTTTTACCAGGCAAATGAAAATAGCGATAAAAGTTATCATTGAAACTTCTGACCAACCCTCTCACAGATTTAAACTTACTTGGGAGTGTAAAATCTTCACCTCTATGCCTCACAATAGGCACGTTTGCTGGCGGTCCATCAATGTCTTCTATGTGCTCAGCATTGAAAGGTCTTGGATTTATAGCTGGGGCTAGGGGCTCATCTTTAATAAAAGATGAAATTATAACAAGTTCTTCATCTTGTATAGCTTTCCATGCCTCTTCTTCAGTATCATACTTTTTACCTTTAGGTTTTTTGGATCTTAATCCACAGTCAGTTTCTATGCCTCTTGAATGTGCGAAAAATGCTTTACCATTATCTGAGAACTCTTTATCTTTTGGTGAACGGTATAAATTTGCTGAGCATTCAGGGCAAAAAATGTTACCTTCCATTTCTTTCGAGTACTCTGAAACTAGAACTCTCTGGGCGTTGCCTTTTAATAGATTTTTATTACCAGTATCAAAAGCCCATCCAGTTAAAAATAGTGCGTGCTTTATTGTGTTATCCATTCTTTTTATTCCATTTTTTAATTACACCAACTGCCCACATATTGCCCAAAAAGGAAAGATAACACAAGACGGAACAAGTCATGACTAGATAATAAGTTAATGATTGTTAAGTAACTTATTGTTTTATAAGTCTATGTGTAACAATCGAGGCTTTTCGGACGGGGGTTCAAATCCCCCCAGCTCCACCAATATAGGTTTTTAAATTCGTTGATTTAAAAACCCTAAAAAACCCCACCAATTTGAGCAATCAGGTTGGTGGGTTTTTTTATGGCTTTTGAGGGCTAGGGTGCAGTTATAGTAAATCAAAAAGCGACGTTTCAATGCCGCATATTGTGTTTAACTAAAGCTTTAATACTTAAACAGTCCTAATTTTTCGACAATGCCTTTTTCAAGTTCGTTTAACTGTTTTATGGTCTCATCGAGTTGTTCAGCTTCTTGGGCTAATGATTTTGCACCGTGATTGATTTTTTCCATTGTAGATAAAATACCTTCGGTGGTGCATGTTTGCTGTTCTGAGCTTGCGGCAATTCGCTCGTTCATTAAATTTATTTCATCGACTTGCTCTGCAATATTATGAAAAACATGCTGGCTTTGTTCATTGGCTTGAATTACTTGGCTGCTAACGTGTTTACTTTTTTGTGATGCTTGTACGCATTCACTGGCGTTGGTTTGCAGTGCGCTTATGATGCTCTCAATTTCAGAGGTTGAATGATACGTTTTACTTGCCAGTGCGCGTACTTCGTCTGCAACCACTGCAAATCCACGGCCAGATTCACCCGCTCTTGCGGCCTCTATCGCGGCGTTGAGGGCTAGTAAATTGGTTTGTTCGGCTATACTTTTTATTACATCAAGGACTTGGCTTATTTCACTGCTTCTGCTGTCGAGTTGTTCAACCACACTCGATGTATGGTCTAACTGATTTTCAAGCTCGTGGATCAGTGTGCTGTTGTTACTCATGCTTAATTGCCCTTCTTGACACAGGGTTTGTACTTTTGTGGTCTGATCGGCTGTTTGTGTTGCGCCAAATGCAATTTCTTTTGTAGCTTCACTTAGTTGGCTCAAGGACGAAGTTGCAGCATCAGTCAATGCATATTCTTGCTCAGCTTCGTATTTAGATCTCACTGTGGCCTCGTTCACAGAGCCTGCAATGATCTCTAATTCAGTGGCTGTTTTGCCAAGGCTTGCAATAATTTGCTGCACTTCGTTAATGAAGCGATTAAACCCTGCAACTAAATATCCAATTTCATCACTCGATTGATAGTTAATGCGCTGAGTTAAATCACCACCGCCACGTACCAATTCATCAACCAGTTGGTTCACACCAACAATAGGTTTAATAATGATAAAGCGGCAGAGGTAGATAATTGTGACACCAAGTAGTAAAAATGAAATAGCTAAAGTAATTACCATGGTTCGAACAGCATTGAAAATACCTTTGTTGAGCTCATCTTGACTGTATTTTATATTTATTGTGCCAATTTTTTGTTCTGAAACAGACAGGGGTAATTGATGAGCGATCACGTTTTGTGCACCAGTATGTTGACCTACATTACCTAAAAGTTTATTTCGATGATCAACTACTTCAATATGCTGAATATTATGATTTTTAGCAAAAGCATTAATAATTTGTGCAATCAGTGGCTTATCGTAAGAGAAGACAGGCTCAGCCAGAATGACAGTTAATTGTTGATCCAATGCTGTGATATTTTCTTGCCATTGTGCTGTTTCACTATTTTTTAGTAAGTAGTAGTTAACGCTCACAACAAAGCCAAATATGATGACGAGACAAATGCTTAGCGCGACAGTAATTTTGTATTGTAATGATTTCATTGTGTTGTTGTTCTCTCATTAAGTGGGTCGAACCAAAGCTCTGTGCGAGACAGGGGAGTGATTGAACTTAAATTAGGATTGCTTAGGGGAATAATAAGACGCTGTTTTAAATTGGCTTTTTGTAAAACCATTTGTACTTGGCTGTCGTCAAAAAACATGCGATTAAAGCTGCCATCTTTGATCATTTTATTTAGCGATTGCGTCAATTTTTGTGCAAGTTGCGTGTTTTCTTTTGCAACAAAAAAATACAATGGCGCGGTGTACTTTAATAGGATATAGGGATCTACAGTTAGATTTAGATCGTGATAATTGGCTATTTCATCCCAAGGCTCATTTACACCACGAGGGAAGTAATCGAAACGACCACCTTCAAGCATAGGGAATAGGTTAGGGTACTTTAATGTGGTGACTACATTTAGACCGTTTTCTTTTAAAATGGTGGTATCAGGCCACGTTTTTCCTTGACCAGCACGAAACCTTTTTAAATCAGCAATGCTACTTACGTGCTTAAATAGCTCTTTATTTTTTTGGGTGACGATTGCTAAGCGCATACCTAGCAAACCTCTAAAAAGTGGAATGTATACCGCTTGGTAATCTTGCTCAAGTGACTGTGAAGTCATGCTCCACATTACATCGAGCTGGCCTATTTTTACATCATTTAAAATTCGGGCATTTGATATGTCTTTATCGCTTTCATATGGGTGAATGTAGTCTAAGTTTGCTTTGTTAAGCGCCTCGATAAGTAATTTGTGCGGCAAAGAGGTATCGCCAGAATAGCTTTGCAACTTAATGGGTTCTGCAAAGCTTAAAAAGCTCATGCAGAGCAAAAAGGTTGAGAGTGAATAATACATAAAAACCGTGTTGTTATAATTGTGTGAATTACAAACTACGGTTGTTTTAATGACAGCTCAACTGTTTGTTTTATGCATACGTATTCAGTATTTTGGCAAGCTAAAAAGCTACTGGGTAATCATTATTGCGATATCTGTTTTGAAATCATGTTGCAGTAGACTAATACGAACTGTTTTACCTTGGATAGAGTAGAATAAGGTTAAATTACTTGCATAACGACGGTTTAAATCAGGTTCGCCATATTGTTGCTTATAAAACGTGACAATATCAGGCATAGGCTCTGCCGAGTAGCCTGTTTGTACTAGCGGGTATTTATCGTCAACGTGCATTATTAATTTGTAGTCTGCTGGAACGGGCACTAAGCTTAAATTTGCGGCACTTGGCCATACTGTGCATGCCAGGGCGGCACACATGAAGGCTGTTGTTTTTCTCACAATTCTTCCTCATAAATTAAATAGATTTTCACTCGCCATTGAGTGATGGGTACATCTGATTAAATTTTATTACGTATTAAATCACGGACAATAAAACGCCCTGGGTGAATTGCTTGACTTACTCGCTCACTAACAGGACTGGGAGCGCCACTTAAATGGCTGACTAAATGTTCTGCGGCTAAGGGAGCGCTACACAACCCGCGGGCACCAAACCCCGTTAATATGTGTAAGCCCTGTTGAGTCTTTTGTAGTGGCTGATATTGATATCGCTTACCCTGGCGTAGGTTTGCAAATGCTTTAGTGTAGTCTGCTTGCTCTGCCCATTCACCCGCCATCGGTAGGTGATCAATAAAACTGCACCTTACTGCCGCTTTGGCATCACTAATATTACCTAGGCTTGTTGCAAATTCGCAATGACTATAAAAATTAAGCAGTTGTTCTCGGTTCGTTTTATTATCTTGCTCGGTGACGTCGCGACTTTTTGAGTTTTTTTCAAAGGTAGCGCCCATACAATGGTGCCCTAAATAGGCGGGAGTAAAGTAGCCTTTGTGGCACAAAACAGTTTTAAGCTCATGAGAGGCTGGGCTCGCTTGTACATGGGATACTTGCCCGCGTACGCCAACAATCGGCAATTTTGTTGTTTGAGCAAAGCGATCACTGTGTTCGCCCGCACAGATAATTACATCCGAAAAAGGACCGTATTGTTTATCGCCACTTTTTAATACCCACCCATTGGGTGTTTTTTCAAGTGCATCAATATCGCAGTTAAAGTGGCTATTAATGCTTGCTAATGCCATTGCTTGGTCATAAAGCGCTTTTACAAGTTGCGGTGGATTAACCCAACCAGCTAGTGGGAAATATACTCCAGCATACCCCGCCTTTATTCCCGCAATATCATCTGCTTGTTCGGCCGTTACAGTATGCATTAACTCTTTTGGCCACAACTGTTTAGTTTCAATATTTTGATGCCGCTCGGCTAATGGTTGCTTAACGGCATGTTGCAATACACCACACCATTGATGGTCGTAACTAAAGCCATTATTAGTTAATTGTTGATACAAACGCTTTGCATATAAAAAACTGTGTGCGAAAAACTCACTGTGGGGTGAATTTTTTGCTTGTAAATGCGGGTAAACGGCACCTTGCACATTGTGTGATGCTCCCATTGCGAGCTGTTCATCTTGGCAAAATAGCTGACTGTTTACGCCCCGTTTGGCTAAACTATAAAGTACTGCACTGCTAGCAATGCCCCCGCCGATGATGGCAACGTTGGTCAATGAACTGGTATCACTTGCATAGAATGGGGGAGCTGAACGCGTTTTGTTTGACTGAGCCAGTGCGCCAATTAGCATCTCACGCTTTCGGCCAAAACCTTTGGCTTTTTGCATGCTAAAGCCTGCTTCGTTAAGCCCTCTGCGCACAAAGCCCGCAGCGGTAAATGTTGCCAAAGTGGCGTTTGAACGTGAAATATCGACCATTAATTCAAATAGTTTTTGTTGCCACATATCAGGGTTTTTACTGGGTGCAAAGCCATCTAAGTACCAAGCATCGACGACTCCTGAATGTGAGTAACTCATGTTATTTATAGAGTCTTGTACATCACCAAAGTATAAATCAAGAATTATGCGGCCATGATCAAACTCTAGCCGGTGGCATCCAGCTAAATTAATCGGGTAATGCGTGAGTAACTGGTTACTATATTGGGCTAATTCAGGCCATGCTTGCAGTGCTTTTGCAAGGTCGGCATGTTTTAAAGGGTATTTTTCAAATGAGATAAAATGTAAGCGTTCAACCGTTTTACTTTGTTTTGTGGGAACTTTATTTTGCTTAAGTTGCCTATTAGCCAGATGAGCGTTAAATTGCAGCCACGTATTAAGAAAATTAAGCCCAGTGCCAAAACCTGTTTCAGCAATAACAAAATGTGGGCGGTCATGGTTTTGTAATCGGGCTGGGATATTGTTTTGTTGGTAAAACACGTAATCGGATTCAGCTAATCCATTGTCGTTAGAGAAATAGACGTCGTCGAAGTTATCCGCAACAGGAGTACCTTGGCAATTAAAGTGAATATCAGCGTGTTTTATCATGGTCTGCAATTAATTAATGTGTACTTTTTTTAATTATTTTACGTGTTTTCTTTGAAATAGTCTGGCGTTATTTATAAGCTATGCATTCAGAGTACATGTGTAAGCTAGAAAGCTGACCACTTAGTTATAAAATTCAGCGTAAAATAGATCACAATTTAGTATCAAGCTAAGGTAATTACCCATGAGAAGAGCCGTTATTACGGGCATCGGTGTTGTATCAAGCATCGGCAACAACAAAGAAGAAGTATTAGAATCGTTAAAAACTGGTAAAAGCGGTATTGCTTTTAACCAAGAGTTTGCAGATTACAAGTTACGCAGTAACGTATCTGGTAAAATTGATATTGACGTCAAAGAGTTTGTTGATCGTAAAGCTATGCGCTTTATGGGCGATGCTGCTGCTTATTCATATATCTCAATGGCACAAGCAATTGAAGATGCTGGCCTAAATGAAGAGCAAGTTTCAAATGAGCGCACAGGCCTTTTAGTGGGTTCAGGTGGTGGTTCATCAAAATGGCAAGTAGAAGCCGCTGACATTTTACGTGAGAGAGGCGTTAAACGTGTTGGTCCATACATGGTACCGCGTACCATGGCAAGCACGACTTCTGCCTGTTTAGCAACACCGTTTAAAATTAAAGGCGTGAACTATTCAATCAGTTCTGCTTGTGCAACTTCGGCGCATTGTATTGGCCATGCTGTTGAGCAAATTCAGCTTGGTAAACAAGATGTTATTTTTGCCGGTGGTGGTGAAGAGTTGCATTGGACCCTAGCGATGGAATTTGATGCTATGGGCGCACTTTCTACGAAATATAACGAAACACCAGAGCAAGCATCTCGTACATATGACGCTAACCGTGATGGTTTTGTTATCTCTGGCGGCGGCGGTATTGTTGTTGTTGAAGAGCTAGAGCATGCACTTGCTCGTGGCGCGCACATTTATGCTGAAATCACAGGTTACGGTGCGACGTCTGACGGTTATGACATGGTTGCTCCATCAGGCGAAGGCGCGGTACGTTGTATGCGTCAGGCAATGCAAGATGTTGACGGCGGTATTGATTACTTAAATACTCACGGTACGTCTACGCCAGTTGGTGATGTAAAAGAGTTAGGCGCTATTCAAGAAGTATTTGGCGGCAATTCACCAATGATCAGTGCAACGAAAGCAATGACGGGCCACGCACTAGGCGCAGCGGGTGTGCATGAAGCCATCTTCTCACTATTAATGCTTGAGCACGGTTTTGTTGCTCCATCGATCAATATTGATGAATTAGATGAGCAAGCACAAGGCCTTAATATTGTCACTGAGCGTAAAGACGTTGAGTTAAACACGGTTATGTCTAATAGCTTTGGTTTTGGTGGAACAAACGCCACATTAGTAATGAGTAAATACAAAGGTTAAATTAACCTGAACTATTTTTGAAGCCGAGCAAAATGCTCGGCTTTTTCGTTTGTGTAACGAGGCAGTTGTTCGTTACAATATTACTTCATACTGGTAACCGAGCTCATTAATGAAAATACTTGCTGATCAAAATATGCCTTTAGTTGAACAATATTTCGCTGAGTTAGGAAGTGTAGAGCGTTTTGATGGCCGTTCATTGAAAAGTGAACAGCTGATAGATGTTGATGTGCTATTGACTCGCTCTGTTACGCAAGTGAATGAAGCGTTATTAAGTGATGCAAATAAGCTCAAATTTGTTGGTACTGCCACAATAGGTGTTGATCATATTGATACCGACTTACTTAATCAACGAGACATTACGTTTACCAGTGCCCCAGGTTGTAATGCGATAGCAGTTGCTGAATACGTTTTAAGCAGTATTTTTGCTTTGACGCAAGAAAATGCATGCACGCTCGAAGGCAAAACGATTGGTATTGTTGGTGTAGGCAGTATTGGTAGTTGTTTACGTGAAAAGCTTTCCGCATTAAATGTCACTGTATTACTGTGCGATCCACCTAAGCATGATGCTGGTCTATTAGATGAACACTGTGATTTGGACACACTTCTTACACAATCAGATATTGTGACTTTTCATGTGCCATTAGTAAAAGCCGGTGTGCATAGTACGCTTCATTTAATGAATAAAGCGCGTTTGAAGGCCCTAAAAAGCGGTGTGATTTTAATTAATGCCAGCCGTGGCGATGTTATTGATAATCATGCATTACTTGAGGTGATGCAAAATGGGGCAAATCTGGATTTAGTTTTAGATGTTTGGGAAAACGAACCCACCATTTTAACTGAACTACTTGAATATGTGCGCTTTGCGAGTGTACACATAGCAGGCCATACACTAGAGGGCAAAGCACGTGGTACACAAATGCTGTATCAAGCATTGTGTAACTTAGAAGGACTTACAGCAAATAAGTCTTTGGCTGATTTTTTACCTGAACCAAGTTTTACAGATGTTTTATTGCAAGACACATTCAGTATTGATGATCTTGGTCAGTTAATACACCTAGTTTATGACGTGCGTCGTGACGATGGTATTTTACGTCGTCATTTAGCACAACAAGGTTTTGATAGCTTACGAAAAAACTACCCAATTAGACGTGAATTTAACACTGTAAATATTCGTGGAGCAGGGGTAAATACATCAATGCTCTCAGCGCTTGGGTTTAACATTTTAAACAGTGGCCATGACGGCGGCTGTTCTTAGAGGAATAAACATGTCACAGAAATATAATGTTGCCGTATTAGGCGCTACAGGCCTAGTGGGTCGTCAGATAATTGAAACACTTGAAGATCGCAAATTTCCAGTCGATCAGTTATTTTTATTGGCAAGCAGCCGCAGTGCAGGCGAAGATATTAAGTTTCGTGGTGAAAACATTGAAGTACAAGATGTAGAAGGCTTTGATTTTAGCCAAGCTCACATAGGCTTATTCTCAGCTGGTGGCAGTGTATCTGAAAAATATGCGCCAATTGCAGCAGATGCAGGTTGTGTGGTCATTGATAACACATCGCATTTTAGAAATGACTTTGAAGTGCCATTAGTTGTGCCAGAAGTAAACGCAGCGAGCCTAGCTGATTTTAGAAACCGCAATATCATCGCCAACCCAAATTGTTCTACAATTCAAATGATGGTCGCGTTAAAGCCAATTTATGATGCTTATGGTATTGATCGAATCAATGTATCTACTTATCAAGCGGTATCGGGTGCAGGCAAAGAAGCGGTTGATGAGTTAGCTAAACAAACGGCGAACTTAATGAATGCACGTCCAATGGAAAATGAACTATTCCCTAAGCAAATTGCGTTTAATGTTATCCCACAAATTGATACCTTCGAAGAAAATGGGTATACACGCGAAGAAATGAAAATGGTAAACGAAACCCATAAAATTTTAGGTGACACTACGGTTGCGGTTAACCCAACATGTGTAAGAGTGCCCGTGTTTTTTGGACACTCAGAGGCGATTAGTCTTGAAACACGCATGCCATATGATTTTGAGCATATCAAACAATTGCTCAATGAAGCGCCTGGTCTTGAATTAATCGAAGATGCGGGGGATTATCCAACACCTGTTTCAGATGCAAGTGGTAACGATACGGTTTATGTGGGTAGATTACGCCAAGATATTTCACATCCACATGGACTGAATATGTGGGTTGTTAGTGACAATACGCGCAAAGGCGCCGCAACAAACAGCGTACAAATTGCTGAAGAACTGATAGCAAACTACCTTTAGTCACAACTTTTAAAGCGGCACATTTGCCGCTTTTTAGTTTTAAACTGCCAAATAATTGCCGCAACGTAACTAAAAGCGTATAAACTTAACCATAATAATAAAAAACGCTTTCTATAGATTAAGTTTAAGCTATTACGTTTCAAAGTCTTGCAATGGATATTACAACCTAACTGGTTTATAGTTTGTAACTGGAATAGAGCTTGCAAGAAAATTTAATTAACTATTAATTTATGTAAGTTATTTCTGTATGAAATAACCAATGTTTAAGCGCTCATACTCGCTTAGTAGCAGCGCTGCGTTAACATTTAAACATTAAAGGATCAGCATGCGCGGTTTAGCAACACTTCTTTTATTAGCGTCTGCATTGGTGGTTACACCAGTTTTCAGCCAAGATGGTGCCCAACTTAAAGGCCCCAAAGGCGTTGACTATGGCGTTCAAGGTCGCTCAATAGGCCCAATTAGGCCAACAGATACGCTATGGCGTATTGCTGCAAAAGTGCGCCAAGATAACTCTGTTAGTATTTATCAAGTCATGCAGGCTTTGTATGAAAAAAACCCAAATTCATTTCTAGATCAAAACCTCAACCATATGCGTGATGGCGCATACTTAAAAATCCCTACGCTTGCTGAAATTCGTAGCGTAAACCCTGAGCTTGCAAAACAACGTTCAGAGCAAGATGACGAACTGTGGGAAAAGAAAAAGAACGGTACATTAACGAACAGTGAAATCGTTGCGTCGCAAAAAAAAGTAACACAAGCACGCAAGGTTGATGTTGATGAGGCAAAGCAAGAGTTAAAAAATGAAATAAACTCGATAAAAACAGAACAAGGCACACAACTAGTTGAACTACAGGACCAATTTAAATCCTCAGTTAAAAATGTTGAAGAGATTTTAGTTGAAAATAATAAGCTCAAAGCACAGCTAACAGGTATTTCAAAAGAACTAGAAAATGTTCGAAACCAGTTAGGCCAAGACAGTGAAATTCAACAACAGCTTAAAGAACTTATAGATAAACAAAATGAGATCATAGAGCAGCAAAAAGCAAAAAAGCTAGAGGAGGAGAGTGAGTTTGATTTTGGCGCATTGCTAGAAAACCCATTTGTCCTCATTCTACTGATGACAATACCCGCATTGTTAATCATTTTTGCCGTGGTTATGTTTTTGCGTAAACGCGCAAACCAAAAAGAAGAAACAAGTGATGATGAAGAATTTTTGCCACAAAGCCCCGTGCAAAGCGATGAACCTGATTTAGGCCCTTCACTTGACCCAATTATTCCAGATCCAGTAGAAGATGACTTAAATGATTTGAGTGTGCGGCTTGATGACGATCTTGATGACGACATGCTACCGGAAAACGACGATATTATATTTGATGATAATATTGACGATTCATTCGAAGAGAGCGATAGCTTATTAGGACAAGATGAGCTTGATGGTTTACTCGGTGACGACATCGTTTTTGATGATGAACAAACCGCAGGGGAAGATGATGAAGTTGATGTATTTTTACAACAAGACTTCGATCAAACAGATGACAGCTTATCTGATGACATTGACTCAGCTGATGACGATGGCGATATATTAAGTGCAAGTGACTTAGACGACTTATTTGCAAATGATGAAGATTCACCAACCGATGAAGCACAGTTGGCAAACACTGAAAAAGAATCTGCCGAACTAAGCGAAGAAGACGATGACTTTGATATCGACTCGCTCATTGATGATGCAGCGCAAAGCAACGCACAGCCCGAGCAGTCTGCTGAATTGGCTGAAGAA
>NZ_PDUS01000004.1:154725-265002 GCF_002723455.1 Pseudoalteromonas sp. 3D05 | reverse complement strand
ACCTATTTCAGGACGGGACAAAAAAGTATTATTTTAAGAGGCAGCAATGGCATTTAAACATATTTCAATCGCCCAAACTCAAGAGCTACTTAATAAAGAAGACGTGGTGATTGCAGATATTCGTGATCCTAATTCATATCAAGCAGGCCACATTCCTGGCTCTGAGCATTTGTCGAATACTAACATTGGCGAATTTATGATGAACAAAGAGTTTGATCAGCCAATCATTATTGTTTGTTACCACGGTATGAGTTCGCAAGGTGCTGCTAACTACTTATCAGAGCAAGGGTTTGAAGACGTATATAGTATGGACGGCGGGTTTACACAGTGGGAAGTACAGTTGCCGGAGCTAGTTGAAAAATGATAGAGCTTGGCAGTATTAATAATCCTCGCGCGGCGCAAGGTTTTATCGACTATATAAAAAGCCAAGGGCTTAGCGGCGAATTGCGCTCGAGTGATGGCCAAAATGTGATTATTTGTATTGCCCCCGAGCACTTTCATCAAGCTAAACCTTTATGGCAAGAGTTTGTTGAAAACCCTAACCATACCCGTTATCAAGATGCATCGTGGCAGGTTGGTAACACGCAATCGCCTCTTAGTTACCAAGGGCAGTCACTTAATTTAAAAGAACGCTTTAAAGCACTTAGCTGGCTCAACCAAACCGTCACTTTATTATGTGTAGGTATTTATATCGCTTTCTTACTCGGTGGTTTTGAGTCAATTTATGGTGTATTACAATTTAACCCTAATCAGCCCCTTACTTGGTTGACGCCTGCTATTGTGCACTTTAGTGCGATTCATTTAATTTTTAATATTATCTGGTGGATCTCACTGGGAGACGGTATTGAAAAGCTTGCTGGTAAAAGCACGTTAATAGGTTTGTTTTTAGTAACCGCTTTGTTTAGTAATTGGGCTGAGTTTCTAATGGTAGGCCCTAACTTTGGTGGTTTAAGTGGCGTGGTTTATGGTTTATTAGGGTATAGCTGGATATACAGTGCCCTTAACCCGCAACAGCCTGCACTTGTAAGTAATGCGATTATTGGTTTTATGCTTATTTGGCTTATTTTGGGCTTTGCTGAGATGTTGCCTGTAGGCATGGCTAACTGGGCACATTTAGGTGGATTACTCAGTGGCATGGCTTATGCACTAACCGCACAATTTTTTATAACTAAAAAAACTAATGGTAAAGGTATTTAGTAAATAGTACTTCACGAATAATCTCTTGCCCTGTTTCTTGTTTGAGCAGGGTTTTTAGTCTTTGCGCGCAACGCTTACGAATTTCTTCACGCCCTGTCAGTGACTTGATATTTTCTTCAGGTTCTTTTGATAAAATTTCAATAATCGCATCACGAAGCAATGGTGTGTGGTGTTCTACAACAGCAATATTAGCCATATCACTTAGCATTAAATCTACTGTTAAACGAACGTAACCTAGCTTTTTATTATTCTGAGCAATGTAATTAGCAATAATATCAGGCTCAAAACCAAAGTAACCGACGTTTGACTCTGCACGGCTAGTAAAGCTGGTTAATAAACCAAATAACATTGTTAAGAGTAAAATGCTTGCGTAGAGCGTTTTTTTCATATTAAGTAAAGTAATCCATATTCCTGCCATGATTAACAGTTTATACGTAATACCAATTAATATACAGGCTGAAGAGGCTATTATATTCATTAATCATCACTTTTTCATAACAGCCGCCAGTGGTATCATTTACTCGGTTGTTATTAAGTAGAGATATCGTGATTACATTCCCCCTTTCATTGAACGCTAATTGGCAGCATGGTGCCACTGTTAAGCCGCTTACTCATCATGAGAAAGATTGGCTACTTGAGCCGAATTCACTAACGGCTAAATTAAAACATCATGGCTGTAACTTTCATGTGCAAGTGCTCAGTGAAAAAGTATTTAAACTAAATGTTGAGCAACAATCGTTACTCGATGGTCAGTATAAAGAGGGCGTTAACCGCGAAGTATTACTTTGGTGTAATAATCAGCCAATGGTTTATGCGCAAAGCTGGTTGCCCGTAACCAAAAGTATGCAACAGCAGCAATTACTTGAGCTGGGCGATAAACCGTTAGGTGATGTCATTTTCCAACACCCTGATTTAAAACGCACTGAAATTGAAGTCGCCTGTTTTGATGAGCATCACCCAGTGCAGCAATTGATAGATCAACCTTCCGAGGGAAAGCGAACATTGTGGGGGCGCCGGAGTGTTTTCTCTCTAGCGCAAAACCGCTTTTTGGTTTGTGAAATATTTTTACCTAAGGCCTTTATATACCAATGAAACTTGCTTCATTAAAAGTTGCACACACACCCTATTACAAGCAACTAATGCGAACAGATAAACCAATAGGAACGTTACTGCTTCTTTGGCCTACTTATTGGGCTCTTTGGCTTGCAAGTCAAGGCGTTCCTAGCTTAGTAAATTTTGTTGTTTTTACTTTAGGCGTGTTTGTGATGCGTAGTGCCGGGTGTGTGATCAATGATTTTGCTGATCGCAAAATAGATGGTTCAGTGAAGCGCACGGCTCAGCGACCACTCGCCGCTGGGCTGGTGAGTAGTGGGGAAGCATTAAGCTTATTCGCGTTGCTGATTAGCATTGCTTTTGGGCTTGTATTGTTACTAAGCTGGCAAACAATTTTGCTCTCGGTAGGAGCGCTTGTATTAGCGTTTAGTTATCCTTTTATGAAGCGTTTTACCCATCTACCGCAAGTGGTTTTGGGGGCTGCGTTTAGTTGGGCGATACCCATGGCATATATGGCATGTAGCGGTTATGTTCCAGTTGCAGCATGGCTACTGTTTTTGGCTAATATTATTTGGACAGTTGCTTACGATACAATGTATGCGATGGTTGATAGAGATGATGATTTAAAAATAGGGGTTAAATCAACGGCGATTTTGTTTGGCTTTGCAGATAGAGCGGTGATCTTTTTACTTAATTGTTGTTTTGTAGGGTTGCTTGCGATTGTAGGAGTTATCTATCAACTAAGTTTTTATTATTGGCTTAGTTTATGTGTAGCGTCTGGCTTTTTAATTTACCAGCAGTGGTTAATACATAGGCGTAAAAGAGAGCAGTGCTTTAAAGCATTTTTGAATAACCACTATGTAGGGCTAGTGATATTTATTGGATTAGCAGCCTCCTTGCCACTCACTTTTTAAGTGAGTAAATGTCAACGAGGAGGATCAATAATTCCGCTGATAGACGTATTCATTCTAAACCAACCAGCGATAGAGTAACGATCATCGACAGCAGGAAGTACTTCATGCATAAAGCGATCGCTTTCAAACATCACGAGCGTGCCTGCTTGAGGTTTAATATTAACCTCGACTTGCTTGCTTTGCGGTTTGTAGATTACTAATTCGCCCCCACTAGGAGGAGTATTTAAATATAGTACCGTTGTAAAAATACGATTAGAACGACCCTTAAATGCATCATAGTGTTTTTTATAAAAATCCCCATTAAGGTACTTAGCATAATGGCATTCGTAGTCGAATAGGCCTAAAAAGAAACTGCGATTCAGTACTCCCCTCATTTCTTCCATAAGCGCTAAGTAATGAATCTGTGCCTCGCTACTGGCATCAAACCAAAATGTTTTATCTTTACGGATAGTTTTATCAACGTGTAAATCACTTTTTCGACCAATACCCGCAATATTAAAGTCAGGGTTTACTCTATAGCAATCAAGCATGAGTTGAGCAATGAGGGTCTTAGAGACCGCATTGTGAATTATTGTAAAACCGTGCTTCTCGATATCATCTAAATAGATTTCTGAAATGAAATAGGGGATCATTTTACGTACTAAGTATGAAAGGTTAGCCAGTTTAGCCTATTAAGCCGTTTACGCGAACTTAAATCTACTAAAAAGAAGCAAAAAAAGCCTGAAGTAATCAGGCTTTTGATTTATGTTTATTCACTAATAGACAGCGCTGTCTTTTTAATAAGTGAAAGCAGCTGATTTACATGGTCACCCTGAGGGACATGGTGGCTTGTTTTAACTATCAGTTGTTCTTGCGTTAAATCCTTATTTGTTTTCAATTGCACCAAACCAGTATGCTCTGCAACTGTGTTAGCATGTTCAATACTGGCAATTGCAAAGTGATTTGATTTACATAAACCATCCATCACTTGCTCAATGCTGCCCACTTTAATTGACGGTGTTTTATTTAGCCCCTCAATAGCTTCGTTTAACATGGCTTGGATTTGCTTAGACTGTGAGAAACAGCCATACATTGGGTAGTCAATAAGATCTTGTTTACTAATATCACTTTTTTCAGCGAGTGGGTGAGTTTTAGCTACAAATAAAATAAGTTGATCAGGTAAATGAATATCAGTACCTATGCTATTAATTGCTTGTGAGCATACGCTAATATCAATTTCACCAAGCTGAAGTTTACGCATTAATTCACTTGGTTCTTGAAGTTGCATCTCGATTTTTACATGGGGGTATTGTGCTAAAAACTGACCACAAGAAACAGGGACGATCGCACTTGCTTTATTGGTATAGCCAATTACTAACTTTTCATCAGAACAACCATTAACAGATTGGTATAGACGTTTTTTAGTTACTTCAAGTTCATTCAATGCCGCTTGCGCATAGCTTAAAAACAATTCACCTTCAGTGGTTAATTTTACCGAACGAGTAGAGCGTTTAACTAGCTCGTAACCCATTTCATCTTCTAATGTTTGGATGCTGCGTGTTAACGCTGATGTACTAATTTTTGTTGTTTCAGCTGCTTGGCGAAAGTGCCTAAGCTGACCTAGTGCTACAAATTGTTCTAGTTGTTCAAATCTCACTTTTATAGTCCTTTGTAATAAGTAAGCCACACGGAGGCGAACATAGTTGAAATAAACCTAATAGATACTAATGCATTGTACCTAATTTGAAAAGGCAATTTTACACAAATGTTACAACCATTAGTCTGGGTATTGTTTATTTATCTGTAGAAAAAGTGCTAAATTTTCGATGAATAAATCGACTAACTTGGGGTCGAATTGCTTGCCTCTTTGTTCTTTAATAAGCGCTATAACGTCATCCATTAACCATGCTTTTTTATAGCATCGTTCGCTGCCAAGCGCATCAAAGACATCAGCAAGCGCTGTAATGCGTCCCGTAATATGTATTTCTTCTCCTTTTAATTGATTAGGGTAACCAGTGCCATCCCATTTTTCATGATGAAGATAGGCAATAAGTGAACCGCATTTTAAAATTTCATTATTGGACTTGTTAAGAATGTCGTATCCAATTTGAGCATGAGTCTGCATGATTTTCCATTCTTCAGCATCCAGTTTTCCGGGTTTATTTAAAATGCTATCAGGAATGCTGATTTTGCCAATATCATGAAGTGGTGAGGCCAGTTTGATTATTTCACATTCAAATTCATTTAATCCGTATAGCTTGCCTAAAAGTTCACTGTATAAGGCAACCCTTTTAACGTGAGAACCGGTTTCTTTAGAGCGTTTTTCAACGGCTTCACCTAAAATATAGGATAACTCTTTTTGTGAATCTTTTACCATTTCACGCATTTTTAAATTATCGTAGGCAAGGGCGATATTGTTGGCAAAATATTCTAAAAGTTGGTGCTCCGTGCCTCCTAGTTGAGAACCCTTATGAATGTAAAGCATAGCTTCAAGGCCTGCTTGAGTAGAGAAATAGCCTACATAGTCATGATTTGTTTTATAAGAAGATTTACGATTATGCGCATCAATAAATAGCGCTTTTACATTCTCAGGAATATCACTATTCATTGGTAGGGATTTTACGCCCGAGGCAGCAAGCAACTCAAAGTCAGTTGCTGGAGATGTTTGCTGGTTTACTGCCGCGGCACAATAAATTTCGGTTTCATCTAAACCTAGTACATTTTTTACATGAGTTAAAATTGTTGATGCAAATTCATTAACACTGCCACACATTAAAAATGAACTTGAAGCCGTAATTATTCTTTCTAACCCTTTTTTATGGCGCTCAATAATTTGAATATCTCTGTGGGCTCGAAGTGCAGAATAAAGCAGCGTCTTCATTTTTATAGCGGTCAGCTCAGTTTTGTTTTTGTAGTCATTTATATCGTAATCACGAATGACTGCTTCTTCAGGCGCTTCACCTGGCTGTCCGGTCCTAAGGATTAAGCGTATATCGTGATTATTAATATCTTCGCGGATAAACTTTATGAGCTCTAGCCCAGCGTGACTAGTCTCCATCACAACATCAATTAAACCCACAGAAAAGTCAGGGTGTTGTTGTAATAATTGCTTGGCCTCTTGGGCAGAATATGCATGATGAAACCTGAGTGCTTTATTCTCAAACTTAAAGCCGGATAATACCAATTTGGTCACTTGATGAATGTCATCTTCATCATCGACAACTAATACATCCCAAAAATCGGGCTCGCTATTAAGTGTGGCCTCTTGAATTACCTCATTTGAAAATAAAAAGTCACTCAAATGAATACCCTTAAGTTTAATTATTCACATATAGAGTATAGTGTCTGTTTTTTAGTCTGCCTGTTTGCTGTGTGGTTTTTTTTCAATATTCTTCAACTCGATCTCTATAGCATCACAGGAAATATGAATTTCATATAAAGAGGTTAAAAGTGACAAAGCTAAGCATCCTAGGCTAATACCAAAGAGGACTACGCCAACGGTTTTAAACTCAATAAATAATGCAAACATCGAAATAGTACACATTAAAAATGAGGCTACACCATAAACTTGCATGGTTCTTATAAGTTTAATACGCTTTCTGAGGTTCGCTATTTGCTCTACGACAATTGGGCGAATCGTTTTCCCTTCACGGGCATTTAGCTCTCTAATTAATTGCGCTAATACTAAAAAACGATTTGTATAGGCTAACAGCAACAAGGATATTGCAGGAAAGAGTAAGCCAGGGGTTGTGAGGGTCATAACTAGGTCCAGTATAGCTGTAGGTTTAAACACCCAGCCTAGCAATCAAGTAAATGAAAGTAAAAGAGTTCGCTTATAAAATAACAGGAAAGTAATAAATGAATAATCCATTTCAATGGCTCACCATTTATAGTGCCGCGGATGCTGTAGAGGCGAATATTGTTAAAGGCTTACTTTTAGCCAATGACGTGAATTGTCAATTGTTAGGCGAGTCTTTACAAAGTGCGGTGGGTGAAATACCCATTGCACAAACTGAAGTTCGTGTTCAGGTTTATGCGATTAAAGAGCGCCAGGCGCGAGAAATATTGATAAACTATACACAAGAACAACAATCCGCTCCTGATTGGGTTTGCCCTAATTGTAATGAGCATAATGGGTCAACATTTGAAATGTGTTGGTCCTGTAGGACATCAAAGAATGACTAAAGCGAATAATTTTCAGCGAATTCGAGAGCTTAACTATTTACAGCAAGCGGTGTTAGCCGCAGCACTTATTGAGCGAATGCTACCAAATTACGGTTTATTTAGTGAAGCGACAGGGTTTGGTGATGAAACAACGCTGCGCAGTGCACTTAATGTATGCTGGGAAAAAATTCTTTTACCTAAAAGTAAAATTGATTTAGAAAAACAAATTGAAAAAATTGAACCTAATGTACCTGAGTTAGCAGACTTTGACATGTTTGGAACCTACCCAGCAATAGATGCTGCTACCGCTTTACTTGGTTTAATGCATGGTTTAATTGCTCAAGATGGCAGTGAGTTCGTTAGCATAAGTAAAATATCGCAAGCGACGGTGGCACGTTTTATTGAATACCAACTCACCGTTGAAGGTGAGATTGCTGATAACAAAACGGTGCGAGAGCATCCCCTTATGCAATATGAAATTGATGTACTCAGCGAAATGATTGATTATGTTGAGCAGATGGGAAGAGTGACGTCACAAAGTGTTAAATCACTTAAGCAGCATGCCATTGCTGATGGCCAAACAAACATTGGTTTAGCGTTATAAAATTAATCTAAGTAAATCTACTCGTTAGGAGAAAGTTGCAGTGCGAATTTTAGGCATTGAATCATCATGTGATGAGACTGGTATTGCTATTTATGATGATGAGCAAGGGTTACTCGCGCATCAATTATATAGTCAGGTAAAAGTGCATGCTGATTATGGGGGAGTGGTTCCAGAGTTAGCTTCACGTGACCATGTTCGAAAAACGCTACCGCTTATTGATGCAGCATTTGCTCAAGCCGGTTGTGGTCCTGAAGATCTTGATGGTATTGCCTACACCGCAGGCCCTGGTCTTGTTGGAGCTTTACTTGTTGGTACTTCAATCGGGCGCTCATTGGCTTATGGTTGGGGAATTCCTGCCGTTGCAGTACATCATATGGAAGGGCATTTACTGGCTCCAATGCTTGAAGAAGATGTACCAGGGTTTCCATTTATTGCGCTTTTAGTCTCAGGTGGCCATACCATGATGGTTAAAGTCGAAGGTATTGGTCAATATGAAGTGTTAGGGGAGTCTGTTGATGACGCCGCAGGAGAAGCGTTTGATAAAACTGCAAAACTCCTTGGTTTAGATTACCCAGGTGGGCCTCGGTTAGCGAAACTGGCTGAGCAAGGTGAGCCTAAGCGATTTATATTTCCACGACCAATGACTGATAAACCAGGGCTTGATTTTAGCTTTAGTGGTTTAAAAACGGCCGCGGCTATCACGATTCGTGATAATGATGATGCTGAGCAAACCAAAGCCGACATTGCTCATGCCTTTCAAACCGCCGTCATTGACACACTGGTTATCAAATGTAAGCGTGCGTTAAAACAAACGGGTATTAAGCGCCTTGTTATTGCTGGTGGCGTAAGTGCAAATGTGCAATTGCGCGCACAACTTGAACGCGTAATGCAAGGCATGAAAGGTCAGGTGTATTACCCAAGAACTGAGTTTTGCACGGATAATGGCGCAATGATAGCGTACGCAGGCATGCAGCGTTTAAAAGCAGGGCAATTTGCAAGCCTTGATATGAAGACTAAGCCACGTTGGCCAATAGATAGTCTTGAGGCGATTTAATTCGCGTTGTGATCATTTTGAGTTGGCGGCTTTTTTTTGTCGCCAATTTTAGGCTCTTGCCCACTGAACAAGCGTTTAATATTGCCGTGATGACGGATAATAATTAGCACAGTTAAAAACGTAACAGGTAATGTATACAATGGTTTTATCCACCATGTGTACAGCGGTGCTAATGCAACCGCAGTGAGTGCTCCCAAGGATGAATAGCGAGTGAGTGCAACTACAGCAACCCACGTTGAAATTAATAGCCCACCTAGCGTTAAACCTATCGGTAACAGGGTACCAAACGCTGTTGCAACCGCTTTTCCCCCTTTAAAGTTAAAGAAAACGGGAAACATATGACCCAAACAAGCAGCCACACCAATTAGTCCTAGAATTAGCGGATCTAACTTTAAAAAATAAGCGCCCCAAACAGGAATCGTGCCTTTAAGAATATCAAATACCAAAACTAATACGGCAGGTAAAGCTCCCCCTAAGCGAAATACATTCGTTGCGCCTGGGTTGTTCGAGCCATTCAAGCGTGGATCAGGTAGTTTAAAAAGCCGAGACACTAGAATAGCCGATGAAATCGACCCCAGTAAATAGGCTAAAACTAACATTAATACAGCTATCACGCGGTTCCTTATTTTTTAATTATGTATTTTCGGCTATCATTGGCGACAAAATTAACATCACAAACACGTGCGTTCAATATTTAGGTAATTCCTTTGCACCTACTGCACATTGTATTGTTAAATTTCTCATAGTTAAACACGCTAAAAGTATATAAATGATATAAATATAAATTATAGCGTGTGTAAACTCATTAAAGAGTTTAAATTTCCAGTTGGAGCAGTTATGGACAAGGTTTTTATATCACAACTACATGTTGACACTATCATAGGCGTTTATGATTTTGAAAAAGAAACTAAACAGAGCTTATTTTTTGATATAGAAATGCTATGCGACATCAAATCAGCTGCCACAACAGACGATATAAGTCTTGCATTAGATTATTCAAAAGTGAGTGAGCGTGTTATTGAGCACACAACGGCTAAGCCCGTTGAACTGTTAGAAACGCTTGTAGAGCAACTAGCTGCACTCATATTAGTAGAATTTAAGACCACTCAGGTAACGATTAAAGTAAGTAAACCTGCCGCGGTGGCGCAAGCACAAACAGTAGGTGTTGAAATTACACGCCAAAAGGCAGCCAATTAATATGGCCCAGATTTATATTAGCCTTGGCTCAAATGTAAATAAAGAGCACTACATTAGCCAGGCTTTGAAAACGTTAACATCATATTTCCCCCATCTTGAACATTCTAGTGTATTTGAAAGTGAGGCAGTAGGATTCACTGGTAGCAATTTTTATAATTCTGTTGTGGGTGCGCAAACAGAGATGCCGCTCGAGCAGTTATGTCAGTTACTCAAAAATATTGAGCAAGAAAATGGCCGAACAGCTAATGATAAGAAGTTTAGTCCGCGCACATTGGATTTAGATTTACTATTTTACGACGATATTGTCTGCGACTCACCAGCACAACTTCCGCGCGATGAAATAACAAAAAATGCATTTGTACTGCAGCCACTGGCAGAAATAGCCCCAAATTTTTATCACCCTGTTGCTGAGCAAACGATTGCCCAGTTATGGAGTAATTACAATAACCCCAATCAAAAACTATGGAAGGTGGAGTTTACTAACCCATGAGTATTATAGAAATTATTGTTTTAGCCCTGATCCAAGGATTGACTGAGTTTTTACCTATTTCAAGTTCAGCACACTTGATTCTTCCTTCGCAAATATTAGGGTGGGAAGACCAAGGTTTAGCCTTTGATGTAGCTGTACATGTTGGAACGCTTGTTGCGGTTGTAATCTACTTTAGAAAAGAAGTAGTCGAAATCTTAGGTGCCTGGTTTAAATCATTTGGTACACAAGGTGCAACCGATGACAGCAAACTCGGCTGGTGGATTATTTTGGGGACTATTCCTGCTGCTGTACTCGGGTTAATTTTCAAAGATTTAATTGAGTTATATTTGCGCAGTGCATGGGTTATTGCTGTAACGACCATTTTATTTGGTTTACTCCTGTGGTACGCAGATGTGAAAGGCAAGCAAACAAAAACAATTTACCAATTAAACTGGAAATCAGCCCTTATGATTGGTATGGCGCAAGCTATGGCAATGATCCCGGGTACGTCACGTTCAGGTATTACAATGACCGCTGGTTTATTGCTTGGAATGAATAAGCAAAGTGCGGCACGTTTTTCATTTTTACTGGCCATTCCTGTTATTTCGATGATGGGGTTGTACTATACAGTTGAGTTAGCGTTGGGTGATGAAGTTGTGGATTGGACTACGCTAATTTTAGGTGCGGGTTTATCATTTGTTTCTGCATACGCTTGTATCTTTCTGTTTTTAAAAATCATTGAACGTATGGGCATGATGCCATTTGTTATTTATCGTTTATTACTCGGTATTGGTTTAATTGTATTTTTAATGATTTAGGCAGTTATACATACAAATAAAAACGCCTTAGCTCACTGAGCTAAGGCGTTTTTTGTTATTAGCTAATACACATTTAGAATGTGTATTTAGCGCCTAGCGATAAACGGCGGCCTTTAACATCAAAGAACTCACCATCGTCGTACGTGAACGGGTTACGTGGTGGCTCACGGTCTAGGATGTTGTTAACACCAACACGTAACTGTAGCTCATCCATTAGGTAAGTTTTGTACATGAAATCAAATGTTGTGTAAGACGGGATATCATTGTAGTTGTTGTCTTCAATGGTCCAGTCATTATCATTAACAGTTGCATGACGGTAGTTCATGGTTAGCACATACGCTGAGTCATCATGAGAATAAACAGCATTAAAACGGCCCTTCCAGCGAGGTGAAGCTGTTTCGCCTACATCAGTTCTAAAATCTTCAGCACGGCCTGTAGAGTTATTGTTGTCCTCTATTAGGTAAGTTGCTGTTAGTTTCAATGCCAAGTCACCAGAGAACAACTCAGTGCGGTATGCAGATTCAACATCGATACCTTTGATTGCTACAGTTGCAGCATTGATAGGTCGATTGTAGAAGTTTGTGATCTCTCCTGTTTTAGAGTCTCGCTCCACGTTGTTACAGAATAGATTGTCTAATGATGTTGATTCATAACAAAGTTTAACATTATCTCGGCCATAATATTCAATAGCATCATCAATTTCAAATGACCAATAATCAAGTGTTAAATCTAATCCTTCAATAAACTCTGGAGTGTAAATAACACCGATTGTGTAATCGTTTGACGTTTCATTTTTAAGGTCTTGGTTACCTTGAATATAGCCAGGAAGACTACCGCCAGCTAACCACTCTTCAGAAGGCATCCAACCTTGAGGCAGGCCAGCAGCTTGGCAGTTTTTGATTACGTTATCTTTGTATTTGCTGCCTGACTCAGCGATAGAATCAGCTCTACACACATCCGCGCGACCTGAGCTAAACGTTTTTGAGTTAGGCGTAAATAAATCCCCTAGGTTGGGAGCGCGTACTGATTTAGAACGGTTTAAGCGTAAACGTAACTCATCAGTTACACCCCAGTTTAGGGCTATCTTCCAGGCATTATCTTCACCCGTTACCGAGTAATCCATGTAACGAAATGCTGTTTCAAGGGTTAAATCCGTTGTTAGGAAGGTTTCTTCTAATAATGGAATTGAAATTTCAGCTGAAAGTTCGTTTACATCTATTTCGCCGTCCATTGGTGAACTTGAGTTACCAAAGATCAGGCCTTTTTCCATATTTTCAGACGGTGTAATAGTTGCTGACTCGCGGCGGTGCTCAGCAGTAAAGGCCGCAGCAACATATCCTGCTGGTAGTTCAAATAAGGCGCCATCTACAGTAACAGCAAACACGGCTTGATCGTGTTGTGCAAAACGCGTTGCATCAGTCGCTATATAGTCTAGCTGTGCTTGTGTTGCCGAAGTCGCGCCCATTGTGTTAAATGGTGTACACCCTTCAATAGCCCCAATAACTTCGCCATCTGCATTACGCTTAGCACATACTACATTGCCTTGGTATTCAACGGCATCAATAGAGTTAGCCAAGTTTTGCGTTAATACTTCGCCAGTCCAAAGAGTATCTTGCTCGATACGGCCAAATTGTGCGTAAGCAGAGTAGCCCCAGTCATCGTTTAAGATACCTTCAGCGCCGATTGAAGTACGGAATACTTCACGCTCTTGGTTATATGCACGATCGCCCCATAAGTTTTCGTTAGCTTGGCGAAGTGTGACTGATGTTAGCCCATTGTCGTCCATTACTTTAGCCATATCGCTTTTTACAAATGCATTGTCGCGACGTATTGTATGGCGGAAGAAGGCAGGAGAGCTCTCTGTGGTTGCATCAGTTTTTGAATAAGTAAAGTCAAAAGTAAGTGCATGGTCGTCATTAAGTTCATAAGTACCATACGCTGAAGCAATCATACGCTCTAGTGGCGTTTGAAAGTAATCTTTATAGCCGTGGCCAAAAACACCATCGCCTTGATTTTGACCATCTTGGAAGTAGCTTGTAGCGTCTCGCCCAACACCTGGGTTTGGAATACGACCTAAACCATAGTCAAACGGTTTTAGGTTACCATTTGCATCAAAAGTGTAGTGGTGATTGTCATAGCCGTTATCAGCAAAGGCGTCTTTGGTAAAAAAGTCACCACCTTCTGAGTAGTAAGCAAGGCCAGTTGGTTGGCCTAAAACAACACGTGAAGGGATACCGTCGTCACCACTGGTATTTGCCGGGTTTGCGTACGAGTTAACAGGGTTGCGGTAAAAATCACGGCTCAGCTTGCCATAGCTTTTGTTTTCTGTGTAATTAAATGAAGCAATAAAAGAGAGTTTATCGCCTTCCATACCACCTGTAATTGAGAAGTTGTTTTGCTCGCCGCCACTTTGCTCTGGACGTACAGTAGAAACATCAAGTTCAATTCCATCCATTGATTTTTTAGTAATGATATTTACAACACCCGCTACAGCATCTGCACCGTAAACGGCTGCAGCACCACCTGTAGCAATCTCGATACGCTCAATCATTGTGGTAGGAATGTTGTTTAAATCAACCGCAGTGTCACCCACAGAACCTGGTACAAAACGACGACCATTAACGAGTACTAATGTACGCTCTGACCCTAAACCACGAAGATCGGTTGTGTTAAGACCTGACGCATAAATAGTATTAGTCGTTGTTTCTGGTGATAAGCCAACCGTCGCCTGTGGCATTTCTGCAAGCAAATCATTAACGTTAGTAATACCTTGGTTTTCCATCTCAACACCGCTGATCACAGTCACAGGCGTTGGCGAGGTTAGGTTAAAACGTTTGATTTTGGATCCAGTCACTTGAATTCGTTCAACAGGTTTAGCATCTGCCGTTGACTGAGCGAATACACTCGATGCGCCAATAGCACCTGTTACAAGTACTGTATTAACCGCTGCTGCGATAAGATTTAATTTTTTCAACATAACACCTTTTAATTTCGACAAGCTTTAAAGACTGATTAAAACTTGATGGAACTTATTTACTTTCACTACTGAGCCAGTTTTGGCTGACACCAAATAAACGTCAGAAAATGTAAGTAAATGTAACTTGCAGATGTTTTATCACAGTACCTAAATTGAGTCTTGAAAGGAGGGAATGTATCAATTGTTTCTTAATTGTGTATTTTGTATTTATTATGGGTATTTTTTGGTATGGTTTTGATTTTATAGTTTTTAATTTGTAATCATGGCTTTACATGGTTATTTGCAAGCTGTTTTCTTGAGCTGACTCACTTTGTTTATTAACTAAAACTAAATTATTTATAAATAACTTAGTCTGTTAATTGAGCTTTATTTAAGGTTTTGTATAAAAAATGACGCATGATTTTTGCGCACTTAAACCGTTGGCAATGAACTTTTTTGAAATTACTGTTTATGTGTCACTTTTTTGCAAAGGTGTTGTGCGAGATGGCAATGGTAACTAGGCGCTAAATTTGGCATTATATCAGGCCTATTATCGCTAATATTAATTGTGCTGCGCACCTAAAAATGCAGCAAAGGAACACAAATGCATATTCATATCTTGGGAATTTGCGGTACATTTATGGGTGGTATTGCCGCAATCGCTAAATCATTGGGTCACACTGTAACAGGGTCTGACCAAAACGTATACCCGCCAATGAGCACCCAACTGGAGTCGCTCGGTATTGAACTCACCCAAGGTTATGACACCGCCCAACTTGAGCCTGCACCAGATATGGTGGTAGTTGGCAATGCAATGAGTCGTGGTAATCCGTGTGTAGAATACGTGTTAGATAAAGGCCTTCCATATACATCGGGTCCTGAGTGGTTAAAACATAACTTATTACAAGACTCCTGGGTACTTGCTGTTGCTGGAACGCATGGCAAAACAACCACCGCCAGTATGCTTGCGTGGATATTAGAATATGCGGGCTTAAAACCCGGGTTTTTAATTGGTGGGGTTGTGCAAAATTTCGGAGTGTCAGCGCGTGTTGGCGAAACGCCCTTTTTTGTCATTGAAGCTGATGAGTACGATACGGCTTTTTTTGATAAACGAAGTAAGTTTGTTCATTATTTGCCCAGAACGCTCATTTTAAATAATTTAGAGTTTGATCATGCTGATATTTTTGACGATTTAAATGCAATAAAAAAACAGTTTCACCATTTAATGCGTACATTACCCAGTAGTGGAAAAGTCATTTGGCCTAGTGACGAGCTCGCCCTAGATGAAGTCATACAACAAGGTTGCTGGAGTGAAAGCGAAACATTGGGCGGTGACTGGGGCTATAACCTACTTAAAGGTGATGGCAGTGAGTTTACTGTATTACTAAACGATAAAATTGTTGGCACGGTTAAGTGGCAAGCTATTGGTGAGCATAATGTTAAAAATGCCATTATGGCGATAGCAGCAGCGCGCCATGTGGGTATTGCAATTGATCATAGCATTAGCGCATTAGCTGAGTTTATTAGCCCAAAACGACGCATGGAGCTCAAGGCGGATATCGCAAATATTAAGGTGTATGATGACTTTGCGCATCACCCAACAGCCATTAAAACCACACTGGCGGGACTGCGTGCTAAGGTTGGCGACGAAAAAATTATCGCGATTTTAGAGCCACGTTCGAACACCATGAAAATGGGCGTGCATCAACATACACTGTTAGCGTCGCTGAGGGATGCTGATGAGGTTTACTTATTTGAGCCAGATAATCTTAACTGGTCGTTGAATGAGCAAGCTCAGCAAGCTGGTATGAATTGTTTTACCAGCACCAACGAAATCGTTACGAAAGTAGTGAATGACGTAGTACCACAACAGCATATTTTAATTATGAGTAATGGCGGTTTTAATGGTCTGCATGAGCAATTAATTCGCGCGATTGAGACGAAGTATAATTAACTTAAAAAGTGAGAGCTTAAGTGCAATATAAAGAAACCATCACGCTTGCTTTTAGTGGGGCATCCGGTGCTCCCTATGGTTTACGTTTACTTGAAGTGTTATTAGCACAGCAATTTAAAGTATATGTGTTGATCTCAAGCGCAGCGCGCGTTGTACTGGATACAGAGTCAAACATTAAACTCTCAGCCAATGAAGATAAAGCAACTGAGCAATTGTGCGCGCTTTTTAATGCGCTACCTGAGCAGCTTCAGGTTTTTGGTAAAGACAACTGGTTTAGCCCTGTGGCGTCAGGCTCGGCAGCACCTAAAAAGATGATTGTTTGCCCATGTAGCGCAGGCTCGGTGTCTGCTATTGCTGTTGGTGCGTCAGATAACTTACTTGAGCGAGCGGCTGATGTGGTTATCAAAGAGCGTGGGCAACTTATTTTAGTGCCGCGCGAAACACCGTTTAGTGAGATCCATCTTGAGAATATGCTTAAACTAGCTAGGTTAGGCGTCACTATTATGCCAGCAGCACCGGGATTTTATCATCAACCAGAGTCTATAGGTGACTTAGTTGATTTTATGGTGGCACGAATTTTAGATCATTTAAACATTGAGCATACCCTTACTAAGCGATGGGGTTATGGGGAAGGTAAAAAGTGAGCGAACAAACCACAGCTTTAAAAATTAAGGGCCTCAGAAAGGTCTACAAAAATGGTGTTGAAGCAGTTAAAAATATTGACCTGCAGGTGCAAAAAGGGGACTTTTTTGCTTTGCTTGGTCCAAACGGAGCGGGTAAATCAACGACGATTGGCGTTATTTCGTCGCTTGTGAATAAAACGGCCGGCCAAGTAGAGGTATTTGGTCATAACATTGATACTCACTTGGAGGCCGCTAAATCAGAATTGGGTTTAGTGCCGCAGGAGTTTAATTTTAGCCAGTTTGAAACACTCACCCAAATATTAGTGAACCAAGCTGGGTATTATGGTGTGCCACGTAAAATAGCTCATCAGCGTGCCGATAAATACCTGGAGCAGCTAGGTTTACTTGAAAAAAAAGACAAGCAAGCACGTACTTTGTCAGGCGGGATGAAACGCCGCTTGATGATTGCTCGTGCGCTGATGCATGAACCAAAGTTACTTATTCTTGATGAGCCTACAGCGGGTGTTGATATTGAACTACGTCGCTCAATGTGGGATTTTTTAAGGCAGATTAACGAACAAGGTGTGACCATTATTCTTACCACGCATTACCTTGAAGAGGCAGAACTGCTTTGTAAAAACATTGCCATTATTGATTCGGGAATTATCGTTGAAAATACCACGATAAAAGCACTACTGGCGAAGTTGGACAAAGAAACTTTCATTTTAGATTTAAAGCAGCCTGTACAACCAGTTTCACTAGAGGGGTATCAATTTTCTATGGTAGATGATCATACCATTGAGGTTGAAGTGGCTAAATCACAAGGCCTTAACGCTGTATTTAGTGCGTTAACAGAGCAAGGAAATACGGTGCTAAGCATGCGCAATAAGGCAAATCGTTTAGAAGAGTTATTTGTCGGCTTATTAGAACAAGGGCGGGAGAAGTAAATGTTTAAATACGGCGTAGCCTTAAAAAGTTTATGGATAAAAGAGTGTATCCGCTTTTTACGTATTTGGGTACAAACACTCGTGCCACCTGCTATTACAATGAGCCTATACTTTGTTATTTTTGGTAATTTAATTGGCTCTCGCATTGGTGAAATGGGGGGCTTTAGCTACATGGAATTTATTGTTCCTGGCTTAATAATGATGTCGGTTATTACCAACTCATATTCCAATGTTGCATCAAGTTTTTATTCGACTAAATTTCAAAAAAGCATAGAAGAGCTTCTGGTTGCCCCAGTACCTAACTATATTATTGTATTGGGTTACATGGGAGGGGGGATGACCCGAGGTATGTTGGTTGGCTTAATCGTCACCTGCGTTTCTTTGTTGTTTGTCGATATTCAAATTCATAATGTGTTTGTTATTATTGCTACAGTTGTATTAACTTCAGCCGTGTTTGCACTGGGCGGTTTAATTAACGCGATTTATGCAAACAGCTTCGATGATATCAGCATTATCCCGACCTTTATCTTGACGCCATTAACCTATTTAGGCGGGGTGTTTTATTCAATAACTCTGTTACCTGACTTTTGGCAGGGCGTGTCACAAATCAATCCGATTATTTATATGGTTAACGCATTTAGGTTCGGGTTTTTAGGTGTATCAGATGTTGATTTATCAGTCGCATTTGGTGTGTTGTTTTTATTTATTACGGCCTTATTTACATTAGCGTTAACGCTAATCAAAAAAGGCGTGGGGCTTAGACACTGATGAGTGATGCAAATTCACGAAGTATTGTATCAAACCAAGATGGCTTGAATGAAAAGCTTGATGAGATTGTCAGCAAGCACTTAAAAGCTGAGTTTAAAAAGCCGATTGCCGCGCATACTCAATCTGCGTTTGATGAAGTAAACGAAAAAGTACACGCGTTTAGTGGTCCTTTGATTCTTGACTCATGCTGTGGTGTTGGTGAAAGTACAGCTAATTTAGCAAAGCGTCACCCTGATGCATTAGTCATTGGTATTGATAAGTCATCACATCGTTTAGATAAGCATGATGTGGAATATAAACAAACCGATTCAGGTCATTATATTCTAGTGCAAGCAGATCTAAATGACTTTTGGCGTTTGGCTGTGGCTGCGGGTTGGCAACCCTCTCATCATTACCTACTGTATCCAAACCCATGGCCTAAAGCGAAGCACATTCAGCGACGTTGGCATGGTGCAGCAATCTTTCCCTTTATTGTTAAGCTAGGTGGGCGTTTAGAGGTTCGCAGTAACTGGGATATCTATGTTAAAGAGTTTGCCCAAGCACTGCGCTTAACTGGGCACAATTGCGACGTTGAACTGTTTGAGAGTGACACTGCGATCACTCCATTTGAGCGTAAATACTGGGCGAGTGGTCAACAGAGTCACCGTTTAGTGATTGATTTAAGTTAATCGCTTGTATGAGTGGGTTTATTTGTGGAGCCGGTGCGGCAAAGTAATTGCCCTGCATTAAATGTACGTTGGCTTTTAAGAGTGTGTTGATGGTTGGTTTATTTTCAACACACTCGGCAATTAGCTCTAAATTTAATTGCTTTGCAAAGCTCGCAATATGTTCGATATACAGATAAATGTCAGTGTCATGGGCAACCTGTTTAACTAGTGAACCGTCAAGCTTGAGCCCATCGACATCAAGTTTTAGCACGTTAGAGATATTTGAATAACCTGCTCCAAAATCATCAATAACGACTTTAACACCACGTTGTTTAACCAATGCGATAAATGCTTTCACTTCAGAGAAGTTTGCAATAGCTTCGGTTTCTAAAAGCTCTAATGTAATGTTACTAGGTTGGGGGTAGCGATTAAGCTCTTGTTCAAGGTATTCGCTGAGGCCTGGATCTAACATATCGTGTACAGTGATATTAATGCTCCAACAAAAACTTGTCCGCCTAAAGCGCTCAAAACATTGAGTGAGCATTGTGCGGGTAAGAGCACCGTCCATGCGAGAGCGATTCACAACATTTAAAAATGACTCAGGCAGTAATATTTCACCATGGCAGGTGATCATACGTGCTAAACATTCGTACTTTAGAACATTACCACTGCTGTAGTCATATACAGGCTGGAAATACGCAATAATACGATTATTATCAAATGCTTCTCTGACCTCTTTAGCCATTTCAACATTATATTGATACTGATTTTTCACATCATGTAATGCATTTGAGTAATTAATAACGTTAAAGCGCCCTTGTTTCGCTTGCAGCGCAGCAATGTGGGCATTTTCAAGCAGCATTGCCTTGTTTCCGTGAGCAATACCTGCACATAGCGTAATATAAATAAACGGCTCCTTAAGCAAAGGAGAGCTGCAATTATAACCTTGAACTAATTCATTGAACCCGTGATGCTTTTCTTCAAATGGACCTATTAGGACCACTTTGTTCGTTGATAAACGAAATATCTCACTGCCTGCGGGACGGCGTTTAGCAAAGTACTCAAGTAAGTTTTTCATAACTTTATCACCTACTTTTGTACCGTAAAAACTATTAATATCCTCAATTTCATTGATCCAAATAACGGCAACTTGTAAATGAAAGTGAGAAGATTTGCTCATGTAATATTCAAGTGCAATGTGGTTTGCAAAACCGCTACTACTGTCTGTTGAAAGGGCGCGTTTGAGCAAATAAATATAAATGCTTGCGACTAATAAGGCGATAAAGAAGAAAAAACTCGCAAGTGCAGCCGCTTTTGACACGCTTTGGTTAAGGTGTTGATTGAGATCATATATTTTAATATCAGCACCCGTAAGGTAAGTATTGCCTGCGTTATCAATGTAAGGCACGAAAATGCTTTTAAAATGCCCCCATTGATCTTTTGAAATCTCAAATACAGGCTCGGTCGAATAAAATGCGCTGATATTGGCTTTAGTTGCTTCAGGGTAGAGATCAAAAAATTGAGTGACTTTCCCTGAGTTTTGATCCTCTTGGGTGTAGCTTGACGCAGTGAAATGTACACGGTTATCTTTTAAAACCATGGCATACACATAGGCAATATCAAGCGCGTTAGCGAACTCTGAAAGTTGACGGCTTTTTTGCTGAAACACAAATTGTGGGATCGATCTTCCAGACTTTAATGACTCATGGTAATCATGGCCTAATATATGTTTTACGCTTACTGCTGCATTTAATAACCGTGTATCTAGCTGTTGCATGATTTCTGCACGGGCAGTGTGGTAAGTATAATAAACGTAGCTGAGCAAACTCACTAAAAATATTAAAAAGCCTGCAACAATCCAGTTTGTCCTTAAACTCGTATTTACCATTTTTGTCCCTTATTTGTTTACTTGTGCATTATACAAAAAAAGGAACTGCTGCCTATAATTAAATCTTTCTTGGTTTATTAACTAATTTATCATTAATTTGTCATGCAATTGTCGGCTTTTATGGCTTTAAACGAGACATTTATACTCTATTGCAGTAAAGTTAGCGCATTTCGTGGAAACATTGCGGTTTAGTTTATTATTCAAAAAGCTATAAATGCTAGGTAATTTGATTATGAAAAACTGCACTTACTGGGTATTAAGATGGATCAAAAGCGTTGTGCCGTCGCCTCTAAAGAAACTCTGATGCGTATATTTACCGTGCCTGAAGCACCGGACTCAACATTGAGTAAAATTGAACTTGAGATTTCAAGCAATTTGGCTGGCTTCTTAAATGAGAACATCGCGGCTATAGAAAAGCCACTGCATGAAATTGAAAAAGACTTTCAATCGGCAGTGATCCCAGAAGATCCAACGTTTGTTTCTGCTTATGCACAAGACATAATGGAGCAACTGGTTGCACACTCTGTGCATACTGCTGCGCCTAGCTTTATTGGTCACATGACTTCTGCATTGCCGCACTTTGTATTGCCATTATCAAAATTAATGGTGGGGCTAAATCAAAACTTAGTCAAAATAGAAACATCAAAGGCATTTACCCCATTAGAGCGTCAAGTGCTTGGTATGATCCATCACCTTGCGTATGGGCAAAGCGATGCCTTTTACAGCAAGTGGATGCACAGCGCTAAAACCTCATTGGGAGCGTTCTGCTCTGGTGGCACCGTAGCTAATATCACAGCGTTATGGATAGCACGCAATCGCTTGTTAAAAGCCGATGGCGAGTTTAAAGGAATTGGCTCACAAGGGTTAATAAGTGCAATGATGCACTATGGCTACAAAGGGTTGGCTGTATTAGTTTCAGAGCGTGGGCATTACTCATTGGGTAAATCAGCAGATTTATTGGGTATAGGTCGTGATAATTTTATCGCGATAAAAACAGCCAATGACAATAAAGTAGACATTGCGGCGATGCGAGACAAAGCGCATGAACTTCAATCCCAAGGTATTAAGGTCATGGCGATTGTGGGCGTAGCAGGCACAACTGAGACAGGCAACATTGACCCCCTTAACGATATGGCTGATTTAAGCCAAGAGCTGGGGTGTCATTTTCATGTAGATGCAGCATGGGGTGGTGCGACACTGCTCTCACAGACATACAGACCTTTACTCAAAGGCATTGAACGTGCTGACTCAATCACAATTGACGCACACAAGCAAATGTACGTTCCTATGGGCGCGGGGTTAGTGTTATTCAAAGACCCAGCAGCTACTGATGCAATAGAGCATCATGCAGAGTACATTTTACGTAAAGGCTCAAAAGATTTAGGTAGTCATACACTTGAAGGTAGTCGCCCTGGTATGGCGATGCTAGTGCATGCTTGCTTACGTGTAATAGGCCGTAAAGGTTATGAAATACTGATCGATAAAGGGATTGAAAAAGCGCGTTACTTTGCTTCACTTATTAGTGAAAATGAGGATTTCGAGCTAATCTCTGAGCCAGAGTTATGTTTGCTGACCTATCGTTATGTGCCGAAGCAAATTCAGCAAAAGATCACTAATGCAGATGAACAAACTCGATTAGAGATATTTGCGTCATTAAATCGATTTACAGCTAGTATGCAAAAGCGCCAACGTGAAGCGGGTCGATCTTTTGTATCGCGTACACGTTTAACACCAGCAAAGTATGATCATCAACCAACCGTGGTTTTTCGGGTTGTACTTGCGAACCCACTTACATCCGAAGCTATTTTAAAAGAAATTTTAGCTGAGCAAAAAGAGCTCGCTAAAACAGATCCTGTCTTTAAAAAGTTTTTATCTAAGTACATGGATTAATTTATTGCTGGCGCTAGCCAAAAGCGCGCCAGCATAGCGTTATGAATGAAAACAACTGGCTCTGATCATCTCACTGATAATTTTTTGCGAAGGTTTAATTTTCTCCATTGCTAAAAACTCATCTGGCTGGTGGGCTTGATTAATAGAGCCTGGCCCCATTACGATAGTTTCACAGCCAAGCTGTTGAATAAACGGCGCTTCAGTACAATAATTTACAGCCACAGCTCGCTCGCCAGATACTCTTTCGGCCAGTTTAACGAGTGCAGAATCCGTACTGCCTGTAAAAGCAGGGATGGGTTCATGCATATCAATCACGCTCACCGCATCAGGGTATTGGTTATTAATATCTGCAGCTATATTTAACAGCATCGCTTGTAATTCTTGTACACTTAAACCTGGTAATGGGCGCATATCAATGTGCATTTCACAGCAACCACAAATACGATTTGCGTTGTCACCACCATGTATGTGCCCAAGGTTAAGAGTAGGGTAGGGTATAACAAAATGCTCAACTGAATATTTATTCTTTAATTCTTGCTTTAGCACTAGTAGCCTTGAGGTAACTTGATGCATAACTTCAATGGCATTCAAACCACGCTCAGGATCAGAGCTATGGCCTGAACGACCGACGACTCTAATTGCTGTACTCATATGCCCTTTATGCGTAAATACAGGCGTCATGTCGGTAGGCTCACCGATTATACAGCGTGCAGGTTTTAAATTTGAATGCTTACAAACTTGCTGGGCGCCCGCCATGGTAGTTTCTTCATCGGCAGTGGCTAAAATTAAAATCGGTTGCGATTGTTTGCTCTCATCAAGCTCACTTATCGCTTGCAAAATAAAAGCGAAAAAACCTTTCATATCAATACTGCCTAAGCCGTAAAGTTTATTATCTGACTCGTTTAATTTAAATGGATCAACGCTCCATCTGCTGTCATCAAATGGCACGGTATCAGTATGACCAGCAAGCATTAAACCGCCATCGCCTTTGCCGCGCTTTGCTAATAAGTTGAAACGACCTTTAGGACCTGAAAGCTCAGTTATTTCACACTCAAATCCGAGCTCTTGACACCAATTAGCAAGTAAATCGATAACCCCCTTATTACTCATAGACAAAGATTCATCTATTGAACTAATTGAAGGCGCAGCAATTAATTGCTGATACATAGACATAAAAGAAGGGAGTGACATAAAAAATTCCAAAATAATTATTCATTCTAATTGCATAACAATATAAAAGTATTTATGATGAATATCAATTCACTTTTTAAGCATAAATATATCAAAGTAGAGCCATGACTAATATACGACGATAACGAAATTTCATTCCTCAAAATAGTGCCTTGCAACGCACTTAAAATCTATATGTATACTTAATTATCACTAGAAAGAGTAACGAATGAACGTAGTAATTATTGGCGCGAGTGGTTATAGCGGTGCTGAGTTAGCCAGCTTAGTAGTAAAGCATTCCCAGTTATCCTTAACCGGTTGTTATGTGTCTGAACAAAGTTTAGATAAAGGCAAATTGTTAAGTGATTTATATCCAGAGCATCTAGGTTTATTAGATACCCCTTTATTACCGCTAAGCGAAGCCGCCTTTAATGAGATTAATAGTAATGCTGATTTTGTTTGTTTATGCACAGATCACAAAGTAAGTGTCGATTTAGCGCCACGCTTTTTAGCTATGGGCAAAAAGGTGTTCGATTTATCTGGCGGTTACCGTTTAAGCAGCAACGAAGATTACCAAACTTATTATGGTTTTGAGCATCAGCACACTGACTTATTAGCACAAGCTGCATATGGTTTAGCTGAATGGAATAGCGAAGCCATTAAAGAGGCCCAGTTAGTAGCGGTTGCAGGCTGTTACCCAACCGCAGCACTCAACGCATTAAAGCCATTACAACAAGCGGATTTATTAGCTGATCAACCAATCATAATCAATGCTGTATCAGGAGTAACAGGTGCTGGGCGTAAAGCCAGTATTGCCACTCATTTTTGCGAAGTGTCACTGGCACCGTATGGTTTATTTAACCATAGGCACAGCCCTGAGATTGAACAGCATTTGGGCCATAAGGTTTTATTCACGCCACATTTAGGGAATTTCCCTCGCGGTATCCTTGAAACTATTTATGTACAGTTAAAAGCAGACGTAACACCTGAACAAGTTACACATGCTTATCAGGTATTGGCAGATGAGCCGTTAATTCGTTTGTTGGGCAGCAAAATACCTTCTATTAAAGGGGTTGCTAAGCAGCCATATGTAGATATTGCATGGCAGCAACAAGGTAGCCAGTTAATTGTAATGGCGGCGATAGATAATTTATTAAAGGGCGCGGCTGGCCAAGCATTGCAATGTATTAATTTAGCTATGGGCTTGCCCCACAGCACAGGTTTAAAAGGGTAGTTTTAGTAATGCAGACATGGGTTATTAAATTAGGTGGCGCAGTACTAAATACTGAAGATGCAGCAAAAGCATTATTTGAAGCTTTAGCATCTCAGACGCAATCGCAATTTGTGATTGTTCATGGCGGTGGTGCACTTGTTGATAGTTGGTTAAAAGATGCTGGCTTTGCAACAGCCAAGCACCAAGGTTTACGTATTAGTCCAAAAGAACAGATGCCCTATATTGTTGGTGCATTGGCAGGGTGTGCCAATAAACAATTGATGAGCCAAGCAATCATTGCAGGGCATAAACCTGTGGGGCTTAGCTTGTATGAGGCCGGTATTATTTCTACACAAAAGCTAAAAGCATTAGGTCAGGTTGGTCAATGCCAAAGTGGAGCGCAAAGCGTTTTACCTGAGCTTTTAAAGCTAGGGCGTTTACCGTTAGTTAGTTCGGTTGGATTTGGTGAAGATGGCCTTTGGTATAACGTAAACGCGGATGAAGCAGCCGCAGCGATAGCCAAAGAGCTCGATGCTGAAATTATTTTTATGACGGATGTAGAGGCGGTTCTGGATGGCAATAAACAGCCTTTACATCAACTTGACACAAATCAGATCAATACTTTAATTGCAGAGGGAGTAATTGTGGGCGGGATGGAGGTCAAAGTTAAGACCAGTCTTCACGCTGCCCAACATTTACGACGAGGTGTGTATATTTCGAGCTGGCAAAAGCCAGATAATTTAATTGCTTTACTTAACGGTGAGCACGTCGGAACAAAAATTACACCATAGGTTTTACATGTTTAATCATTTTTTATCAGGTCTAGAGTTAGATCAAAAAGGCGCACTTAAATTACTCAATCTTGCGCAAAAAATTAAAGCTAATCCTGCTGATTTTAGCCAAGCGCTCGCGGGCAAATCAATTGTTACGTTGTTCGAAAAGCCAAGCTTACGTACCCGCTTATCGTTTGATATTGGTATTAACAAACTAGGCGGCCATGCGGTTTATTTGGATTCGCAAAATGGGGCTATGGGCGCTCGTGAGTCAGTAAAAGATTTTGCATTAAATATTGCTAGCTGGGCTGACGGCATAGTAGCACGGGTTAATCAGCATAAAACGCTGACTACACTGGCTGAGTTTTCTAGTGTGCCAGTGATCAATAGTTTATGTGACTTATACCACCCATGCCAAGCCTTGGCTGATTTTTTAACACTGCAAGAAGTATACGGTGATGTAAGCCAGCTGAAATTAGCCTATTTAGGTGAAGGCAACAATGTGACTCATTCACTTATGCTACTGGCCGCAACGCTTGGCACTGATTTTGTTGCAGTCTGCCCTAAAGGCAGCTCACCAGATTCGCAAATATTAAAGCAAGCAGAGCAAATCGCTGCAATGAATGGCGCATCAGTGATGGTGAGCGACCGTGTTGAAGCTGCGGTAGGTGCTAATGTTGTGTACGCCGATACCTGGGTATCAATGGGTGATGACACACCGCTTGAACAAGTTAAAGAAAAGTACATGCCATATCAGTTAAATGCAGCATTACTCGCACAAACAGGGGCTGACACTGTTTTGCATTGCCAGCCAGCACACCGTGAATTTGAAATTACCTCTGAGGTAATGGATGGCCCGGCATCAAAAATTATACAGCAAGCAGAAAACCGTATGCACGCGCAAAATGCACTGCTTGTTACATTACTAAATCCAAATTTTGTTTAAGGTATTATCAATGAGTTCAATTAAAAAAGTCGTATTAGCCTATTCAGGTGGTTTAGATACATCAGCTATCGTGCCGTGGTTAAAAGAAAACTATGGCTGTGAAGTTATCGCGTTTGTGGCTGATGTAGGTCAAGGCGCTGAAGAGCTGGAAGGCGTTGAAGAAAAAGCCATCGCATCAGGTGCATCAGAATGTTATGTGGTTGATTTGAAAGATGAGATGGTAAGTGATTACATTTACCCAACGTTAAAAACTGGCTCAATCTACGAAGGTACTTATTTGTTAGGTACTTCGATGGCACGCCCAATCATTGCTAAAGCACAGGTTGAAATTGCACGTAAAGTCGGTGCCGACGCGCTTTCTCATGGTTGTACAGGTAAAGGCAATGACCAAGTTCGTTTTGAATCGTGTTTTGCAGCCCTTGCACCTGACTTAAAAGTAATTGCACCTTGGCGTGAGTGGGATTTATCAAGCCGTGAATCGCTATTAGATTACTTAGCTGAGCGTGATATTCCTTGTTCAGCATCAGCTACCAAGATTTATAGTCGTGATGCTAACGCGTGGCATATTTCTCATGAAGGTGGCGAACTTGAAGACCCATGGTGCCAACCAAGTGAACAAGTATGGACATGGACTAACTCTCCTGAGCAAGCGCCCAATGAGGCAGAACTAGTTACCTTAAATGTAGTAGAAGGTGAAGTGGTTGCCGTGAATGGTGAGCAACTTAAACCTTACGACTGTTTAGTGAAACTTAATGATATAGCATCGCCGCATGGTGTGGGTCGTGTTGATATTGTTGAAAACCGTTTAGTGGGCATGAAGTCACGTGGTTGTTATGAAACACCTGGCGGTACCGTGATCATGGCTGCACTACAAGCAATTGACGAGCTTGTACTTGATAAATCAAGCCGTAAATGGAAGGAAGTGCTGGGCGGTGAGTTTTCACACCTAGTTTATGATGGTCGTTGGTTCACACCACTCAAAGACTCAATCTTAGCAGGCGCAGAAGCGTTATCAACACTGGCTACGGGTGAAGTTGTGCTTAAGCTTTATAAAGGTCAAGTTTCTGCGGTGCAGAAAAAATCACCAAATAGTTTATACAGTGAAGATTTCGCGACCTTTGGTGAAGATGATGTGTACGACCAATCACATGCTGAAGGGTTTATTCGTTTGTTCTCGCTTTCAAGCAGAATTTCAGCATTAGCGAAGAAGTAATTTAATACGCCCCGGTCGAACGGGGCAATTTCAGGGTTTGGAGATATTTCATGGCATTATGGGGCGGACGTTTTTCTACGGGTCCAGATGAAGCGTTTAAGCAATTTAACGACTCACTTCCCTTCGATTACCAACTCGCAGAGCAAGACATTGTTGGCTCTGTGGCATGGGCTGGGGCGCTTAAGCAAGTTGATGTACTAACAAGTAGCGAGCATGAAACGCTTGTTGCTGCACTATATGAATTACTCGATGAAGTTAAAGCTGACCCACTTGCAGTGGCGACGTCAGGCGCTGAAGATATTCATTCACATGTTGAAGCAGCATTGATTGAAAAAGTGGGTGACTTAGCTAAAAAGCTGCATACAGGGCGCAGCCGTAACGACCAAGTTGCGACAGATTTTAGATTATGGTGCCGTGATACTGCCGATCATTTGCTCGAGGCCTTAGGGCAATTAAAAGGCGAGTTTATTGCACTTGCTGAGCGTGAACTCGGTACTATTTTGCCAGGTTATACACACTTACAACGCGCTCAACCATTATTGTTTAGCCACTGGTGCATGGCGTACGTTGAAATGCTTGAGCGTGATGAAAGTCGTTTAAATGATGCCAAAGCGCGGATGAACTTTTGCCCGTTGGGAAGTGGTGCACTTGCGGGAACGGCGTACCCAATAGATAGGCAAACACTTGCCACGGGGCTAGGTTTTACCGCTGCGACTAAAAATAGTTTAGATTCGGTATCTGATCGTGACTTTGTTTTAGAGCTATTAAGCTGTGCATCTATTTCAATGATTCACTTATCCCGTATGGCAGAAGATTTAATCTTTTATAACTCAGGTGAAGCAGGGTTCATTGAGCTTGCAGATAATGTGACATCTGGCTCATCTTTAATGCCGCAAAAGAAAAACCCAGATGCACTTGAACTAATTCGTGGTAAAACTGGCCGAGTATTTGGCTCGTTTAGCGCCATGATGATGACCCTTAAAGCACTGCCTCTTGCGTATAATAAAGATATGCAAGAAGATAAAGAGGGTTTATTTGATGCCATGCCAACTTGGCTTGCGTGTATACATATGGCGCAAGCGTGCATCAAAGGTGTAAAAGTAAATGACAAACGTACGCTTGCTGCAGCTAAAGGAGGTCATTCAAATGCTACCGAGTTGGCTGACTATTTAGTGGCTAAAGGTATTCCATTTAGAGAAGGTCATCATATTGTTGGTGTGTTGGTTCAAATGGCTATTGCGCAAGGGAATAACTTAGAAGATTTAAGTTTAGAGCAATTTAAATCAGTGCATAGTATTTTTGAACAAGATGTATATCCTGTACTAGAGATTGATGCTTGTATTAAAGCACGCCAAGCTTTAGGCGGGACCTCGTTGGAGCGAGTGTCTGTTGCTGTTAAAGATGCCAAAAAAAAACAGCAAATAACGGTACGTGATGCAAACTTAGATGATGTTGAATCTATCGCTAAACTAATTCAGCATTGGGCAACAGTAGGTGAAAACTTACCGCGGGCCAAAAGTGATATGGTGCACTCAATTAATGAATTTGCTGTTACGGAAGTGAACTCAATGGTAGCAGGCTGTGCTTCTTTGTACATTTATGATACTGGTCTTGCAGAAATCCGCTCTTTGGGTATAGATCCTGAATCGGGGGTTTCTGGTCAAGGACGTCAGTTAGTTGAGCACTTACTAACAAAAGCCAAAAAATTGGCACTTAATCGCATCATAGTGTTAACGCGAGTACCAGATTTTTTTGAGAAACAAGGTTTTACATTCTGTACCAAAGAAAGCTTACCAGAAAAGGTAATGAAAGACTGTGAACTGTGTTTACGCAAAGACAATTGCGATGAAGTTGCAATGGAATTTATTTTGAAGCCAAGTCGGAATGCGGCGATCCCGTGTAAAAACGTAGCTTAAAATCCCTGGATATAAAAAACGTACGGTTACCCCTGTGCGTTTTTTTATACCTTACGCTATCTGGTATGACCACTGCAGGCTCAATATATAGAAAAAGATCATAAGCAGATCAATGTTTCTTAAAAGTTGGATCGCTATTTGCTTTATATTTATCAGATGGCTCAGTTAGGGTTCATCTTTGCAATACGCCAAAAAAATATCATAGCGTTATGCAATAACAACTTAAATTGCTTAAGTAATCTCAACATTTAACGAAAGGAACACTCTCATGCAAGTTACAGGTAACAGCCAGCTGCAAATGCAAGCATACAACACAATGCAACAATCTAAGCCGGCTTTGGAACAAAGCGCTAGTAATAAAACCCTACAATCTGATACAGTGTCTATATCACAAGAAGCACTAGCGGCAGCCGGTGGTGCTGAAATTCAACGCGGTGGCGGTATTATCGTATTAGACCCTGATAAACGCCCAAAATAAAATGTTATGAGAGACTGATGTATTTAACAGAACATTTTGGATTATCCTTGGGTGCCCTTGTAGTGTGGGGATTCATGATGGCGTTTTTCTTTAATCTATTTTTATGGTTTGCAGATCTAAAACGCAATAAAGTTTTGTTAATTACATCTTTCGTGGCATTTATTTCATATTTTGTAAGTGATCATTTATTTACATGGTATGAGACATCTAATATATATTTACAATGGGCTATTTACGATATATTGACACTTAGCTTCATATTAATAGGTGCCTTTTTCGTTAAGGGAGATAGTAATTCACCTGCATATCAATATGTGGTTTTAGGGTTGATAGTAAATACCTTATTATTCTTCTTTATGTACTACGACCTTCACGTAGTTGAAAACACGACACCATGGATCCTTTGGGACATATACTCTTTCGGGGTAAATATTGTCGACTTTACAATGATTGTGGCCTTAATTGTCGATCGTGACATTTTAGGACTCATTAGGCTTAAAAACGGAATTAAAGCTCTATTTTCAGCGCGTAAAACCAGTCATTCACTTTAAAGTTCATGTATATCAATGATGTTATAGGCCCCTATATCGGTGTGTTTATCGAATGGGGCTTTTTGATGGCTTTTTTATTTAAGCTTGTATCTCGCCTTAATAACCCTGATAAATCGATAGTTCAGTTAAGCTTTATTATGGCTTTTTCTTATATGTTGAGTGGCGCATTTAGCTTCTCATATTCAACCTACCTAAATTGGTTTATATACGATCTAATAACGATATTTTTTATTGCTTTATGGTTTCTCGTTATTAAGAAACAGCGTTTTCTTGCGCTTGTTTATATATTACTAGGTTTAGGACTTAATTCATTACTCATGATAACTACCCATTATGATATTTATGTTCGTCATAATAATGAGCATTGGTTCCTTTGGACTGTCTATTCTTATGGTGTAAACATCATAGACTTTTTAATGATAATGGCACTGACTACAGAAAAAGATTTTTTCTTTTTTAGAAAAGTCGTAAACGCACCGAGGTCAGGTTATTCGCACAATATAGATAAGCAGCCCTTGGATAACTGATGAGCTCAATAGGGTATTATTTTGAGCTTTATCTAGCTTCATTCATTATGTGGAGCTTTTTGATGGTTTTTCTATTTAATTTGGTAAGAAAATCAGCCCTTCCGAAGGGGGATACTGCTTTGATGGCGATATCCTTGACTATTTTTTTATTTTATTTGTTCTCAGACCCTCTCATTATTACGGCGATTGGCTTCGACATATTACACAGTAGTGGTACCTACCTGTTTTGGTTTACGTTTAATTTAGCTTGCCTATTAATAATCTTACGGCTCACCAGTGGTGCAAATCTTGGCAAACTCCCCGCTAAACTTTACGTCATTATAGGTTTAACGGTGAACATGCTGTTGTTTTTGGCAATGCATATCGATATTAATGTATTAATGCATTACGAGCATTGGTGGTTTTGGACTTTTTACTCGATTACCGTCAATGTTATGGATGTGATGATGATTATTGCACTGTTAACTAACAAAGACTTTTTAGGGCTGTTAGGGTGTTATAGATGGGGGGTTGAGACCAAGCAAAGTGCATGATCTCAATGTATTCACAGATCGTTTAAAAAGCTTTAAAAACGGTATTCCCAACTGGTTTTAAGCGCTGTATTTGTATCAGAATCACTATTAAGTTCGTCTTTAAACACAGAGCCACTCACTTTCCAAAGACCCGAAAAAATTGCTTGTTGATAACCTAGCTCTAACTGTAAGCGTTCAAATGAGCCTATCTCTTTTGCTGGTGCGGTTATGAGTGATTCTCCCTTCAACCAACGCACCTTTGCAAAACCGGCATAACCTTGCATTGTGTGATACTGAGCACCTAATACAGCTGATTTGCTGTTATAAGGTGTTGAACTGCCAATTAATCGGTCTTTATGGTTATAACCAGCACTTATGCTTGTTAAAGTGTCATTGCCATAGTTGCAATCCATGTTTGTGATACATTCTTGCTGGGTGTTTGTATATTCAAGGTAAGTTTTCAGTAAGTGCTTTTGATTACCATAAAAATGTTCAATGCCCAAGGTATAAAATGGCTCACTTGGTGCAAAGCCGCTGTCATTTCGGCCCATTATCTCTGCATAAACGCCAACCGCTTGACCTGCTATTTGCGTTGAATATTTGGCATCTAGACTAGTAAGTTGTTGTTTTTTATTTTCTGTTTCTAATGTTGCAGTATCAATAAAAGAGCTGGTTAAAAACTCAGATCCAGATGTACTGAACGCAATTTCTAAACCAGGTAATGGTGTGCTGGCAAAGCGCACCGCCCAATAATTACCTTCATCATTACTGCTAAGAGTTGGTTTTTGTTTAGCGAAAATACCAGTAAGTTGCCAGTTTCCCATGAATGAGAGAAAACTTGGCCCATCATATTGAGTATTAGCACGGTTAACTCTAATACCCTTCATGGGAGCTGCATTATTTGAAAGTAGTAGGGCGTTATCATTACTTGGTCCCCACCAGTGGCTTACTTGCTCAGCACTAATTGACCAGTCAGCAATTAAAACCGCTAAATAGCTCCCCTGATTGTTTATGTATTTATCATCAAGCGCTTCATCTGCATAATTTACACTGACTTTAGCGCTGACTCTATTACCAGTAATAGAGCCATAGCTATTTACTCCGCTTTTTTGCTGAGCGCGGCTGCCAAAACTTTGTTGTAAGCTTGTATCACTATTGTAGTGTGCTTTAACACCTGAACTGGTGCTTTGCTTTGCATTTGCGAGGGCATGTTTTACATGCTGTAAAGCAAACTGGCTTTGCACAGGTAAGGTATCAACATTGACATTGTTTAGGTCGCGCGCAATACCTTGCCACATTAAAGGGTAACTATTAATCGGTTGCTTAATAACACCTTGGTTAAAGAGCATTTCAATTGAAGCACGTAAAAGTGGATCATCTCCCTCAATCCACGGTCCAGCTAAACTCGGTAAAGAAAATGTGAGTAACGCGGCACAACTGGCAAGTTTAGTTAACTTCATCCGTGTAACTTTTCCTCTAAAGCTTTAACTACAATTGGATTAACAAACTCACTAACATCGCCTTTATGACGCGCTACTTCTTTAACAAGCGTTGAAGAGATAAATGAGTTCTTTTCTGAGGGGGTTAAAAATACACTTTCTAAATCAGGGTTTAGGCGTCTATTCATATTCGCTAATTGAAATTCATAATCAAAATCTGATACTGCACGAATACCACGGATCAACACATTTGCGTTGTGATCGCGAGCAAGATCAGCAAGTAAACCTGAAAAACCAATAACGCTTACATTTTCAATATGATTTAAAAGGCTATTAGCCAATGCAACGCGTTCTTCCAAACTAAAGCAAGGTTTTTTACTGGGGTTGTTAGCAATAGCAACAATCACAGTGTCAAACATTTTTGCCGCACGTTGAATTAAATCTGTGTGGCCATTGGTTAATGGGTCAAAGGTACCCGGGTAAATTGCTGTGACTTTCATAGAACTTAGCTTAGTGTTATTTTGTTGGCTATATTAGCAGTGTTTGCAGTGCAAATCAGCCCTCTTACTTATTCAGCTTTAACGTAAAGTTAGTTTAATTCATTTTCACTTATGTAAACGTTGATTTTAAGATAGAAATTTTCATGGTGGTGTTTTATTCGAATGGATTTGTATATACTGCGCCGCTAATATTAATTGCGTAAACTTTGAGCATTTGCTTTAAAAAAATCTAGAGTAGCCTAATATGAGTACCAAGGACAAAATAATTAAGACCAGCATTGCGCTGTTTAATGAGCACGGGGAACGTGCAATCACTACAAACCATATTGCTTCTCACATGGGGATCAGCCCCGGCAATCTTTATTATCATTTTAAAAATAAAGAAGACATTATTCGTCATATATTTGCTTTATACAGTGAGCACCTTCATACCCAATTTAGCCCTGTAGATGAAAATACAGATGGTTTTGTTCAATTAAGTGGGTACCTTGATGCCTTATTTGAATTGATGTGGCGATTTCATTTTTTCTACGATAATTTAGGTGATATTTTATCGCGTGATGATGAACTTAAAAAGAACTACATTGAGTTTCAAGCAGCGCTCTTAACTCAAGTACGCGGTATAATAATTAGCCTACGTGACAGTGGTTTAATGGAACTTAATGACGAAGATGCCACTGAACTTGCACATATGCTAAAGCTTACAGTGAGCTTTTGGACGCCTTACATCAAAGCGCGTCGTTTAAGTGGGGAGCTCGCTCAGCAAGATATTTATAAGGGTATTTTAAAAGTGCTTATGCTTTTTAAAGCGTATGCCGCCGAACAAAGTATTCCTAAACTCAATCAATTAAAAGAAAAGTACACCCAGCTATCGCAGCAAGCTATACCTGCTTAATTCAAACTAAGTTATGCGGTACTTGTTTATTTCCTAGACGCTAGATTTTTTGCTATAATCGCGCGCCCAGCACGTGGGTGCGTGAATTCTTAAATTGCCAAACGAGTAAACTATGCTTAAATTTATCGTCAAACTTCATCCTGAAATAGCCATTAAGAGCCGTTCAGTTCGTAAACGTTTTACAAAAGTGTTAGAAAATAACATTAAAATCGTGCTACGAAAGCTAGACGAGAAAGTGCAGGTTAAAAATAACTGGGACAATATTTCGGTTGTCACAAAAAGTGATAGTGCGCAGATGCGCCTTGACTTTATCGACGGTTTACAACGAATTCCAGGCATCGTTCAGTTTATTGAAGTAACAGAAACCCAGTACGATAACCTTCATGATATTTACGAAATTGCGTATGACTTAATTGGCCACACTATTGCAGGCAAATCATTTTGCGTGCGTTGTAAACGTCAAGGTAAACATGAATTCACCTCTACAGATGTTGAACGCTATGTCGGAGGCGGGCTAAACCAGCATGTTGAAGGTGCTCGCGTACAACTTAGTCGCCCTGAAGTGACTATTCGCATCGAAATAAAAGATGATAAAGCCTACATTGTTACGCAAACTCACTTTGGGATGGCAGGCTTTCCACTGCCAACGCAAGAAGATGTGCTATCACTTATGTCAGGTGGTTTTGACTCGGGTGTTGCTAGTTACCAAATGATCCGTAAAGGTGCGCGCACTCACTTTTTATTCTTCAACCTAGGTGGTGCCGCCCACGAGATTGGCGTAAAGCAAGCCAGTTACTACATTTGGAAACAGTTTAGCTCTACGCACAAAGTGAAATTTGTTAGCGTAGACTTTGAACCTGTGGTCGCTGAAATTCTTGAAAACGTTGAAAACAGCCAAATGGGCGTAGTGCTTAAGCGAATGATGATGCGTGCAGGTAGTAAAATAGCCGAGAAGATGGGTGTTCAAGCACTCGTCACCGGTGAGAGTATTGGTCAAGTTTCAAGTCAAACATTGGCTAATTTAAGCGTGATTGACCGTGTAACAGAAACGCTAATTTTGCGCCCGTTAATTCAACATGACAAACAAGAAATTATCAATATTGCGCGTAAAATTGGCACTGCTGAAATGGCAGAAACGATGCCTGAGTATTGTGGTGTAATTTCTAAAAAGCCGACTGTTAAAGCAAAAGTACAAGTCATTGAAGCAGAAGAACAAAAGTTCGATTTTGATGTGCTTGATACCGTTGTTAGCAATGCACGTGTGATGGATATTCGTGATATCGATGTAGAAGCCAAGCAAGAACTTAAAGAGGCTGAATCAGTATCCGAGCTTCCCGCCGGAGCTGTTGTTTTAGATATTCGCTCACCAGAAGAAGAAGATGCAAATCCGTTAGAGATTGACGGTACTGAGGTTGTGCATTTACCCTTTTTCCGCTTAGCAACTAAGTTTGGGGATTTACCGCAAGATAAAGACTACTACTTGTATTGTGCAAAAGGGGTAATGAGTCAATTACAAGCCCTTATAATGCATGAAAACGGCTTTGCTAATGTAAAAGTCTATCGCCCATAACGAGTAGAGCAACTTATTGTGAAAGCGCGAATTAATTCGCGCTTTTTTTATGCCTGATTACATCCAAATAATATTGATTGTATGGTGTTTTTATACCGATCAATTCAGCTTGTTGGCAAATATAGCCGCACATAGCATCAATTTCAGTAGGGCGATTATGCATAATATCCTGATGCATGGATGAAAAGTTATTTGCAGTCGCACCCATTACCTTATAAGCGCTTTCTAATGAGTCAGGTAGTGTTACAGCAATGCCAAGTCTGTTGGCTACTAAGCAAGCTTCGCTGAGTAAGTTGAAAATATCACTGTTGTATTTAGGTGAATTAAGCTCTCCATTTTTCACATTATAAAATCCACTTAGTGGATTAATTGCTATATTTATTAATAATTTCTGCCAGCGAATAGTGTCAATCTGCTTGCTGTAGCTAAGGTCAGGAATTGCGCAAAGAGTTGATACCAATTCGCAATATTGTTGATCGGCAGGGCTATTATAGGCCCCTAATATACTCTCGCCGTTTCCAGTATGTATCACCGTTGTTGAGTTTGCCTTGAAGCCCGCTAATCGTGTTGTTAAAAAATAAATGGGTTTGTTGTTTAATATGTTGTTCATAATAGGCGCTAAATCAGTCATCCCATTATGAGATAAAACCACTTTACATGAATCATTTAGGTAAGGGGATAATTGACTTAAAGCAGTCTCAACTTGATACGCTTTAACCGCAATAATAACAATGTCAATATTGCCTAAGCTGGCTAAGTGCTGGTTATTGAGAGTTTTAATATTGATTAAATGTTTGCCACTGCTGCCTTGATAATAATATTGCTTGCCTGACTTTTCGCTACGGGTGATTAAAGTTACATGGTTTGAAGTACTTAAAAAATAACTATATAACAGCCCTATAGCGCCATCACCCACAATAACAACATTACTCATGGCTCGGCTTTTTTCCAATATGAAATGCTAACTTGATAACAAAATAACTGGCGGCCCCAGCAAAGTCAGCAATAAAATCGGCCACAGAGGCTTGGCGGTAAGGGAGCATACCTTGCATTACTTCAATGGCAGCCCCATATCCGGCAAGCAAAAATATTTGCACCCATAAAGGTAGTTTAAATGCTTTGTCCATTACGACAGCAAGGGCAAAAAAGATTCCAAAGTGAGCTACTTTATCAACATGCGGAAATAAGCTTGCAGCGCCTTTTATTTCTTTGGCAAATAAAAAAGTAAAGGCCACTATGCTGACTAAAAAGAGTACTTGATAAACACGCCGAGTCACAAAAAAATCCTACATTGGCTATAAATAGAGCCACAGTATATCAAACTAATTTTGCATCGCACCTGAACGATATGCAGAAATATGTAAAGATTTATAATTTTGGCGTTATAATCCCAAGCATATTAATTTTTAAATCTTGTTAGGAGAGACGAATGCCTTCTTTTGATATTGTATCTGAAGTAGAAATGAACGAAGCACAAAATGCGGTTGATAATGCAAAACGTGAACTTGAGACCCGCTTTGACTTTAGAGGCGTTGACGCATCAATTGAACTTAACGACAAAACCATCAAATTAAAAGCAGAAGCTGATTCACAAGTTCTACAGTTATTTGATATTTTAGCGAACAAAATTTCAAAACGTGGAATGGATGTATCAAGCCTTGAGTTGCAAGATATTTCGCGTGCAGGTAAAAACGTGTTTCGTAATGTCGCGCTTAAGCAAGGTATTGAAAAAGACGTAGCTAAAAAAGTAGTCAAAGCCATTAAAGACTCAAAAGTAAAAGTACAAGCCGCTATCCAAGGTGAAGAAGTACGTGTAACAGGCAAAAAGCGTGATGATTTACAAGAGGCCATGCAAGTTGTACGTAGCGCTGAGTTAGGTCAGCCGTTCCAGTTTAAAAACTTTAGAGATTAAAAAGCTCGGTTGCTAGGAGCTAGAAAAAGCCAAACTACAGTATTGTAGTTTGGCTTTTTTAGTTTGGAGCTTATGATGATTTTTTAAATCTAGAACCCAGGACCTATGACTCTGAATTCAGAATATTTAGATGTATAGCCGTCCATTGACATTTATCCCTAAAATCATCACAATGACGGCCTATTTCCAAGGTGCTTACTAAATATTAAGGTATAGGTTTCAAGGTATTGAAATTTTTAGTGAGATAATCGGGAAGTTGGTGAGTAGCCATGAAGACTGCAACTCCAACACTGCCCCCGCAACGGTAATGCAAGTGCTAAGCACACGCTGAGTCCGGAGACCGGCCTTGGAGTAATTTACTATTTGCGTGTGCGGTGGGCACAGGCTTGGGGAACTCATGCTAAACAAATCGATTTTAGGCGTAGCTATCGCAGCTGCGTTATCATTTTCAGTGTCTGCTGAACAACAACCTATTGAACATATTACGGTTTCTGCTAATAAGTTTGAACAAAACATTAATGATGTACTTGCCAGTGTCACGGTGATTGACCGTGCAGACATTGAATCAAGTTATGTACGTGACCTACCAAGCTTGTTATCAAAAGAAGCCGGTTTTCAAATCAATGCAAATGGTGGCTTTGGTCAAAGTGCAGGGTTGTCTTTACGCGGCGCAAGCTCACGCCATACACTTATCTTAATTGACGGGGTTCGCACTGGCTCAGCTACTCTTGGCTATAAGAGTATTAATAATATTCCACTTAATAGCATTGAAAGAGTCGAGATAATAAAAGGCTCACGTGCAGCTGTTTATGGATCTGATGCGCTAGCGGGCGTAATAAACATTATCACCCGAAAAGCACAAAACACGACGATCGACCTTACTGCTGGTTCCGATTCTTATAAACAGTTACAACTTGCAACTAGTGGGCAGTTTAGTGATGTAGATATAGCTTTAAACGCAGGGTATGAAAAAACCGATGGCTTTGACGTATTGCAAGGGTTGGCGCCTGATGAAGATGGTTTTGAAAATAAAAACATCGGCTTTAATATCGCATATCAAGATGAGTATTTAGGTACATTTTTAGCCCAGGGGCAGTATGCTCAAGGGGAGGCTAGCTATGACAGTGCTTATAGTCCCGCTGACAGTACCGTTGAGCAAGGTGAATTTGAGAATTATCAAACATCATTAGGCTGGAAGAAAACGTTTGAAAACCACAGCCATTCGATTGATATTGCCACTTCAAACGACAGTTCTGATGATTCAAGAGTGAGTTATACCGGCGATACGGTTGTTGATAAGTTTGAAACTGAGCGTGAGCAAATTGATTACAATGGTCAATATTTTTTAAATCAAGTTTTGACTTTGAGTGGTGGTTTAAACTGGTATAAAGACCAAATAAACACAAGTTCAGGCAGTTATTTAAAAGACAGCCGTGAAGTGTTTGCAGCTTTTGCTGGTGCTTATTACGATGATGAGCAGGTGCTTGCTAATTTAACGCTCCGTCAAGATGATGATCAGCAGTTTGGTAATGAAACAACTTACACAGCCGCTGTGGGTTACCATCTAAACGATATAGCAACGTTTAGAGTGAGCCAAAGCACAGGTTTTAAATCACCTTCGTTTAACGACCTTTACTACCCAGGTTCAGGCAATCCAGCCCTAAACCCTGAGACTTCTGATAACCAAGAGCTTGGTTTATCACTAAACGTGAAAGACATTAGCTTAGATGTGGCAATTTTTAGAAGTGACATTGAGAATAAAATTGCTTGGGCACCTAATGCAGCTGGCAAATGGGTACCTACCAATATTAATCAAGCACGCCATGAAGGGGTTGAATTTAGCTTTATTCAACAGGTATTTGGCTTTGATCACGCATTCAATATGACTTACTTATCTGCTGATGATACACAAACGGGTGAATCGCTGACTTATGTTTCTAAGCAAAGTATAAATTGGTCGCTTAATAAAGCGTGGGGTGCATTTGATGCTGGCCTTGAAATGCAATACCGTGGTGATCGCCGTGGTAAATTAACTCAATTACCTTCTTATACGCTGTGGAATCTAGTGGGTCATTATCAAGCAACGGATAACTTAACTGTGTCGCTGCGTGTAGAGAATCTATTTGATAGAAGCTACAGCGCCGTTGATGCATATGGTAAAGATGTTGATGGCGATTATATAAATGACGAAATTTATTACTACAACACAGCAGAGCGTCGTGTGTTTGTTGGAGCCCAATACCAGTTCTAATAGTAAGGAAAATTAGCACTGAGTTTAAAGCTCGCCACCTACTTGGCGAGCTTTATTTACTTTAATTTATCAGCATAAAGTAGCTCAAACTTTTTAAGTTTAGGTGCAATCAATATACTGCAATATCCTTGGTTTGGATTTTCGTTGTAGTAATCTTGGTGGTATTGTTCTGCCGAGTAAAAATGACTCGCTGCGCTTATTTCGGTAACAATTGGTTCACGGATCTGTTTCTGCAATTCATTGATCATTGCAGTTGCTTGTACGTGTTGCTGCTCATCATGATAATAAATTACGCTGCGATACTGGGTGCCAACATCGTTACCTTGACGGTTTAGTTGGGTAGCATCATGCAGAGTAAAAAACATCTCTAGTAACGTGTTGTAGCTTATTTGGTTTACATCAAATTCAAGCTGAACAACTTCTGCATGGCCTGAGAGTCCAGTGCATATCTGTTTGTAAGTAGGGTTATCTGTTTCGCCACCAGTATACCCAGAGCTTACGTTCATTACGCCTTCTACACGGCGAAAAGCAGCATCAATACACCAAAAACAGCCTCCACCAAACGTTGCTACTTCAATTTTTTTGCTCATTGTTTACTCCCAAAAACGTTAAATCGCTAACATGTTCTAGCCTATCAGAAGAACGGTAACAGCAGGATTTTATTTCATAGATTAGATAGAGCAAGGAGAGGAGAGAAGCGTTGCTGCAAAGTGTAGCAACGCTCAACGCTTTTGCTTATATTTCTTTAAGCGGCTTTTCAGCTTCTTGTTGATTAAGCTTTTGTTGTAAAAACTCTGGTGACTGAGTATTACGTGCAAGCGCAGAGTAAGCCGCAGGCACAATAAACAGAGTTAGTAAGGTCGCGACAATGACCCCTGTAAATACCACAACACCTATTACCATTCTACTTTCAGCGCCAGGACCACTGGCTAACACTAGCGGCACTGAACTCATAACCGTGGTTAAAGAGGTCATGATGATAGGACGTAAGCGTTGTGTTGCAGCTTGAACAATAGCCTCACTAAACTCAACGCCTTTGTCACGCAGTTGGTTGGTAAATTCGACAATCAAAATACCATTTTTAGCACTGAGGCCAATCAGCATAACAATACCAATTTGGCTATAAATATTAAGGGTTAAACCTGTATACCATAAGCCAAATAGTGCCCCTACTAAGCCAAGAGGCACCGTAAGCATGATGACAAATGGGTGAACAAAACTCTCAAACTGCGCTGCAAGTACTAAAAAGGTCACTGTTAATGCTAAAATGAACACATATGTCATGGCAGATGCGCCTTCATAAAACAGTTGAGATTCACCTTTATAATCTACGGCACCGTCTATGTCGTTTTCTTCTGCTGCGACTTTGTTTAAGAAATTAAGCGCTTCTTCTAATGTATAACCATCCGCTAAATTTGCACTTAAAGTAATAGAGCGCATGCGGTTGTAGCGGTTTAATCGCGATGCGGTCGCTTCTTCTTTTAAGCTAATAATGCTATCGAGTGGAACCAACTCACCGCTACGTGATTTCAAATAGATATTTGAAATATCAGTCGGGTCGGTAAAATCAGCTTTAGTTCCTTTGAGTATTACATCGTACTCTTCACCTCGGTCAATAAAGGTCGTAGCACGGCGTTGACCAAGCATGGTTTCAAGCGTGCGGCCAATATCAGAAACTGATACACCGAGATCCGCGGCTTTATTTTTGTCGATGTTGATCAAAAACTGCGGGAAAGTTTCTTTGTAATCATGATCAATACGCACCAAGCCCGGGTTCTTCTCTGCTCGTTCAATGATTCTGTCACGCCAATCAGCTAACTGAGCGTAGTCATTGCCTTGTAACACAAACTCAATAGGGCGAGATGAGCCACCACCGCCAATGCCGCGGCGCATTATAGCAAAAGCGCGCACGTCAGTGACTTCTCTCATCTTGCCACTAATTTCACCCATCACTTCCCAAGTTGAACGCTTGCGCTCATCCCAGTCAGCCATGCCAATAATCGCAACGCCACCATTGCCACCCCAGCCCGGAACTCGCACAAGTACGCGGCTTAGTTCGCCTGACTCAGAGTACGGTAAGAGGCGATCTTCTATCTTCGCCATATTGGCGGCGTTATTTTCATAACTGGCACCTTCTGGGCCACTCATCATAATAAAAAAGGTGCCTCGGTCTTCTTTCGGAGTCAGCTCAGAGGGCACTTGTTGATACAGCATAAAGCTTGCCAAACCAGCCAATACCATGGTGAGTATTAAGCTCCACTTTCGGGCCATATTTGACCTCAGTGAATTACTGTAGGCATTTTCAATTTTGCCAAAAAAGAGATCCATTTTTTGGCTGAATTTACTCTCTTTTTCGGATGGTTTAAGAACTTTTGAACATAATGCAGGGGAGAGTGTTAGTGCCGTAATACTTGAGAAGAATACAGCTGCACTCACGGCCATAGCAAACTCAGTGAATAACGCGCCAATACGGCCATCCATAAACACTAAAGGAACAAAAACAGAGATAAGCACTAAGGTTGTTGCAACAATCGCAAACCCTACTTCACGGGCACCACGATACGCAGCTAAAAGTGGTGGCTCTCCAAGCTCTATTCTGCGGTGAATGTTTTCAAGCATGACAATTGCATCATCCACTACGAGTCCGATTGCTAAAACTAACGCTAACAGGGTTAGTAAGTTAATAGAGTAACCCATTGCGAGTAAAAACATAAAACTACCCACAAGCGCTACGGGGACCGTAATTGCAGGAATAAGCGTTGCACGTATATTCCCCAAGAAGAGATAAATAACTAATACGACCAATGCCATTGAGATTGCTAAAGTACGATACACCTCATCGATTGACTCTTTGATGAAGATCGAAGAATCATAGCTGTCTTCAATCGTCGTACCTTCAGGCAGGTTACGCTTTATTTTTTCAAGTTCAGCGCGTGCGTTATCAACCACGGTTAAGGTGTTTGCTTTTGCTTGCTTTACAATACCTAAACCAATCATGTTTCGGCCATTACCACGGAATAGGCTTTCATCATCAGCGGCTTCAAGGTGTACATCGGCCACTTCACCTAGACGAACTAAGTAGCCATCTTCGCCACGCTTAATGACTAAATTTCTAAAGTCTTGCTGGTCTTTGTAACTACGCGCTGTACGAACAGTGAAGTCGCGATCGATAGATTCAATCTCACCGGCTGGTAATTCAACGTTTTCTGTGCGAAGCGTATTTTCTATATCACTTGAAGTAATACCGCGCGCTGCCATTGCTTGGCGGTTTAGCCACACTTTCATGGCATATTTACGTTCGCCACCAACTCGGACATTAGAAACACCATCTACAACAGCTAAGCGGTCAACAATATAGCGTTGTGCGTAATCTGAAAGCTGCAATGAGTCCATGGTTGTACTGTTAAGAACAAACCAAGCGATAGGGCTCTCATCACTGTTTGATTTTGACACCTCGGGTGGTCGTACTTGCTCAGGTAGACTATCTAGCGCACGAGCAACACGTTCTCTCACATCATTGGATGCAGCATCAATATCGCGGCTAATATTAAACTCAATGGTAATGTTAGAACGGCCATTTCGGCTCGATGAGTTAATACTTTTTATACCTTCAATACCTGAGATACGGTTTTCTAGTACTTGCGTTATTTTGGTTTCGATAATTTCAGCTGACGCCCCAGTGTAGCTAGTACTTACACTCACTATAGGTGATTCTATATCTGGGTACTCGCGCAGTGGTAGCATCGAAAATGCCACTAAACCGAAAGTCAGTAGTAATAAGTTAATAACGATCGCAAAAACAGGGCGTTTGACGCTGGTATCAGTAATTTTCACTGTTTACCCCTTCACTGTGACTTTGCTACCAGAACGAATTTTAATAATTCCTTCTGTTACTACCTGTTGACCATCATTGAGGCCTTCATCAATTGCTACCCAGCCGTTGTGTCGGCCAGTAACATGGACTTCTACTTTTGTAGCAACACCTTCGGTTATTTGGAACACGTAGTGTCTATCTTGCTGAGGGATAATAGCCTTTTCAGGCACCATTAGTGCTTTATTCGTACTTAACTGTAAGGCGGTTTTTAAAAGCATGCCTGGGCGTAATAATCCAGATTTATTAACAAAGCTCGCAGTAACTTCAATGCTGCGCGTAACAGAATCTATACGTGAGCTTATGTGAGTTACTTGACCGGAAAATGTTTTATCAGGGTAGGCATCATTTTGTGTCATCACTTTCATACCAAGTCCCAGTTGAGCTAAGTATTTTTCTGGGACTTTAAAATCAACCTTGATTATACTGATATCATCTAAACTGGTTAATATCGTACTATTATTTACAAAGGCACCCACTGAAATAAGGCGTTTACCTAAAACACCAGAGAACGGTGCGGTTATAGTCATTTCGGCGAGTTTAGTTTTTGCATTTTGCAGTTGTGCTTTGGTAGCATCAACGCGAGATAACTGTTCTTCAAGCAATGATTTAGCGGTGGCTTGAGAGCGAGAAAGCTCAGTTAACCTGGCAAGTTGGCGTTCTTCTTCGCGTAAGTTAATTGCAAGCTCTTTAACCGTAAGTTGCTCTTGTTGAGATTGTAATTGGGCAAGTCTTTGCCCTTTATCAACGAGATCACCGTCATTAAAGTAAATGTCAGTAATGTAGTCGCTTTGCGCGCTGTTAATGTAAACTGCTTGATTAGCGCGGGCACTCCCGATAGCCTCGATAAGGATTGGGTTTTCTTGAGTGGTTACCGTATGAGCTGTTACTTTAGTTGCTGTTGGTTTAAAACCTAATTGTTCACCCTGGCTGCTTGGCAAATAAAGGTATACACACAACCCGATCAACACTGTGATAATAAATGGAAATAATGCTTTGCCTGACTGCTTTAAATACATCTTATTTATACCGAAAGATTAATTACCACTAGTGTACGAAATAACGACGTAAAAAGACTGCCCGTGTATCTCAGAAATCTGTCAGTTAGCCGTAAAATCGTTCGCTGTCCCTTTTTTGCAAAGGATAAATTGCACCTATGAAGATGAAAACTGGCTGTGAACGATGTCGGAAAATTCGTAAATTAGTAATTTGGGCTATAATTATGTTTGTTTTTTATATGATTTATTATGATGGTTAAAGACGCAATGTTATGTTTAAAGCTTCGCTCACAGGGTTCAAAAAACGGAATGGAAATTCTGTTGGTTGGCTCATTTGGCCTTGTGTTTATTATGCTGGTTAATTTGCTCCGCCCTGGTTTGATTAGCATAGTAGAGATTTTCTTGGTGAGTGTATGCCTTGTTGCCGTGTTTGTTGGTTTTTTAAAGACGCAAGAGCCATTTTACAGCTTAATTATCACAGAGCAGCTACTTACGTATCATCATAAGTATGGTTCATGGTCATTAAATAGGGAAAATCTGCACCATAGCGGAATACCAAAAGCGGAGCATGGACTTGAATACCTTGAGTTAAATGCTGTAGGCATTAAACTTAGGGATACGGATAATTTTTTAATGGATATTTCACCGCGGCTAGCGGGTAAACTATTAATAGAACAGCGCCACCTTTTTATGCAGGTTGTTCAAAAACATTGCAAAAATGGCAATTGCCCATCAGAATGGTTGGTAGAAGACAATAATTATACATCTTTAAACGGTCGCAAATTTAATGGATTAATTGCAATGTTCGCAAATCGAATGCGACATTTGCAGCAATTAACAGGGTATGACTTGCTGTTGCCTGCCAGTGTATTAGATAGAAGTATTTGGGATTTTAGCCATGGCCTAAACAGTTGGCAGCAAAATCCCAAACTCTTTATTCAATCTCAGTTAAAGGCTAAGAACGCCTAAATAGACGTCAGTAGGATAATGCGATGAGTCAAGATAGATCATTTATTAAAAGTGGAAGAAATACGATTATCCACAAAGAAAAAAAACTCGATTTAGTGATCGTAAACTCTGAAACTCACCCTAAAATTAAAGTGACTCAAAATGGCTTAGAGCCATTTAAAGAAGAGCTGCCAAAAAACCGTCGTGAAGCAAAAGAGCGTTATCTCGATATGGTATATATTAGTAGTGCTGATGTATTCGGTGAAGAAAAACGACTGCTATTCATACAAGCCTTGGATGGTCGAGAATACAAAGTAGATTACAGTAAAGTTGGCACAAAACTATTTGTACGTATCCATCAAGATAGTTATATGTAATCTCCTGCATAACTGGCATTGTTGTTGCTTATTATCTAATTAAAGAATGTAGCCTAAATAAGCGTGCTATATACCTATATGATGAAAATGAGGAAACATTGCATGAGAGCTCTATTCACTTTATTGCCTGTTGTTAGCTTGCTCAGTGCTTGCGGCGGCTCAGGTGGTGGGAATGATAACCCCGATGTGGCTGCATCGGTCAACGCAGGGATAGATCAGCAAGTTATTGAGAAGAGCGAATTTACTCTAACAGCGATAGGCTCACCTGCAAATGGAACGTTTTCTTGGCAAAGAATTAATGGGCCCGCTGTTGAAGGGTTACCTGCTGATGGCGATGAACAAACCTTAACAGCGCCAGATGTAAAGACGGACAGCCAACTACTATTACGGGTTAACTACCAAACAGCAGACGGTCAGTTAGTTAGTGATGACGTTATGATTGATATTGTCTCGAATAACCAACTACCCGAGGCGGTTGTTACACAAATTGCGCCTGCAGAATTACCTTCCGATTATAAAGACACCATTACGTTGAGCGGTGCTGAGTCATCAGATCCCGATGAAAATGGTGCTATTAATAGTTATCGTTGGCAGCAAATCTCTGGTCCAACTGTTGCGGTCGATAGCTACAATAATGAGACTATCAGTTTTTCTCACCCTCTATTAGATGTAAACACAACTTTAGTGTGGCAGCTAACCGTCATTGATGATGAAGGGGGAGAAGCGAGTATTCAATATAATCATAAATTAAACAGAACAGATAAAGTGGTTATTGCTAATGCGGGGGCTGATCAAACCGTAAATGAAGTTGAACTTGTTACGCTCGATGCAACGGCAAGTGAAACCGTCACCGAAACATTCTCCTGTCATTGGGAACAAATTGTTGGCAGTGTTACTTTAGCAAATCAAGAACAATGTATTACCTCGTTTACCGCACCAAAAACCGAAGCTGTTAATACGTTTAGTTTTGAGGTAACAGTGACCGATAGTAAAGGTCGAACAGACGCCGATGTCGTACAAATCAATATTGAATCTAAACCGTTAGGTCTAATTAATGATACAGGGGTGAATACGTGCTACAACAATACCCAACAAATAGCATGTGACAGCCCTGACTTTCCTCGCCAAGATGCAGCCGTTGGTCGGGACAGTGTTGTTAGTACGCATATCAATAAAGTAGGCGCTGGTGATTCAGCATTTGATTTTACTAAGTTAAATGAGTTTGCCGATGAGCTTCCGGACAATGCGAGTAACTTTAGTTGCGTTCGAGATAATGTCACAGGACTAATTTGGGAAGTTAAAAGCCCAAACACTGGCACTTTACCTAACGCAACCTCACTCAGAGAAGGACAGAACCACTATACATGGTATTTAAATGGAGAAACCGGCGTACAAGGTGGTAGTCAGCTAGGTGCAACTACCACATGCTCGGCAACAACGAATTGTGGTTTACAAGAGTATGTTAATGCCGTTAATAATTCAGATTATTGTGGTGGAACTAATTGGCGAGTCCCCACGTACACCGAGCTGATGACTTTATTGGATTATTCTCAACATGGGCAATCGTTATTAATTGATAATGATTACTTTGTTAATACACCTACTCAGCACGCTTTTGTAAACCAACCTTTTTTACCTTATTGGACCTCGCAAACAGCGGCAGATGGTACTAGTTTATCGCAGGCTTATATAATAGATATGAGCGATGGCAATGATTTAGCTTATCCTAAGAGTGAAACGGCATTTGTACGCTTAGTTAGAACAGCGGGGGCATCACAATGAAAACATTATTTGCGAGCATACTACTTTTAAGCCCAAGCTTTTTGGCTGCGCAAACGTGTTACAGCACGGTGCCTGAAACAACATCCACAGCGCGTTTTACACTTAACAATGATGGCACAGTGAGCGATAGCGTGACAGGGTTAATGTGGCAAACCTGTAGTTACGGGCAAAGCTATGATGCTGATACCACTAGCTGTACAAATAGCGCAATTAAAACCTCGTGGCAAGAAGCTTTAAGAGCGTCGGTTAACGACCGCACAGCAAATCATGATGATTGGCAAGTACCGAATAATAAAGAGCTAGCAAGTATTCTAGAGCACAGTTGTGTAACCCCAAGTATCAATGAGGTTATTTTCAAAGGGAATAAAAGTGAAAACTATTGGACGAGTACATCGGGCGTTATTGACCCCGGCTTTGCTTGGGTATACACATTCGACAGAGGCCTTAACAGTTTACATGCTAAAACCTCTAACGTTTACCTTCGCTTGGTGCGATATGAGGACTAAACCTGATTTAAATGTTGTTTAAACATGTCTAACCGCGCTTGTTCTAGCGCGGTTTTTATATCAGCACCTTTAATACCTTGAGCAATAAACTGTTGCGGGCTAATTTTTTTAGCTGCTTCAGTAGCACTTACTAGAGTGTGTTGCCGTTTTAATGGCCCGCAATTGGCAATCTCCGCTGCTTTTAATAAAGCACTGAATCGTTCTGGTCGGCGCCATAGGTCAAGTTGATTACAAAGTGCCAGTAACTCACTGCTGTTAAGTTGTTCATCTTTAAGGGTTGCGAGGTGCTGTTGCAAGTAGAGCGCCATATCCCGAACATCATTTGGCACCCGAATTGATGTCGCTAGTGTGATTATTGAGTCACGGCATAAATCACTGGTAGCTTGGCAAAATAGTAAGCTAGGCTCAGTCACCTTTTGACTGTTTGCATACTCATAGCGGGCTTTGATTTGCTGGTATTTATCAGAGCTCCACGATGAAGCCAATGCGTTGCTGATTGAAGGAAGAGCATTAAGGCTGTAAAGCGTTTGCAAAAACTCAGCAAAAGCGCCATCACTGAGCGACTTTTCACATTCAAGCCAAATACGTTCTGGTGTCAGAGTGTTCAGTTCACCTTGAGAAATCATGCTCTTTAATAGCGTTTTGGTCTCATCAGCAATAGTAAAACCAAGGTAATGATAACGAGCTGCAAAGCGAGCAACACGCAATATTCTAAGTGGGTCTTCACTAAATGCATCGGATACATGGCGAAGAATGCGGTTGTCTAAATCTAGTTTACCGTTGTATGGATCAATTAAGCTGCCATCGTCAGCTTTTGCGATGGCATTAACTGTAAGGTCGCGTCGGCGTAAGTCATCTTCAAGTGTAACATCTGCTGAAAACTCACAAGTAAACCCGGTATACCCTTGACCTTGTTTGCGTTCAGTACGAGCGAGTGCATATTCTTCTTTGGTTTTTGGGTGTAAAAAAACAGGAAAATCTTTACCGACTTGTACAAAGCCTTGCTGTAAAAGTTGATCTGCAGTTGCACCAACAACAACATAATCACGTTCTTTAATTTTACGTCCGAGCAGCTCATCACGCACTGCACCACCCACTAAATAAACTTCCATAGTCACGCCTAGAGTTAACCTGTTTAGGTTATTTTACGTTATTTAAGTAATAAAACGCTAACAAGGTTTTCACTTAGTGCATTTTTTTGCCATTATAGGCGCAGATTTACTCAGTAAGGAAGTTCAGGGTGTATTTAAGCTATTTTGGCTTGTCGGAAAAACCGTTTTCAATCGCGCCAAATCCACAATATTTATTTTTAAGCGAGCGCCACAAAGAAGCATTAGCTCACCTTACCTATGGTTTAGGCGAGGCGGGTGGTTTTGTATTGCTTACAGGCGAGGTAGGGACAGGTAAAACAACCCTAATTCGTAGCTTGCAAGAACAACTGCCTGAGAATACGCAAGTGGCAATGATCCATAACCCGGCATTATCACAGCTAGAGTTGTTAGCCAGTATTTGCGATGAACTTGTCATTAATTATGATGGCGTCAATGCCACACTAAAAACCTTAACTGATGCAATAAAAAAGCATTTAGAGGCTAATCATGAATCGGGTGGTCACACGATACTATTGATTGATGAAGCACAGCTACTTGCACCAGATGTACTCGAACAACTGCGGTTATTGACCAACATAGAAACCAACCATAAAAAGTTACTGCAAATAGTGTTAGTCGGTCAACCAGAGTTACAAGAGTTACTTAAGCGCAATGAATTAAGGCAATTAGCGCAGCGTATTACTGCTCGGTACCATTTATTGCCGCTGACCGAGGGGCAAACTATTGCTTACATCAAACATCGTTTATATGTTGCCGGCTGTGAACGTGCGATGTTTTCGGCTGATGCATTAAAAACTGTTTATATTGTTACAAAAGGTATTCCTAGGTTAGTTAACTTACTATGCGAGCGTTGCTTAATGGGAGCGTTTTCTAAACAAGTTATGGTCATTGATAGTGAAATTGTGATGCGTTCAGCAGAAGAGGCGTTACCGCCAAGCGTACTGCAAAGTGAAGTTCAAAGTGAAGCAAAAACCAGTAAGCTTTTAATACCTTTCGTTTTTATAACAGTGTTAGGCGCCGGTGTTGGCTTGTCGTTTATTTTTTAGTCGTGGTGAATTATGTCGTTTTTATTAGATGCATTAAAACAATCTGAGCATCATGATGAAGCATCTGCTTTTGATCAAAATGCTCAACAAATTAAACAACAACAAGAGCTTAAAAGGTATCGCTTAATCGCAATGTCACTTGCCTTATTGTTGGCTTTAGCGCTGACCTTAGTGGCTGGCTTTTCAATTGGTAAGTGGTTTCAGACTAAGAGTATTCCAACAGATAGTGCGTCAGAGCCTAGCCTTAAAGAGTTATCAGCAACTGATGAAAAAGTGATTCAGCCGAATGAAGACGTTTCTAGCGTGCAAAAGAGCAGCGATACATTGCCTAAGAATGTACCGCAAGAAGTTCAAAATGCACCCGCACAGTTTACTAATTCACAGCAGCCTGTGATGGCCCAAGGCTACGCGAACCAATCTCAACAGTATCAATGGGTCCAAGTGCCTGTTAATGCTGTACCAACTTACTCGCAAGGGCAAACTGTTTTAGTCCAAACTCCAAATGGGTATCAGCAAGTGATTAATGCCCCTACAGCTCAGTTTCAGCCGCAGCAGTATTCACAGCCACAGCAATACGCTCAACCTCAACAGTTTGCACAATCACAGCCAATAAATACTCGCTCAAGAGATATTGATTTAAGCCAATATAAGGTGCTTGGAAAGCCCATTGAGCAGTCAAATTCAGCGAACCAAATAGTACCGCAGCGCGACGATGAGTTAGAGACTGTGCCTAGTGAGCTTAAAAATGCGTTTGCCCAAGCAATTAAAGACACTGAAACAGTCACGACCAATCAAGTTACCCAAGCAACAAGAAACTCTTCTTACGCAGAGCCTATTGAGCTATTACCAGACGGCTTATTAGCTTTGCTACCTAATATTAAATATCAGGCACATATTTATTCATCGTCCGTTGAGAAGCGTTGGATCAAGCTTAACAACCGTGAACTGTATGAAGGTGATAGTTTAGATGATATTGAAGTGTTAGAGATAACCCCAGAACAAAGTGTATTAAGTTTCGATGGCTATCAATTTAGTATTAAAGCGTTGCAAGATTGGCCAGAGTAATTGATTTTTTATAAGTATCCCCCTGCTGTAGTATTACGGCAGGATTGAATGTTTAAAAAATCTGATTAAATCAATATTAAAATCTTTAGGTTTCACGGCTGACTCCAGTGCATCATTAGTACGGCTATGAGCCAAATCAATATCTTCAACGCCTGTGTAGCGTGCATGTTTGGCATGATAAAAGGTTTTAACCTGCGGTTTTAGCGGGCTTGCTGGGTTGCTTTTTGTTACCAATCCGACTTTTTGGCTTGAAAGCTTCACTAAAGTACCAACAGGGTGGATACCAATACATTGGATAAACTTGGTCAATAGCTCGCCATCAAAGCTATCAGGACAGCCATCTTTCAGTATTTTAAAGGCTTTAATGGGCTCCATGCCATCTTTATAAACTCGCTCAGCTGTAAGCGCGTCATATACATCAACAATCGATGCCATACGCACATACTGACTGATTTCATCGGCGTGCTTACCAAACGGGTAGCCACTGCCATCTAGGCGCTCGTGGTGAAAGCCTGCAATATCAACAGCAATGCCTGTTAAACCTGACTCTTCTAGAATTTGCTTACTATAAAGCGCATGATTTTGAATTGTTTTAAATTCTTGCTCACTCAACCTTCCGGGTTTGTGAAGAATCTCATCAGGGATTTGTATTTTACCAATATCGTGTAGCAGGGCGCCTGTCGCTAGTTCTTCTATGAGCTCTTTTTCAAAATTTAAATGCTTGGCAAAAATACTAATTAAAACAGAAACATTAATTGAGTGCTCTAATAGGTAACTGTCTTTTTCTCGCATCCGTGTAATACAGGCCAGCGCATCTTGGTTACGAAAAACCGAATCAATAAAGCCACTTGCAAGCTCTTTAAATGGCGCTACTTCAATTGTTTTTCCTGCTTTAATATCACTAAATGCCTTGCTCTGTAAGTCTTTAGCTTCACAATAAAGTTTTTGAGCTTTGCCCATCTCTTGTTCAACAGAGTGAGTGGTATGCCATGGGTCACGTTGTTTTGGAGTGTCACTAACAATGGGGGCGTCGTTTAGCTCTTTTGGTTGCTCTATGATGGTTTTATCTGGGTCAATCTCGACCTCTAAAATACCCGCTTTTATTAACTTATCGATACCAGCCTGCGTTTTTACCCACCCTTGGTTTTTTATTTTGATATTACCTGACTGCTTCGTTACTTGTTGTACGAACATACCGGGTAGAAGCTGTTTTATAGGAATGGTTTTAAACATTACTTACTCAAAAAAATTTGCATACATTAAAGTTAGCAAACTTTTCATTGTATAAGTAGCAAAAAGGGCGCTAAAAAGCGCCCTTTAATACTTAGTTGTTGATTTTATTCGTCATCTTCAACCAAAGTCATGAGAGATGTGTTACCACCTGAGGCGGTAGTATCAATACTAATCGTCTTTTCTGTGATCAGACGTTTGATCAGCGTATCGTAATACTCTGAGCTTATCACAGGCAAGATTGCGCCTTTGCGTTGTGCAAGCTGCTGGCTAAAGTAGCCCAGACGTGATGAACGTGCTGCAACCACTGCGCCCGCTAAATGTGGATGCGCCAAGATTGCTTGTAGCTGGTTTGGCTTTGCAACTTGGAACACACCTTCAGCGACACCTGTTGAGATAAACTTGTCTTTAAACGCAACAGCTTCATCATAGAATAACTCTGATGCTACTGTGATTACAGTATTACCCGCTGCAAGTGCAGTGATAATAGAGATAGCCCAAAAGTTAAATGATGTACTCTTATCTGCATAACATACTACACAACCGCGTGCTTCAAGGTGTAGTGTGTTTGATTCGCCTGTTGGCCCTGGTAACGTAGTATATTTACGCATGTGCTTTTCAAGGCGGTTTAGCTGGGCACGTGCATCGGCAAGTGTTAATGCTAAATCATCTGCAAGCTCATCGATGATATCAACGGTGGCTACTTTGGCTAATAACTGTCTAACAGCAGAAACACGGTCATTTAGCGGTGTGCCACGCCAAATTTTTTCGTCGCGCATTGAGTTAGTCATTAACTTTTCAACTTGCTCATTTGCACCTGAGTAGTGGTGTAAATCAAGCTCATCGGGCGTTAAGTTGGTCATTTGCACGTTATCAGGTGACGCTTTTTCTTTAACTAAGCGTTGCAGGTAGTTTGGACCACCTGCTTTCGGGCCAGTACCAGATAAACCACGACCACCAAACGGTTGTACGCCTACAATTGCACCAATCATATTACGATTAACGTAAACGTTGCCCGCGCGTGACATTTTAGCAAGGTATTCACAGCGCTCTTCGATACGTGAATGAATCCCCATAGTTAAGCCAAAGCCAGTGTTATTGATTTGGTCAACAACATTGTCAATTTCAGTGCCCTTAAAGCGAATTACATGCACACATGGGCCAAATACTTCACGTTTAAGTACTGATAAATCTTTGATTTCATATAAGCGTGGAGCAAAGAAATAAGCGCCATTTTCAGTATTATCAGGAATTTCACACTCATAGTGCAGTGTGGCATTGCCTTTTAGATACTCAACGTGATCGGTTAGGTTCTTCAATGCTTTTTCATCGATAACAGGACCAATGTCTGTTGAAAGTAGTGCAGGGTCGCCAACATGTAACTCTTTCAGCGCCCCTTTGATCATCTCAATGATGCCATCTGCCACGTCTTCTTGTAAAAATAATACGCGCAGTGCAGAGCAGCGTTGACCGGCACTTTGAAAACCAGAACTAATCACATCATCAACCACTTGCTCAGGCAGTGCAGTTGAATCGACGATCATACAGTTTTGACCACCTGTTTCGGCAATCAACGGTACTTGAATATCATTACGCGCTGCAAGTGTTTGTGAGATGATAGTGCCAGTCTCGGTTGAACCGGTGAACATCACAGCTTGAATACGCTCATCGGGTACAATTGTCTTACCTACTTCACTACCGCGGGCAATCACAGGTTGTACAACATGCTCAGGTAAACCTACTGATAACATTAGTTCAATAGAGCGCAGTGCAATGTAACTAGTTTGTTCAGCTGGTTTTGCGATAACGGTATTACCGGTTACGATTGCAGCAGCTACTTGACCCAAAAAGATAGCAAGTGGGAAGTTCCACGGGCTGATACATAAAATAACACCGCGGGCTTCAAAACGCTCATCTTCACTAAGCTCTTCAGCACGCGCTGCGTAGTAACGACAAAAATCAACAGCTTCGCGTACTTCATCAATGCCATCTTGTGCAACTTTACCAGCTTCTTTAATACAGATTGCTACAAGCTCATCATGGTGGCGTTCTAGAATATCGGCAATACGACGAAGTAAGTTCGCACGCTCTTTTACAGGTGTTTGTGACCATGACTCAAAGGCCGTTTCCGCGTTAGCAAGTAGGCTAAGCATGTCATCACTGTTATGTAATTTAACGTGGCCAATGACTTCTTTATGATTGGCTGGATTTTTAACAGCTAATGAGCCTTCAGGTACGTCACTTTCATTAATGCGATGTTCTTCAAACCACGAATCTAGGTTTTCTTTAAAGGGTGTAATTGCATTGATGTCAGTTAAATCCATACCCTTTGAGTTAGCACGCTCTGCGCCGTATAAATCAATAGGCATCTTAATTTGCGTGTTGTACTTATTACGTAAACCTTGCAGTGTTTCTACAGGATCAGGGAGTAATGCTTCAACAGGTTGCGTGGTATCAACAATCGCATTTACAAACGATGAGTTAGCGCCGTTTTCAAGTAAGCGACGAACCAAGTATGCAAGTAAGTCTTCGTGCTGACCAACAGGTGCATACACGCGACACTGAATTTTCTCTTGCGTTACGATTTGGTCAAACAAAGACTCGCCCATACCGTGCAGGCGTTGGAATTCAAATCCATCATGATCGCCTTTTGCAACTTCTAGAATCGTTGCGGCAGTGTATGCGTTATGAGTGGCAAATTGTGGATACAGCACGTCACGCGCTTCAAGCATTTTAATAGCACAGGCTTTGTATGAAACGTCAGTCGTTGCTTTTCGGGTAAATACAGGGAAATGATCTAAACCATCTTGCTGTGTAGTTTTGATTTCTGTATCCCAGTAAGCGCCTTTAACTAAGCGTACCATTAGTTTGCGGCCAACGCGGGTAGCAAGCTCTGTGAGCCATTCGATAACAAAAATAGCGCGTTTTTGGTATGCCTGAACAGCTAGACCAAAACCATGCCAGCCAGCTAAATCGTCGTCGCTAAATACGGCCTCAATGACATCAAGAGAAATATCCAAGCGATCAGCTTCTTCAGCATCTACTGTAAAGCCAATATCGTAACTTTTAGCGACCAATGCAAGCGCCTTAAGTTTAGGCACAATTTCTTCCATCACACGTTCTTTATGGGTGAATTCATAACGTGGATGAATTGCCGAAAGTTTCACTGAAATACCAGGGCTCTTAATTGGGCCGCGGCCATTTGCAGCTTTACCAATAGAGTGAATCGCATTTAGGTAACTTTGATAATAACGGTCCGCGTCTTTCATTGTACGCGCGCCTTCACCTAACATGTCGTATGAGTATACATAGCCCTTGCGTTCTGTATCTGCTGCACGCTCAATGGCTTCGTCAATGGTGCGACCCATAACGAATTGCTTACCCATGATCTTCATCGCGAAGTTAACTGACTTACGGATTACTGGCTCGCCTAAACGACCAATGGTTTTTTTCAACACACCAAATTGCTGATCTTTGGTTTTGTCGTTGTAGTTAACCATTTTCCCGGTCACTAACAAACCCCAAGACGATGCATTAACAAACAGAGAGTCACTGCTACCTAGGTGTGAGCTCCAATCGCCTTTTGCTAATTTGTCACGGATAAGGGTTTCTTGAGTCGCTTTATCTGGCACACGAAGTAGGGCTTCAGCCAAACACATTAATACCACACCTTCTTCACTCGAAAGTGAGAATTCATTTAAAAGTGCATCAACACCGCTTTGACCATCTTGGTCTTTACGGATATTGTGAACTATTTGACGTGCACGCTCCCATGCACGGCTACGGGCTTTAACACCTACTTCGGCAAGGGGTAAAATATGATCAATAACTGCATTTTCATCAATGCGGTAAAAGTCACGGATCTTTTGTCGAATTGGACACGTTGTAGTCAAATCGCCGTTGAATAACATAAGTAACCTCAAAAGTGTGGAGTCTTGCAGCAAAAAAAGAGTGCTGCTCGATTATCATGTTGTTTAATGCGTGCATTCTAATTAAATTCCAGCAGAATATGCTGGTTAAATTTGCCGATTTACGATAATTTACAGGGCATACGTTAAACTTATCCGCATAAAATTCTGTTATGACAAGTCCCAATAGATTACGCCTGCTTGATCGTATCGATTTAGCAATTTTAGACGTTCTGCAAAAAAACGGCAGAATATCTAATGTGAACCTTGCAAAGCAGGTTAACTTAAGCCCCAGCCCTTGTCTTGACCGAGTAAAACGACTCGAGCAGGAAGGCTATATCGAGGGCTACTTTGCTAAGCTTAACGAAGCAAAACTTAACCAGAGTTTATTAGCGCATGTACAAGTGTCATTAGTAACATCAAATACGGCCGTATTTAAAGTCTTCCGTGAACATATTTTACGAATTACTCAAGTTATCGAGTGCGATATGGTGGCAGGGGGTTACGATTATTTATTAAAAATACGTGTGTCAGATATGGACGAATACCGCCAAGTGTTAGGTGATTTAGTTGATATACCAGGCGTAGGTACACACCATACCTATATGGTTATTGAAAAAATAAAGCAAGACAATGGTCTCAAGCTCGATTAAATAAAAAAGCACCTATTGGTGCTTTTTTATTGTATTGCTTATGCCCATCCGTCGTAACGTTTACGGCGCGACAGCACTATCGTTAAAATAATCCCTAAAAACAATCCTATAAATGCGATAGCTCCCCCGTAAGTAAGTAGCTGACGTTTCTCTTTAGCACCGGCTTGTTGCTTTTGAGTACGTTCTGCATTTAGAGTCGTTTGCAGTTTGGTGATTTGTTCTGACAACATTAGATTTTGATCAGTGAGTGATTGGTTTTGTTCTTGTAGTTGTGGCAGTTCAATCTGGGTTTGACGAAGTTGCTCTTGCATCGACGTCATTTCTTCACTCAAAGTGCGATATTGCTGGTGAATACCAGCTGATTTAGAGACAAACTTAGCCTCTACCCAGCCTTCGCGTTCTTTATCATCAATGACTTTGACGAAGCCGTTTTCTTCAGGTGAAAGTTGCGTAAGCTTTGTTCCCGCATCTACTGATCCGATAATTCGGTAGTTCTTACTCGCACCAGAATGCATAAACGTATAAAGATTATCAACAATATAAGCCGTATTTGTATTGTTTGTTGAATTTGCTTCTTCGCCGTGACTAACAAACGCAACAGCGCTAAGAAGTAAAGCTAATAAGGAATGTTTAAACATTAATCTACCCTGTTAATGTAACCGTGATCGTTACGGCAATTTTTTCGTTCTAAGTATAGAGATAGTATGGATTAAACTCGTTAATAGCAAGGCTGATATTGTAATCACATCACAGTGAATAAATGAAATCTCGCTAAAAAATTTGCATTACCGCTTTGCTTTGTTTATTTTGAGCTCTTATTTATTTTAAAGGTAATCCTCAAGCCTAATGGATACTGAGATAGAACTTAAGTTTTTGGTGTCAGATGCCGTTGTTCCACTGATCCCCGCGTTAATTACTCAATTTGCAAAAACCGTCACAAACAAGCCTTCCCGTAGTTTGCAAAATGCTTACTATGACACTCCTAGTCGAGAGTTAAGAGCACTTGATATTGGTTTTAGAACACGTTGTGCAGATAATCAATGTGAGCAAACAATCAAACTAGCAGGAGAAGTTGTTGGAGGTTTACATCAACGCCCTGAATATAATTTGCCGATTGAAAGTAACCGCCCAGATATCACTGAGTTTGACAGCGGTATTTGGCCTCACGGCATGCAAGTTAACGCAATAGCCGCTAATTTATACCCAATATTCAGTACTAACTTTATCCGTCGCACTTGGTTAATTGAAACCGAAGGTGGAGCAAAAATTGAGGTTGTTTTAGATAAAGGTGAAGTGTCAGCTTCTGGTCGGGTTGAAATTATTTGTGAGCTTGAAATCGAACTGATGGAAGGCAGTCGTGATGAGTTGTTTGCGTTAGCCGATAAACTAGTCGCACAGAGTAATATTCGTCTTGGTTTGTATTCAAAAGCGGCCAGAGGTTATCGCTTAGCGGATGAAAAACCACTTAAACCGAGCAAATCAATCGGTTTTGTTTCACTGCCTAAAAAAGCAACGCAAGAGCAAGCTCTCATTGCAGCAATAGGGTTTGGTATTCGCTTTGTGCAAAAACATGAGCAGTGCTATTTTGACAAGCCTAGCTTAAAAACGCTTAAACGAGTTACTGATGGCATCAGCCTCATTCGCCACACGTTTTGGCTATTTGATGACATTGTAGATAAAAGCACTACAGAGTCATTAAGAGTAGAGCTTAAGTGGTTGTTAAGTGAACTAGCGTGGGTTGAAAACGCTATTCAACTTAAAACATATACATCAAAACGTCATGCCTATTACAAAAAAATTAACAGTGCGCCAGAGCTTACTCAAGTGATCAATGACCTAAAAGAGCTACAGCCAAGTATTGATGACATCAACAAACTCTTTCACAGCGCGCGCTATAATCGGTTACTCCTTAGTTTAACTACCTGGCTTGTAGATAAACAGTGGCGTAAAAGCTGGGGGCAAACCCAGTTTCAAGCCGCGGAACGCTCTGTTGATGAAATAGCAAACCGCTTATTTCATAAAGATTGGCAGGATCTACACCAGTTGTTACCAGAGCAACAAACTCTTACTTGTAAAGACTACTTAAACCTACGTACCCGCCTTGAAAATAGCTTACTCAGTGGCAACTGTTTAGGTGCATTGTATGATAAAGAGGATCGCAGTGAGTTCCGTATTCCATGGCTTGATATTTCTCACGGGATATATGAGTTGTGTACGCTCGATTATTTAAAGCAGCTATGCGCAGGACAAGAAGACGAAGAGCTTGCCAAAATACAACATTGGCTTGAAATGAAATCTGAGTTTTTGGTCAGTGCGATGGAGCAAAGTCGTTTAGCGTCATTTAAGATTTCACCCTACTGGGAATAGCCTTGTACTGATAGCAACACAATGGAGTGTTAATGCACAAAATAGCCGGGTTATTAATCATACTGTGTTGCTTTACAGTTTATTCTGCGCAGCAAACACCATGGCAATTATGGAAAACTCAAGATGGTGTCAGTGTTTCCTTTAAAAAACACTCAAATGGTATTGTTGAAGTGCAAGGCACGTTACAGATAGAAAATAGCACTGCAAGCGACTTCATGGCCCTTCTTAGTGATACTGAGAGAGCCCCAAAGTGGGTCGAAAATGTGAGTCACGTTGAGGTGCTGGCCCGCCCAAGTGACGCAGAAACTATCGTGTATACAAAAATTAACTCGCCGTGGCCTATCAGAGATAGGGATATGGTGAGTTATTCCTGCTACAAACGGCTAAATCCCACGCAAACGTTATTAACGATTAGTGCTTACTCTGGTTTTAAAGAACACGTTGATTCGGTTGTGCGTATCAAGGATTTAAAAGCGACTTGGTTACTCGAAGAAAATAATAGCCCAGAAAAGGTCAGTCTGGCGCTCACCCACACAGTTTATGCAGACCCAGGTGGTGCAATACCCCATTGGTTAAGCAATAATGTAAGTTTAAAAAGTACGCTTAAAACACTACGAGCTTTACGTAGTGAGCTCGCTCAAGAGCAATATCACGCTGCGCCTACTGATATCAAAGAGGGTAATTGCTCTATATAGTGTTACTTCCTTGTTTTTATAAGTTAATCAATTGTATTTATTACACTTTATTACACATTAACACATAATCTAAATTGAATTTGTGTCTTTTATTGGTATAGTTCCTTTTTTAGGGATGTGTATTATAAGGACATAGATAGTGTTTACGGTTACTTCAACGCCCTCTAGCCGTTGGTTTTCATTTGTAACAGAGTGTTGGCGTTTAGCTGCACTTTGGTTTGCAGGTGTATTGCTCTTCATGAGCTTTCGTATTTTCTTCTTAGTATATTTTTATGACCATATTGCAGCACCTTTAGATGCAACAGCTCTATACAATACTTTAAAGACTGGCTTTGCTTTTGACTCAGCTGCGAGTGGGGTGTGTTTTAGTATTCCTTTTTTACTCAACTGCATCTTTCAGCCAATGCGGCTAGGGCACTGGGTTTCAAAAGTTCGTATTTATACTGCGAGAGTATTTTTTAGCGTAATGATCTTATTATGCATTACCAGCGTCACCTATATTTCTGAGTATGGTACACAATTTAACTACTTTATGTTTGAAGGGCTACATGATGATCAGCAGGCCATCGCATTAACCGCAATAAAGCAATACAAGCCATGGGGCAGCCTTATAAGTTTAGTGCTTCTGTTGTTTATTGCGTTTAGATATTGCAAGCATGTTGAGCAAACTAGCCTTAGTTTTTTATCGCGCATTTATACTGTCTGTAAGTGGAAACGCTCACTACTGGTTATTCTGATAACGGTGCTTTTTATCTGCGCTATTCGCGGCTCATTCGAATCTCGTCCTGCTTCGCGTAAATGGTCTGCGGTGACTCCTGATGCGTTTGTAAATAACCTTGTGATTAACCCTTTTCGTAGCTTTGTGTATGCAATAAAAGACTATAACGAATTACAAAATCATGGAATAGATGGCAAAAACCCCTATTTGAGCTCAAATGCTGCACCACTCACTGAGCCATTGCTCGATTATCAGCAACACACAAAAGGAGCGTTTATTGACCCTCCATCACAGGTGTTTTTTATAATCATGGAAAGCTATGATTCGTGGCCTTTGCAGCAAAAGTACGCATCACTTAATGTGACTAATGAATTAAAAAGCTTAGCTAGCAAGGGGATCTATTTAGATAATATGCTACCTGCTGCCAGTAGTACGATGAATTCACTTTCGAGTATTTTGTCTGGTATTCCATTTTCAGGTGTGAACATGAGCCGCATTGGCCCGCAACAACCTGCCAGTAAGCTTTCTTTTATTAATCAAATGGAGCGGCTTGGTTACACCAGTCAGTTTTTTTATGGTGGATTACTCTCATGGCAAAATGTGGGTGAATATGTAGAATCGCAAGGTGTCGATAATATTTATTCCGCGACAGATGCTGGTGGTAAAGGCAGTGCGGGTGTATGGGGGATTGATGATAGCCAACTATTTGAACTCGCAGCGGCTAAAACCAAACAAAAAAGTTTTAATGTAATTTTAAGCGGCAGTTATCACGGTCCTTTCAATTTAGATTTAGCGCAACTTGACTACCCATACGCATCTTATGATGATTACCCCGCAACAATACAATCGCTAGAAGGCGAATTATTAGACCCCTATGTGTTAGGGCATTTATGGTACGCAGATAAAATGCTGGGCGAGTTTGTGCGAAAAATGGAGCTGCGTTATCCTGATGCACTGTTTGTGATAACGGGCGATCATTTTAGTCGTCGTTACCTACATAGCCGACCTAATTTGTTTGAACTAACACACGTGCCAATGGTGATTTATGGGCAAGGTATTACACCTGATTTGTTGTCATCGCAACACGTTGCAAGTCATATGGATATTGCGCCGACCTTACTTAATTTAATCGCACCTAAAAATACAGCGTTTTATAGTATGGGCCAATCATTGTTAAGTATTGACGAAGAGCGCACCGTTTTTGGTTTTCAAACTATTCGTCGCAATGAAAAACTGTGGAAGGGAGATTTAAAGGCGATTTACGAGTATTATAAGGTGAATGAACACGATAAAACTCAGTTAACGTCATTCAGTCCGTCAGGGGTTGAATATATTGATGCTGATACAGAGCAAGCTTATAATCGTTATATGGCTACTGCATGGCACTTGCTTATTCGTGGTATGGAGTGAGTATTTGTTAGCCATACATCACTAATTCAAAGCCGTATTAAAAAGATAATAAAATGAATAAACCTGAAATCAATTTAGTTAATAAACCCAATGGCATTGGTATAGGCCGTATTATAAAAGCCACTCAGTGTTCTATAAAAGGGTTTAAAGCGGCTTTTAAAGAAGAGTCGGCATTTAGAACTGAACTGGCATTAGGTGTCATTTTGTTGCCCTTATCGTTTTGGTTGGCGCAGTCTTTACTGCACTGGGTGATACTCATTGTTAGCTTTTTATTTTTATTGATTGTGGAATTGCTTAATTCCGCTATTGAAGCATTAACGGATAGAGTAGGGGTTGAATATCATGTTTTATCGGGGCGCGCTAAAGATATAGCATCAGCGGCAGTAACCTTGGCTTTAATTGTATTGTTTATAGTGTGGGGTGTCGCTGGATATGAAAAGATACTTACATTATAGGTTAGAAAGTTAGGTAAAACGTCACGGGCTTCGAATAGATCTTAGTACCTAGTCACTTTTAGCTATTATTTTATAATTACTTCTCTTGAGCGCAGCGTCTCTTAATCTCTTTGTGAATAAATTACTTTTAAATTTAATTGCGTGGGGTAGCGCATGCCTAGCAGCGAGTTTACCTCGCGACAAAAACGTAGAACATAATTTCTAGGCATAAAAAAAGCGCCAATTGGCGCTTTTTCTACATTCACACAAAGGCTGGAATTAAAGACCAGCTGCTGCGCGAAGTGCGTCTGCTTTATCTGTGCGTTCCCATGGGAATTCATCACGACCAAAGTGGCCGTAAGCCGCTGTTGGTAGGTAAATTGGACGCTCAAGATCTAACATTTGAATTAAGCCGTAAGGGCGTAAGTCAAAGTGTTCACGAATAAGTTCGATTAAACGACTTTCTTCTAATTTGCTAGTACCAAACGTTTCAACACTGATTGACGTAGGTTCTGCAACACCGATAGCGTAAGAAACCTGTAGCTCACACTTGTCAGCAAGACCAGCGGCAACCACGTTTTTAGCAACATAACGTGCAGCGTACGCAGCTGAACGGTCAACTTTTGATGGATCTTTACCAGAGAAAGCACCACCACCGTGACGTGCCATACCGCCGTAGGTGTCAACAATGATTTTACGACCTGTTAAACCACAGTCACCCATTGGGCCACCGATAACAAAACGGCCAGTTGGGTTGATGAAGAACTTCGTTGCGCTAGTAATTAGCTCTGCAGGTAGTACCGGCTTGATGATAGTTTCCATTACCGCTTCTACTAAGTCATTTTGTGAAATTTCTTCACTGTGCTGAGTCGAAAGAACTACCGCATCGATACCAACAGGCTTACCATTTTCGTATGCAAAGGTTACTTGTGATTTTGCATCAGGACGCAACCAATTAAGCTCGCCGCTTTTACGTACTTGCGCTTGGCGCTGTACTAAACGGTGAGAGTACGTGATTGGTGCAGGCATTAGCACTTCAGTTTCGTTACATGCGTAACCAAACATTAAGCCTTGGTCTCCAGCGCCTTGTTCTTCAGGGCTAGTACGGTCAACACCTTGGTTGATATCAGGTGATTGCTTACCGATTGTATTTAAAATAGCACACGAATCTGCATCAAAACCCATATCTGAATGAGTATAGCCAATTTCACGCACTGTTTTACGTGTGATTTCTTCGATATCAACCCATGCACTCGTGGTGATTTCACCACCGACCATGACCATACCGGTTTTTACGTAAGTTTCACACGCAACACGTGCATGAGAATCTTGCTCTAAGATGGCATCTAGTACCGCGTCAGAGATTTGATCCGCGATTTTATCCGGATGACCTTCAGAAACTGATTCAGAAGTAAATAAATGTTTTGCCATTGTATTTCTGCTCACAAATATTGCGCTTCACAAACGTCGGTAAGAGCGCTAAAAAATTAAGGGACGTATTTTATCTAAAACAAATATATTTTCATAGTAATTTTACGCCTAGACGTCTAAATAAAATTACTAATAACTTTTAGTTCTTAATAAACCTCCATTTTAGTCTAATTTATTAGGGGTTTTAATTGCACACTGCCCCTAGAATAAGTAAGAATGGGTGTTTCTAGTAAAACACACAATCAACCAGCGCAAATACAGTAAAGGTAGGAGAATTCATGCCGTCTCGCAAAGAACTTGCAAATGCTATTCGCGTCTTATCAATGGACGCAGTACAACAGGCCAAATCAGGCCACCCTGGAGCCCCTATGGGCATGGCAGATATCGCAGAAGTACTATGGCGCGATTATCTAAATCATAATCCAACAAATCCAGAGTGGGTAGACAGAGATCGATTTATACTCTCAAACGGCCACGGTTCAATGCTTATTTATTCTCTACTGCATTTAAGTGGTTATGATTTACCAATTGACGAAATTAAGAACTTCCGTCAAATGCATTCAAAAACACCGGGTCATCCAGAATATGGTTATGCACCAGGTATCGAAACCACTACGGGCCCACTTGGTCAAGGGATCACAAATGCCGTCGGTATGGCGATTGCTGAAAAAGCATTAGCGGCTCAGTTTAACCGTGAAGGCCACGACATTGTTGATCACTTCACGTATACGTTCTTGGGCGATGGCTGCCTTATGGAAGGTATTTCTCACGAAGCATGTTCGCTTGCGGGTACTTTAGGCCTTGGCAAGTTAGTGGCATTTTGGGATGACAACGGTATTTCAATCGATGGTGAAGTCGAAGGTTGGTTCAGTGATGATACCCCAGCGCGTTTTAAAGCGTATGGTTGGCATGTAATCAGTGATGTAGATGGCCATGATTCAGACGCTATTCGCACAGCAATCGAAGAAGCACGCAGCATCACAGACAAGCCAACACTCATTTGTTGTAAAACAGTAATTGGTTACGGTTCACCTAATAAATCAGGTAGCCATGACTGTCACGGTGCGCCACTGGGTGAAGACGAAATTAAAGCCGCGCGCGAGTTCCTTGGTTGGACTGGCGACGCATTTGACATTCCAGCTGACATTTACAGCGAGTGGGATGGCAAAGAAAAAGGTAAGCAACTTGAAGCGAGCTGGGATGAAAAGTTTGCCGCATATGCAGCCGCACACCCTGAACTAGCAGCAGAGTTTAAACGTCGTACAAGTGGTGAGTTACCAGCTGATTGGAGCGAGAAATCACAAGCGTACATTGAGCAACTTGATGCAAACCCAGCAAACCCTGCATCACGTAAAGCATCACAAGATGCACTTAATGCATTTGGTCCTCTATTACCAGAGTTTATGGGCGGCTCTGCTGATTTAGCAGGTTCAAACCTAACAATTTGGAAAGGTTCTAAAGGCCTTGAAGCCAATGACGCCAGCGGTAACTACATCTACTACGGTGTGCGTGAGTTTGGTATGTCAGCAATTATGAATGGTATTGCACTACATAAAGGCTTTATCCCTTACGGTGCGACCTTCTTAATGTTTATGGAATACGCGCGTAATGCTGTACGTATGGCTGCGTTGATGAAAGTGCCAAGCATTTTTGTTTATACCCATGATTCAATTGGATTAGGTGAAGATGGCCCAACCCACCAACCAGTAGAGCAAATTGCGAGCATGCGTTTAACGCCTAACCTAGTTAACTGGCGTCCGTGTGACCAAGTTGAGTCTGCAATTGCATGGCAACAAGCCATTGAGCGTAAAGACGGTCCAACGTCATTGATCTTTACTCGCCAAGGGCTTGCTCAACAAACTCGTTCAGCACAGCAAGTAAGCGATGTGAAAAAAGGCGGTTACGTACTTAGCTGTGATGGTGAGCCTGAGCTTATCTTAATCGCAACCGGCTCTGAGGTGCAATTAGCACAAGACTCAGCGGCTGAATTACGCAAGCAAGGTAAAAAGGTACGTGTTGTATCAATGCCTTCAACAGATGTTTTTGATGCACAAGACGCAGCTTACAAAGAAAGCGTACTACCCGCTGCGGTTTCACGCCGCGTAGCAGTAGAAGCGGGTATCGCAGACTACTGGTATAAATACGTTGGCCTAAATGGCGCAGTAGTCGGCATGACGACCTTTGGCGAGTCAGCGCCAGCTAACGAGCTGTTTGAACACTTTGGTTTCACGGTAGAAAATATCGTAAACAAGGCAAACAAACTGTTTTAAGTGCTGAGGTATTAATGGTCAGCTATTAATACCGAATCTGAGAATAGAAAAACCCGCTTAGTATTAAAGACTAAGCGGGTTTTTATTATTTACTCATTAACGCTGGCTAACATAATAAGCTAATTAGTCAGCGTAGGAGTTAAATAAAACCCAGAGTATGTTGGTTAAAGTTGGCTAGATTCGGGAATATATCTACTAGTTCTGAGTCAGGTACACCAAACCACTTGGCTAAAGTGGCAAAGTACTGCTCATTCGCAACGTCGGGTATTAGTCGTCCACCTCGGGTGTCTTTTGGACCGCCTAAATGTTGGGTCAACAAGGAGCCATATAAATCGCCACCGTTTACCGCGCCGCCCATTACAAGATGATTCCCCGCCCAACCATGATCAGTACCATTACCGTTAGAGGTTAATGTTCGGCCAAACTCACTCATGGTAAACAGTGTCACATTGTCTTGTTTATTCAGGTAAGACATTGCGCGATTAAACTCAGCTAACGACTGTGATAACTGGCTGAGCAATGAAGCATGGCTGCGATTTTGGTCACCATGAGTATCAAAGCCACCCATTGACACATAAAATACTTGGCGTTTACACCCAAGTTGAGATTGAATTGATATTGAACGTGCTATCGTTTTAAGCCTACGAGAAAGAGAGCTGTTAGAGAATACACCATCAATAGGATCAGAGTCTTGGAGGGCAATATTCATTGCTGAGGTTTTATCAATGGATGCTTTTACACGCGAGCCATAGGCTTGCGCAATAGGGTTTGTTTGACCTGTTAATACGCGATTAAACAGGTTATTCACATGTTCACTACGCTCTTGTGAGCCGCTTAAAGCATTAATGCGGCTTATGCCATTGCTGCTTAAACTAAAGGGCATGCTGTTGCTGCTGGTTTGCCAGAGGTTCATTCCTGAGAGCGAAATATTGCCGCCAAACTGTTCACTTTGTTGCAGTCGCTCTAATAACCTTGCGCCCCAGCCACTATTTAGTGAGCTTTGCTCTTTGCCATACATCCATGTTGCTCGTTGTTTGTTATGCGAAAAAAGGTGCAGTGGTAGTGGAACAGACTTATTGATAACATCTTGCTGCGTTGTTGGCGCAATTAAGCTGCCAACGCCAGTAACAAAGGCCAGTTGGCGCTCTTCAAATATACTTTGCAATGGCGCTAAAGAATTATGCAAACCAACACCGCCTTCTTGCGCGGTATCTGGCGACAATTGCAAAGGGTTATTAATAGCTAAATTTTGTCGGCTTGCTTCATATAGGCTGCGTGCTTCGCCTGCAATGGGCACCAACATATTTAAAGAGTCATTACCGCCACTTAAATAAACGCACACGAGTGCTTTATATTCGTCATCAGCAAAATTGCTAGCTCCTTGAAAAGCCTGCAACTGTAATTGAGTAAGTGCAGCCATAGACACACCACCCTTTAAGCATAAGTCTAAAAACTTTCTTCTATCCATGACACTCTCCTATTGCTGCAAGCTGTATTCGGCTGAAACCGTAATTAAATACACGATATACGAAAGCCTTAAATGACTTTCACTTGATGAAAAGTAAGCGTCCATATCGTAAATTGCATTGCGCATATTGTGTGACATAGCACCTGCAAAGAATAATGTGTCGTACTTATCGATAACCGCATTTAAGCCAAAGTTAGCCAGTAACTCCAAGTCATCACCCATGTACAAATAGACATAGTTTTCATTGAGTTCATCATAACGTTCTGCAACGCGTCGGCTCATTTCATCAAAATGAGTATTTAGTGTATTGATCACATAAGCATCGTTGGCAATTTGTAATTCTGGTGCAACAAGCATAGAGCCCGATAGCTCTTGAGGTTGATGATCCGGTTGGTAAAAGTTAAAAACAGAGGGGGACTGCAACGGGCCTTGGCCAAACTTTAGGCTTAAATTGCTGGTGTAATAACGATTATTTAGCGACTTAGCCTTGAATACCCGCCACAGTTGCATTTGTTTAAGCAGTGGCTCTCTCACTTTACCAAAATAAGCAAGAGGCGCTGCAAACTGCCGAGCTTCAGGGTCAAGGTAGATTGCTTTTATTACAGCACTCAAGTCACCTTTAACACCTTGGCCATTATCATTAAAAATTTTAGCAACCCGCTCAATGTAACTGGGGGACGGGTTTGATGTAATTAACTTTAAAATTAATTGTTTACTTATAAATGGCGCTATATTTGGGTGTGCAAAGATTGTATCGAGCGCTATTTTTAGTGAGGTTTCTGCATCAGTATTAGCAGGAATAACCACATCACTGATTAAATGTTTCTCAGCTGTTGAATGATACGCCTCAAATGGGCTCATAAGAATTGAGTGGTTATTACTCGGGCGTCCCCAAAACTCACTGGCGCCAAATGTCCAGCCAGTGAATACTTTAGCAAACCCTTCAATATCAGCTTGGGTATAAGCAGGGACCGGTTGGCCATTTATATCTTTTTTTACTAAACCATTTAGCGATAACTCTTCTAAACCTATGCTAAATAACTGTAGCAGCTCCCTCGCATAGTTTTCGTCTGGGCGAATGTTACGCTCTTCATCGGCTTTTTCATTGCCTAAATGATCCAAATATTTACCCATGATAGGGGAGCGAGATATAGTTTCAAGAATGTCACGGTAATTGCCAAATGCATTTTCTAGTAACATATCGTAGTAGCTCACCATGCCTTTAGGCTCATTTGCCAATGAGTTATTAAAGTCAGACACCACAAAAATTTGACTCATAGCATAGGCAACTCGCTGCCTGAGTTGATCAGGAGCGTTAATACTGCCTTTCCACCAGGCATCAATACGATTTATTTGCCGTGGATAATCTCTGTTTGGATAGTTTTCTAAATAATCGACATGGTAGGTAATGGGCAGCTGCATTTGTGAGTCTATCCATTCTTCAGCGCTTAACCCCTGCGCCGATAAAATCTCTTCGTACGTTGGCCCTAAACTGGCCTGATGTAAAAGCCGAGCAGCGTGCGAACTGTCCATGGTAGCTTTTGCAGTAAAACCAAATTCAAACTCACTTTGTGCGCCATGTTCATCCGTTACTCTAAGCAAAAAGCGATACGCTTCATCATAACCACTGAGGGGGGAGGGAATAGTCAGTGTTAACACCTCATTGTCTGAGGTTTCAATTGGCTGCCCTGCAAGTTGTTGCCAATTATAAGTGAGTGTATCGCCATCTGAATCACTTGCGCTGGCGTTTAAAGTGAGGGTTTGACCGTGGCTCACACTATCAGGAGGGGAGAGGCTAATAACCGGAGCGGTGTTTTCGGTGGTCGTATCGTCATCTGAAGTATCCCCGCTAGCAGGAGGGGTTGTTGGAGTATCTGATACAGGTGTTTCCTTACTTGTGTTTGCTTCATTGCCACCGCCGCATGCAACTAAAAAACAACTTGTAAGGATAGCTAGTGCTATTCGCTTACTCATTTCAATGCCCTAATGTAAATAAATTTTTAATAATTTAGCATTGTAAATTTAATGTTGCGTAGTTGTTTTGTGTGAATTTTATTCACGTTTCTGGTCATACCTGAACAAGTAAGTGGGTACTACTGATCCACACAATAAAGTTAGTGCACTCAATATGAACGGCAGGTTAATTTTTTGTATTTGAAAGTTTAAATTTATGAGGGTTTAAAGTTTGCTTAGTAGAGAATATACGAAGATTATTTGTAGGAACATACGATGATTTATTATTTATAAAATAAGCCTAAGGCCAAATCTATTTGATGTTGGTGAGAGGTTTACCAAAAAAGTAAAATGGGTTTTACGTGAGCATTTTTCACATCTTGTTCCTTGCAAGGCTTATGAGTATCAGGCACTGTGGTCATTAATAAATTATAAAACAATAAACAGGAGTGAGGATGTCTCAGTTTGATAATGTAAGTGTTGTTAAAACAGCAAACGTGTATTTTGAAGGTAAAGTGTCAAGCCGTACAGTGATTTTTGCAGATGGCAGCACCAAAACATTAGGCTTTATGCAAGCGGGTGAATTTGAGTTTGCTACTAGTAAAAAAGAGCTAATGGAACTTAACGGTGGTCAGTGGGAAGTTTTGCTCCCGGGTGAGACCGAGTGGAAAACTATGTCAGCAGGTGAGTCATTTAATGTTGATGCGAACGTTACTTTCCAAGTAAAAGTGGCTGATTTTGCTGATTACTGTTGTTCGTACACTTAGGGTCTGTTTACCTTTCAAGGTTAAATCTGCAGCAGTCTGTTTGGTATTTAGGCAAGGCCGCGCCTATGTGGTGTGGTTATTTCCCATAAATAGGCGATAACGCAGCATCAATGCCAAACAGACGCTGCCCTTCGGGTTCTGCCTAGGGGCGATTTACTCTATGTTGCTCGGCTTTGACTTAGCCCACTAGGTTACAAACCTCGCGCCGCGATTAAACCGCCCCTAGCTTGAACAAATTTAATCCGCAAAGATAAACAGACCCTAATATACAAAAATAAGTATACCGCTGAAAGCCCTGCACCACGCGGGGTTTTGCATATTTAATGCTCGCCAATTGATCTTAATCAGCTTTACTAACAAATAAATGTCATATTTCTGTGTTTTGCGCTTGTGTAAATCTAAATAGCCCCCAATACTAGAGTTGAGGTAACAAAAAAAAGGATACCCTATGAAAATTAATCTTTCTGGTCACCATGTTGACGTTACTGACTCTATTAGAGAACACATCAACGAAAAGTTTTCAAAAATTGCGAGCCATTTTCCATCTCTGATCGCACTAGATATCATTCTTTCAAAAGAGCATCATAAGCTCCAAGCAGAAATTAGCACTATTTACGAAGGCGCGCGTATGTCGGTAAAAGGTGAGAACGAAGTTCTATACCCAGCTATTGCAAGCGCAGCTAAAAAACTCGATGCGGCACTAAAGCATCGTAAAGGACAAATCAAAGCGAACCTACACGAAAAACCAGTGAGCACCACACCTGAGATTGCTCACGAAAAAGTTCAAGAAATGGACTTGCGTTAATATTTAAGGCGCTAGGTTCTAGGTAACTAGGATCTAGCGAACCGTTTAATCTTCTACTTACTTTCTCACTTTCAATCCTCTGTAAAACGTTGTAACTTGCTTATTAATAAAAATAAAATGTAAGCATGGATATGCATTCAACAACATCAACTTGGCAAACTCGTCTAAACGCATTAGGCCCTGGCATATTAATGGCAACCGCGGCAATTGGTGGCTCTCACCTTGTTGCATCAACACAAGCTGGCGCTATTTTTGGCTGGCAGCTTTTTTGGCTCATAGTGGTGGTGAACGTACTAAAATATCCGTTTTTCCGCTTTGGTATTGAATACACGCTCGCCACTAAAAAAAGCTTAGTTGAAGGCTACCAAAGTAAAGGCCCGTGGTTTTTTTACAGCTTTATTGGTTTGAATATTATAGCCGCCATAGTGAATACCGCTGGCGTGTTATTACTCACAGCAAGCCTACTGCACTATGCATTGCCTGTTAGTATCTCTGTAACCTTATTGTGCTGGTTAATATTAGCCGTGTGTTTAGTTATTTTATTGCTAGGCCATTTTAAAGCGCTTGATAACGTTGCTAAAGCGATTATGGGCTTACTCACCTTAGCTACCGTAACAGCGCTTGTTATTGCAGTTAGCAGCGGTGCTATTAATCATGGAACAGTGACGCCTGTTGATTATATTGGCCCGTCGCCGTACGAGCTTGCTATGCTGGGGTTTATGGTGGCGCTAATGGGCTGGATGCCCGCACCGATTGAAATTTCAGCACTCAGCTCATTGTGGCTAAAAGAAAAGCAAAGCCAACAAACGGTAACACGTGTGCAGGGCTTGTTTGACTTTAATGTTGGTTATTGGCTAACCGCTGCGTTAGCGCTGGTGTTTTTCTCGCTGGGCGTGTTAGTGCAATACGGGCAAAACAATGAAATTGCATTAGGCGGCGTAGCATTTGCTAAACAACTGATTGATATGTACGCCTTCACAATTGGTGAGTGGGCAAGGCCCTTGGTATCGGTTATCGCGTTTTTATGTATGTTTGGCACTACTTTAACCGTGCTCGACGGTTATGCTCGAACCCTTAATGAATCGCACAAACTGCTTGGCTTTAAGCAAAGCAAACACAGCTTAAATATCTGGCTAATATTGCAATCACTCGCTGGCATGGCGGTGATCTTGTTTTTTAAATCAGCCCTCGGCCCCATGCTTACCTTTGCCATGACTCTTGCGTTTGTCACCACCCCCATTTTTGCATGGCTAAACTTTAGCCTAGTGCGCTCGGAGCCCAGTATTCAACATTCTAAATTGGTGCGAACATTGAGTTGGATTGGTTTGGTTTATCTGATTGGTTTTGCACTGGCGTTTTTGGTTTGGAAATTAGCCGCTTAAAAAGTAATAAATAAAACCGGAATACAACGAGTAAAGAGGAATAAATGAACATTAAAACTGGCGAACTTGCACATCCAGATGTTATTGCATTATTGTAAAGCCACCATAATGATATGCTACAGCATTCACCAGTAGAAAGCGTGCACGCTCTTGATGTGAGTAAGCTCGCAGCGCTGGAAATAACGTTCTATAGTTTATGGATTGATAATAATTTAGCAGGGGTTGGGGCATTAAAAGCGCTCAATACGACTCATGGCGAGATTAAATCTATGCGCACATCATCTGCTCATTTACGCCAAGGTATAGCCGCTAAATTACTTACCCACATTATTGAACAAGCAACACAGCACGGATATAAAACACTAAGCCTAGAAACAGGCACCGCCGATGCGTTTTTGCCCGCACAAAGGCTATATACTCGCTTTGGTTTTAAAGAATGTGAGCCGTTTGGTGATTATGTTTTAGACCCCTACAGCCTGTTTATGAGTAAAGTACTTTAAGCTAAAGCAAGAAGTACCTACTGCCACTTGTTTAAAATATTTGAATCAATAGGGTCAAATTTTGACTTTAAACATCAAAAGCCTTTTAAAGAAATGACTCACGAAAGTGGATGCATTTACTTCATTCGGTGGCAACTGTCTTGCCTTGTTCAGAATATAGAAAAGCTGCAAACAGGCTGCATTAAAAAAGGGGGAAGTCCTTTTCAGCCGAAATATGCCACTTAGTCACCTATAACCACCTTTAAAACATCCACTAAAACAATCGCAAATCCTCTTTTCTATTTTATGTAAGATAGCGATAACAGATTGAACCAAAATAGGAACTCGGCTATGGTTGATTCATCAATAAAAAAATAAATTTAAAACGAGTTAATCTACAGGCTTGTTAAGCCTCACGCAGAGAATGGAGTCTAAATGAGATCAATACTATGTTTATTTTCAATTTTAATTAGCTTTGGTGCACTAGGTACAGAGCAGGAGTTACAAGCAACAAAGTCTGGGTTATATGACGTTGGCGGGTTTAAGTTGTATCTTGAGTGCTACGAAAATGACAAGCCTCAATTAATACTTGAGCAGGGCTTCGGTCTTTCTGGTTCAGATGGTATTTGGTTAAAGAATATTGAAAAACTAAAAAGTGAATTCAGTATTTGTTTATATGATCGAGCTGGCCTTGGCAAAAGTGAAAGCGGTCCAGTACCATTTACAGTAAATGATATCTCCAGAAGACTACGCAACTTATTACAAGCTGCAGATGTTAAAGCTCCTTATTATTTTGCAGGCCATTCATACGCATCATACGTCATAAATTCATTCAATAACCTATATCCGCAAGAAGTGATGGGGGCTGTGCTAATCGATCCACCTCCTTTAGGCTACTTCTATATTATGGGTACAAGGTGGCCTGAAAGCTTTAAAACGGATAATGAAAAATTGGAGCGTTTTTATAATTTTGAGCAAAGTGTTTATGATCCAATGTTTGAAAGCGTTCCTGAAAACGTAGATCATATGAAAAGCTACACAATCTTATCTAATGCAGCGAATTTCGGTGATAAACCTATTATAGTTTTACGCTCTAAACAGACTGGAAAGCGCTATGATCCTCCTTTTGTACCTGAGGAAGTCGCAAAGCCAATGGACTCCCTATATGCTAATGCAGAGACTTACTTCAAAAGTTTATCTACAAATAGCCGAATTATCTATTCGGAGTCAGAAAAACACTTCTTGCATATTTATGACAGTGACTTGGTTGTAAAAAGCATTAAAGAACTTGTTAGCAAGTGAGGCTTAACAAGGTGATAAAGCGAATGGGCGTTTTAAATTTGGCTAAGCGTTCATTCTCACTTATTTTAGCCAACTTCAACTAGTTGCTTAACGTGGTGTTAAGCAGACAAAGAGAGTTCAGTGAAAAAATTAACTTTCATATTCATATCGCTTATTTTATCTTTTTCAAGTTCTGCAATTAACAACTTCACGGCAGATCAGTTAATCGAAAAAGCAATGGCATTTGTAGCAGCCAAAAATGCTCGGCAACAACCAAATACAACCACTAAAGAAATAGATCATTATATATCGTTACTATCTGATAACTTCATCGATGAACATGTTAAATTCAATTTTACGTATACTGATAAATCGAAACTCCGTTCAGATATGATTGGTAAGCTAAAAGATGAAGTTATAAATAGCGATATTGAGATAAACGAAATTATGGTAGGGGCTAATGTTGTTTTTATAAAAATGACTGAAATGGGTAAAGTTAAGCCAGTACACTTAGATAAAACCATTGAATATAGTAAAACTAATATTGTCTCATTAGAGTTTAACGAGTCAGGTTTAGTAAAGCATATTCGCCGACACCACGGTTAAAAAATGAGATCATGGCTTGCCTTTTACCTCTTTTTTGGGTGTTCTAAATAGATACGGAGCTGTGGTTAATTCACGCTTTAACTCAGCTCAATTCCCTGATCGCATTACTAATGCCATCCAAGCTCAGCGGGTACATGCGGTTATCCATTAGCTGCTTTATAAAATCAATTGATTGATAGTAACGCCAGTGTTCAACCGGTTGTGGGTTGAGCCACGCGACTTTATCAAAGTGGTTGGTGATGCGGTTTAACCAAGCACTGCCGGGCTCTTCGTTGTAGTGCTCTACAGAGCCGCCGGGGTAGGCGATTTCATAGGGGCCCATGGTGGCGTCGCCAACAAAGATCACTTTATAGTCACTGGTGAATTTGTTGATTAGCGTCATGGTGTCGATAACGTTTGAATGGCGGCGTTGGTTATCCTGCCAAACATGCTCGTATAAACAGTTATGAAAGTAATAAAACTCTAAGTGTTTAAATTCGCTGTGGGCGGCACTAAACAGCTCTTCGCAGGTGTGAATGTAATCATCCATTGAGCCGCCAATATCAAACAGCATTAACACTTTAACTGCGTTGTGGCGCTCTGGTGCCATTTTTACATCCAGCATGCCGCCTTGTTTGGCAGTCGCGCGAATGGTTTCGTTTAAATCAAGGGTGTCGCTTGCGCCAGTGCGGGCAAATTTACGTAGTTTTTTAAGGGCGAGTTTAATGGTGCGCGAGCCAATTTCACGATCAGAGTCTAAGTTACGGTATTCGCGTTTATCCCACACTTTGACAGCGCGGCGGTTGCGGTTGCCGTCTTGACCTATGCGCACGCCCTCGGGGTTATAACCATAAGCGCCAAAGGGTGATGTACCACCCGTGCCAACCCATTTATTCCCGCCAGCATGGCGTTTTTGTTGTTCTTCTAGGCGCTCTTTGAGGGTTTTCATTAGCTCATCAAGGCCGCCCATGGCGTTGAGTTGTGCTTTTTCTTCATCACTTAAATGCTTTTCAAACTCTTTGCGCAGCCAGTCATTGGGCAAGTCATGTTGCTGCTTTAAGCTTTCGAGTAAGTCGAGGTCGGCAACGCCACTAAAGTAATCAGCAAAGGCTTTATCAAAACGGTCAAAGTGGGTTTCGTCTTTAACCATAATGGTACGGGCTAAATAGTAAAAACCGTCAATGTCGGCAAATACCGCACCTTTTTTTAGTGCATTGATTAAATCAAGCAGCTCACGCATGCTGACCGGTAAGCGGTATTCACGCAATTTGAAGAAAAACGCAATCAACATTTTAACGGCGGCTCATAAAGGCAAGTTTTTCGATTAGGCTGATGTCTTGCTCGTTCTTTAAAAGCGCACCAAACATTGGCATTAGGCCACCTTTTTGGCTTTTGTCGTGCAAGGTTTTCGCATCGATATCCTCAGCCATTAAAAGTTTAAGCCAATCGAGTAGTTCGCTGGTAGATGGCTTTTTCTTAATGCCGTTGACTTCACGTAAACCAAAAAACACTTCCAGTGCTTGGCGCACTAAATCTTGTTTTACATCGGGGTGATGGACATCAACAATCTGCTGCATTTCGTCGCTCGATGGAAAATCAATATAATGGAAAAAGCAGCGGCGCAAAAATGCATCTGGCAGTTCTTTTTCGTTATTTGAGGTGATGATCACAATAGGGCGCTGTTTAGCAACAACGCGCTCGCCAGTTTCATAAACATGAAACTCCATTTTATCTAGCTCAAGCAATAGGTCGTTTGGGAATTCGATGTCGGCTTTGTCTATTTCATCAATCAATAATACCGGGCGTTTATTATTCTGCTCGCCGTAGGTAAAGGCTTGCCAAAGTTTACCTTTAACAATGTAATTGCCGATGTCGTGCACACGCTCATCACCAAGCTGGCTATCACGCAGGCGTGATACCGCGTCATACTCGTATAAGCCTTGCTGTGCTTTGGTGGTCGATTTGATATGCCATTGTATAAGTGTGGTATCTAAACTTTTAGCCAGCTCTTCGGCCAACATGGTTTTACCTGTGCCGGGTTCGCCTTTTATTAGCAAAGGTTTTTCAAGCAAAATAGCCGCATTAACCGCTTGTTTTAACGAATTGCTTGCGATGTAGTTATCTGTAGAATTAAATTGCACGGTAATACCTTATCTGGTCTGAGCAGTAACGATTATAAACATGATGCCATAACTATTCGGCATCGCCAAGATAAGCAAAGCGTGGGATAGTTTTACCGTCTTTTTCTACCGTTTCTAAAAACATGCTTAGTGGCCGTGCCCACATGCCATGCTCACCATATAATGCTTGGTATATAACGAGTGGTTCTTGCGTTTCGCTGTGAGTTGCTACATAAAACACTTTGTATTTAGGGCCTTTGTAGTGTTGGTATATGCCTGATTTGAGGGGAAGTGCTTTTATTGCTGTAGTCATGTTTTGATCTCTTGTATAATTTGCGCTTGCACTTTTAATGCTAACTAATTTGCCAATATTATGAACTATATACCGTTAGATGATTACAAAAAAGCGTGGGTTTTTCGCCACCAAGACGCCCCCGTATCAGAGCAAGACCTTGCTTTAATAAAACCCATGAGCCATGAACGTGCGGCTGTTCTTTGGAGCACTATGGTGAGCCGAGAGCATGATCACCCAGATTTTTTTGATAAAACTGATTGGTGCGGCAAAGAAGAGACTTTCACTGAAACCGTTCGTTGGGAAGATGCATGGGAAGAGGGTGAAGCATTACCACCTGAAGAAATTTTAGCTCACCTCGACTGGCAAGCAAATACCACGGTGTACTTTTGTATGGCGCGAGATAACATCATTGAAACTAGTTTTGATGTATTCAAACGTAATTGGCAAAACTTTATGTTTTTAGCTGATGGTAGTTTGTTGTTAGGCAAGAAGCGTGATGCGGTCGTGCAATTTTTAGAAACTGGTGACGCAAAGCTAGGCAATAAGCCCGCGTAGGCGCTTAAAAAGCAGTCAATACTGTGCTATAAAATAAACACCTAGGAGTATTGAGTAGAAGCGTTGACTGCGAGTAACCCCGACCAACAAGTTGATATTTGGCAATCTGACGCGCAGCGTGTGCTCTATGCCCAACTGTGTAATGCCTTTTATGCGAGGGAGATTGCGCGCTTAGTGACGGAACCAAATGAGCAACGGTTGCGTGCAATTTTGAAAAGCTTACCTTATTACATAGAACGCGCGGCTACGCGTGTGGTAAATGGTGAGGCACCTTTTGTACTCGATCCGCAAAATGGTAGTTGGCTTGATAAGCAAAAAGCTAAGCCCCCTTCCCAAGATGACCTTGCAGATTTTTACTCTCTCAATAGCAAGTTAGGCCTTATTGTGCCGTTATTAGTTATTAACGATAATCTGTCACGGGTTGCAATAGACAGCATCGACCAAGTAAGCGACAATAAACTTCATTGTAATGAACATGGTTGGTTTGATTACCAAGGTAAGCCTCTCGATGGGCAAGTAGGGCTGTTATTAAAACCTTCAAAAGCAACAATGACGGCAGCTTGTTGCGGCCACCAGTGGCGTTTTTCTAAACGTAGTACACCGCGTATTTTGTCACTGAGAGAAATGCTGCTTGCGAGTAATATTAATTGGCGAAACTTAAAACGCCCCGTGTTCATTAAAAAGTGACCAGTAGCCTTATTTATGTGCATTTAATTTTATACTGGAAGAGCAACATTCAAGGAGTATTTCATGCGACTGTTTCAATTATTATTACTGTGTTTGGCACTATTTGTTCAGTATAAGTTGTGGTTTGGCCACAATGGTGTGCAAGATTACAGTCGCTTAAAAACTGCTGTAAACTCTCATCAAGAAACCAATGCCAATTTAATTAAGCGCAATAAAGTACTTAAGGCCGATATCGAAGATTTAAAGCTTGGCCAAGAAGGTGTAGAAGAACGCGCTCGTAACGAATTAGGAATGATAAAACCAGGTGAAACGTTTATACGTGTTCTACCTGGTCAACAATATAATGACCAATAAATATTCAATAGCTGCTGTAGTACCCGCCGCAGGGGTTGGTAGTCGTATGCAACATACTGCGCCAAAACAATATATAACGTTAGCGGGTAAAACTATTTTAGAGCACACGCTAACAAAGCTTGCTGAGATTTCACTGCTGACTCATATTGTGGTTGCTGTAAGTGATGATGATCCATTTTATGCGCAATTACCGTCCATAGATAGCAGAGTTATACGTGCCAGCGGTGGTAAAGAGCGTGCTGATTCAGTTTTAAGTGGTTTGTTAGCACTTGCTGACTCGCCGCCTGACTGGGTACTTGTGCATGATGCCGCAAGACCCTTAGTTGATATTGGCGATATAACTAATTTAATTGAGCAGTGTGTGCATGCGGATGAGGGCGGTATTCTTGCCGCTAAAGTAAAAGACACCATTAAACGTGGTCACACTCATAGCGAACAAACAGTGCCGCGAGATGATTTATGGCAAGCATTAACTCCCCAGCTTTTCAAGTACACCGATTTAACGGAAGCCTTAACAGGTGCATTGGCACAGCACGTTGCCATTACCGATGAGGCGTCAGCCATTGAGTGGGCCGAGAAACCAGTTAAATTGGTTGCAGGGCGTAGCGATAATATAAAAATAACCACGCCAGAAGACTTAGACTTAGCGCACTTTTTACTTCAAAAACAACACAGCGAGAACGCATCATGATTAGAATTGGCCATGGCTTTGATGTTCATAAGTTTGGCGGCGAAGGCCCATTAACAATTTGTGGGGAAAAGATTGATTATCCTCAAGGGTTTTTAGCCCATTCCGATGGTGATGTTGCTATTCATGCATTATGTGATGCCATTTTAGGTTCGCTTGCAATGGGTGATATTGGCAAGCACTTTCCGGATACGGCCAGTGAATATGAAAATATCGATAGCCGAATTCTATTACGTCATGTAGTTGATTTGGCTAAACAGCAAGGCTATGTACTTGGTAATGCTGATGTAACGATTGTTGCTCAAGCACCTAAAATGCTGCCACATATTCAAGCTATGCGTAAAAACCTAGCGGCAGATTTAAACGCCGATATTAGCCAAGTGAATGTCAAAGCAACCACCACCGAAAAGCTAGGTTTTGAAGGGCGTAAAGAAGGTATTTCAAGCCATGCGGTCGTGATCATGAGTAAAGCAGCACAATGAGTGGTTTAAATTACTTATACGGGAAACCGTTATCTCAGGCTGATTTTAAAACCACCGCCGAAGATTTTATGGTGGATGAAGACTTAGGTATTGAATTTACTGGCAGTGGTGAACACGTGTGTTTGCAAGTCGTAAAAAAAGGCGAAAACACACAATATGTGGCTAAGTTATTGGCGCAAAAAGCGGGCATTTCACCGCGCGATGTAAGCTATGCTGGTATGAAAGACCGCCACGGCGTATGCAGCCAATGGTTTAGTGTGCCAGTGCCAATTAAAAAAGAAATCGATTTTACCGAGCTTAACAGTGAATCTGTGTTTATTGTTTCGCAGCAGCGCCATAACCGTAAATTGCGAACGGGTTGCCACAAAGGCAATAAATTTACCATTACACTGCGTAATGTCACGCAGCCACTTGATATTTTATGCCGAATTAACGCTGTGCGTGCAGGCGTTCCCAATTACTTTGGTGAGCAACGCTTTGGGCACGATGGTCATAACCTTGATATGGCAAAACGCATGTTTGCCGGCGAACGAATTCGCGATAAAAAACTGCGGGGGTTAATCATTTCTGCAGCACGCTCCTATGTGTTTAACCAAATTGTTAATTTGCGAGTTGCTGAGCACGGTTTAGCTAAAACAATGCACCGTGAGGTGTTTATGCTCAGTGGCAGCAATGCGTTTTTTGAAGATGCAATCAGCGATGAAAATATAGCACGACTTGCCTCTGGCGATATTATGATGTCGGCACCGATGGTAGGAAAAAGCGAAAAAGGCTTAACAGAACAAGAAAAAACATGGCTAGAACCTTACCAAGAGTGGTGTGACGGGCTCGGTGAATTAGGGCTTAAGAATGAGCGCAGAATGCTGCGTTTAATCCCGCAGGATTTAGCCGTTGAAACTATTGACGATAGCACTGTTAAGCTAAGTTTTGGATTACCCAAAGGGACGTTTGCTACAGCGTTACTTCGTGAGCTGGTGGATTACACTGATGCAAGTCCTCGGGTACATAAAGAAAAGGATGCTTAAATGAAAATATTATTGAGTAATGATGATGGCGTTAACGCCAAAGGGATTGCAGTTCTTTATCAAGCCTTATCACAAATTGCTGAGGTGACCTTAGTAGCACCGGATCGTAATTGCAGTGGGGCAAGTAACTCACTTACTTTAATGAACCCATTACGTGCAACAACGCTTGAAAATGGATTTATTTCAGTCAATGGTACGCCCACTGACTGTGTGCATTTAGGTGTTAACGAACTACTAAGTGAAAAACCAGATCTGGTTGTTGCGGGTATCAACCATGGGGCTAATTTAGGTGATGATACCTTGTACTCTGGTACAGTGGCGGCGGCGACAGAAGGGCGGCATTTAGGGTTACCTGCGGTAGCTGTATCGTTATGCTCTAAAGAAGGGGGTCATTTTGAAACTGCTGCTGCAGTGGCAGTGGGTATTATTAAAGAGTTGGCTTCTCACCCATTGCCAAAAGATCAAATCATCAATATTAATGTCCCTGATATGCCTTTGAGCGAACTAAAAGGCGTACAAGTGACCCGTTTAGGATCTCGCCATAAAGCAGAAACCATGACGAGACAGCAGGACCCATGGGGACGTGATATTTATTGGTACGGCACGTTGGGTGCTGAAAGTGACGCAGGTTCAGGCACCGATTTTTATGCAATCAATAATGGGTATGCGTCTGTTACTCCTTTGAGTGTTGATATGACAGCGAAAGAAAGCTTACAAGCCGTAGGTGACTGGCTGAAAACGATGGAGATCAATGGTGCTGTCTAACTATTCTCGCAGCGCACAGGCTTTAGCTGATTTACTGGCCCGTGAAGGCGTGGAAGATAAGCAGGTGCTTAATGCAATTGCTACAATACCGCGCCATATGTTTATTGATGACGTGCTTAAACACAAAGCCTATCAAAATACAGCGTTACCGATTGGTCAGGGGCAAACGATTTCACAACCCTACATTGTTGCGCGAATGACGGAGCTACTGCGATTGGCAGGAGTTCGTGATAAAGTACTGGAAATTGGGACGGGGTCAGGCTATCAAACTGCTGTACTAGCTAAAACGTTCACCACAGTGTGTTCTGTTGAACGTATAAAAGCATTACAGTGGCAAGCTAAACGTCGTTTACATAATCTCGATTTATATAACGTTACGATGAAGCATGGTGATGGCTGGCAAGGCTGGCAGTCTCAAGCGCCATTTGAGGGGATTATTGTCACTGCTGCGGCATCTGAGGTTCCTCAAGCATTACTTGACCAGCTCGCTGATGGTGGGGTAATGATTGCCCCAATTGGTAATAAAGAACAACAACTTGTTATGGTTGTTAGAAAAGATAACAAATTTACTCAACACGTAATTGCACCAGTTAGATTCGTTCCACTTGTCCCTGGTGATATTGAATAGGAAACCACTTTGAAATTGTTTACTAAGTTATACGATATGGCTTTAGTGTGGGCGAAACACCGTCATGCTGAGCGTTATTTAGCGGGCATGAGTTTTGCTGAGTCTGTTTTTTTCCCAGTTCCACCTGATGTTATGTTAGCGCCTATGGCGCTTGCACAGCCCAGTAAAGCGTGGCGTTTTGCCAGTTTCACTACTATCGCTTCAGTTATTGGTGGCGTGTTAGGTTACTTACTTGGATTTTGGCTATTTGAACCTGTGGTTGAACCCTTTATTGCTCAAATGGGGTGGCAGGATAAGTTTAATGTTGCATTAGAGTGGTTTAAAAATTATGGAGTATGGGTCGTATTTATTGCAGGTTTTTCACCTATACCCTATAAAGTGTTTACTGTAGGGGCAGGACTTTTACACATGGCATTTTTACCATTTTTGCTTGCATCAGCCGTCGGCAGAGGAGCGCGTTTCTTTTTAGTGGCAGCACTGATGAAATGGGGCGGAGTGAAAATGGAACAGAAATTACGTCAATATGTTGAAGCACTTGGCTGGGGATTAGTCGCTTTAGTGGTTGTCGCTTACTTTTTATTGCGTTAACCGTCAAAAGAGACAGTTTGAAGGATTGAGGGCAAAACACTGTGAATAAATACTTTATAGGCTATGTTGTTTTATTTATGAGTGTTTTGCTCAGCGGTTGTTCTTCGCGGCAAGCACCAGCGCCAGTGAGTAGTTTAGATACGAGCGTTGCGCCTTACACGGGCAGAATTAATATAGTTGGCGATAAATACACAGTAAAAAAAGGAGACACTCTTTATTCTATTGCCTTTAGCGCACAACAAGATTTTCGGACCCTTGCAAAAAACAACGATATTCCAACTCCTTACATTATTCACCCAGGCCAAACAATAAACCTAAAAAAGGTACATATTAAAAATAAAAAGCGTAAAAAATATACGAAGTCGAGTAAAAAGTCTACAAAAGAAATACAAAAAAATAACAAAAAATTAAAGAAAGAGCTTGATCAGCCAAAACAACGAGAGTATGTTCAAAAACAAGGTAGTAAAAAAGTTAGCAATTCTAGTAGCTTGAACCCTAAAAAGGTACGCTGGTCTTGGCCTGCAAAAGGCAAAGTAACACAACGTTTTTCTACAAGGGAGAATGGCTATAAAGGACTACAAATAGCTAACAAAAAAGGTACATCTGTTTTCGCTGCAGCACAAGGGACCGTTGTTTATGCAGGAAGTGCACTTCGTGGTTACGGTAGTTTAATCATTTTGAAACATAATGATGATTACCTAAGTGCTTACGCACATAATTCGAAGTTGTTAGTAAAAGAAAAACAGCATGTAAAAGCAGGGCAAAAAATAGCAGAGATTGGCAGCTCTGATTCTGATGTTACGGCATTACGTTTTGAAATCCGTTATAGAGGAAAGGCCGTTAATCCCCAAAAATATTTGCCTTAGCTATCGGGTATAGACATCAGTGATTAAATAATCACTTATTTGCTTGAGGGTACGCTAATGGGTAACACAGCAAACGCAAAAAAAACGAAATCCGCAGTTGACGATAAATTTGATGATGTAACGGTAAAAGAGGCAACAGAATCGTTATTAGAAGAAGTTGATAAAGAAGACGATATATTCGCGAAAGAGGAAGTAACCAAAAACTTAGATGCCACTCAATTATATTTAGGTGAAATTGGTTTTTCTCCCTTGTTGAGTGCTGAAGAAGAAGTGTTTTTTGCCCGCAAAGCGTTAAAAGGCTGTGAAGCTTCTCGCAAACGCATGATTGAAAGTAATTTACGATTAGTCGTAAAAATTGCCCGCCGTTATAATAATCGTGGCCTCGCATTACTTGATTTAATTGAAGAAGGTAATCTAGGTTTAATCCGTGCTGTTGAAAAATTTGATCCTGAGCGTGGCTTTAGATTCTCAACATACGCCACGTGGTGGATACGCCAGACTATTGAACGCGCTATTATGAATCAAACACGCACGATTCGCCTTCCTATCCACGTTGTTAAAGAATTAAATGTATATTTACGCACCGCGCGTGAATTAACTCAAAAGCTTGATCACGAGCCAACCGCAGAAGAAATTGCAGAATGCTTAGATAGACCGGTTGAAGACGTAACTAAAATGCTACGTTTAAATGAAAAGATCACATCGGTTGATACACCTATTGGCGGCGAAAATGATAAAGCACTACTCGATATTATTGCCGATGAGAAAGGTTTTAGCCCAGAAGGTGAAGTTCAGAATAACGACATCAATAAGCATATTGTAGATTGGTTAGGTGAGCTAAATCCTAAACAACGTGAAGTATTAGCACGTCGTTTTGGGTTGTTAGGCTATGAGCCATCAACACTTGAAGATGTTGGCCGTGAAATTGGTTTAACACGTGAGCGTGTAAGACAAATTCAGGTAGAAGCATTACGCCGATTAAAAGATATTTTACAGCATGAAGGCTTAAGTACAGACAGTTTATTTGACCAGTTTTCGTAGCGTTTAAAAAACGATACTCATAGCAAGATTTTATAGCTGAAGAGGTTACTCTTCAGCTTTTTTTGTTTAATTTTTAAAGCAGCGCTTTTAATTTATACAGTAGGTCTTGAGCTTGGCGTGGGCTTAAGTTATCTAAATCAACATCAGCCAGTTGCGTTTCAACCTCACTTGGCTCACTTTCAAACAATGATGCTTGCTGCGCACTTAAATCAGCGGTAACAGGTTGATGGTTTTCAAGCATTTTTAGCTTTTGCTTTGCTTGTTTAATAACAGCTTTAGGTACACCGGCCAGCGCTGCTACTTGTAAACCAAAACTTTTGCTTGCAGCTCCATCTAGTACGGTGTGCATAAACGCAATTGTATCATTGTGTTCAATCGCATCTAGGTGAACGTTCACCAGACCTGCTTGTTGCTCAGCCAGTTCTGTTAATTCAAAGTAATGTGTTGCGAACAATGTTTTAGCTGCAATTTTTGATGCTAGGTGATCAGCTGTTGCGTACGCGAGTGAAAGACCATCGTAAGTACTTGTGCCACGGCCTATTTCATCCATTAATACCAATGATTGTGCGGTTGCATTATTTAAAATGGTTGCCGTTTCGGTCATCTCAACCATAAAGGTTGAGCGGCCTGAGGCCAGATCGTCGCTTGCACCTATGCGGGTGAATATACGGTCAATGTTACCAATGTTTGCGCTGTCTGCGGGTACAAAAGAGCCAATGTGAGCCATTAGTACGATTAATGCTGTTTGGCGCATATAGGTTGATTTACCACCCATATTTGGCCCTGTGATGATCAACATTTTACGTTGGGCATTCAGTTCAACAGGATTAGCAATAAATGGGTCTTTCATCACTTGTTCAACCACCGGGTGACGGCCTTGCTTGATGCTGATATCGTCATTATCACAAAGCTGTGGCTTTGCATAATTAAGCGCAATAGCACGCTCAGCAAGGTTATTGAGTACATCTAAATCTGCCAATGCACCAGCCATCATTTGTAGTTGCTCTATATGTGGAGCAATGAATTCAAACAGTTGCTCGTATAGTTGCTTTTCCAGCGCAAGTGCTTTTGATTGGCTGCCGAGTACTTTGTCTTCATGTTCTTTTAGCTCAGGAATTATATAGCGTTCATTGTTTTTAAGCGTTTGACGACGAATATAATCTGCTGGCACTAAATGCGAGTTAGCTCGGCTTACTTCTATAAAAAAGCCATGTACTTTGTTATAGCCAATTTTGAGGGTACTAATACCTGTGCGTTCACGTTCGCGCTGTTCTAATTGCTCAAGTACATCAGTGGCACCTTGGCTCAATGCGCGCCATTCGTCTAGTTCGCTGTTGTAGCCTGGGGCAATTACGCCACCATCACGAATAAGCACCGGTGGATTATCAATAACAGCACGTTCTAATAAATCTTGCAGTTCAGGCAAGGCTGGAGAGTCGGCAATAATGCGTGCAATGCGAGGGTCGCTAGCGTCACTTAGCAATTCATGTAATGGGCTTAATGCTTGTAACGCACCGCGAAGGCGAGTTAAATCGCGTGGTCTTGCTGTCCATAATGCTAAACGAGCTATAACACGTTCTATATCGCCTATTTGTTTAAGCGACTCGTGTAATTCACCACATAACTGTGCATCAATAATTGCACTTATTGCGTTGAGGCGCGCATTGAGCTCTGGTTTTGAGCGAACAGGTGTATGAATACGGCGTTTTAATAAACGTGACCCCATCGCTGTTGCCGTTTTATCAAGCACCTGGGCAAGGGTATTCTCATAGCCGCCAGATAAGTTGACTGTCAGCTCTAAGTTTTTACGGGTGGCAGCATCAAGAATAACAGCGTGCTCATTATGCTCAAGGGTGATTGCACGAATATGGGGAAGAGCAATCCGTTGCGTGTCTTTAACGTATTGCATTAAGCAGCCCGCTGCAACGAGTGCTGATTTGGCTTTATCAACCCCAAAACCAACGAGGTCTTTAGTACCAAATTGGTCACACAGTAAATGTTGCGCGGTATCTAAATCGAACTCCCACTCAGGACGACGACGAATACCTTTAATGTGTTCAATTAAGTGCAAATTTGCAAAGTCTTCGCTATACAGTAATTCGGCTGGTGCTAAGCGTTGTAATGTAGAGCTAAAAGCTTCATCGGTATTGACCTCGACAATGTTAAAACGACCAGAGTTGATGTCTAAATAAGCGATGCCGTAAACACTTTTCTTATTTTGCCATACACTGGTTAGTAAATTATCTTGGCGTTCTTGTAATAGTGCTTCGTCAGAAATGGTGCCGGGTGTAACAATACGGACCACTTTACGTTCTACAGGGCCTTTACTGGTTGCCGGGTCACCAACTTGCTCACAAATAGCGACCGATTCGCCCATTTGCACCAATCGCGCAAGATAGTTCTCAACAGCATGATAAGGCACACCCGCCATTGGAATTGGGTCGCCCCCAGCTTTTCCGCGGTGTGTTTGTGAAATATCTAATAACTGTGCGGCTCGTTTTGCGTCATCGAAAAACAATTCATAAAAATCACCCATTCGGTAAAACAATAAAATATCACGATGTTCAGATTTTATTTTTAGATACTGCTGCATCATCGGAGTTTGTTGACTTATTGTGTGTGGTGCATAAAGATCAAACGACATGTATTTACCCAAAGGCTGAATATGGAGTTACATCAAGAGATTAAAACACTTGCTGCGCAATTAGGTGTTATTTTAACGGATAAATGCTTATGGATCACTACCGCTGAATCATGCACGGGTGGTGGGGTGAGTTATGCACTGACAGACACCCCTGGTAGCTCTGCCTATCTTGACCGTGCATTTGTCACTTACAGCAATCAAGCTAAGCACGATTTACTGGACGTAAGTTTGCAGACATTATCTGACTTTGGTGCGGTGAGTGAGCAAGTCGTTTTGGAAATGGCTGAAGGAGCTTGTAGGACAACACATGCTGATATTGCGATCGCTATTTCGGGGGTTGCTGGGCCAGGTGGTGGTAGTGTGGATAAACCTGTTGGTTTAGTTTGGTTTTGTATCAAAATTGCCGATAAACAGTATTCAAGCAAGCAAGTTTTTACTGGGGATAGAGCCCGTGTTAGAGCACAAGCTATTGTTTATGCATTAAAAAGTGTTATTGATAAGATAAATTAATAAAATTAACTTGATACTGTGATTTCATACAGTATACTTGTCTGCATTAGCCGGATTTGGAGAACGAAATGAACGATAACAAACAAAAAGCGTTAGATGCTGCTTTATCACAAATTGAGCGTCAATTTGGTAAAGGCTCAATTATGAAATTGGGTGATAATAAGGCACTAGACATTGAAGCTGTATCAACAGGTTCGCTAGGTATCGATATCGCATTAGGCATAGGTGGTTTACCTATGGGTCGTATTGTTGAGGTGTATGGTCCTGAATCATCAGGTAAAACGACTTTAACGCTTCAAGTTATCGCTCAAGCGCAAAAAGAAGGTAAAACGTGTGCATTCGTTGATGCTGAGCATGCACTTGACCCTGTATATGCGCAAAAACTGGGTGTGAACATTGATGACCTTTTAGTATCGCAACCAGATACGGGTGAGCAAGCGCTAGAAATTTGTGACATGTTAGTACGCTCAAGTGCTGTTGATGTTGTGATTGTCGATTCTGTTGCAGCATTAACACCAAAAGCTGAGATTGAAGGCGACATGGGCGACTCGCACATGGGTTTACAAGCACGTTTAATGTCTCAAGCATTACGTAAGTTAACTGGTAACATCAAGCGTTCAAATACACTTTGTATTTTCATTAACCAAATTCGTATGAAAATAGGTGTCATGTTTGGTAACCCAGAAACAACAACCGGTGGTAACGCACTTAAATTCTACGCATCAGTGCGTTTAGATATTCGTCGTATTGGCTCAGTCAAAGAAGGCGATGAAGTTGTTGGTAATGAAACCCGCGTAAAAGTGGTTAAAAATAAGGTAGCACCTCCATTCAAACAAGCTGAATTTATCATCATGTATGGTGAAGGTATTTCTAAGCATGGCGAGCTAATCGATTTGGGTGTTAAACACAAAATTGTTGAAAAAGCTGGTGCATGGTACAGCTACAATGGCAGCAAAGTGGGCCAAGGTAAGTCTAACTCAATTAAGTTTTTAAAAGAAAATACTGAAATTGCAGATGAGATTGAAGGTAAACTGCGCGAACTGTTACTTCTTAAGGCTGAAATTAAACCAGAAGATGGTGAAGATGCAGGCTTAATTGCAGAAGACGAGTTATAAAGAGTAAGCGCGATTTGACCCGCACTTAACAATAAAAAGCCGCTAAACTTAATTGTTTAGCGGCTTTTTGTTTTTTACTTTAGCAATTTAGCTTATAGCTGCCAATTAACTGAGATTGAGTAGTTGCGTGGTGCACCGTAATAACCCTGTGCCCAATACAGGCTGTGAATGTATTTCTCGTTAGTTACATTATTCAGGTTAAATGAAACACCAACATTATCAGTAATATCATAAGTTGCCATCAGGTTTAATATACCAAATGCATCTTGCTTGGTAACGGGTGTTACTCCAAGCGCAGTTGCTGGTTGAATACGCTTGGTATCATCTTGCCAGCGATAATTAAGACCCGCGGTTAAACCATCAACTTCAGGAACCTTGTAAGCAACAGCAAGTTTATATTGCGTTTCTGGGGTGTAATTTTTAACTAACTCATCACCCTCAATATTAATATTACTAAAGCTGAAGCTAGTACTCAGTGTGTCGCTAACTTTACCGCTTAACTCAACTTCAAAGCCGTCACTGTTTATGCCTTCTGCGCCATAATAGCGGGTATCGTCTGGTGCTGAACCTGGGATCGCAACTGCTAGGCCAACTTGCTTCGCGTCAAAATAAGCGAGTGTAACAAACAAATCGTTATCTAAAAGCTGGGCTTTTAAACCAATTTCACGGCTTTCACCTGTGATTGGATCTAAGTAATCGCCAGTGGTGTCTCGTTCAGTTTGTGGCACAAACGTTTCTGTATAGCTTGCGTAAGCTGAGAAGTTTTCGTTAATATCATAGACAGTTCCAATATATGGAATGGTTTTGTCGCTGTCTTTATCTTTAGTTGTACCATATGATTCACCTTCAGACTGCCAGTTCACTTGGCTAACACCTGCTAATAAACTCAATGAATCATTAGCACGAATACGTGTCGATACATAGGCTGAGCGTTGTCTGTTAGTGACATCAGCGCCAGTTAAACCATCCTTTAATGTAGGCACTGGTGCAATACCATCCCAACCACTAAGCTCTGGCATTGCAGGAAAGCCATTACCAGTTGTGTTGTCGTAAAGCGATTTGTCATAGTTATCCATATCTGCTTGGTTTACACCAAACGATAAATCGTGCTCCATGCCAAATAGGTTAAATTTACCAGCGGCGTATAAATCAAAAATATCGTGTTTATCTTTATGATCATACTCACTCGCATAACCTGTTAAGCCAAGGCCTGTTTCTCTGTCGGGTGTACCATAAACGTAAAACAATTCAGAGTCCTGCTCATTGACTAAATGCGCATAGCTTGCTTTTAAAAGCCAAGTATTAGCAATGCTTTGCTCAACAGCAACAAACACTTGTTCTGTGGAGTTATTCCAATATGACCAATCAGAAGCCGTGCTTGTTGATGCGTCAAAATTTGTTGCAGACCCATCAGTATAGTAAAGCGGTAAAGCTCCCCAAAGAGGGCTGTCGGCGTCTTTTTGTTGATTTACATAGTTAACGGATAGCACCGTACTAGCAGTTAATTGACCTTCGTAGGCAAAATAATAAATAGTTTTATCTTGCTCGTAACGGTCTAAATATGAATCTGTTTTTTGTTTAGTGAAAGCAACACGTACCGCGTGGTCATCAGTAAGTGCAGTCGATGCATCCAGCTCTACTCGTTTGTTATCCCATGAGCCGTACGATGCAGAGGCACTTACTTTTGTTTGATAAGTTGGCTTTTTTAGTACCATATTTACAGTGGCAGAGGGGTTACCTGCACCTGTCATTAAACCGTTAGCGCCACGAACAACCTCTACGCTTTCAAAAATAGAAGTATCAAGGGTACCTTGAATTGCACCGCTCTCTTGCGGCGTACCCATGCCATTGGTTTGAAAGTTAGTAATTTCAAAACCACGGGCTTTAAAGTAAGTGCGATCTGTTTCTATTTGTTCAACAGTTACACCCGGTGTGGTTTCTAAAACAGCATTAATATCATCAAGTGAAAAGTCATCCATCAATGCCCGCGAAATAACAGAAATTGACTGCGGGGTTTCTTTAATTGTTAGGCCCAGCTTGGTAGCAGATTGCGCATCTTCGGTTATGTAATTTTTATGGTGTTGCCCATAGACCGCTATTTTTTCAAGAGATTTATCTGAATCATCAGTATTATTTTGAGTCGAGGCTTGGGCTAATCCACCCAGGGCAACAGAGGTGAAAATAGCAAGTTTCGATAACCGTAAAAATTGCGGAGCAGACATATTACATTCCATAAAGTTCAAATTAATGCGTAATTTAATCTAAATAATAATAGTTTGCAATTGCATTTATTGGTTTTTGTTTTATTTAGCAAAATAAAAGCGACCATAGGTCGCTTTAGGATAGGACTAGGAAAGAATTGGTAAATTTAAAATGCGTACTTAACAGAAAACTGTAAGCGCTTCATATCTCCGTCGCTTCCACTTTCTACTTCACGCTCAGCATGTTTGAATTCAGCCCCGAAGGTAAGTTTTTTAATCGGTGAATAAAGTAAGTTTGCGCTATAACTTTGGCTTGCTTTTGTTGGGTTGCCAGAAACAACTAATAAATCTTTGTTATTATCAGCCGAGAAAAAAGAATATAAGAACGTTGAGCGCCACTGACTGTTCCAGTGTTGTTGGTAAGCAATAAAACCAGAGGTTGAATCAATGGCATCTAAGTCGTTGTTACCATCGAGAACAGCGCCATGTGCTGCGTTTAAGCCAACATAACGGCCTAACCCTTGCCCCTGGGTTAGCATAAATTTAAGGTTGTTTTTACCCATGTTAACTTTACCTGATGCGCTAATACCAAACGAAGTTTCATCAGCATCAATACCATTTTGTTTATAAGTTAATTGGCGAGCAAGGCCTGTTACTACAAATTGGCCCCAATCAGCGTTCATTGTGTAGCGTGCAGTAAAGTCGGGTAGAGAGGCATCATCCGTAGCAACACGTGCGCCGCCCACGTCAGTTATTGTGCTTTCTGGGTTTTCAATTGAGAATGAAAAATTACCTGATGTATACCGCGCTTGAGCTTGGCGCACAAACACTGTGCCTTCAGCTGGGCCTACAAAGTCAAGTGTTTCAGGCAAAGCCCCCACGTTTTGAAAGTTTGACCACGCTTGACCAAACAACCAGCCGTCGTAGGTGATAAACGCTTGGCGAATACGAGGTGCATATGAGTTACTGACTCGCTCATTGCCGCCTGGGGCTGAGGCGATAAAGTCGATCTCAATTTTAGTTTTTATTTCTTTGCCGTTATCAAGCTTGGTCCCAGTACCAAAAAAGAAGCGAGATTGACGGGCATGCATATCAAATACTGCATCACTGTCAACACCTGAGCCTACGGGAGTTGTGCCAGGTACATAAAAATCACGACCAATACTTCCACCGGCAGGTACGCCGTCTGAATAATCACTCCACATCGCATCAAGTTTGACATAGCCACCGTAGCTGACATTTGTGTCGCCTAATTTTGCAGCGTGTGCGCCAGTACTAAGCGCACTCAAAACAGCAGCCGCAGTGAGCGATTTAAGTAAAATAGTTTTTGTTGCCATGATTTATTTCCTATTCGGTTTAGTTGTTATACTTTTAAGTCACTTTTGATGATGTACGCTTTTTACTCAATTACCTATTGGTCTATTAGACTAAGGTGGCACGCAGGTAGACTTGATAAAACAGGGGAGTTAACCTTCATTACGGTGAATATCAAAGCCATAGCTGTTATATACAGTGCGATGGCTAAATTATAAAAATAGTATTACAACTAAGGTCTAATACTTTCATTGACGCTGCTGGGTAATCCTTGGAGTAGGCCTTTGGCAAGTAATTAAAAATGGAGACGACTATGTCACAAAGTATCTATCCAGTTCCTGCAAATATCAAGAATGCAGCCTTAGTTGATAACGATAAATATAACACACTTTACAAGCAATCTATTGATGATCCTGAAGGTTTTTGGTCAGAACACGGCAAACGACTTGATTGGTCTACTCCTTATACTAAGGTAAAAAATACCTCTTTTGATAAAGGCCACATCAGTATTAAATGGTACGAAGATGGTGAGTTAAATGCTTCATACAACTGTATTGACCGCCACCTTGCGACAAAAGCGGACAAAACTGCATTAATTTGGGAAGGCGACAACCCAGAACATTGCGAGCATATTAGCTATCAGAAACTGCATGATGAAGTGGCAAAGTTTGCTAATGGTCTTAAAAAATTAGGCGTTAAAAAAGGTGATCGGATAGCTATTTATATGCCGATGTCACCGCAAGCCGTTTATGCAATGCAAGCATGTGCTCGATTAGGCGCTATTCACTCAGTTGTGTTTGGTGGTTTTTCACCTTCAGCTATTGCCGACAGAATTAAAGATTCAGGCGCTAAAATAGTGATCACTTCTGATGAAGGTCGTCGTGCTGGAAATACAGTGCCGCTTAAAGCAAATGTAGATGAAGCCGTTGCCCAAGAGTCTGTAACAACCATTGAACATGTTGTTGTACATCAACTAACCGGAGGTGAAGTTGATTGGAATGAGCACGATGTGTGGTGGCATGATTTAGTTGCAGATGTACCTGCTGAATGTGCACCAGAACCAATGAATGCAGAAGACCCGCTATTTATTCTTTATACGTCAGGCTCTACAGGCCAACCTAAAGGTGTAGTACACACCACAGGTGGCTATTTAGTTTATTCGTCAATGACTCATGAATATGTATTTGATCTAAAAGAAGACGATGTATTTTGGTGTAGCGCTGATGTAGGTTGGATCACAGGTCACAGCTACATTGCTTATGGCCCACTCGTTAATGGCTGTACACAAGTTTTATTTGAAGGCGTGCCAACTTATCCAACTGCAGGTCGAATGGGTGAAGTGGTTGACAAGCATAGCGTTACCATTCTTTATACTGCACCTACAGCAATTCGCGCACTGATGGCTAAAGGTGATGAGCCTACATCGACCTCTAAACGCGATAGTCTACGTGTTTTAGGTTCAGTCGGTGAGCCGATAAATCCTGAAGCATGGACATGGTATTACGAGCAAATTGGTAACGAAAAGTGCCCTATAGTGGATACATGGTGGCAAACTGAAACCGGTGGCATTATGATCACGCCTTTACCTGGCGCAACAGACATGAAGCCGGGCTCAGCAACGCGTCCTTTCTTTGGTATTGCACCGGCATTATTTGATGCAGAAGGAAATACATTAGAAGGCGCAGTTGACGGTAATTTAGTTATCTTGGATAGCTGGCCTTCACAAGCTCGCACAGTTTATGGCGACCATGAACGTTTTGAACAAACTTATTTCTCAGCTTATCCAGGTGTATATTTTACAGGTGATGGCTGTCGCCGCGATGAAGACGGCTATTATTGGATTACGGGTCGTGTAGACGATGTACTTAATGTATCAGGGCATCGATTAGGTACCGCTGAAATAGAAAGCGCATTGGTTGCTCATGAAGCAGTGGCAGAAGCCGCTGTAGTTGGTTTCCCGCATGACATTAAAGGCCAAGGTATTTATGTTTACATTACACCAAATGAAGGTGTAACTGTAAGTGATGAACTGACTAAAGAAGTACGTAATTGGGTGCGCAAAGAACTTAGCCCAATAGCCTCGCCAGATATGATTCAATGGTCACCGGGTTTACCTAAAACACGTTCAGGAAAGATTATGCGTCGTATTTTACGCAAGATCGCTGCCAATGAGCACCAACAGCTTGGTGATACCTCGACACTTGCTGATCCGAGTGTAGTTGATGAACTTATCGAGAATAGATTAAATCGTTAAATATGCGTTAAAAACTTGATTAGAAGTTGATTCTAAACGTAGTATATCGGCTGTCATCTAATTGATGACAGCCGAATTTATTAGGAGTGAACCATGAGTCAGTTTTTAATAGCGGACGACCACCCGTTATTTCGTGAAGCACTAAAAGGGGCATTAAGTACTAAGTTTGCTGATTTAGAAGTATTTGAATCTGACGACTTTGATACAACATTGCAAGTGCTTAACGAGCAAGAAGATTTAGATATCTTATTACTAGACCTACACATGCCAGGTAATGGCGACTTATACGGCCTAATTCGTATCCGAGAAGATTATCCAAGCTTACCTATCGCTGTGGTGTCGGGGAGCGAAGATATTAATATCGTATCAAAGGTAATGAGCTATGGTGCAATGGGCTTTATACCTAAGTCATCGTCGTCAGAAGACATTGCTGGCGCAATCAATCAAATTCTTGATGGTGATATATGGTTACCACTTGACCTCAAAGATAAAGTGGCAACAATCGAAGGTGAAGATAAAGAAATTGCGGCACAAGTAGCATCGCTTACCCCGCAGCAATATAAAGTTTTACAATATCTCCACGAAGGATTACTTAATAAGCAAATTGCTTATGAGTTACATATTTCTGAAGCAACCGTAAAAGCTCACATTACTGCAATTTTTAGAAAGTTAGGCGTTTACAATCGTACTCAAGCTGTACTTATTGCAGCAAAATTACAACTAGAACCTATTGAGTCGGCATCTTAACTTAAATAATAAAGAGGCAAATAGCCTCTTCATTTAGCTTATTAATTTAGCTAAACACCACCGTTTTATTACCATTTATAAACAGCTTATGCTCAGACGCTAATTGGAGTGCTTTGCAGAAAACTGTTTTTTCTACATCTTTACCCATTTTCGCCATTATTTCTGCGGTATTTGCATGATTTACATGTGTTACGTCTTGCATAATAATAGGACCTTCATCGAGTTCATTATTAACAAAGTGCGCTGTTGCACCAATGATCTTTACCCCTCGTTCAAATGCTTGGTGATAGGGTTTGGCGCCAATAAATGCTGGTAAAAAGGAATGATGAATATTAATAATTTTACCGTCAAAGCGGCCAACAAATTCAGGGCTTAAAATTCGCATGTATTTAGCCAGGCCAATAATATCTGGTTTGTAACTAGCAATTAAGTCGCCCACTTGTTGATCATGCTCTAAACGGCTTAAACCTTCATGGCTGACAACATGAAACGGCACATTGAAACCTTTTGCCAGCGGTGCTAAATCAGCGTAATTAGCTATTACAGCAAGCACCTCAATATTTAATGCTTGCTCAAATTGCTTGAGTAACACGCCCCCAAGGCAATGTGCCTCTTTGGTGGCAAGTAACACCACTTTTGTTTTTTCATCGTTGTGTAAAGTAACCTTTGCCCCATTAGGTAAAATAGATTCAAGTTGCTCAATAAAGTCTTCGCTAGGCTGTCCGGTCAACTCTGTACGCATAAAAAAGCGATGAGCGTCTTTGTCTACAAATTCATTATTGCGGGTAATATTTAAATTATGTTCGTGGCACAGCCCGGTGATTTTAGCTATTAAACCTACATCATCGGCACATTGCGTTGTTAGTATCATGTTCATTAGTCCTCATTCCAATCCCGTGATAATCAGCCCCATTATTTGTTAATTAGCCTGCAATGCAAGAGCTTTATTGAGTAATTGACGATTACTCATGTGTGTTGTGGAGATGCACAAGCCGATAATGTGTTTTTATATAAAAATGTCGTTATTCAGCATGTCAGATATTGCATTGAGAGCGGATGCTGGAAAGCATAATACTTATTTAAGTTAATTGCTTATATAAATTAATAAGGAGTACATAATCGCCGGCTTTTAGGGATTTTTTTGCTAGAGTGAAATAACTACTTTAAATCGTTTATTATTTTTATCTGTTTATAATTATTAAAGTTTACGATATAAAGGAAGGCATAGACTTAGTCAGGGATTGAAGAATGGATGGTGTGTTAGTACTAATCGTCTTATTCGCATTAGTGGTAATTGCTGGTGCAATAGCAGGATTAATTGCGTTAACCAAAGTAAGCACGTTGCAGCATGATGTTGCGTCTTTAAAAAAACAATTAAATGAGATAGTCAAAAAAACCTCAATTCAAGAGTCACAATACGTTGTAAGAGATTTTACTGAACACCAAAAAGATGTCAGTAATAATGAAGAAAATCACTCAGATTCACCTCGTGTTGAGCAAGCTAACCCTATTAATGTAGTTGCCTCAAATCCTACTCTTGCAAACCAAACTAGTGCTGCCTATTCACTCGCTAAAAAACGCTCTTCTTCCCGTGTCGATGCTTTTATCAAAAAGTTTAAAGTCGAGTTTCAACAAAACTGGATGACATGGATTGGTGGTATCGCGCTGGCCTTTGGTGGGATATTTTTAGCAAAATATAGCTTAGATGCGGGTTTATTATCGCCAAGTTTACGGCTCACTTTTGGTGGCTTATTTGGTGTAGCGTTAATTGCAGGTGCTGAATATCTTCATCGAAAAGGCATTGTTTTTGAAGGCTTTAATAACTATATCCCGGCTGCTTTAGCAGGAGGCGGGTTTATTAGTTGTTTTGCATTAACGCTGCTTGCTTACTCAAGTTATGCGATGCTAAGCCCCACGACTGCTTTTGTGATGCTAGCAGTTATTGCACTGGCTGCAAGCTCAATGGCACTGCGCTTAGGGCCATTGTTAGCGGTATTAGGGATTGTGGGGGCGTATAGCGTACCAATTTGGGTTAATACTGGCAGCGGTAACTTAATGGCGTTGTTGATGTACATTGGCTTTGTTACTTTGGCTGCGGTGTTAGTGGCGCAAAGGGTAAAACGTCCATGGTTGTGGTATCTACTTTGGATAGGGCATATTGGCTGGTATTGGGTGGCATTAAGTGTGATTAACGCACATCAATATTGGATTGTCGGTGTTTTTGCACTGTTATCTATTATTGGCCTGATTGCAATGATGCGTTTAGGTATTACTTTGCGTTTGCTGGAGTACCGCCCACATAGTTTAAAACGTTTATTAAAATTACAGCCGGATCACCCATTATTGTTAGCGATTGTGGTGCCGTTATTATTCACAATCGTCATCTCTATGGCGAGTGTACAATGGCAAATTGTGATGGTGTGTCTAATCGTCATGCTGCTATTTTTGGTGCTGCAAAATAGCCGTTGGGATCTATGGCAAGGTTTAGCGTTGCTAATTGCTGTTTTACTGGTTGTAACTCAGCATAATTATACTATTGGTGGTAACGACCATTTATTTATATTTAAAAATATCTATGGGCTTGGTTTATTACTCGGTATAGGTTTTTGTGTGTACGGGCTGTTTTTTGGTGCGCGTTATTATAAACGCTTAAGCTTTCATTTAGTGGCTGCCTTTAGTCTGTTTGTATTAATAGCAACACTTTACACTTTAACCTCAGAGCAAGACTTAGCGGTAGCGTATTCACTATGGACAGTATTATTATTGCTTGGCAGTGGCGTTTTGATCAAATGTGCGCAAAATGCCCATACCCAATGGCAGCAGTTTAGTTATTGGGTTGGTGCTAATGCTAATGTCACCTTGTGTTTAACCATGTTATTGGCTGATAGTGGCCTCACGCTTGCGTTGGCTATTCAGGTATTGGTGATCAGCTACTTAGTAAAGCGCAAAAACGTACCTATGCCACATTGGCCTATTAAAGCCTTAGTGGCTGGCGTTTTAGCTCGTTTAACGTTTGCACCCTGGATGGAGAGTTATACAGATTTAACGCTTCTTTCAATGCATTGGAGCATAGTGGTTTACCCCATTGCTGTTGGGCTATTTTGGTTTGCTGCAAAGCTATGGCAAAAAACCGATATGAAAATTTGGCTCGAAGGGGCTGCACTGCATTGTTTAGCTTTATTTATCACCACTGAAACAAGCTATCAATTAGTTGGGCATTATCCACAACTTGGCTCTTTAAGTTTTTATGAGCAAGTATTACTTAGTTGTAATTGGCTAACATTAGGTTGTGTTTATTTATATCGCGCGCAAAGTGCAGGGCAGTTGGGTAAGCTATACACAATAGCAGGTTTAATATTATCGGCTTTAGCTGGACTACTGCTGTTAAACACTACACTTAACGAAAATCCATTACTAACATCCTTGTATGTAGGTGAAACTCCTGTGTTTAACTGGGTAATATTGATGTGGTTAATTCCAAGTGCCTTAGCGCTGTGGTTGGCTAAATTAGTTAAATCGATTAATACCCAACTTAGTAAAATAACATTGGCAGTAGCGGGCGTTTTAGCTGCATTAGCAATTACCGCACTTATTCGCCAGTATTGGCAAGGTGCCTATATCTACTTAGGTAAAACAACCAGTGATGCTGAATTATATAGCTATTCGATTATTTGGTTATTGCTCGGCGCGCTGGTGGTCATTTCAGGGCATTTAAAGCAACAACTGCTGTTACAAAAAATTGGGCTTGGTATTCTTGGTGCAGTAATAGTTAAAGTGTTTTTAATTGATATGGCAAGCCTCACGGGTTTACTCAAAGCCATATCATTTATTGGCTTAGGCTTATCGCTGGTGGGCTTGAGCTGGCTTTTTCAAAAGCTTAGGAGTAAAGCGCAAGTTAGCTGATTTTAATAAACAGTACACCTAGCAAAATTGCTAGGTGTACTTATGTTGTTTAGCACGAGTCTGTTTAATTTATTGCCTAGTACCTAGCACATCACGTACTGTGATTAAGCAGTGCTTTTAATTTCCCTGGCTTTATCGGTTTGGATAAGTAATGAATATCAGCGGCTTTAGTCGCTTGCTTTAGTTCATCATCACGCACAGCGGTAATCAAAATAGCGGGTACAGGGCTTTGCCAAATTTCACGCAAGGTTTTAATAAGCGTTATGCCATCACATTCATGGCCAAGTTGATAATCCATTAGAATGACGTCAGGTGCACTGTGGAGCTTAGCGTATTCCATCACCGTTTCAACATGGTCAAAGAGCTGATAATTTGCTTGCCATTTTTGTAATAAACTCGCCATGGCATTGAGATTCTCAGGGTCATCATCTACAGCAATAACATTCATTGCGGCGCGATTTTCAAACAAGCTGTTAGTCGCCTTTTTTTGCTGTACAAATTGATTGTCGCCATAAGGAACTTCAATACTAAAGCGACTGCCTTTTTTGACCGTTGAGTGCACTTCTAATCGCAAGCTTAGTAAATCTACCATGCGTTTTACAACACCTAAACCGAGTCCGACACCTTTGTTATCGCCGGCTTCAATGCGGTAAAAATCGTTGAAGATTTTTGCTTGTTCACTATCACTAATTCCGGGGCCTGTATCCCAAACCTCAATACGTAGGTGGTGTTTACGTTTACGGCATGCAACGAGTACTTTGCCGCTTTCAGTGTATTTAACAGCATTAGATACTAGATTTTGAATTATGCGGCGCAAGTAAGTAATGTCGCTATGAACAATTTGACCCTGCGAGCGAACATGTAATTTAAGGCCTTTTTCACTGGATAAAATAGCGTATTCATTACGCAGCGGCGCTAATATATCGTCAATATTAAAATGGCGTGGTGAAGGTGTCATCGCACCTTGTTCCAGCTTCGCAATTTCAAGAAGGGCTGACATAAGGTGCACGGTTGAATCGAGACTCGCACCCAGCTTTTCAAAGTTATTGATATTATTGTCAGCTAACGATTTTTCATCAATGGCTGCTAAGTATAACCGCGCGGCATTGAGTGGCTGTAAAATGTCATGGCTGGCTAAAGCCAAAAAGCGTGTCTTACTATCATTTGCTTGTTCTGCCTCTCTCTTGGCTAAAGTGAGTGCTTGCTCTGTTTGAACGCGGCTGTCGATTTGTGCTTCGAGATCTTTATTAATAGTACGTATCTCTTGCGTACGGGCCTCAATGCGGTTTTCAAGGTCCATATTTACTTCTTCAAGCGCATTTTGAGTGGCAATGTGCGTGGTGATGTCTGAAAAACTGGTAACAAACCCACCATCTGGCAGTGGGTTGCCTGTCATTTCGTATACTTGGCCATTGCGGCGATGACGGATGAAGTGATGTGAAGTGCCATTTTTTAAATGCTGTACGCGCTTTTCTACTTGTCGATCTATTTCACCTGGGCCACACTCTCCGCGCTCTGCATTGTAACGAATAATGTCTTCAATTGGTTGACCAACCTCTAAAAAGTCGGCTGGGTAATCAAACATTTCAGCGTATCGTTTATTCCACGCAACGAGGTTGAGGTCTTTATCAACCACAGAAATACCATGGCTCAAGTTTTCTAATGAAGTAAATAATAAGTTTTGATTAAACTGCAGTGCTTGTGTGGTTTCATCAAAAAAGTTAACCACTTCTTCAAACGCCATTCGTTTACCTGAAGCAACAGTATGAACAAGCGCTTGAGCTGAAGACGCTCCTAACACACCTGTGAGGGCACGTTCACAATATGCAATGAATTCAGGGGAAGGGTGAGCGTTGTTATCGCCAAGTGGATTTGTGAGCGAGAATTGAGCCATTACTTGCTGACTGCGTTGTACACCTAAAAAAGTTTGTAGCAGCACTTTAAAATCATAAACAGTGGCTTGAACGTTTTTATTTAAGCGCCTAGCAAGGACAGCTTGCTCTTTTGGGTTAACAAATGCAGCTGCTTGAATTTTGTCAATTAAACGCTCATCTGCACCTAATGAAAAGCTAATGTAACAGCCTATATTTGCAAACAAAGCAATCAGTGTTCCACGCGTGATTAACGTTTGCTGAAGCTCTGTGTCAAGGGTGTTTCCGGCATCTAAAATTGGCAGCATTAAAAATAACACCCAACAACTAAAGCCCGCTAAAAGACCTGCGTACACACCATAAGCATGACCTTTTCGCCAATATAATCCCCCGACAATCGCAGGCAGCAATTGCGTAACAAGTGAGAAGGCAACTAACCCCATGCTCGCGAGTGCTTTTCCATGGCCAAACCATTGCTGATAAAAATATGACAGAATTAAAATACCAGCAATAGTAAAGCGTCTAACTAGTAAAATCTGCGATTTATAACTGCTGGTGATCAGGTTGCGTTTAAATTTACGACGCAACATTAACGGTAGTACTACATCGTTTGAGATCATCGTGCTGAGGGTCAGAGTTGCTACGACGATCATCGCAGTGGCTGCGGAAATACCACCAATAAACACGAATGTAGTAAGGGGGATGTTTTCATGCATTAAAGGCAGCGCGAGTACAAAGCTGTCAGGTGAAAATCCGTTACCAATGTTAGGGTGAATGGCCGCAGTTGCTATCGGTAAAATCATTGCTGCGGTCAGTAGTAAATAAAGTGGGAATGCCCAACGCGCTGTGAATAAGTGCCGTTTATCTTGATTATCGACCACGGTGACATGAAATTGTCTTGGTAAACATATAATGGCTGCCGCAGCCATTAATGATTGACCAATAAAATTAAAGCCAAAAAAATTAAAACTATTCCAATGTGACCAAAGCGATTCACTGATTAATACTTCACGCTCTTCGGGTAAATTCAATAAGGTGTATACCGCCAAACCAGCCACAGCGACTAGTGCGAGTAATTTTATTAACGATTCAAAGGCAACTGCTAGCATAAGGCCTGATCGGTATTCAGTGACATCGACTTTTCGAGTGCCAAAAAATATGGCGAACATGGTCATAACAAGTGTTGCGGACAAAGCGACCATAGAGCCTGATATCTTGTTGTCGCTTTGAAGCAGCAAAAAGCTACTACTGAGGGCTTTTAACTGTAATGCGATGTAAGGAATGGTTGCGAGTAAGGCTATAACTGTGACCATGATCGCGGTAGTTTGGCGTTTGCCGTAGCGTGCGGAGATAAAATCAGCAATGGTGGTGATGTTTTGTTTTTTACTGACTAGCACCAGCTTTCTTAAAAAGCCTTGGCCAAATATAAATAATAATGCGGGCCCCAATAGAATAGGTAAATAACTCCAGCTGCTGGTTGCTGCAGTGCCAACAGAGCCGTAATAGGTCCACGAAGTACAATAAATCCCCAATGAAAACGAGTATACAAAAGGGTGGTGGCTAATCCGTTTTGATAGTGGAGTCGTTTTGTCTCCCCAGTTAGCTAACCAAAATAATACGCCTATGTAGGCTAAAGCAACAAATATCAGTGCGGCAGTCATGACTTAATACGATTTTTATTATGTTAGTTCATACCATACCAGAAGTTGTCAGTCATTTGCGTCGTCAATTTGGAATGGTGATTTAACAATATTTTCAAGGTGTTGATAATTATATAGTTATTTTAATTTTGTGTTTTTATTAGACTAATGTCGAAGATCAGCATAAAAGCGTATTTTTTTTAGTCATTATGGAGCTGGAAATAATTAAGTTTATGATATTAAAGATTTTTAACTTAAATTTAACAGGTTGCGTTTTACAGTTTACGTAAACGTTAACTTGATGTTACGACTATGGTCTCAAATCAATCTTGTTAAGGCATTGCTAAGTTTAATAACGAAAATAAAAAACACATCACTTTTAACGATGTTGAAGAGGAAATAAAAATGGCTTTTAAAGATGAAGAACAAGCAAAAGCTTACTGGGCGGAAAACATTTCGCTGCTATTTAAATTATTAGCAGTGTGGTTTGTTGTGTCGTTTGGTTTTGGCATTTTACTGGTAGATGTACTTAATGAAGTACGTTTTTTTGGGTTTAAACTCGGCTTCTGGTTCTCCCAGCAAGGCGCTATTTATACCTTTGTGGCTTTGATTTTTGTTTACGTTTTCAAAATGAATACGTTGGATAAAAAATACGGCGTAGACGAATAGGAGCTTAAGTAATGGATGTTCAAACACTCACGTTTTTAATTGTTGGTTTAAGCTTCGCGCTTTATATCGGCATTGCAATTTGGGCCCGAGCTGGCTCAACAAATGAGTTTTATGTCGCTGGTGGTGGTGTACCGCCGCTTGCAAATGGTATGGCAACCGCTGCTGACTGGATGAGTGCGGCGTCATTTATCTCAATGGCCGGAATTATCTCGTTCGCAGGTTATGACGGTGGCGTATACCTAATGGGCTGGACGGGTGGTTATGTACTGCTTGCTATGTGCCTTGCACCTTATCTACGTAAATTTGGTAAATTTACAGTACCTGACTTTATTGGCGACCGTTACTACTCTCGCACAGCGCGTTTGGTGGCAATATTTTGTGCTATTTTCATTTGCTTTACTTATATTGCAGGGCAAATGCGTGGCGTAGGCGTTGTATTCTCTCGTTTCTTAGAAGTTGAAATTGAAACGGGTGTATACATTGGTATGGTTATCGTATTTTTCTATGCTGTTTTAGGTGGCATGAAAGGTATTACATACACTCAGGTAGCACAATACTGCGTACTTGTATTCGCTTATTTAGTGCCAGCAATTTTCATCTCAATGATGATGACAGGTCACTTTTTCCCACAAACTGGCTTTGGTGCTACGTTAAGTGATGGCTCTGGCATGTATGTGTTGGATAAATTAGATGGCTTGAGTTCTGAGCTTGGTTTTGCCCAATACACCGAAGGCTCTAAGAGTATGATTGATGTATTTGCAATCACTGGTGCCTTGATGGTGGGTACAGCGGGTTTACCACACGTTATTGTACGTTTCTTCACGGTTCCTCGTGTTAAAGATACACGTATTTCTGCAGCGTGGACATTAGTATTCATTGCGATTGTTTACACCACTGCACCTGCAGTTGCGTCATTTGCTCGCGTAAACATGATTGATACCATTAATGGTAAAGATGGCAGTGGTACCGAGTACGCACAAGCACCTGCTTGGATTAAAAATTGGGAAAGAACAGGACTTATTACCTTTAATGATAAAAATGGTGATGGCAAAATGTTCTATACCGCAGGCAAAATTGATGATCCAAATAGCGCTAATGAAGTCAAAGTTGACCGCGATATTATGGTGTTGGCAAACCCAGAGATTGCTAACTTACCAGCGTGGGTTATCGCATTAGTTGCAGCGGGTGGTATAGCCGCAGCGCTTTCAACAACCGCGGGTTTATTATTGGTTATCTCGACCTCTGTGTCGCATGATTTACTCAAACGAACTCTAAAACCAGACATCAGTGATAAACAAGAGTTATTGGCAGCGAGGTTAGCTGCGATGGTAGCGATTGTTATCTCGGCATACTTTGGTATAAACCCGCCCGGCTTTGTGGCGTCGGTGGTGGCATTTGCATTCGGTTTAGCGGCTGCGAGTTTCTTCCCGGCGATCATTATGGGTATTTTCTCAAAATCGATGAATAAAGAGGGAGCAATTGCCGGCATGGTAACAGGTATAACCTTTACTGCTGCTTACATTATCTTCTTTAAATTTGTTAGCCCTGAACTAAATAGTCCTGAACATTGGTTCTTAGGTATTTCACCTGAAGGTATTGGTTTGATTGGTATGATTGTTAACTTTGGTGTTGCTGCAATTGTAATGAAACTAACCGGTGAAACACCTGTTGAAATCCAAGAAATGGTTGAAGGGATACGTAACCCTAAAGGGTCTAGTGAAGCCCACGCTCACTAAATAATATGTTAGTAATATATTTCAAAGCCCGACTTTTGTCGGGCTTTTTATTTTTAACAGATAGCAGTACAGTATTTATACACTTATTTATGTGAGTACAGTTATGAATAATGAGCAGCAGGAAGTCGCCCAATTTGTTATAGCCCAAACACCGTTTAGTCAGATTGATAGCAGTGCCACTGATTATTTTGCCGCTCACTTAGATAGTATTTATTTAACCCGTGAAAATCAGACTCAGTGGTTGCAGTCAGCATCACCGAAATTGTTTCTGATTCGCTCAGGTTTATATGATTTAGTGGATGCTAAAGGTGACGTTATCACGCGTTTAGCGCAGGGAGATTATTTTGGATTCCCATCTTTATTAACCGGAGAGGCAATACAAAATCGTTTAGAAACGCAAAAAGAGGGCATTGTGTATATGCTCAATCAAGATGCCTTTGATTTTTTGCGCCGCGAATATAAACCGTTCGAGCAATACTTTGTGCGGGCACATGCTAATCGATTACTTTCATCACATTATAAAAGTCAGAACGAAAGTTGGTCGGAGCGTAAGATCTCTGAATTAATGTCTCGTAAAGCGGTTACTTTAGCCCCTGATGCCAGTATTCGCCAAACGGCAAAGAAAATGAAAAAATATGGCGTTTCCTCAATCATGATCACTGAGTTTGAGAGATTAGTGGGGGTGGTAACAGATCGTGATTTACGTAATCGTGTACTTGCAGACGAGGTTGATCCTAAAGAGGCGATCAACTCAATAATGAGTAAAAAACCTAAATACATCTTTGAGAATAATCGGGTTTTTTCAGCGCTGCATTTAATGCTTAAACATAATATTCATCACTTACCGGTACTCGATGAACACCACAAAGCATTAGGTATGATCACCAGTACAGATTTGCTCAGACAACAAAAAAGTGACCCTGTACAATTAATTGGCCGTATTTATAAAGCGCATAGCATTGTTGATCTAAAGCGCTATGCTGCTGAAATACCTGAATTATTGCGTGGTTTTTCACACAACATCGATGATATATCATTGATAGGTAAGCTACTTAGCGGCTTAACTGACGCATTAACATCACGATTAATTCATCTATTTCAAGAAGACAATGGTGCAGCTCCCACTAGTTTTAGTTTTATCTGTTTTGGCTCGCAAGCGCGTGAGGAGCAAACACTGCATTCAGATCAAGACAATGGATTACTATTACCTGATGATTTAAGTGAAGCTCATCAAGATTATTTCCGTCGTATGGGTGAGTTTGTTTGTGAGCAGCTCGTTGAATGCGGTATCCGACGTTGTCCAGGTAATATAATGGCCAGCAGTGAGCTGTGTAGAATGAGTATTTCAGATTGGTGTGAACGTTTTTTTAAGTGGATAAAAAGCCCAACGCCAGAGGCAATGCTTAACTGTAAAATATTTTTTGATTTACGATTTATTGAAGGTTCAAACTCACTTTATACCAGTTTTTGTGAACAGCTTACGCGCATTTCGCGTGACGAGTTATTTTATGCGGCCATGGCCAGCGATATTAAATCGACGCCAGTGCCTATAGGTTTGTTTAATCAGTTTAAGTTAGAAAAAGATGCCAAACAGCATAAGTACATAGATTTAAAAAAACGGGGTGTAGTCATCATCAATGACATTGTACGTTTGTATGCGCTTAAAGCTGGTGTTCGCCGGGCAAATACACAAGAGCGCCTCGATGCGTTATTGAAGTACCCTCAGCTTAATAATCAAGATGTATATAACTTAAAGGATTGTTGGCGATTTTTAACTCAGTTACGGTTAAGAACACAGATTAACGAAGAGGGTTTACCCAGTAATTGCATTAACCCTGATAAGTTAAATTCACTAGAACGCCATCAACTAAAAGAGGCATTTTATTTAATCAAACAAGCTCAACAAGCCGCAGCCTTTAAATTTGCGCGAGGCAGTTTGTAATGGTTCATAACTTAGGTGCTAAACGTGGTTAAACGGTGGTTAAGCGAATACATATCACGACAAAGGTTGCTCGCTAAAAGTGTGTTCAGTCAGCGTTATCTTGTCATTGACTTAGAGCTAACAGGGCTAGACGCAAAGCAGCATGAAATCGTCTCTGTAGCATGGGTGCTGGTGGATCAGCAGTGTATAAAGTTAAGTAAAGCAGAGCACTACATTAATAAAGAAGTTAAACAACTTGAGCAAAGCCCGATTTTTCATGGAATTGCCCAACAAGAGGTCGCTCAGGGGCAAAGCTTGAGTGACATTTTAAACAAGCTCAGTAGGCACTTTGATGACGCCATTTTAGTGTTTCATAATGCAACTTTAGATTGGAGTTTTTTAAAGTGTGCTTTCAAAGCACATGGTATTAGTGCTAAACCGAAATTAATTGTTGATACCTTCCAAATTGAAAAAAAGCGCCTACTACAACAGGGGCAAGAAATAGCATTAGATGACTTAACGCTTTCAGCATGCAGAGCACGCTATGGGCTACCTTATTACGCTAACCATCACGCATTAACGGATGCGACTGCTACAGCTGAATTGTTATTGGCACAGTGTCATCATATTAGTTGTGCAAATGAACTAAAGCTGGCTGATATAGTAAAAGTTGCACTTTAAAGCAGTTAAATCGAATGTTATTTGATAACCTAACATACTGAAATTTAGTAATTCAATTGGTTTTATGATGAAAAATACTTTACTGCCTTCATTAGTTGGCGTGTCAGCCAGTTTAGTTGTTGTGTGGTGGCTACACGGGTTCTTACTCGCTGACAGTTGTTTAGACAATAGTGGTACGTTTAACTATGAAACTAACTTGTGTACTGGGGAGAATAACCAATTAATCGAGCTTGCGACCTCTTCAACGATGCTTGTTACCTATTGCATTGTGATTATGGTTGTATCACTACTAACGGCCAGTTTAATTAGAAAGATTTTTAGAATATAGGTACGCCCTAGTTAGCGAAATTAGTTTCGTTAAAAGGAAGGATTAAACATTTATTTAACTTTGCCTCTTATATTCAATTGCAAGGTCGATTACCAAAATCTGGGCCATCAAGAAGGAGGG
>NZ_PDUS01000004.1:75681-154643 GCF_002723455.1 Pseudoalteromonas sp. 3D05 | reverse complement strand
GCCTCTTATATTCAATTGCAAGGTCGATTACCAAAATTTGGGCCATCGAAATATGGTTAATTTTAAGTTTCTGCTGTTCAGCTCTTATATTCAATCTCAAGGTCGATTACCAAAAGGTGGGCCATCAAGAAGGAGGGCCATCAAGAAGGAGGGCTAAACATTTATTTAACTTTGCCTCTTATATTCAATTGCAGGGTCGATTACCAAAATTTGGGCCATCGAAACATGGTTAATTTTAAGTTTCTGCTGTTCAGCTCTTATATTCAATCTCAAGGTCGATTACAATACCGCCATCAAAAAGGCAGATTGCCTTTATCTGCAAGCAACTAGAGTGGATTTTCTTTCGAATGGCAATCAAACTTGCAATTAATGGTTTTGGTCGAATTGGTCGAAATATCGTCCGAGCGCTGTATGAATCAGGGCTAAGCGATGAGATCAAAATTGTTGCTATTAATGAATTAGCGGATCCTAAAGGGATCGCTCACCTCCTTAAATATGATACGTCTCATGGACGTTTCAAATTTCCTGTTACACTCGGTGAAGATTGTATCAATGTTGCCGGCGATTCAATTGCATTATTTTGCGAAGAAAATCCGTGTGAACTTCCTTGGCAGGTACTTGATATCGATGTGGTACTAGAGTGTACAGGGGTGTTTCATTCTCGTGAACATGCACAACTTCACTTAAATGCGGGCGCAAAAAAGGTATTATTTTCTCAACCTGCGGATGCTGATGTAGATGCCACTATCGTTTATGGTATCAATGACGATGAATTAACCGCTGCGCACACAATAGTATCTAACGGCTCATGTACAACAAACTGTATTGTACCTGTCATTAAAGTGCTTGATGATGCATTTGAAATTGAATCGGGTGCAATCACCACTATTCATGCCTCGATGAATGATCAGCAAGTCATTGATGCTTATCACCATGATTTACGCCGTACTCGTGCAGCAAGCCAATCAATTATTCCGGTAGACACAAAGTTAGCACGCGGTATTGAGCGGATTTTACCCAAATTTCATGGCCGATTTGAAGCCATCGCTGTGCGAGTGCCTACTATCAATGTTACGGCGATGGATTTGAGCGTCACAGTCAATACAGACGTAGATTTAGTTACAGTAAATAAAGCTTTAAAAGCGGCTGCGAAAGATAGATTAGAAGGTATTTTAAGTTATACAGAGGAGCCATTGGTCTCTGTTGATTTTAACCATGACGCACACTCATGTATTATTGATGGCACGCAGACACGAGTTAGTCATAAACGACTGATAAAGTTATTAGTCTGGTGTGATAATGAATGGGGATTTGCCAACCGTATGATTGACACCGCACGGTGTATGATGGTTGCAGAAAACTAGAAATATAATTAAGAATTTTTATTCAAGTCAGTATCGTTAACTAAGGAGAAGTCCATGTCGGTCATTAATATGGTAGATTTAGATTTAAACGGCAAACGCGTTTTAATTCGTGAAGATTTAAATGTACCAGTCAAAGCAGGTAAAGTGACCTCAGATGCACGTATTCGTGCAGCATTACCAAGTATCAAACTAGCCCTTGAAAAAGGCGCAAAAGTAATGGTGATGTCACATCTTGGCCGTCCTACGGAAGGGGAATACAACGAAGAGTTTTCATTGGCTCCAGTTGTTGATTATTTAAATGAGGCACTAGAACAAACAGTACGCCTTGAAAAAGACTACCTAGATGGTGTTGAAATCGCTGATAATGAAGTGGTTGTGTTTGAAAACGTACGCTTTAATGTTGGCGAAAAGAAAAACGACGAGGCATTGTCTAAAAAGCTTGCTGCACTATGTGATGTGTACGTAATGGACGCTTTTGGTACTGCTCATCGTGCACAAGCTTCAACCCATGGCGTTGGTTTATTTGCCGACGTTGCGTGTGCGGGCCCTTTATTGGCAGCAGAGCTAGAAGCCCTTGGAAAAGCGCTTGATAACCCAGCACGTCCGCTTGTTGCTATTGTTGGTGGTTCTAAAGTATCAACCAAATTAACAGTACTTGACTCACTTTCAACGATTGTTGATCAGCTAGTCACTGGTGGCGGTATTGCAAATACTTTCATAGCTGCGGCAGGTCATCCTGTAGGTAAATCACTTTATGAAGCTGATTTGATAGATGAAGCAAATAAATTATGCGCAGCAGCTAAAAGTAACAATGGTGAAATACCAGTGCCTACCGACGTTGTTGTGGGTAATGAATTTTCAGAATCAACGGTTGCAACATTAAAAGATGTTAGTGAAGTAACCAGTGATGATATGATTTTTGATATTGGCCCGGATACAGCGAGTAAATTAGCTAAAATTATTGCCAACGCTGGTACTGTTGTTTGGAATGGCCCTGTTGGGGTGTTCGAATTTGATCAGTTTGGTAATGGCACGCGTGCAATTGCACAAGCGATTGCTGATTCAAACGCGTTCTCAATTGCTGGTGGCGGCGATACGCTAGCAGCGATTGATAAATACGGTATTGGCGATAAAGTTTCATACATTTCAACCGGTGGCGGTGCTTTCCTTGAATTTTTAGAAGGGAAAAAATTGCCAGCTGTTGCTATGCTAGAAGAGCGTGCTAAATAAAACGAGCATGCTTGTTGGTGTAAGTAAATTTACTTACACCGGCTAACACCATTAATTAAATACCTCTCACCCTTATTTAATTACTGGTTTGTGTTGGCGGTAGGTTTGGCAAGTGCCAAGACTGTCGTGATGCAGTGAATGCATCGAATTAAACTATTCCGTTCGACTAGGTAGTGTTGCGTTAACGCAGCTATCGATAATTTGGAGAATACCCAATGGCTTTAATCAGTATGCGACAACTTCTTGATCATGCAGCTGAAAATGGTTACGGCGTGCCAGCTTTTAACGTTAATAACCAAGAGCAAATCCGCGCTATTATGATGGCGGCTGATAAAACAAATAGCCCTGTAATTGTGCAAGGTTCAGCCGGTGCTCGTGCCTATGCTGGCGCCCCATTTATTCGTCATATGATTTTAGCTGCCATCGAAGAATGGCCACACATCCCAGTGGTTATGCATCAGGATCACGGTACTTCACCTGGCGTTTGTCAGCGTTCAATCCAGTTAGGTTTTTCATCTGTAATGATGGATGGCTCATTAATGACTGATGGGAAAACACCTTCAAGCTATGAGTATAATGTTGATGTAACACGTAAAACAGTTGAGCTTGCTCATTCATGCGGTGTATCGGTTGAAGGCGAGTTAGGTGTTTTAGGTTCTCTTGAAACTGGCGAAGCTGGTGAGGAAGACGGTGTTGGTGCTGAAGGTAAATTAACTACAGATCAAATGCTAACAGATCCAGAAGAAGCCGCTGACTTTGTTAGCAAAACTCACTGTGATGCGCTTGCAATTGCCTGTGGTACTTCTCACGGAGCTTATAAATTTACACGCCCACCAACGGATGACATCTTAGCAATCGATCGTATTAAAGCGATACATGCACGTATTCCTAATACTCACCTTGTTATGCATGGTTCGTCATCAGTACCACAAGAGTGGCTTGAAATTATCAATCAATATGGTGGTGAAATCCCTGAAACGTATGGTGTTCCAGTTGAGCAGATCGTTGAAGGTATTAAATTTGGTGTTCGTAAAGTAAACATTGATACAGATTTACGTTTAGCATCAACAGGTGCGATTCGTCGTCACTTAGCACTAAACCCATCAAACTTTGATCCACGAAAATACCTTGCTGAAGCAACGAAAGCAATGACTGAGATCTGTGTAGCGCGCTATGAAGCGTTTGGCACTGCGGGTCAAGCAAGTAAGATCAAGCCAATCTCACTTGATGAAATGCATCTTAAATACTTATCTGGTGAGTTAGATCCACAAGTTAAGTAACTTAATAGATTGAAAATAAAGCTAGTATCTGCAAAGAGCTGGCTTTTTTTATGCCCGCACAATTAAGAAAGATCATTCCCTTACTAACTAATAAAGGAAAGGATCGGGTTTTTACCAACGCTTTATTCTTGAGATCAGTCTTTTACTAAGGATCACGATCTAATATGTGCTTTTTGTTTGAAAATCCAGCGTAAATTGTAACGTTTGTACAAATGATCAACGCCTTACATTCTTGTGTTAGTACAATCATGATCCCAGATCCAAGTTAGTTAGTATAAGCATGATCCGAATTTGTTTACTTGGTATGAATTTGATCCATAACTTATTTTTACATTGGAATAGGCTGAGGCTATTTTTAAAACTAAAAAGCTAATAGCTGAAGATTAATTATATTGGTTACTGATCTACTTCATTTGCAGTAAAGTAAGAAAAGGTTGCTTGAACCAAGTCTAATTGATGAGTTTTAATACTTTTTTTGCGTTGTTTGTGTTTTTTTTTCGCTCATTTTAATTTACACGTTACACTTTCATAAAAATGTCATACTTAGTCATAATAATGAAAACAAGTTCGATAACGAAAGAGAAGAATTGGAATGTCACGTAAAGTACTTGTCGTCGATGACGAAGCGCCTATTAGGGAAATGTTAGTTTTTGTATTAGAACAAAATGGATTTCAAGCAATTGAGGCCGAAGATTACGATTCTGCTATTGCAGCCATGGTCGAACCATATCCAGACATGGTTCTACTGGATTGGATGTTACCAGGTGGCAGTGGTATTCAAATTGCTAAAAAGTTTAAACAAAATGAGCATACTCGCAAAATCCCTATCATCATGCTAACAGCCCGTGGCGAAGAGGAAGATAAAGTCCGAGGCTTAGAAGTCGGTGCTGACGATTATGTAACGAAACCATTTTCACCGAAAGAACTGATGGCGCGCATTAAAGCGGTTATCCGCCGAGTTTCACCAACGTCGTTAGAAGAGGCGATTGAGGTACACGGTTTACGCTTAGATCCAATTTCACATCGCGTAACTTCTGATGGCAGCGAGCTGGACATGGGCCCTACAGAGTTTAGATTATTGCACTTCTTTATGACTCACCCTGAGCGCGTATATAGCCGAGAACAATTGCTAGATAATGTGTGGGGGACTAATGTCTATGTTGAAGACAGAACAGTCGACGTGCATATTCGTCGTTTGCGTAAAGCGATAGCTCCGCTGGGACATGATAGACTGGTTCAGACGGTGAGAGGCGCAGGTTACCGTTTTTCGAGTAAACTATAGTATCTTAAACGTTAAGTTAATGACTTTATTAGCTTAAGTTTATTTTTCTAAGGTAAAGTGAGTTTATGTATCGAGTTGTTAATAAGCAAGCGCTTGCTAAGCGTTTGCTTATCTATTTTTTACCCCTACTACTTATTGGCGTGCTTATTGGTGCGCCATTTTTGCTTTTATTTTTAGGCTCATTTTCATTATTAGTTTGGCATTATCATCAACTTTACCGACTCAGTGATTGGCTACTTAATCAACGCAGTTTTAATCCACCGGAAGGTGAAGGTGCATGGGAACAAGTTTTTGAAGGAATTTATCATCTACAGCATCGCAATCGCAAAAAGAGAAATGAACTTGCAGATCTAATTCGCCGCTTTCGTGATGGTGCTGAAGCTGTCCCTGATGCTGTTGTAGTGTTACAGCGGGATCTTAGTATTGTTTGGTGTAATCAATTGGCGTTAAAAATACTTGGTTTGCAGTGGCCTGCTGATCATGGACAACGTTTAGATAATCTAATTCGTGATCCTAAATTTGCTAAATATATGCACCAAGAAAAATTTGATGAAGCTCTTGAACTTGAAAATACACACAGTGTTGAGCAAGTACTGGAATACCGTGTCATGCCATACGCAAGCTCACAGCTTATGGTGGTTGTGAGGGATGTTACTCGTTTAAAGCAGCTAGAACAAATGCGCAAAGACTTTGTTGCAAATGTGTCGCATGAGTTACGCACACCTTTGACGGTAGTGACAGGCTATTTAGAAATGTTTGATGGCGATATGATGCCACCGCCTGCTATATGGAATAAAGCGCAGAATACTATGTTAGAACAGTGTAAGCGTATGGATAGCTTGGTAAATCAATTATTATCATTGTCACGCATCGAAGGCGTAAGACGACAAGATAATGATAAAGCAATCAATGTCCCTCAGTTATTGGCGTATATTCGCACTGAGGCCCAGTCACTTAATCAAGACAAAGGGCATGAGCTCACATTTGAGGTTGATACAGAGCTTGATATTAAAGGCGCTGAGGATGAACTGCGAAGTGCGTTTTCTAATTTAGTGTTTAATGCTATTCATTACACTAAACCAGGCGGGAAAATAACCGTAAGTTGGCTACGAGTAGACAATCAAGCCGTTTTTTCTGTTGTTGATAATGGTGATGGTATCGCGCCAGAACATATTAACCGCCTCACTGAGCGATTTTACCGTGTAGATAAAGCCAGAAGTAGAACAACGGGTGGTTCTGGTTTAGGCTTGGCGATAACAAAGCATGTACTTACACGCCATGATAGCCATTTACAAATAAAAAGTAAGCTTGGTGAAGGCTCATGTTTCTCTTTTTCGTTCTCAAAAGAGAAGCTTGTAGAGAGTGGTAATTCAAAAACACTTGAAAGTCATAAAAGTGCAACAATTAAGTAATCTAACTGTCATTTAATGGCTTTAAAGTAGTCAGCAGTTAGGAAATGGGACGAACAAATCGGAGTAACCCCTATGAAATTTAAAAGTTTAGTTGCCGCAATGGGTGTGGCTGTTACAACATTAGTATCTGCACAAGCGCTAGCTTTAGATAAAACGATACCTGAGTATGAGAAAACAACAGGTATCTCAGGCAACTTTTCATCAGTGGGCTCTGACACTCTTGCCAACATGATGACTTTTTGGGCTGAAGAATATAAGCGCTTCTACCCTAATGTAAATATTCAAATTCAAGCTGCGGGCTCTTCAACAGCGCCACCTGCTTTAACTGAAGGTACTGCAAATTTCGGCCCTATGAGCCGTAAGATGAAGTCAAAAGAAATTGAATCGTTCGAAAAACGTTATGGTTACAAGCCAACAGAAGTGCGTGTTGCAATTGATGCTCTTGCTGTATTTGTTCACAAAGATAACCCAATTGAAGGTCTTCGTATTGATCAGGTTGACGCTATCTTCTCATCAACGCGTAAATGTGGCGCATCAGATGAAGTATCTCGCTGGAGCGATGTAGGCTTAACTGGTGATTGGGCAGCTAAAGATGTTCAGCTTTATGGTCGCAACTCTGTATCAGGGACGTATGGTTACTTTAAGAAAATGGCTTTATGTAAAGGTGATTTCCGTAACAATGTAAATGAACAACCGGGCTCTGCATCAGTTGTACAGTCAATTTCATCTTCTGTAAATGCAATCGGTTACTCAGGTATCGGTTACAAAACATCGGGTGTTCGTACTGTTCCACTGGCTAAAAAAGGAAACAAGTTCGTAGATGCTACCCTGGATAACGTAGCAACAGGTAAATACCCGTTATCTCGTTTCTTGTACGTATACATTAACAAGCACCCTAATAAACCACTTTCTCCAATTGATGCAGAGTTCCTTAAAATGGTACTTTCTCAAAGCGGTCAAAAGATTGTAGAGAAAGACGGTTATGTGCCATTGTCAGGCGCGATGGCAATGAGAGAGCTTAAGAAACTAGGTCTTTTATAATCATATAATTGATAATAATAAAAACCGCCTTTATAAATAAAGGCGGTTTTTTTATGGCTAGTAACACTGGGGTCTGTTGACCTTTGCAAATTTAACTTTGGAAGTTCAACAGACCCTGAACTTCACACACTCTTTAAAGTTCGTTTTAATGACTTATTAATATTTGATTAGTTATTCAAATTTAGGTTAGTTAGTTGTGGTTAGGGTTTGCTTAAGCAGAGCACAGAAGCTTATCAGAGTAAGGTTGATAAGCTTTAAACTATTATTATTGCATTTCCCCTAGCTTCTCAGCATTGGCTTTGCATTGATTGAATGTTTCTATGCATTTTGTACTGCATACTTTGTGTACCATGCCTTCCCCTGTGCTTTGTTGCTCACAGTTAAGCTCACATTGGTAGTTTTGTTGTGCACACTGCTGCATTTCTGGATTTTCTATCTGGTTTTGGCAGCCTAGCAAAAGTCCAGCAAGTAAAGTGGTACTAGCTATTTTAAGTAGTGAATTCATTTTTATCCCTAATTTATTATATCAACTTGTAAGTTATCGATTAGCCTCACATTACCTAAATATGCAGCAGCTAAAATGACTAATTGTTCATCTTTTACTGTAGCGCTTTTTAAGGTATCGCGCTGTGCTATCTCAAAATAATCTGCTTTTAATCCTGCATCGCTCAGCGTTTGCTTTGCTTGTTGGCAAAGAGCTGAAAAGTCATTTTGGCCAGCTTTTAACTGCGCTGCAACGTAAGATAATGTTTTAAATAAATTAGCCGCAGTAGCTTTTTGTTGATCAGATAAGTAACCATTACGAGAACTCATCGCAAGTCCTGAGACTTCACGAGTAGTTGCAACGCCGATCACTTCAACAGGGATAGATAAATCGCGCACCATCGTTTTGATAACTTGTAACTGCTGAAAGTCTTTCTCACCGAAACAGGCAAAGTCAGGTTGAACCAAATTAAATAGCTTAGTTACTACGGTTGCAACACCTTTAAAATGACCTGGGCGAGACCCACCACAATAACCCATTGAAATATTAGGTACATCAACATAACTTTGTGCGCCTAAACCGTTTGGATAAATGGTTTCTACAGTGGGAGTAAAAACAATATCGGTGCCCAGCTCAGCTAGCCCTTGTTTATCAGCATTCAACGTACGCGGATAACTATCTAAGTCTTCACTTTCACCAAACTGCATTGGATTAACGAAAATACTAACAACAACTTTATCAGCCATTGTTTTTGCTTTTTCTACCAGTGAGAAATGACCTTGATGCAGATTTCCCATTGTAGGAACCAATGCAACACTAAGGCCGACTTGACGCCAAGCTTTGATTTGACTGCGTAATGATTTTATTTCAGTTATAGACTGCATTATTTAAACTCATGTTCAACGCTTGGGAAGGTGCCACTTTTAACATCATTGCAGTATTTTTTAACGGCATCAGGCATATTACCTGTTTCTAATAAAAAGTTTTTCGAAAATTTAGGGATGTAACCTGCAGAAATTCCCACCAAATCATGCATAACTAAAATTTGACCATCAGTTTGATTTCCTGCGCCAATACCAATTGTCGGAATATCGACCGCATCTGTAATACGTTTTGCAAGCTCAGCAGGTATACATTCAAGCACAATCATTTGTGCGCCTGCTTTTTCAAGCGCTTGTGCATCTGTAATCATCTTTTTAGCTTGCTCTTCGATGCGGCCTTGAATTTTAAAGCCACCAAAAACATGCACAGACTGAGGCGTGAGTCCTAAGTGCCCACATACAGGAATACCTTGTTGTGTCAGGGCTGTAATTGAATCGTACAGCCATTCCCCCCCTTCTAACTTAACCATGTTAGCCCCTGCACGCATGAGTTGCGCTGCATTTTCGCAGCTTTGCAGTGGGCTTGAATAGGTCATAAACGGCATATCTGCAATGACAAATAAATCACGGCTACCAGCACGCACGCAGCGAGTATGGTAGGCAATATCTGTATTTGTTACTGCAAGGGTATCGTCACCACCTTGTAGCACCATACCAAGAGAATCACCTACTAAAACAACGTCAACACCGTTATCATAAAAGAGCTTAGCAAAGCTGGCATCGTAAGCGGTTAAAGCGGTTATTTTTTGTTGTTCTGCTTTCATTTTATTGAGAGTAGAGACTGTTATTTTAGACATAATATCCTCGTAGGCAACGCCCTGAAATTAATTACAGAGGTAATTGTTGTAATTCGTTTAATGCTAATGTTGCGGTAATATCTGTTAATCTTTTGCCAGTTGGCAATGTGATATCAGGCGCAATTTCAAGTAATGGATAGACAACAAACTCACGCTCAGTCAAACCATAATGGGGAACTGTTAGCCGTTCAGTATTAATTACTTGATTTCCAAATAATAAAATATCGATATCCAGCGTGCGTGGACCCCAACGCTCTTCTTTACGAACACGCCCGTGGTCTAGCTCAATTTTTTGTGTAAAATCAAGAAGCTGCTCGGGAAGTAGAGATGTATTTATAGCCGCTACGGCATTGACATAATCCGGCTGATCTTTTGGGCCCATCGGTTTACTAGCATAGTGATGAGACACACTAATAAGCTCGCAATGGGGAAGCGTTTGTAAGGCTAAAATAGCATTGTTTAACTGCTCACGAGGGGCGTTTAAATTAGCCCCTAGACCAAGATATACAGTTGCCATTTTGTTACTCAGTTGCCGGTTTTGGGCTGCTACGACGACGTGATCGGCGTCGGCCTTTAGGTGCACCTTGGCTACCTAATGCTCTAACCATATCTTTCTGGCCATTTACGTCTTTACTTAGGTATTCGCTCCACCAATTTGCAAGTTCTTGGTGTTGATGCTCACCCGCTTGCACGCGTAAGAGTAAAAAGTCATAAGCGGCTTTAAAGCGAGGTTGTTGAGTCAACCTAAATGCACGTTGGCCTGAGCGTTTGTCTAAGCGCTGCTGTATATGCCAAATATCACGTGCACCCAAGGTGAAACGCTTAGGCACGGCAATGTGTTGTGCGTTCTCACTGAGCACTTTATTCATTGCTTGGGTGTACGCATCATACTCTGAAAGTTGTTCACTCAGTTGTAGCTGTTTCGCTATTTTTAATAACGGGAACCATAATAGAGCAGCAAAGATGAAAGCTGGTGTGACTTTTTTATCCGCGTTAATCCGTTCATCTGTATTGCGGAACATCTGCTGAATAAGAGAATGCTCTAATCCCTCAGTATTTTTATCTAAGATTTTATCAAGCGCTGGAAATAATGACTTAAATAAACCATAGCGGCGCAACATAAGAAAGTTCTCTTCGGCTTTGCCGTTTAAGAAAAGCTTTAATGTTTCTTCAAATAACCGCGCTGGAGGAATGTTATCAAGCAGACTTGCTAGCTCTTTAATTGGCTTTTCAGTTGCAGGCGCAATCGTCATATCAAGCTTTGTGGCAAAGCGCACTGCGCGCAACATTCGAACTGGGTCTTCTCTATAGCGAGTTTGTGGGTCGCCAATTAACTCTATTTGCCTTGCATTAATCGCGGCAATACCGTTGGCAAAGTCATGAATTGAGAAGTCATTAATAGAGTAATATAAGGCATTGATTGTAAAATCGCGGCGCTCAGCATCTTCTTCAATGCTGCCAAAAACATTATCTCGCAGCAGTTGACCTTGATCGCTAGATTGACTGATTTGATTTTTATCTTCAGCGGCTTCATGGTGTCCGCGCATTGTTGCAACTTCAATAATTTCTCGGCCAAAAACAATATGTGCCAATCTAAATCGGCGACCAATTAAACGACAGTTACGAAATAGCTTTTTTACTTGTTCTGGTGTGGCATTAGTTACAACATCAAAGTCTTTTGGCTGTTGCCCTAGCAAAATATCACGAACACAACCACCCACAAGGTAGGCGTCAAACCCCCCATCTTTCAGGCGATATAATACTTTAATTGCATTTGGACTAAATTGTTTACGCGAAATACCGTGCTCATTACGTCCAATAACCAAAGGCAAGCTTTGCGCTTGTTCTGGTTGAGATGTTTGAGTGCCATTTGGCCCAATAATTTGCCGACAAAATTGAAAAAGCTTGGAAATAATAATCTGTCTCCTACAGAATTCTGTTAATTGACGGCATATCCATCAAAAATCAAACCAAGTATAGCTGTATTTTGATATTAACTGCACGAGGAATGTGCATACTTGGCGATAAACGTATTGCGTGGCTTATAATATACCAGCGCAGCTTAAAAATTAAGTTGGTGGCTTTAAAATAAACGCTATTTAGGTATTAATTACTTAATTAGTTGCTTAAAAATGGTTGCTTGGTTAGCGTCAGCTTGAGAAATCTGAATTTGTGGTACTTTTGGTACGTGTTGGAGGTCATAGCGATTGATAGCCCATGCCATCATTTTCTCTACACTGAGTGTGGATATTTTTGGTTTAGGTGCTAACCCTAAAAACTCAAATGCGTTGAATAAACTGGGCTTTGGATTTTGTTTACAAATGGCGGGTGCATAATTTTGCTTAGATAATTTAAATCCTGGTTTTGCAACGGCCAAAGGTAAGTGCGCGTAATTAGGAATTGGAGCTTTAAGCTGCTTAAATAAGCTTAACTGCCTTGCAGTTGGTTCTAATAAATCTGCGCCTCGTACTACATCAGTGATCCCTTGCTCAATATCATCAGCAACAACCACAAGTTGATAAGCAAATAATCCATCGCTGCGTTTTATAATATAGTCTTCATGGGCGAGGGCTGAATCTACAACAACATTACCTTGAATCAAGTCAAAATAACGAATTGTGGGGTGGCATTGAGTGAGGCGAAGTGCGTACTTACTTGCATCCACAAAGCGGCTTTTACAGTGACCTTGGTATATTCCGCCAAGCGCTTTTATTTGTTTGCGAGAACAGTCACACGCATAAACCAAGTGCTGCTCTTTTAGCATCGTTACATAGTGGTGATATAATTCATGGCGCTGAGTTTGATAAACAACTTGCTCATCCCAATACAAGCCGTAGGCCTCTAGTGTTTTGAGAATGTCGTCAGCGGCGCCTTTTACAACTCGGGTTGTATCTATATCTTCAATACGAACTAACCAGCTGCCTTGATTATGTTTTGCATCTAGGTAACTGCCCACAGCCGCAACCAAGGAGCCAAAGTGAAGAGGCCCAGAAGGTGACGGCGCAAAGCGTCCGCGATAATTGCGCAGTGGCGCAGTAACGGCTGTGGTTATCGACATGGTTTAACTTAAAAGTTATTAACCGCGTCCAGCTTGTTTTTCTTTGATTTCGGCAAGTGTTTTGCAGTCTACGCATAAATCAGCTGTAGGACGTGCTTCTAAACGACGGATACCAATTTCAATTCCACATGATTCACAAAATCCAAAATCATCTTCTTTGATAAGGATAATTGTTTTTTCAATTTTTTTGATCAGTTTACGCTCACGGTCACGTGTTCTAAGTTCTAAAGAGAACTCTTCTTCTTGTGCAGCGCGGTCAACTGGATCAGGAAAGTTAGCAGCTTCGTCTTGCATGTGCGACTTCGTGCGGTCTACTTCGTTACGTAAATCGTTGCGCCATGCTTCCAAAATAGTTTTAAAATGAGCACGTTGTGCTTCATTCATATACTCTTCGCCCGGTTTTTCTTGGTACGGTTCTAATCCGGCCTGAGCCAATAACCCTAATTTTTTTTGGTCTGGCATAACTTTCTCCTAAATCCTTAATATAATGCCCAGCTTTAGCCGGCGGCTATAAATAACAGAATCCTATGGCCTAGGCAAATTTATTTTTAATTAATTAGCTGTGGTTAATTTGTTTTTACTGCTTTAAAAGGTATCAGGCGATTATTTTGATTGCTTTTTAATCACAGTGTGATTTTTTTACTGGCCTTGTTATATGGGCAAAAATAATTAATACAACTTAATTTTTTATTTGTGTTAAAAACTTTTTTGGTGAGCAACCATACCAACGCTTAAATGCGCGTTGTAATACACTCTGTTCTGAAAACCCTAATCGGTTACTTACTTCCAATACACTAAACTTATTAAGCAACATACGCTTCGCATGGTATTTGCGAAGTTCATCAACCAGCATTGAATAGTTACAGCCTTGTTCAGTTAAATAACGTTGTAAGCTGCGTTTTTTAAAACCAAACTGTGTTGCTGCTTGTTCAACATTAGGTACATTGGGAAAGTGTGCGGTTATGTATGCTTTAAGCTGGTTTATACGGTCATTTTCACTAATAAGTTCAATTGCTTGTGCTGACAGTAATTGCTCTAGTTCTTGGTTTGCTGAATTAAGTGGACTACTAAGCATGTTACTTTTAAAGCTAAGCGTATTGGTTGTTGCGTGGAACTCTATAGGACAATTAAATACGGCTTTATATGCGCGCAAACTCTCAGGCTTGGGTTCAGATCTAGTAAGTTGTACCTTTATAAGCGATAAATCTGTGTTTTTAAAACTGCAATATTTTGCGAAAGAGAGCCAACTACTAAATAGCTCATCAACCATATAATGCTGTATTTTAGTACTTGGGTACCAGCTTAAATGACTTGTTTGTTGCTCATGGTGCAGTTGAATAATCCCCACATTCCTTACTAATGTATTAAGTTGTAAAGCGTGTTGCAGCACCTTGCCTAAAGAATCACTCACTAGCGCAATGTGACCCAGTAAACCCCAGCTTTGCGTTTTTAAAGATTGACCGAACTTTAATCCGATATGATCGCAGCAAAGGTGTTGTGCTGCAAATGTCATTAGCTGTTCGTAATCTGAAACTGGATATTTATAACGGCTATCATCGAGGTGGTTCGCACGATTTAGTAAACGTTTATTTACTGCTTCTGGAGCAAGCCCTTGTGCTATCAAAAAGTGCACTAAGGAGCGAATTATTTGGCTACTAACAAAATACATTTTAGTTACTTTTTAATAAATAGATAACATCAAGCTGCATTAGTTGGCGCGTAAAGTCAATTTTTTGCGTGAGGAGTCAAGATTTAGACAATTTTATAAGGCATGGTATCCATTGGATAAAAACAAAGAGTAATCAGAATTAAGGGTAATAGCTTCAGCTTATTGTCTATAGCATTCAGATTAACCAACAAGGAACCACAATGAAACTTCACACACTCTCTATTAGTATTGCTGCAGCCTTATTATTAACCGCATGCGGCTCCGATGATGACAAAAATACTGTTGAGCCGCCACCTATAGTCGTTGAGCCAAACCCAGAACCCGCACCTGTAATTACAGCATTTGATGACGATAATAAGCTCGATGCAAATATTCGCTGGACGACCTTTGGGGTGCCACATATTAAGGCTGATAACTTAGAAAGCTTAGCGTTTGGTAGTGGCTATGCCTATGCCAAAGATCATAGTTGTTTATTACTGGATCAAATTGTGAAAACGCGTGGCGAACGAGCTAAATATTTTGGCCCAGACAAAGTCCCTGGCAGTGGTGATTCAGCGCATTTAATTTCTGACTTTGGCTATAAAGCTTTAGGCGTTAACGCCTATGCGAAAGAGCATTATAATGAACTAAATGACGATAGCCGCGCGCATTATGAAGGCTTTGTGCAAGGTTTTAACAAATATGTAAGCGATACTGGCACTGATAACTTAGCCCCAGAATGCGCTTCCCAGCCTTGGGTGTTTGAATTAACCCCAGAAGATATGTTGGCATACGCCATGGCAACAGTGCAGCTTGCAAGCTCAGCTAACTTTTTAGATCTTGCATTTTTAGCCAATCCAGGTGACGGCGGTGAATATTTACCGACCCCAAAAGCGTCAGAACCTAGTGCAGTTTCAAGTGTTGTTAAAAATATCAATCAACAAGCTAAAAGCTTTAAACTAGAGAAAAAATACGAGCATTTAGGGTCAAATGGCTGGGGGGTGGGTAAAGATAAAATGGCCAATGGCAAAGGGGGGTTATTAGCCAATCCACACTTTCCTCACGAAGGTAACCTACGATTTTGGCAATCACATTTAACCATTCCTGGTGCCATGAATGTGATGGGCGGCAGTTTGCAAGGGATGCCAGGGGTAATCAATATTGGCTTTAATGAACATGTTGCCTGGACGCATACATTTTCAACAGCACGGCATTTTTTAATCTATCAATTAGCACTAAATGAAAATGACCGCATGAGTTATAGCGTTGAAGATGATGAATATGCGATAACCAGCAAAAAAGTCTCGGTTGAAGTCGCGGTCGCACCGGGTATGACAATCGAGCTGGAAAAAGACTTTTATTACAGTCATCACGGCTTGATGATTGAAACACCGGCTGCAAACGGCTTAGGTTGGAATGATAGCCACGCGTTTACGATTAAAGATGCCAACGAGTTCAACATGGACGTAGTTGCTCAGTGGTCAGCATTAAACCAAGCGCGTAGCCTAGAAGATATGAAAGCCTCGTTTGCGCAGTTTGATGGCGTGTCGTTTAACAATACAATGGCAACGGATAAAGACGGTAATGTATTTTTCGTAGATGACAGTACAGTGCTTAATGTGGGTGATACCGCTAATATGGCGATTCGTATTCAGCCTGAACTCGTTGCACTGCGCGAATCGACCGGGTTTGATTTAGTACCCGGTAACTTAAAATTGTTTGAAGCTGATGGCAATGTACCTTTTGAAAAAGTGCCGCAGTTAAACCGTACCGACTATGTGCAAAATTCTAACGATAGTTATTGGGTAACCAATCCAGAGCAACCATTACTCGGTTTTGCCGCACAATATGGTGATGTACACAAACCGCTTTCATTACGTACTCGAATGGGCTTACAGCTATTAAAAGATGGCGGTGGCGAAGATGGTTTATTCACCCTGGATGAGCTTGAAACAGCGCTTGTTGGCGATCGCATTTACCTTGGTGAACTGGTGTTTGAACAGCTGGTTGCTCAGTGCCAAGCGCAAGGTGACACACCAGTCATGTTAAGTAATGGTAATAGTATTGATTTAACGCAAGCGTGTAGCGTGTTAGCGCAGTGGAATGGCGCAATGAACCTAGAAACTAAAGGTGCCGCACTTATTCGTGAGTTTGCCCATTTATTTGATGCAGATACGTTGCTTGCAGATAATTTTGATGTTACGAACCCTGCGAACACACCTAATACTTTGCGTATTGACGGCTCTGCCTTGGTTACCTTGGCACATGCTGTGGCTACATTACAAAGTAATGGGATCGCACTTGATGCAACCCTTGCACAAATGCAGTTTGTAGAGAAAACGCTTGCAGGAGGTAATGCCTCAGGGGAAAAACTACCGTGGAGCGGCCCTATGCATGTTGAAGGTGGATTCAATGTGTTTCGATTCGATCGTAGCGGCACAACTCGTTCAACTTTGATCCCTTACATTGATCATCAAGCGTTAAATGATGCTATTACGGGTGAACCACTACGCTCAAACCTAAGTAGTGCAGGTTATCCGGTCAATTATGGTTCTAGTTGGATGTTTGTGATGAACTTCACCGACGGTGGTCCGGTTGCCAAAGGACTACTAACGATGTCGCAAAGCTCAGACTCAACGTCGGATCATTTTGATGATCAATCACGTTTTTACTCTGAAAATGCCACACTCAGACCATTATTGTTCAAAGATGAAGATATTAACCTTAATTTAATCGGTGAAATGGATGTTTCACTAGCTAAGGAATAAATGTTACTTTTTCGGCCAAAGTAACTTCTTTGGCCGAAATTTTCGCTTTGTAAGCCAATACCTCAACACCTTTAGCAATCGCCTCAGTTAACAACTGTGCGTACTTTTCATCGATATGTTTTGCTGCACTCACTTGGGTTATGCCCTCATGTAAAACTGCAAACAATAATACTGCACGATGGCCTTGTTCAACCATTTCTATTAATTCGCGAATATGTTTTTGCCCGCGTAATGTTTGCGCATCAGGAAAGTACCCTTGGCCTGTTTTTGGCGCATCTTGGCTTAATAACGTGACTGATTTTACTTCAACATAACAATTTGGGCGATTAGGGTCGCTGAGTAAAAAGTCGATACGGCTGTTTTCTTGGCCATATTTTACTTCGCTTTGTAATTGCTGGTAACCGCTAAGCTCACTAATAAAATTTGCTTGAATAGACTCTTCGACTACTTTATTTGCCATTGCTGTATTAACACATATGAGGTGTTGAAATTGGTTCTGAGTGAGTTCTAAAGAATGTGGGTATTTACGTTTTGCATTATCACTGGTTGAGTAAAATGCCTTGAAATCAGGCTCTGCGCAGCCTGTCATTTTACCTGTGTTAGCGCAATGCGCAGTAAACTCAGTGCCATTCGCTAAGCGTAAGTCGGCTAAAAATCGTTTGTAGCGTTTGATTAATGTGGCTGGTTGTAATGGCTTAGCAAATTTCATTATTTGGTCTCAATCGGTTGGGAAGTTGTGCCAGCTATAGTAGACTCAATGCCACTAATTAGCGCAAAGAGTATTCTAACATGTCTGAAAAATTTGTTGTTCAATTAAGCGAACAAGCGGCTGCATCTCATTGGGGCGAAAACGCCACACTTTCATTTAATGAGCACGGTGCTACAGTTCACCTAGCCGAGCAAGAGACTTTAAAAAACGTGCAAAAAGCGGCGCGTACGATTGCCAATCAAGGTGTTAAAAATGTAGTTTTAGCTGGCGACTGCTGGTGTACTGAAACACAATGGGCGTTTTACCAAGGCTTTGTTTCTCCGAAAACGTTAGCTGGCGTTGAATTTGCACAAAATGCAAAAACGGACAGCCAAGAGCTAAATTCATTATTACGCTCTGCCACATGGGCGCGTGAAATGATCAACGGCACAGCAGATGATATTTTCCCTGAAAGCCTTGCAGGTAAAGCGGCTGAGTTTATTCAATCACTTGCGCCAGAGCATGTCAGCTACCAGATTATTAAAGGCGATGCGTTACTTGAGCAGCAATGGATTGGTATTCATGCTGTTGGTCGTGGCAGTGAGCGCCCGCCAGTATTACTAGCATTAGATTACAACCCAACTGGGGACGACAATGCACCTGTTGATGCGGCATTAGTGGGGAAGGGGATCACGTTTGACTCAGGTGGTTACTCAATTAAGTCAAGTGAAGGCATGCTGGGCATGAAGTGCGATATGGGTGGTGCAGCCACGGTTACTGCAGGTCTTGCCTTGGCTATTAGCCGTGGTATCAACAAACGTATCAAGTTATTTTTATGCTGCGCAGAGAACATGATTTCGGGCCATGCTTACAAGCTAGGTGACATTTTGACTTATAAAAATGGCACAACAGTTGAAATTGTAAATACCGATGCTGAAGGACGTTTAGTGCTTGCTGATGGTCTTATGGCTGCAGGTGAAACAGGTGCACCGCTTATTATCAATGCTGCAACTCTAACAGGCGCTGCACTGGTTGCCGTTGGTCAAGAGTACAATGCCTTATTTGGTCTTGATAAAGAGTTTGTACGTGAAGTTGAAGGCTTTGCAGAGCAAGAAATGGAAGCAGGTTGGCCATTACCACTTGAAAAGTGGCACCAACAAAACTGCCCATCGCCTTATGCTGATACCGCAAATAGCCGTGCGCAAAAAGGGGGCGGTTATGGCGGTGCATCAAATGCCGCAGGTTTCTTATCGCGTTTTGTACCAAACGATGGTAAAGGCTGGGTGCACATTGACTTAGCCGCTGCCTTTAATATGGGTAGCACTGGCCAATGGGCTGCTGGCGCAACCACCGTTGGTATGCGTACCGTTGCACGTACATTACTTGAAAAAGCATAATTTAGCCTAGAAGCGGCTAGATAAGCACTCTAGATGAATATAGCACCTTGTGAAAATAAGGTGCTATTTTTATAAAGGGCTCATTGTGCTGTACGTTTAGATTCGTTTTTAGCTGCAAACCATTAAAAATTCCCCGCAAACAAGCTTTTTATCCTAATTTACGCTAAAATCTCGCCCCACAGCTTTTCAGGTGGTTAACTTTGTCTTGCTTAGACTACACTTGATTGAACTACTTACACTGGGGTTTCTATTATGTCTGATAAGACTTACATCACGGCGCAGCAATTGCTTGAAGATTCTTTTCGCGTTGCCGCACAAGTTTACCAAGACGGCTTTCGTCCTGATTTTATTATTGGTATTTGGCGCGGTGGTGCACCAATTGGTATAGCTGTGCAAGAATATTATGACTATAAGGGCATTGAAACTGATCATATCGCAGTACGTACGTCTTCGTATTACGGTATTAATCAGCAATCAAAAGAGATCAAAGTTCACGGTTTACATTACATTATTGAAAACGCCAACGCTGGTGATTCGTTATTAATTGTTGATGATGTTTTTGACTCTGGCCGCAGTATTTTTGCATTAAAAGAAAAACTTTCAGAGTTAATGCGTTTAAATTTACCAAAAGATATCCGGGTAGCATGCCCATACTACAAGCCGAAAAACTCAAAAGTTGATATGAAACCAGATTATTACATTCATGAATCTGAAGAGTGGCTCGTTTTCCCACATGAACTTTCAGGGTTAACGCCTGATGAGATCATAGAAGGTAAAACTGACCTTGCAAAAATACATGATTTATTGCTAGAAAAGTAAATTAAGCATTACTAAATAATAAAACAACGAGCTAATATTAAATAACCTGAACTTTGGATAATAAATCTATCTCCAGCGGCTACTTTCAACGCTAACTGCGTTGAATTTACTTGCAATAGGCTAGCTATTGACGCGTAAATTCGCCTTGTTATCGCTAAAAGTCTCCGGCTGGAGACTAATAAATATATTTGTGATTTAATATCAATATATTAGTACATCTCTTAACCTGAGTTCTGGATAATAAATCTATCTCCAGCGGCTACTTTCAACGCTAACTGCGTTGAATTTACTTGCAATAGGCTAGCTATTGACGCGTAAATTCGCCTTGTTATCGCTAAAAGTCTCCGGCTGGAGACTAATAAATATATTTGTGATTTAATATCAATACATTAGTACATCTATTAACCAGAGTTCAGGTTAAATATTATCTATATATTTCAAATGCTTCTTTTAACCTTGCAAGGTGAGAATAAATATAGCTACTCGACATTCTATCTTGGTTAAAGAATGTTTTATCAAGATCAATAGACGATGTAGGTGTCACTGCGCTTGTTCTATTAATTAGGTTAACATCTTGGTTTATTACAGTGTTCACACTGTGACCCCAATTTTTTGCACCTTTGACTTGCCAATTACCTGCGCTCATATCTTTTCGAGGCGATAGTGGGATACTAAAACCTATACCAACTTTTTGTACATCGGTATCTATGTACATTAATCTTAAATTCGCATCACCGAACCAAAATTTCGTTTCAAGTTTATAGCCTGTATCTTCATTCCAGAACTGCCCGCCGGTTATATGGAAGGAAACATCTTTTTCGGCCCATAAATAACGGTATGAAAGTAACGAATAATCACGTTTATCGGTGTTGTAATCTTTATATTCAAAATAGCCTATTTTAGCCTTTAATTTATGAGCACCTGCTGGGCTTTGCCACGCCGTTTCATTAGTTATACCCATATAGTCAAAGTAATCTTGGAATAGTCCAACCTGAGTTTGGTTATAGATATTAAATGGAAGCGAAAATGTCTGGTAAGCAACTGCACGTTTAATACCTGTTTCTTGACGAGAATTTGAGAAAATTCTGCGCTCTTCAAAATGACTTGTGTTTGCTACATTTACTTGGCCGGTTACATTTATACCAGCACCTTGCCAAATCGGAATATTTAAGTCAGCTTGAAGTGCTAATGAATAATCGAGTACGCCAAACTCTGTTGCATGCCTAGATGATAAAGAAGGTGAAAATGTAACCCTTGGAACAAAGTAAGGACTTGTCTTTGTTGTATTTCCAGCCCATTTAATAGATTTCGTATCTTGACTAGTAAATTGAGTTTTAACGAGTAAATCAGGCGTTATATTTTCACTAATAAAGCGTCGGTAATTTTCTAGTTGCCCACTTACTTGTAATATAGGTATGTCTAATTTTGATAAACGAACAATAAAGTCGTTATTTCCTTCAGGGAAATTTTCAGTAATACGGCCTAACACAAGGCCTAAAGCATCAATTTCGTTTCGGTTAAAAACTGAATTTTCAAATTCAACTATTATTAAATCACTATCAGATAAACCCACACGCAGATTTTCAAAGCCATCATTGCTCAATGCCGATTTTAAGCCATGTATGCTTTGATTGTTAACTTGGTTAGATTGCTCTACTTTTTTAGGCTTAGATACAGTTTGCATTGAGTTTGAGTTTGCTAAAGTGCTCACCTCAAATTGTGGTTTTCTATCTTTTTTTGCTACAGAAGCTGTTTGTGTATTATCAGGTGTGGGGGCTGCTTTAGGTTCAGTGTAGCTGCTTTGTGCTTGATCGCTTAGCGGCATACTGATATTTATTCCCCAATAAGTGTCTTCATCAGCAAGCTCAGTATTAGAGTAAAAGCGGCTGTTAATTGAAACTGTTGCAATGTCGTATAACCACTCTTTTGGAATAGTCACCTTTGCACCAAGGTTAAAAGCTTCTGAGTCATGCTCTGCAAGGATAGATAGCCAAGTGAAAGGTTGATATTCAACACCTGCAAAAGCGCCGTTAAGTTGGCCTATTTGCGCGTCAGAGCTCCCCATACCCGCACTAAAACGAAAGTCCCATAATTCTTTTGAAACTACAGCATAATAGGCTTCATAGTTATTAGCTGCACCACCTATGTCTTTTGCACCAAGAGCGATAGTAAACCAGTCTTTAGGAATAAATGGGATTTGATATTTAGCATTAAATGAGAGATCGCGAATTTGCCCGTCATTTTCGTAGCTATAAAGGTTATCATGCATCGACGACGAAGTAATTCGACCGCTTACCTCTAGGCCATCGAAAAGCCCCGCAGAAAATGTGAAATTATGACCGTCAGTGTATTTATCTCTTATTTCAAGCTGGTTGCTATAGCCTATATCTACATCACCTTTATTCATTACAGCCGCTGTCGGAGTATGAAAAATTCCAGTAAAACCATTAAATGCAATGCCATGATTTAAATCATTAGCAGCAAAAGCAGAAGAGCTGGCACCAATTGCACAAAGTGTCGCGAGAGTTTTTTTATAATAAGTCACGTGATTAACCAATTTAGATTTAAATGAGGTTTTAAATTTTAAAACCCAAAGTTACTTCTACCATAATATAAATGAAGCAATAACTTAATAGTAAGATAAACAAAAGCCGCGCAAATGCGCGGCTTTAGAAGGTAATGTTTTAGTACTAATTAAGAACCAGAACCAGAACCTGTAGCTTCAACTTCTTCAACTTCACATACAGTTGGGATATCGAATGCCACTGATGTCGTATTAACTTCTAAGGCTTCATTTAACCAAGCACTATTTGCGTAATCATAATAGTAAAGTGTGTAAATTGCACCTTCATCTAAAGAAAGATTAAATGTAGCACCTTCACCGTAAACGTAGTTACTGAATCTACCATTACGTTCTAAGTAAGCAAAGGTTGGTGTTGGAACCGGTGCCGCAGCTACTTCAAAGTCTTCTGTATTGCTACAAACAAGTTGAGTCGTAACTTGTTTTGAAATCTTGGTAGATGCAGTAGTCGTGAGCTGGAGTGTTTCGCCATTTAAATCACATAGGTTATTAACACTTAACTTAGATGCATTACCATCAACGTCCGTAGATAAGCCGTCAAGAATATTCTTACCATCCCTAAGAACCTTGATGTTTACAGGGAAGCTTGGTGGGTTGTTAATGTTACCTTGAGAATAATCACCATAGTAAGTTGTTAACTTTCTGCGGAAACCATTAGTTTCAAGTAGCACAGAAACCTGATCAGCATTTGCATTACCGTTAGCGTCAACCATGTCGAATGATACTTTAGAACATTGGTTGTTATTAAAGTAATCTAAGTTCCAATAAGAAAGGTGATCAACGTCTACAGAGACGTCAAATGTAGTATAAGTACCGTCAAGAGCATCGTTTGCATTAACAGTTACTTCACCATAGCTTTCAAATGACCATTTACCTTCATCTTCATCGTAACTCCAAACAGGGAAAATATCGCCTGCTGCAAGTTTACGTGGAGTTGGATTCGCAACAGTACAAACACCTTTGCTGAAGCCATTTTCTTCTGCGAAAGTTGCAATATCTGTGTCAGCAGGAAGTGTTACAGGGCAAGGGTTAGAAGTTTTCTTGTCAACTTCCATTGCAACAGTAATTGTGTTGCCTTCACCAAATGTACTTACTTTATTGCCTTCATCATCAACAAGTTCGATAGCAACAAAACCACCTGAAGTGAATGAACCATCAACCTGAGAATCAGTACCATCTGGGTTAGCAACTGAAAGTGCTAAGCCACCAGGAAATGCATCTAACGAAGAGCTTTCTTCAGCAACGTCATCAGTCTCATTATCGTTACGTGTTGCTTCATTGGCAAAGTATGCAACAGTCATTTGTGGAGCTGAAGTTAATGCTGCACCATCCTTATCTAAAAATTGGGTGCCACTTTTGATTTTTACTGTAGTACCACCAGTCGCTTTTGATGCTTTATCGGCAGGGATGCTTTGCTTAAGTTCAACTTCAGTCTTGTCACCAGTTACAGATAAACCAGAAGCAGGGTCGTATGCTACGGTTGTACCCTCATCAGCAAGGTCTGATAAACCTTTAGTTTCTGCAACGATTGCAACATCAGAGTCAGCAAGAGTTCTTGGTGTTAATCTGATTTCTTGAGCAGATATATTGTCATCAGCAGTAACGCTAAGACTGCCAGAGTTATTCAAAAAGCCTTCAGCAGATACAACGTAATTATATGTTACGCCATCAGCAGGGATTGAACCAATAGTGAAAGAAAAGTTACTAGCTGTTGTCGACTTATCTGCATCTGACAGGGCTTCACCCGCGGCAGTTAAAAGTCCGTCTTCAGACGAAGTAAATTTTATAGTCGCAGTTACTGTGTCAGCTAAACGTTGTCCAGTCGCGTCAACTAAGTTTACACTTATCGCACCAGCTTGAACTTCAACTGCCGCTGGCGGCACAGCTACTACAACCGTTTCAGGTGGCTTAACTGGTGGTTTTTCGTATTTGTTGTCATCGTTGTCGCTGAAACAAGCCGTTAGACTTGCTGTTAGGCCAAGAGCTAGCGCTAGCTTGGTTAGCTTGAAATTATTATTTCCCATAATCGTTACCTTTCTTTCCTTTCTCTTTAAGTAAACAGACTTAATTGCAGTTAAACTAGTATCATTGGAGGTCCCTTAAAGAGGTACTTTTGCTATGATACAATAATTTTGTTAATGAAGGATAAGCGCACATTATATATACGTCAAGTGAACATTATATATACTTTCTTTAAATTTATAAGAAATTTGTAATCAGTGTTGCAAGAGTACACAAGATGAGTACAAATAATGTATTTTCAGCGCTTAACCTAAAGTTTAGATGCTAATGTAACAAGCATACCATGTAAAACTTATTAGTGTAATTTAGCATCTTTTGTATTGCTAAATTATGTATGTTTTGTTTAATTTCACTAATAATAGCATTCGTTAAAAGGATAATATAGTTAGATTTGTGAAAAGCTATCCACGTAATCACTGAGCTTATCAAGGCTAACGGCCTTCAAACCATTGTTAGACCTTTCTACTAAGCCTTTCTCTACAAGCTCTGATACGACACGACGATAGGCTCTCTCGGTTGTTGCAAACCGCTCTGCTTCGGCGTTGACCGTTGGGTAAGCACGCAGTAACGTTGGGTTATTATTTTCTGCTCGTAATAAACAGTCTTTAGCAATGTTGTAACCAAGAGGGAGTAATAGCTTATCCAAGTTTATTTTTTGATTTTCTTGAAATTTTGCAGCAATAGTTTGTGCTGTATATAAGCTCAACTCGGGCTTGTCTAATAATAAGGCTCGCCAATGTTTCAATTCGATTAAGTTATAACTCACGTCACTAAAACAAGTTACAGTATAAATACACGGATTATTGTTTAGAGCTTCAATTTCGCCAATTAGTGTATTATTACAATCAAGCTGCCCAAGCAACAGACGTCTGCCGTTACCCACATCATAACTAAATGACACCGTGCCACTACGTACTAACACAAGCTTTGTTAAAGGCTGATCTTGGTGAATTAGTACTTCTTTTTTTGATTGCTGGTATCGACTACCAGCAAATGTGAGAAGTTGCTCAACTAGATAACTCGAAAAATGATATTGAAACATCAAATATGCTCTTCGGACAATTGTCCTATTTATTACATCTTAATGGCGATAGCATTAAAACTCTAAGAATTTACACTAACTTACTAGCTTGCTTAAGCGCCTCAGCACTTATACAAGTTTGACACCTTTATATCCCGTGTAACGATTATTTAAAAGTATGCATTTAGCTTACTTTAGGTTTTAAGTAAGTTAGTTTTTTATACAGTACTACATTGTGTCGCTATTGCACCTAAATCGCAATACCCATAGTGTTAATCTTAATAGTTAGGAAAACAAATGAGTTGGGAATATTTAGGTTACATAGCTTCTGCTTTACTTGTTGCTTCTTTAACGATGAGCGATGTAGTCAAACTGCGCTGGTTAAATTTTGCTGGGTGTATAGCATTTACACTCTATGGTGTTGCAATAAGTGCATGGCCAGTCGCAATAACAAATGGGTTACTGACCTTTGTTAACTTATATCACTTAATTAAACTTGAGCGTAAAAAGTCAAAAACTGCAGAATAATATTACTCTGCAGTATCCACTTTATTAACATTTGTCTTTTGGTATTTTAGTTCACCTGCTATCCAAGTTTGTTCAACGTTAATGTTATAAATGTCTTCTACTGGTACTTTGAAATAATCTTTATCAACTAAAATAAAGTCTGCCCACTTTCCTTGTTCTAAGCTGCCTAGTTTAAACTCTTGATGCGCAGCGTATGCTCCTCCAAGAGTAAAAGCTCGCAATGCGTCTTCTCGGCTTAACGCTTCATCTGCGCGCCAGCCATTTTTGGGAAGTAGTTGATGATCCATTCTTGTAATTGCTGAGAACAAACCATGAAAAGGGTTGGCCAGCTCTACAGGAAAATCGGAACCGGCGGCAACAACAGAGCCTTGATTTAAGAAAGTTTGCCAAGCATAAGCGCCAGTGAGTTGCTCTGGCGTTAAACGTTGCTCTGCCATATGCATATCAGAAGTCGCATGGACGGGCTGCATTGATGGAATAATTTTTAATGCTTTAAAACGAGGGATATCATTCGGGGCAACGATTTGTGCGTGCTCAATTCTGTTGCGAAGTAAAATCCCACCGGTTTGTTTAAATACGTTTTCATAAGCATTAAGCACCGTTTTGTTTGCTTGATCACCGATTGCATGTGTATTCGCGCTAAACCCGTTAGAAAAGCTCAAGGTAAATAATGCCTCTAATTTTTGCTGAGTTTCTAACATTAAACCTTTGTGATTTTTTCTGTCAGCATAATCCTCAATTAACGCGGCACCTCGGCTACCCAATGCGCCATCAGCGTAAATTTTAACGCTGCGAATAGACATATAATCATTAATATCCTTAAAACGACCAGCCTTGAGCATTGTTTCAAGTGATGAATCCGTCGCGTTAAGCATCGCAACAATCCGCAAGGGTAACGTTTCTTGTTCAGCGCGCTGTTTATAGGTTTGCCATGTTTGTTTATCGATACCTGCATCGTGAGTGGAAGTTATGCCGAGGCTTAATAGGTGGTTACCTGCTTTATCGAGCGCTTGATTGATATCAGCCTCAGAAGGTGAAGGAATAAAGTGGGTAATTAACCCCTCGGCTTTATCTATAAAAATACCACTGGGCGCGCCATTTGGGGTGCGAATAATTTCTCCACCAGTAGGGGCTTTAGTTGATGCGGTTATATTTGCCAAAGCCATTGCTTTACTATTAACCCAAATTGCATGACCGTCAACGCGAGAAAGTACGACTGGTATATCTTTTATAATTTTATCTAGGTCAGCAGCGGTTGGAAACTGCTTCGAAGGCCAAAGCTCTTGGTTCCAACCTCGGCCAATTATCCAGCCCGATTTGCCTTTCGCAAAATCAGCTAACTTGGCTTGAACACTTTTTACAGATTCAATGCCGCGTAAATCCAGTTGAGATAAGTTTTGACCTAAACCAATAACATGGCCATGGGCATCTATCAGCCCTGGTAAAAGTGTTCTTTGCTTTGCATCGAGTTTTTGAGCATCAGGAAAGCTGTTTTTTAGCTCATCAGAACCCACCTTAACCACTTTACCATCTTTTATCACAAGGGTTGAAAATTGTGTCAGCTCGCCTTTGTAGGTTGGGGTGTAACCATTTGCATTGTAAATAACCTTGGTATTAGCAACTGCTATTAAAGGAAGAAAGAGGGATAATGCGAGCAAGTTTTTCATTATGAGAGTCATCTAATTGTTGTTTTTATAAACATTAACAGAGAATATCAGTGCTGCAAAATATTTGTGTTACTTTTAAGGCTCCTTGTAAAAGCATATGCTTATGTATTAATTAGTAAAACACCAGTACATATACAAAACTTTAAATGTGCTCATTTATTGGCATATACGCTGAACTCTGCAAGAGATAAACGACTGTCTTTGTCGGTATCATAGCTATTAAAACGCGACCAAAGCGCAGGATCTCTCGCTGTTTCTGCACGTGTTAATAGGCCATCTTCATTTTTATCCAATGCTTTGAACGTATCTGCCTGTGTATTGGTCATAGCAAAACCACTGAAGCTAGTCAGTAATAGCAGGGGCAATACGATGATATTTTGTTTGTTCATATTTTAATACAAGCTATTCGTTAAATAGTGTTTAAATTCAAGTAAGGATATACGGTTGTCTCTGTCTTTATCCCAGCGCTGGTAATCATTAAGTAACTGCGGTTGGGGATCAAGTTCCGATTTTATTAAAAATCCATCTTTGTCCTTATCTAAGTGATCAAAGCGCTGCTTTACATCTAGTGCCGATGCACCAAAGCTTACACTGATCATTAATCCACAAATAAGTGCTGTGTTTTTCATTATTTATTCCTTTAATGAATGTTAAAGATAAAGTATTTGCCATAATTTAAATCCCAACATTAAATCCATTTACACAATCCCTCCGGGATTATGGCAAATACTTTAATTTGCTTAACGCTTTAGTTGTTCAAATTCGCGCTCAGAAAGCATTTCGTCACCGTTTTCGTCAAGATCGCTAAATTGTTTAAACAGGTTATCGCTCTTTTTAGCTTCTAAACGTGATATTTCGCCATCAGAATTAACGTCAAATTGCGCAAATTTAACATTGAGTTGAGAGGCTAAAACGGACGCACTAATGGCCAAAAACATTAATGCAAATGCACTTATTAATTGTTTCATCTTGTTTCCTTAACATTGATTACTGAATAAATAATTTAAATTCGGCATATGAAATTTGACCACTGTGGTCTTTATCTATTTGCTCAAAATTTTTATAAAGCATGGCATCCTCATATGCCTCTCCTTCGCTTAGCATCCCATTACCATCCTTATCTAACTCGGCGAAGATGGCCTTGCTGTCTAAAGCAGTTGCACTAAAGCTTAGTATTGCACTTAGGCAAAATAGTGTGATTACACGAGTGCTCATAAACATCCTTTTTAATGATATATGTTGTATTTAATTGATAGTGATAACAAGAATAGTGCCAATAATATTATTTCTTATAAATCAGATGGTTAAATTTTCATAAAGTGTAAGGTAAGAAAAAAATACTCAGTGGCGTGTCTTTTTTGCAACAAGGTAAGGGTGTAAATAAAAAACACCTTTTAAACTAATCACTTAGCGTGTTGCAAGTTAGCTACAGCAGGACTTTAAAATGCATCTAAAAGTGTTTTATTCAGCGAGTGTCTAAGTTAGCTGCCTGATAATATACTCAGGCCACCTAGAGGTGCGAGCGTCGTTGGAATGAAAAGCGATTTAAGCAAGGCATTGGTTGCAAATAATGGTTGTTCCCTTGTTAAAATCAATAACGCAGTATAAACCGCTTTTAAGCCAACCTGCTGGGCGTTTCGCAGGCAGTTACTCTCATTGTTGTTACTTTTAAAGGGACTGCCATTGTTGCATAGTAACGCCTTGATATTAAGCCCCTGTTAAACGCTGAATTCTGCACCATGAGGTGGTTTTGGCATACAAACGACTATTTAAAAAGGAAGGGTAATACAAGTGACAATAGGCAAAAAATACAAAACTATGCTTAGGTGGCGACCGAGTCTTATCGGGCAGTTTTTGATTAGTATTTTATTGTCTTTATTGCCCCTGTCTTTGGTGGTTATTATTTTTTTAAATGCGTTAAATAAACAGCTTGCCACCACTCAAATTATTGTGGATAGCAACTACAAGGTAACCAAATCATTTAATAGCCTTAAGCAAGACCTGAATAGTTTAGAGCGAGCAACAAGGCAAAACTGGGTATTAAAAAGTGAATCACTTGATGGACTTATTAAAGATAAGTGGACCGCATCATTTGAGACAATTGATGAACTAATAGTATTAAGTAATGAACAAGGTAAGCAAAAATGGCAATCATTGTTGACCGTGCTACATAATACAAAAAAACAGCTTATTGAGGAAAATGCACAAAATGCCAAGCTGTTTATTCCAATTAGTCAGCTTATTAATGAACAAACATTGTGGTTACGAGAGAAAAATGAACAAAAAATTGCTGAAAATCAACAGCAATTAAAGGCGTTACAGAGCTCCTTTATAAATTGGTTAGTTGCACTTCTGCCGTTAACTATGTTAGTAGGCGGGGGGTTTCTATGGCGTATTAGTGGCCGTTTAAAGGGATTAACTAACGTGATAGATAAATTAGGGCAAGGACATTGGCAACAAACGATATCAGTGCAAGGATCTGCGGAGCTTGTTGAGTTAGGTAATAAATTACAATGGGTGCAGGCTCAATTACATACCTTAGAGCAGCAAAAGGACACTTTTTTGCGCCATGTAACGCATGAGCTGAAAACGCCTTTAGCCTCTATGGTTGAAGGCACTGATTTGCTGACTGATGAAATCGTAGGGCCTATAAACAAAGAGCAGCAGGCAGTGCTGGTGTTAATCACTCAAAGTATGGAACGCTTACGTACTATGATAGAGAGCTTGCTTAGTTACAATGCAATTCGTACCAGTAAAGATAATTTAAATGAAGTTGAATTCAGTCATATAATAAAAAAAATAAATAACCATTTTGAGCACCGGTTGCAAGCTCGCGAGCAAACTTTGTGTTGGCATTCTAATTTACCCGATAAGCCTCTTCCTTTGGCTGGTGAGCTAATTGAAATGTCCCTTATTCAGCTCATTTCTAATGCATTAAAATACTCAGCCAATGAAAGCTCTGTCAAAGTTGAACTCGTACTGATTGAGAGTCAGTTAATAATAACAGTCAGTGATCATGGCATTGGGATTAAAGAGCATGAAAAATCCAAAATATTCAATGCTTTTTATCAAACAAAAGCAAGCCAAATAGAAAACTCCCAAGGCAGCGGCTTAGGATTAACAATCGTAAAAGAATCAATTGAACACCTTAAAGGTACAATTACTGTTGAGGAAAATAGTCCTCAAGGTTGCTGTTTCACTATTCAAATACCGATTCAACAAGGAGTGAATTAATATGACTTGTGATTTTAAGTCAGCTTTTTTGGCCTGTTTTATCCTAATAGGATTGACAGGGTGTGAGTTAATGAGTGATACAAGTACAAAAAACACCGATTCAATGAAAGCGGTCCACCCAAACCCAAAGCCTCGCCCCAAAACGGAACCGGCTTATCCATCGGCAAGTACAGTGATTGCTTGGCATGCCTCGTCTTGTGGCGGTTTTGTACTAGCTGCTGATAAGAAACAGTATGTGGGTAAGAGAGAAATTCAATCGTATTTTAACTTCAGTTGTAAAAATAATAGCTTAGCACCTGAAAAAGTGCTGACAATGCTTTTACAGCTCGATCAAGCATATTATTGGCCTGATGATATTAAACATTACTGGTGGCTACAAAAACAGCAAATCAAACAACAAATCAATGCTAAAAAACAGCAGCAGGCATTGAGTGATAAAATGCAAAAGACCTTATCGTCTCTAGCAACCATCGAGCAGCAACTGCTGTTACGCGAAGAAACCAAGGAGCAGTAATCTATGGCAACTCAATTAACCCAAAGTGCACGTGTTTTATTGGTAGATGATGATGCAAGTTTGCTTAAGTTACTTGCTATTCGCATTGAATCTAAGGGCTACCAAGTGACAACCTGCGAAAGTGGCATAGTCGCGTTACAATTACTAAAAAGCCACGTATTTGATGCAGTAATCACCGATTTACGTATGGATGAAATGGACGGTATGACACTTCATCGCCAGTTACAAAGTCGTTATCCGGCCTTGCCAGTGATAATGATGACGGCTCATGGTTCGATCCCCGATGCTGTCGAAGCAACCAAACAGGGAATTTTTGCATTTATTACCAAGCCCGTGGATAAAGATGAGTTATTTGACAGCCTCGCTAAAGCAATTGAAATTCATGGGTTGAATGCTGATGAACAAGCTTCAAGCAGCGCTATTGTAACTCGTAGCGGCGCAATGTTGCATTTACTTGAACAAGTAAAGCTTTTAGGTCCAACCCAAGTAAACGTGCTTATTTCTGGGGCAAGTGGTACTGGTAAAGAGTTACTTGCTAATGCTATTCACCAACATAGCCATGTAAGTGATGGGCCATTTGTAGCCATTAACTGTGGTGCAGTGCCTGGGGAGCTGCTTGAGTCGGAGTTGTTTGGCCATAAAAAAGGCGCGTTTACAGGTGCTGTTAAAGATCACCAAGGGTTATTTCAACAAGCTCAAGGCGGCACGTTATTTTTAGATGAAATAGGTGATATGCCATTAAACTTACAAGTTAAGTTATTACGTGTATTACAAGAAAAAACCATCCGCCCAGTTGGTTTTCAAGAAGAGATACCAATTGATGTGCGTATTGTTTCTGCAACCCATAAAAACTTACCCGACGCCATTGCTAATCAACAGTTTAGAGAAGATTTATACTATCGCTTAAATGTTGTAAATTTAAAGCTACCGGCGTTAAAAGAGCGTCGAGAGGATATTAGCTTACTAGCACAGCATTTTAGCTCAATGATTGCTAAACGAATGGGGCAAACACAAAAGCAATTTGCTACAGATGCTATGTACGCATTAGTTCGTTATGATTGGCCAGGTAATATTCGCCAATTGCAAAATGTGGTAGAGCAGGTTGTTGCATTGACGCCAAGTGAGGTAATATCGGTACAGTTAGTACTAAGTGCACTTAATAGTAATGAGAGTAATGTTGAGCCGTTATCTTTAAACGACGCGAAAAAAGAATTTGAACGTGATTACGTGATCAATACGTTAAAAATGGCGGGCGGAAATGTGGCAGAAGGGGCGAAGCTTGCAAAACGAAATCGCTCTGATTTTTATAAGCTAATAAAGAAACACAGCATTGACGTTGATAATATTTTGTAGGGGTAAAAATGCAGTTATTTATGGTGTACTTAGGTGGCAGAATACAGGGTTGTCATATAGAAATGCACGACATACGTTTTGTGGTAGGTGAAGCAATAGAGCAATGCTATACAAAACTTAAAAGCCAATGGGTTGGTGATAAAAACAGTGTGCATATGGACAGCTTTATGGCAATCAAGCACATTGATGGTTATCAAGTTGAGGTTGTAAATCAGCCTGTTGCGCAGCCAGAAAAACTGTTTTTTGTAAATCTAGGCGCATACCGCGCTGATAGCCTAGCTGAACAACATGATTTTGCTTTGTATGTGGCAAACGACGCTGAGCAAGCGAAACAACGGGCTAAGGAGCATTTGTTAGCGGGTCTAAGTCATTTGCACAAAGATGACTTACATGATGTAGATGATTGCTTTGCCATTGATTTACTTGATAGCCAATTACATATAAAACTAACGCCAAGTGGTCAATCTCAAGGCATTAAACCAGACTGGTTTGGCTATCATATTTTATAAGTAAAATTTTAGTAAGCGACTAATCGTTGTCGCTTTGCTCTTGGCGTTCCTTATCTTCACTTTTACTTGCAATTTTAAAAGCAATAATAACAAAGCCAAACATGGCAAAAGGCAGTGCTGCGAGCAAGTATTCAGTGAGGTTACTGTCAGCGAAACTCGCTTGTAATAGAAAATGTCCTGCCACACACAGTAAGATCACGATAAGCAGAATGGGTAATAAAATAAGTTCTTTTTTGGCTGAATGACTTTTCATGGTTAAACATGGCTTTTACAAGATGCGACATTGTAAAGATCAAACCGCTTTTAGGTCAAACATGTTATTTTTAAAAGTAACAACAGATTGCGCTGCATCATGTTTTTCCGTGATAGGCTCGTTTTTATCCTGCCTTGCATTATCACTATAAGAGTCTTGGTATAAGTCAAAAATAAAATCAATTTCTTCTTGTTTTAATATCATATATCTCCCCTTTTTATCCAAACTAGCCCTCGGGCGTTTTACATAGACTTACTCTCATCGTTATTCCTTCTTAAAGGGACTGCTATTTTTGTAAACAGCACCTTGATATTAAGTCCCTGTGAAACGCAGAATGCTGCACCTTGAGGTGGCTTGTGTCTATGTGGTTAATCAAACTGAATCTTACTGTACCTGAAATAGTCTGAATTATGAGTGAATCGAATCGACCTTAAGTAACTAATAAGAATGATGATCCAAAGATTAGCTTACATCGATATAGGGAGTCTTATGGTGAATATAACGCCGTCTTGCTGTGGTGTATTTTCTGCAATAACACTACCGTCGTGGTAATCACAGACTAAACGCACAATGTACAAACCTAACCCTAAATGTGGTTGTTGCTGAAGTTGCTGGCTGCGGATTGATACCATCGAATCAAAAATATGCTCTGAGATCCCTTCAGGTAATAAAGGCCCCTTATTTGTGACGGTGAGTACAGCCTCATTGTCGTGCTTAGCTAAACTGACACTGATGCAGCTGTCTATTAAGCTAAACTCTAGCGCATTGTTAATAAGCTTATCGAGTAGCTGCGCGATGAATTCAGGCGCACCCATCATAGGAATTGGGCTGTCACAAATTGTTAGCTTAAATGTGTGGTGTGGGTAAGTCAGCTGGTAACCTTGCATACATCCATTGATGATTTTTTGTAGTTCAAATGGCTCAGGCTCGTTGCTTTGTATACTTTGTTCAAGCCGAGTGGCTTCACTCATGGTTGTAATTATTTTGCCTAAGCGCTCAACCCCTTCACTGGCCCGATCTAAGTATTTTTGACTGAGCTCTGATTGTGGCTGCATTTGAAGATTTTCCAAAGAGCTACGCACTACAGCAACAGGGGTTCTTAACTCATGAGATAGTCGTGATGACATGGTTTCTAAATAGTTAGTGTAGCCGCCAAGGCGACTGACAATATTTGCAAAACTACGTGATAGGTCGCCAATTTCATCATTTGAATCTGAATAGTTAATTGTTCCAGTAACTCGCCCTTGCGCATCGATTGCTTGCTCAGCGGTATCACGTAAACGCCTGACTCGGTTTGATATACGTGAAGCGAAAAAGAATAAAGTAACAGTGCCAATTAGCATTACCGCTAAAATGACATTAAATAGCTTCTCAAGTGATTTATTTCTCAGGGTGCGAACACCATTCGTTGTTTCTTCAGCGATAACTGCACCAATAACTTTATCATTGATCCAAATAGGGTAAGCAGCCGATAATATCACTGCTTTGTTATCCGGTGTCAGTCGCCATGATGACGCTGGTGTGCCATTGAGTGCCTTGCCAATATGGCTGCCTTGCATAGATGCTACATCGTGCAATGTGTCTAAAAATTCGTCTTCTGGACGAGTAAGTACTTTATAATAAAGCGGGTGTAAGTAATTTTTTTCAAAGCGTTGCCACCATGTTTTGGCGGGTTTATCGGCAAGGCCATCAGCCCAGACGCCATCCGCATGGTGAATTGAGCCTGATTGTGCTAATACGCGGTGATGATTATCAACCACCCAAATACGGCTGCCGCTGTGGCCCATGCCTTTTAAAATGCGGTTAATTTCAGGGGAGGGGACAAGCACTGAGCCAATATCATTAGGGTTAAGTATGTTCGACGTTGACATTAACTGTGGTTCTACTTTTTCTGCATCCCAATCTTCGATAGCAAAGCCAAGCTTATTACCCAGCATACTTAACGGAAATCGTAGTTCGATATTATAGCCTACGGCTGTACTGGTAAAATAACCCTGAATTTTAGTAAAAGGTTTATTGGTTTGGGCATCAAATGCATTGACCCAGCCATCTTGGCGAGCCGCGACATTATAATGTTTAAACTCACCCTGTGGTGTTTTTAACATGATTTGAAGGTGATCATTGCGGGTAAGGCTCAAACTATTTTTGGCACGGTAAACGAGTGATTCATCGGTTACATTAAAAACCGCATATAAAAATTCGCCGTATTTTCCCACCATGTGATCAAAAGACAGATCAGTGCTTTGATGATTGGTCTTATTACCTTGTAAATAACGCTCATCATAATGCCAAATTAAATTTTGATAAGGCTGCCAATCAGATAATTTGCCATCCAGTTGAATTGGGTTACTGAGGTTATAGGCATAAAGGTCTCGGCCTTTAACTACTTGATCTAAAAAGTTACTTTGTGAATCAAATAAAGCAGGGCGTTCATGCAACGCAGTGGCGAGTGCGCGCGTTGTGCCAACGAGTGTTTTTTCTTGGCCTTGACGTAAAAACTTCTCCATTTCCCATACGTATTCGTACCCTAGCCAGGGTAATAAAAGTAAAAAGCATGACAAGAAGATAAATTTACTGCGAAGGCCAAAACGAAGCATTAAAGTTGCTCCCAGCGATAGCCCATACCGTAAACAGTGTCTATACAGTCAAATTCAGCATCTAGGGCAATAAACTTTTTGCGAATACGTTTTACATGCGAGGTAATTGTTGAGTCATCAACATATATTTTGGCGTCACTCATTAATTCATTGCGGCTTTTAACATGCCCAGGGCGCTGTGCTAAAGAATGCAGCATCCAAAATTCGGTCACCGTTAAATCAACTAATTGTTGCTGCCAAAATACTTGCATACGTTTGGTATCCAACGTGAGTTGGTCACGATTAATTAATGCGGCTTCATCAGCAGGCTGCTCTAATGCTTCCATGCGTCTAAATAAAGCGCCAATCCGCGCGGCTAAGTGCGCCATACTAATGTCTTTTGTAAGGTAATCATCAGCCCCCATACGAAGGCCACACACGGTATCAATTTCGCTATCGCGAGCGGTTAAAAAAATAATCGGTAAGGTTTTTGAAAGTGAGCGTAAGGTTTGGCAAAGCAAAAAACCGCCGTCTATTTCATGGCCTAGGCCAATATCAACAATGGCTAAGTCAGGTAGTGCGTCTTGAAAAGCATGCTCAGCTGTTGCTCTATCGCAGAAACCATTGACTTGATATCCCTGTGCACTGAGCATTTCCATGTAGTTTTCGCGGATTGCCGTTTCATCTTCAATAATGGCTATTTTTTTCATCTTTATACCTTCTTACTTATCTAGTTGCACTATACCTAATTTTTTACCTTGGGTACTGGCAAAAAAGCAATTGCCTTTTTTTTGCCACAATTGCTCAGCAGTTTGCCTTTATTCATCCCTTTTGTTGCCACTTGCCAGTGTTTTAATAACACCATCCCAATTACAGCAGACGGCAACCAACGCCTGCTGAACAAATGAATAAACAGTTAAGTACAAAGGAATAAATCATGAAAAAACTTATTATCACATGCACCATCGCTACTTTATTCGCGGCGCCTAACTTTGCCCATGCAAGCAATGAAGAGAAAAAAGAAACGCACAAAGAAACAGTTATTGGCCTCAGCACAGGGGCTATTTTAGGCGGTATCGTCGGCGGCCCCGTCGGTGCATTTGTAGGTGCTTTTGCTGGTGGCCTAATTGGCGATAAGGAAGTTGCTGAAGATAAAATTGCTGAGCAAAAACGTGCTCTGGTTGTGATGCAAGATAAAACAGACGACTACCAACATGTATTAGCTCATAACGCTAAGCTCACCGAACAATTAGATGTTTTAGAGCAGCACAATGAGCGCCTTACACTCTCACAAATGAGAAACTTGATGGCAATGACAGTGCAGTTTAAAACGGGGTCAAGCGAGATTGTTCCCCACTTTGCTAAGCAACTTGATCAGCTTGTTATTTTGTTAAAAAGTCAACCAAAGCTATTACTTGATTTAAATGGATTTGCTGACCAACGAGGTGATGAAGAGGCTAACTTACGGCTATCAAAGAAGCGAGTTTCGGCGGTGCAAAGTTACTTAATTAAGCATGGCGTTAGCCATACTCGGTTGACGGCTAACGCATTTGGTGAGCAACACACGCTTGCTAATAGTGACACTTATGAAGAGAACGTATTTGATCGTCGAGTAACGCTGACTACTCGTCCGAGTAACGTCTCACAAACAGCCAGTAATGACTAATCCGTTTTGGGTGCGCTAAAGAGCACCCACATAATTATTTTAGGCGTGAATTTTATGTTGAGTAGACTAAGCAAAGTGCTTACCCAGTCTTATGTAAAGGTGTGGGTAAGCCTTTTTATATTAGTTTGTAGTTTTACACCATGCTTAGTGACGGCAAGTGCTGTTGAGCTGCAAATGTATGACAGTCAAGGCGCAGCCGTTGCACCGGGTGTTATTTTGCAAAGTGATGCAAAAATGAAGGTAACGGGTCTGATAAATCACGTTATCGTGACTCAGCATTACCGTAACGAAAACCCGTTTTCAGTGAATGCGCGTTATGTATTTCCACTGCCTGATGAAAGTGCTGTACATGCAATGACTATGCGTATTGGTGAGCGTGTCATTAAAGGCCAAATAGATAAGACAGAGCAAGCAGAGCAGCGTTTTCAACAAGCTAAAAAAGCAGGTAAACAAGCGGCCATCGTCAGGCAGCAACGGGCAAATATATTCACTACAAATGTAGCCAATATAAACCCTGGTGAAACCGTTATTATCGAGCTTGAGTATCAAGAAGTGATTGATTATCGCAGTGGTACTTTTGCGCTTAGATTTCCGATGACGATAACACCGCGTTATCATCCACTTAATGGCGAGTTATCAGCTGCAAACGCTCAAGATAATAAAGCGATTAACACGCCTTTAGTTGCTAATGGTTGGATCAGCCCTGTTTATCAAACTTCGGCTGGCGCGCCTTCTGATAGTGGAACGTTTAGTTTAACTATTAATATCGATGTTGGATTGGAATTGGTTGATATTGAATCTAAATATCACCAAATTGCAGTAACCAATCCACAGTTTGGACATTATCAAATTGCACTTGATGAAGGCAACGCTGTTAACCGCGACTTTTTACTGGAGTTTAAACCACTGCAAAAAGAGCAAGCGCAAGCTGCGTATTTTACTGAGCAGTTGGAAAATGGTGAGCGTTACGGTTTATTAATGCTAATGCCACCAGATGATCACTTTACTCAAACGCAAAGACTGCCGCGTGAAATGGTTTTTGTAATTGATACCTCGGGCTCAATGCATGGTCAATCAATGGAGCAGGCAAAAAGTGCGTTGTACTATGCATTATCTTTACTTGATGCAAACGACAGCTTTAATATTATTGGGTTTGACGACCAAGTAGCCCCTATGAGCGAGCATCCGGTTGCAGCTAATGACTTTAATCTGCGCCGAGCCGAGCGTTTTGTTTACAACCTACAAGCGGATGGCGGCACTAATATTGAAGATGCGTTAGATGCGGTGCTTAATAACAGCGAGCAAGAGGGGTTTGTGCGCCAAGTGGTATTTTTAACGGATGGCAGTGTTAGTAATGAAGCTGAACTATTTACACATATTCGCATGCAATTAGGTGATACGCGTTTATTTACGGTAGGAATAGGCAGTGCACCAAATAGTTACTTTATGCGACGCGCTGCTGATGTGGGTCGGGGAACATTTACTTTTATAGGTAGTACGAAAGATGTACAACCGAAAATGCAGCAATTATTCAATAAATTGGCTCATCCTGCCATTACTCAATTAACCTTGCAAAGTAATGATAAGCAGCTCGAGTATTGGCCATCACCGTTACCTGATTTATATTTTTCAGAGCCTGTTATGGTGGCCATTAAATTAACAAACAATGATGGAGTAAGTCTTCTCGGTCAAACAGCGCAAGGGCCACTTAATTTAAAACTTAATGCACAGCAAGGCCAAAATGCAATGGGCATAAGCCGATTATGGGCACGGCAAAAAATTAAGTCGTTATTACTTTATAACGATAAACAACTAGTAAAAGAGCAAGTTCAAAACCTAGCATTAGAGCATCAATTACTAAGCCCATTTACTGCATTTTTCGCGATTGAGCAAACAGCAATAAACACGCCAGCTGAACACGATGTACAAGTGGCAAATCAACCCGTGCAAGGACTCACCATGCGATTGCCGCAAACTGATGGGCAAAGTAGGTTACACATGTTTTTGGGTTGCATTTTAATCACTGGGTTCGTTTTTTTAAGAGTCAAAAAATGAAATTCTGGTTTAGTGTTTTCGCCCTTGTGTTGGGTGTGGGTTTATTTTCACATGGCAGTTATATACAAGCAAAGGCATGGCTTGCTCAGCACTTAATTGAGCAAGCATGGCAAAAAGCGTTACTTACTCCTAATGAGCAAGTAAAACCTTGGTTCTACGCGGATAGCTATGTAACAGCGCAGCTTAACTGGCCAAGCCAAGGGAAAACGTTATCGATATTGGCAGGGGCTAGTGGCCGTAATTTAGCGTTTGCGCCAAGCCATTATTTACCAAGCGGTGAGCTTGGTTCTGAACACGGCGCTTTAATTGCGGGGCACAACGACACCCACTTTGCCTTTCTACAAAACGTTAAAGTAGGCGAGCAGTTTAGCTTACAAACACAAAGTGGTGCTGTGGTGTATTATCAAGTGCGCGAGATTGACGTCGTTCATCAATCCCAAAGTGATTTTTTAGCGCACAGTGGTTTGTATTTACTAACTTGCTATCCTTTTGACTCAGTCGTGGAAGGGACCGAATTTAGGTTGTTAGTCTCTGCTGATAAGGTGTCGTCAACAACATCAACGACTAATTCTTGATGGCGTTGACTGATCATGACACCTACAAACACCACGGTAATACTAAGCCATTGGCCTAAAGTGAGTATTTCACCCAGCATAATGGCAGATAAAATTAAGGTGAATATTGGAATTAAATTAGAGTATGCAGCGGCAGTAAGCACCGAGACCTTGCTAATCGCATAGTTATACAAACCATACCCACCCAAAGTAACGCAAGAGCCCAAGTATAAAATACTCATTAATGCAGTTAAATCATGTTGGTTTTCACTGGGTAAATCAATAAACAGTAAAAATGGCGCAAAAAATAAACTGCCACTAAAACCTTGTAATGCAATAAGGGTTAATGGGGAATAGCGCGCGGCTAAGTGTTTTACCGCTACGGTGTAAAACGCCGCACACACCATTGCCATGAGCTCTAAAAAGTTTCCTAACAGCGGGTTAGGTGCTTGATCTGAAGTAGGAGAGAGCAGCGTCAGTAAAATACTGCCGCCAATACAAAAGGTAAAGCCAATAACTATGGCCTTACTGATGTACTCTTTAAGCATAAAAAACGCGAGAAAAGCAACAATGATAGGTAAACAAGAGACGATCACACCCGCTTGTGAGGCTGAGGTGTATTCCATAGCGTGCCCTTCAAATAGGAAGTATAAGCACGGCTCCGCTAGTGACATCCCCACAAGATACTTCCAATCCCCCTTACGGTAGTCAAAACGAATAACGTAGCGCCATAAACATGCAGCAATGACTAGTGTTGTTAGCATACGTAAAAAAATCACCAGCGCGGGGTCATAAATAGCAATCGCATACTTGAGTGCAATAAATGAGCTACCCCATAAAAAGGTGGCAATAATTAAACATAAACTGGCAGGCATAATGAGCTCTTACTTAAAATTCAGATGAATAACTTAAAATGCGATCCTAGCATGAATATTTTTAACTTGTTCAAAAAGCGATAACTGGTATAAATAAATTATTCATATTTTGTGTAGTAAGTAGCATGCATAAGGCACAGGTAATAGTCGTTAAGCTGGGAACAAGTGTACTTACCGGCGGCACCGATAAACTCGACAAAGCACACATGGTTGAACTTGTTCGCCAGTGTAGCGAATTGAAAAAGCAGGGCCATCAAGTTGTTATGGTATCAAGTGGGGCTGTTGCTGCCGGCCGAGAGCAATTAATTAAACCCTGTGGTCGCTCTATTATTGATAAACAAATGCTCGCAGCCATTGGTCAGGGTCAGCTTATTCATATCTGGCAAAGCCTGTTTGCGTTATATGGCATTAATGTTGGTCAAATGCTATTAACCCGTGCTGATCTAGACGACAGAGATCGTTACCTCAATGCTCGAGACACATTAACGGCTTTACTTAGTTATGATGTTGTGCCGATTATTAACGAAAATGATGCCGTTGCGACCAGTGAAATAAAGGTCGGTGATAATGATAACTTATCAGCACTCGCCGCTATTTTAGCCAATGCTGACAAGTTACTATTATTGACAGATCAAGAAGGGTTATTCACCAGCGATCCTCGTACTGATGCTAATGCACAATTGATTGAACAAGTGAGTCATATTGATGATGAGCTACGTCAGCTTGCTGGTGGTAGTGGGACAAATTTAGGTACGGGCGGTATGGCAACAAAGCTGGAGGCGGCAGACATTGCACGCCGAGCGGGTATTGAAGTCATCATTGCCAAAGGCTCAGGTCAAAATGTCATTGTGAATTGTGTGAGTGAGCAATTAACTGGTACCCGCTTTTTAAAACTGAGAGCGCCCAAGGATGGTCGTAAAAAGTGGCTGCTCGCAGGGCCAAAAAGTAGTGGTCAAATTGTTATAGATGAGGGTGCAACAAACGCTATTAAGCAACATGGCGCGAGTTTATTAGCCAAAGGTGTACGTGCAGCAAATGGACTATTTAACAGGGGAGACTTGGTTGATATAGTGGATTTAAATAATCAGTTTGTAGCGCGTGGAATTATTCGATTTAACCACCAAGAAGTTGAGCAAATTAAAGGCTGCCACTCCAAAGAAATCATCAGTGTATTAGGCTTTGATTGTGGTTCAGCAGTTATCCATCGTGATGATTTAGTCTTACTCTAAAATTTAGTCAAATAATTTAGTAATTAAAGGGTGTTGTTCTAGACTTAAGCTTATGTATTCATAAGGTAGATATTAAATGGCGAACCCTTGCGGACATGAGTGGGTTGTATCCATAACCCAACAAGAAGAAGAGCCCGGTTTAGATCAGGCTTTGCTAAGGGCGATTTCGGAGCTTGCAGAAATTGATGCTTTTGCGATTTATGTTAATAAGCACTTTAATGATGATGTAGCGCCTATATTACTGAACAAAGACTCCCCTTTGGGAGCATTAGAGAACCATGAAATATCATCAATCTTGCAAAAGGTATCAAAAAATAAGATACGCATAAGTGCAGCCTTTGGCTCCTACACAAGTTACATTCCTATGTATTATTTAGGCCGTGTCATTGGCATGTTACTGGTTGAGACGGATCATGAGTTAGCTGAGCGTACAACTATGCTCAGCATTCATATTTTAAATGTGTATGCGAATCAACTTGCCCTTATTCATCGTTCACGGTTAGACCCCCTCACAGAGCTTTTAAATCGACAAACCTTTGATACCAAAGTGATAGAGATTGTATCAGATGATGAATTTTCTTTATCAAATGACGCGCAAAGTTGGTTTTTAGCCATCGTCGATATTGATCATTTTAAACGGGTTAATGACAATTTTGGCCACGTGATTGGTGATGAGGTCATTTTGTTACTGGCGAGGCTACTCAAAAATAATTTTAAAGTTGATGACTTTGTGTTTCGTTATGGTGGTGAAGAATTTGCTGTACTCTTTAATGCTAAAAGTGATTCTGAGGCACTTCATATTCTTGAGTGCTTTAGAAATAACGTAGCAGAATATCCTTTCCCTCAAGTGGGTCAGTTAACCGTGAGCATAGGTTATTTAAAGCTGACAGAGGTTGATATGGTGGCCTCACTTGTCAATAAAGCAGATTTAGCCCTATACCACTCAAAAAATAATGGCCGCGACCAGGTTACTTCGTACCTTGATCTTAACCTTGTTGAAAAAGTTCAAAATGACGATGATGGCATTGAGCTTTTTTAATGCTATTTTGATGGCTGTTATGCTAAAATCCGTGCCCTTAATTTGTTGTCGATAGGGTAGAAAATGAAATTAGTTCGTTGGATTTTAGGGTCTTTAATCTTATTTTTTGATTTTATATTTACACCGCGTAGTAAAAAGCGTGCGCCAGAGGACCAAGCAAAGCTCGATCAGCAAACTCGTGATTTTAAACTCTATCAATTTAAAGCATGCCCATTTTGCGTAAAGGTGCGCCGCGCGATTAAACGTGAAGGCTTAAAAGTAGAAACCCGCGACGCAAAAAACAATGAACAATATCGCCAAGAGCTGTTAGAGCAAGGTGGCAGAGTTAAGGTTCCTTGCCTGCGTATTGAAAAAGATAACCAAGTAACTTGGTTATACGAATCAAACGATATCATTGCCTATTTAGATAAAGTCGCAGCCTAAGGCGAGTGACCACTTCGAAAATTGCCCTTGCTATGCTAGCATCAGGGCAACTTTTATAGTCCTTTTTTAAAGAGAATATACTATGACAATCCGTACTCGTGTTGCTCCGTCACCAACAGGTGACCCGCATCTTGGCACTGCTTATATTGCCTTATTTAATTACTGTTTTGCTAAACAGCAAGGTGGTGAGTTTGTACTTCGTATTGAAGACACAGACCAAGTACGTAGCACGCCAGAATCTGAACAAGCGATTATGGATAGCCTACGTTGGTTAGGGCTTGAGTGGGATCATGGTCCTGATGTCGGCGGCGAGTTTGGCCCGTATCGTCAATCTGAGCGTAGTGATTTATATAAGAAATACGCACATCAGCTCGTTGATGAAGGCAAAGCGTTTTACTGTTTTGCAACCAGCGAAGAACTTGACCAAATGCGTGAAGAGCAAATGGCAGAAGGTTTACGTCCAAAATACGATGGTCGTGGTTTAAAATTATCGGAAGAAGAAATTAAAGCGAACTTAGCAGCTGGCAAGCCGTACGTTATTCGTATGAACATCCCATCTGAGGGCACATTTAAATTTAACGATTACCTGCGTGATGAGATTGAGATCCCGTGGGAAAACGTGGACATGCAAGTGCTACTTAAAGCCGATGGTTTCCCAACGTACTTTTTAGCTAACGTGGTTGATGATCACCACATGCAAATCAGCCATATTTTCCGTGGTGAAGAGTGGATTAACTCTGCACCTAAGTTATTAAAGCTATACGAAGATTTTGGCTGGAAAGCGCCTGTACTTGGTCACTTACCATTGCTACGTAACCCTGATAAATCAAAGCTATCAAAGCGTAAAAACCCAACCTCTATTAATTACTATAAAGAAATGGGTTACTTGCCTGAAGCGGTACTTAACTACTTAGGTCGCATGGGTTGGTCAATGCCTGATGAGCGTGAAAAATTCACCCTTAATGAAATGATAGAACATTTTGACATGAAGCGAGTGTCACTGGGTGGTCCGGTGTTTGACGTAGATAAGCTAAGCTGGTTAAACGGGATGTGGATCCGTGAAAACCTAACAGATGCAGAATTGATGCAACGTTTTGTGGATTGGAAGTTTAACGGCGATATGCTGGCTAAAGTATTACCAGAAGCGAAAACGCGTATAAATACACTTTCTGACATGGTTGATTTAGCAGGACATTTTGTAGGTGGTATCCCGACTTACGAGCCAGCACTTTTAACAGCCGGTAAAGCTGACGAAGATGTCATTCGCCAAGCTTTACAGTTCTTTATCTGGCAGTTAGAGGGCGTGCGTAGTTGGGAGAAACCTGAAATATTCGCTATTGCTAAAGCGGTAGCGACCTTCCATGAGTTAAAAATCAAAGATTTCCTAGAGCCAATATTTGTGGCTATTACTGGCAAAACATCGTCTACCTCGGTTTTAGATGCAATGGAAATTTTAGGGTCTGACCTATCGCGTGCACGTTTACGAGTCGCGCTTGCCCATTTAGGTATTTCTAAAAAGCAGGCTAAAAAGATAGAGCGTGCTTATCGCGAATATCCAAACGGTTAAAATACTTATCAATTAGCCCTATAAAAAACCGAGCTATATGCTCGGTTTTTTATAGCTATCTTTAATAGATATAAGACTGACCAGTACATAGGTAAGCTTTTTCACACTCATACTTAGCATATGTCACAGCTTTACATTGCTCAATGGTATAAGCGTTCGCTCCTCGGTTTACATCGTCTTGTTTTAATAAAGATTGGGCTTCGGCTTTTAAGTTCTTTTTATTAACAGTCCCTTTGCGACCCTCTTTATAGTTTGTACAGCTGAGCCCCTCTATCTGGCCCATCATCGTTGCACCCATTTCGATTGCATGTTGGTGGTTTCGAAACTTATATAAATCATGTTTAGCAATTTGATTTGCAATCATGTATTCACTGATATTTGTAGACAGAGTGATAGAGCTACAGCCACTACACAATAATAAAAGCAATAAAAAAAATTCTTTATTCATTTTGGCTCCGTTGACCTCTCAAGGTTAAATTTACAGTAGTCTGTTTTGTATTTAGGCAAGGCAACGACTATATGGTGTGGTTTTTACCCATAAATAGGCGGTAATGCAGCATCAATGCCAAACAAGCGCCTCCTTTAAATGGCCCCTAGTTTGAACGAATTTTAATCCGTAAAGGTCAACAGACCCTCGTTACTGCTTTTTATTATTATTCATTTTATTAGTATAACCTTTCGTTTAAATTTAACTTGTTAAAAATTGTAAATTTTGCAAATGTAAAATTAAAAAAGGAGCCTTTTTTTGTTGATGGTAATGTTTTTGTAAATATGTAAAAACAACTTTTTATAAATTAAATGCATGAAAACAAAGAGCTATTTATTTTGTTGGTTTGTTTTGATGTTTATTTTGTTAATGCGGTGTACAAAATGCTACACGTTTTAGCGTCACTTTTAACCCTGCTTATGGTTGAATTGTTTGTACAAGCTTTGAATTACTATTCATATTGCTTGAATAAATATAATCTAATTATCCAGGGGACACTTATGCAAGTGAAGACAATTTCAATTGCTGTTGCTGCTGCAATATACAGCGCGAGTGCAGCTCATGCTGCTGACATTGAGAGTTATACAAAAGAGAATGTACTAAAAGCGCCTAATTTCACTTTAGAGCAAGTTCAGGCATTACAGAAAGAAATAAACTCGGTTGAACAACCAATCACTGAAGTAGCTGATCTTAACGTTCAAGTTAACGCACGTGGTGCGAAGTTCGTAGAAGAGAACTTAGGGGGTGAGCATATCTACATTGTTCGGTTACGAGATGCATCAGTGAGTGTTGCTGCCAATACCCCGAACTCTCCACTAACTCGTGCGCTAACTGCTCCAAATTCAAAGTTATTTGAACGAGGCCAAGCAACAAGTCGAGCGGTTATAACATATGAGAATGAACTCAAACAAAAACAACAACAGGTTTTTTCTGAAGTAAGCTCAGTTACTGGACGCACTGAGATACGGCGTCAATTTACTAAAGCCATCAATGGTTTTTCTGTCAAAATGACAGAAAGTGAGGCCGCGCGCGTTGCAAACCTAGGCAGTGTTGCCTCTGTAATGCGTTCAAAGCATTACGATTTATTATCAGATGAAGGCCCAAAACAGATCAAAGCCGATGAGGTTTGGTCTGGTGCTGCCTCAAGTGCAGGCTTGAAGCTCAAAGGTGAAGGGCAAATTATTGGTATCATTGATTCAGGTGTTAATACTGATCACCCATCATTTGCCGATATCGGTGGCGATGAATACGATCACGAAAATCCATGGGGTAATGGCCAATATGTGGGGGATTGTGTTGAAGAACCTGAGCATGTTCAGTGTAATGATAAATTAATTGGTGTTCGTTCGTACGATGTAATTACTGATTCATATTCGGCAATGATCCCTGGTTGGCCTGCAATAGGCGAAGATTACGGTGGTCATGGTTCACATGTCGCATCAACGGCAGCGGGTAACGTTATTAATAATGTGCCGTATATGGTTGCCGGCACTGGTGAAGAAATGGATGGTAAGGTGATCAAAGCAGATCTATTTCCTGAAATTTCGGGTGTTGCCCCTCATGCGAATATTATTTCATATCAAGTATGTCATTCAACAAATGAAAGTGATTACAGAGGGTGTCCTGGTGAAGCACTGGTTGCTGGGATTGAGGATGCCATTGGTGATGGGGTTGATGTTATTAACTTCTCAATTGGTGGTGCAGACTCAAATGTATGGGCTGATCCTGTGCAGTTAGCATTTTTATCGGCGCGCGAAGCGGGTATTAATGTCGCGGCGGCTGCAGGTAACTCTGGCGCTGATGTTTGCGGTGCAGCAGAATGTTTGGGTTATTTAGATAATTCATCACCTTGGCTTAGCCAAGTTGCAGCAACCACTCATGCTCGAAGTGTTGCAGTAGAAACGGCTGTTGAATATGCTGGTTTTGCGAATGATGAGTTTGGATCAGAGATACCTACTTGGTCGGACGCAGGCCTTGTAGGCGGTTCTATTAATGATCAAGAAATCACCGGCGTAGTGGTTTGGGCAAAAGATTACGAAGATTCAAATGGCGAGAAAGATTACAATGGATACTGCGTCAATGAATTCCCGGCCGGCACGTTTGATTTTTATAAAGATGGTACTGCAATCGATGGAGCTGCTGAAGGAGATACGAAAGTCCTGGTTGTTTGTCAGCGACATGCACCCAATGATCCTAACGGTAATGCCCGTACAGCGAAGTCTGATAACATAAAGTCGGGTGGTGCAGATGGTTTCATCATGTTTAACCGTGATTCAGATCAAGGGACAGTTGCAGAGAGTTACTCTTTACCAAGTGTGCATTTTACATATGACCAATGGAATGGTGTGTGGCCAGAAGAAGGGCTAGCTGATTGGGTTGATAGCTACTCAGAAAAAGGCCATATGATCACAATAAAGCCAACCGTTATTGAACGCCGTATTAATGAAGAAGATGCTGATTGGTTGGCTACATTCTCTTCGCGTGGACCTTCTTATTCAAATATTGAAGTACTTGCACCAACACTTTCAGCACCTGGCGTGAGTATATATGCAGCATACTCAGACGAACACCCGTTTGTATCTACTCCTTATGGTGCAGATTACTCAATGAGCAGTGGTACATCGATGGCTTCACCTCATGTCGCTGGTGCTATGGCACTGATCCGTCAAGCACACCCTGAGTGGTCTGCCGCTGAAGTTCAATCGGCCCTCACAATGACTGCTGATAATGATGTTCAATATTATCGTTTAAATCAAGTTGGCGGTGATTCAGATAAAGCACAGATTTATCGTGCGGGTGCAGGACGAATTAATGTTGCTAATGCCGTTCAATCTGGCTTGGTAATGGATGAAAGTGCAGAAAACTTCTTAGCAGCAGATCCATATAATGGTGGTACGCCACATAAGCTTAACTTACCAAACTTAGTTAACTTTTCATGTGCACCTGAGTGTCAATGGGTGCGTACGGTTAAAGCAACCAAAGATGGCACTTGGACAGTAAGTCACGAAGATGTGGTTAACTGGAGCTTTGATATGCGTAATCAAGCTGCGCAAAATGGTGTAAATATAGAGATCACGCCGAAGAGCTTTTCTCTGAAAGCAGGTGAGACTCAGACGATTGTTGTTAAAGCTTCTGTGATGGATACGCAAGATTGGTTTAGCAATTCAGAGGTTGAACTACACAGTAACTTAATCTTTGAAGCACAAGAAGTGGGTACTCCAAATGCGCATTGGCCAATTGCATTTAAGTATGATCGTGGTGATCTTCCTTCAAGGTTAAATGCAGTAGCGCATGCTGACAATGACTCAATGATTGTAAAAGGCATAACAATACCTGCACTAGATGCGCCTGCTGCAAAGGCTTATAAGCCTGTTAAAGCAGAGCGTAAATCAGTGACACTTGAAAAAGATGACGACCGGGTATTCCCATGGGCACTTAATAGAAATGATGAAGTAGCGGCTGAAGAAATTATTGATGAAGCTGTACACTCAGGTTTTGTAACCGTTGAAGCGGGTGCTAAGCGGCTAATTGTCGAAGTGTTAGATGTTATCGAGTCAGAACTTGAAGGAAAGATTAATATCGGCAACCCTGGTGTGTATATCGGAAAAGACTACAATGGTGATGGTATTATTCAGCCTCAGGATGAAATTTTATGTGTTTCAACTCATACCATTTATGCCAACTTCTGTAATATCAATAACCCTGAAGAGGGTGAGTATTGGTATATGATTCACAATAATTACGAATCAAACTTAGCGGGTGTAGAAGAAACGTTTGAGTATGCGGTTGGGGTTGTAGGATCTGAAACTGCTGAGACGATAGACATTGCTCTTCCTGCAAGTGATGGTATTAATACTGTGAACATGAATATCACGTGGGATATGAAAATGGACCAAGGTGATGTTTACTACAGTATAATCGATGTAGGTACATCAGCTGTTAACGTTGGTAATTTAGGTTCTATTGCGTTTAAGCTCGAGCGCGATGTTAACCGAGTTCATCTTGATGTGCCGCAAACAAAAGCGAGTATGGGCGATAAAGTACCCTATACTTTTGAAGTATTGGCCAATACTTCGGGCATAGATCGTAACTTCACCTTTACTGCAGATATTCCAGATGGCTTAACAATTAATGCTGAAAATGTGATGAGCTCACGTAAAGATTTGGACATTGAGGTTTCAGATGGGCAACTTATTATCTCTGGAGTGCAAGAAAATACAGCGGATGTAGCACCTGATTATATTGTAACAAACAACATTACAGATGAGATGTGTCGTACACCTGATTTTGGTGGAGGTTCATCTGGGGGTTATGTAGATTTAAGCCAGTTTGGCTTATCGCCTATTCTGTCTGGTTTTGATGAACAAAATAATGTGACTTATCAGCGAGGTTATGCACTTCCAGTAGGAGCGTTATTTAGCGGAGTTGATCAAATTAGTTTGTATAACAATGCAGATGCAAAAAATCTTAAGTATGGCATGTTAACCATTCGCGGTAACGGTAAAGTAGACTTCTCAGTCGGTAAGCACTTTTTCCCATTCCATGATAAATTTCCATACGATAATCAACCATACGAAGGCATTGGTGCACTTTGGCGTGGATGGTTCCCAGATTTTAGCAATGACTTCATGAGTGTTGGTTTAAGCAGCAATGAAGGGATTACGCTTGCAACAACAGGAACAGGTTGGGGGATTGTTGAATGGGATAATGCTGCAGATTACGGTGATCCAATTCGCAATCGTCAGACAGGTCAATATGAATGGACAAAACGTGATAACTCATTTGATTTTGAAGTTATTTTCAATGCTAACACCCGCTTTGGAGATAATGAACATGAAATCTATTTGGCTTACGACAATATAGATTTCGGTTCGACTGATACGCGCGGGAGTGTCGGTATTCAAGGCTTCAAAGGGCAACTATATTCATATGGTCCATTAGAAGGTTATTTAGGTCGTTCAATCGCATTTAATGATGTTGATAGCGTAGTCAAAGACGGGATGGTAATTTGCATGGATTACGTCGGTCCTGAGTCATCACAGTTTGAGGTCACTGCATGGGCTGATGTAACTGCTAAATCGGCAGGTAAAGACTTAACCTTCAGTGCAAACATAGATGTTGAAGGCATGGAAACAATGCAATTGAAGCATACATTATCAGTACCAAGTAATATCACTGTTGTTGAAATTGAAAATATGGCTACAACCGAAGAAACGGCAGTTTCATTTGACGTCCACCACATTGATGAAATGAATTCGAAGAATGAAATTTCAATTATCTCCGCTGATGTAACGTATGAAGTTGACGGTAACACAGTGACAATCACGCCAATCGATAATTTCTTTGGTGAGACTGAAATTGAGGTTGTGGTATCAGATATCGAAAACCCAGCAGATAAAGCCAGCACCACGTTTATATTAACAGTGACAGGTGTGAGCGATGCACCGGTGGCAGAAGTCGCTACAACGGATGTGGTTATCACTGAGGGTGAAACAGTAACACTGGATGCATCAAGTTCACGTGATGCCGATGGCGATGAAATAACCTTTGCGTGGTCAGGTGCAGGTGTAATTGCTGATGCAACGGCTGCAATGACGACAGTATCTAGCTTAACAGCAGGTGATCATGTGTTTACGGTAACAGTGTCAGACGGTGAGCTTGAAGCAACAGCCATGGTCAATGTGAAAGTTGTCACAGTGGCAGAGCGCTTAAGCATCAGCGATATCAGTGCACTCACAGTGGATGAAGATAACACCGCAGAAGTTGCCGTTAACTTTGATAACCAACTTGGTAAAGAAACCGTTATTTCAGCGATGGCAGATAATGCAAGCGTTGAAGTGATGGGCCATGAAACTGGTTCAATGCTGAAGCTAACACCGGATACGAACTTTAATGGCGACATTGAAGTAACGGTGATGGTTGCCTATGCCGATGAGCCAACAGCGGTTGCACAAACCACATTTACATTAACAGTGAATGCTGTGAATGATGCACCTGTGGTAGAGTTAAGCGAGACGCATATCTATGTTCGTGAAGACCAAGTACCCACGTTAACAGCGTCAGCGACAGACCTTGATGGGGATGAGTTAAGCTTTACATGGCAAGGTCCGGGTAACATTGCAACGCCAAATGCTGCAAGTACACAAATCTCAGGTTTAGTACCGGGTGATTATGTGTATACAGTGACAGTAAGCGATGGCAGCGAGAATGTATCGCAAAGCATGCAAGTGTCAGTGACAGCAGCCCCTGAAGTTGATGATTCAGATGAAGATAACAACGACAGTGGTTCATTAGCCTGGTTAACCGTGTTAATGGCGGGCTTTGCAGGTCTAAGGCGCCGAGCTGCAAAACGTAAATAAACACCTCCTAAAGTATGTTATGAACCAACGGGCCCTTAGAGGCCCTTTTTTATTGCTATTACTGCGCAACGTATGTAGCAAAATGTACCCTAAATTCCCTTTTTTAACTGGTGTGTTACATTAAAAGGAGAATAGACTAGGTGACGTAGCTAAATTATTTACATTCTTTTTTAGCTAAGGGTACTTTCAAAGAGTATTATGTTGGTAGTTACAGATATAAGCATCAGCTGTAGATACACTGAAAAATAGGTGATTTGAAATTTTATGTTAAAGCTTTTTGGCTTAATGTGTCTAGTCTCAATGGGAGCCAATGCGACTGTTCAAGATACGTTAAAGCAACAACAGTTAATAAAAAAATCGACATTACACGCCAGTATAACTGTGGGGGTTGGTGGTATTCAAAATCCAGTCTTAAATTCAAAAAACTTCATATCCCCTATTTTGCCTAATTTTTCATATTATGATGATAATTGGTTTATCGATAATTTTGCTGTTGGTTATAGCCTCTTTGAAAAAAATAACTTCTACTTTGATGTGGCTGGACGATTTAATGAGGATGGCTTTTTCTTTAAGTTAGACGGAATTGAAAAGCTGTTTGCCGCTGGGTCAGTTTCAGGTGGTTTTAAAGACAAAGCAAAGCCGTTAGTACCTGAAGAGCTATTAACGCCTATTGACCGTGATTTATCATATTTAGTGGGATTGTCGTCAGGCTATGTTCTCTCTAATGGGTTGTTAGTTGAGCTTTCCTTGATGCATGACATTACAAATGTGCACAATGGGTATGAAGGACAGCTCAATATGTTCAAAACCTTTAGATTTGGTGAGTCATTATTTGGCCTCGAATTAGGTGTTACGTATAAAAGTCTTGATTTAATTGAATATTATTACACCGTAGGGCGCACTGAAGGATTGGTTAGAATACCTGACTATCATTCAGAAAAAGCTGTAAATTATCATTTAAAAGCCAGTTATACATACCCTTTATCGGATAGTTTTAGCGTTGATATTAATGTAAAGCATACCTGGCTAGATAGTGATTTAGTGCTCAAGCCAATGATCACAGATAATGCTTATTTTTCTGGTTTTGCAGGTATTACTTATCACTTTTAGGCCAGCGAATGGCAATATCAGCTCCCCCGGTTTCGACACTATTATCAAGTGAAATAAAGCCGCCATGCCAGCTAATTATTTGTTTTACAATGTATAGCCCCAATCCGTAACCGCTAGCAAGATTGTCTCTCTCACCTTGTTGAAATGGCTCAATCAAGGCCCTTGCATTGTTGGGTAAGCCTGAACCATCATCAATAACATGTATAGTATAAAACTCATCGCAGGCACTAGTTGCGACTATAATTTCAGATTTTGCATACTTTGTTGCATTGATAAGCAGGTTCTGCATTGCAATAGCCATAAAGCTTGCTTCACAATTAACCATGGCTAAATTGTTTCTTAAAATAAAATTTAGCCCATAAAGATCAAACTTATTAACTTCAGTCTCAATTAATTGGTTGAGATTAGTTGTGTATTGACTAAATACGCTGTGTTGATGCTCTAAGCGCGCAAATGAGAGGTACTGCTCTAAACGCAACTCAATTTCTTCAATATCTCGTTCTAACTGATCACGCTCTTCATCATTGTAATTTGAAATTGAAAGCGCGAATTGCATTCTAGTTAAAGGTGTACGAATTTCATGAGAAATAATGCGGGATAAATCACTATGTAATTGAATAAAGTTTTCGATTCGCTCAGACATTTCGGTGAATGTGCCTGCAAGTGGTGCAATAGACGAGCTGGGCTTAATGGGTAGATTAAATTTTTCAGGTTTCTTACTAAAACGCTTGGCAGCATTTTGTAAGATACTTAAATCACGGAAAACTGGGCGTATGAACAATAGAATAAGCCCACCTAGTAACAAGTAAAAGGTAATAAAGGCGAGCCAGTTTGTTGTTTGCGTAGGCGTTAAATTTATAGGGCCGATGCGGAAGTTTTTTTGTTTATCACCCTTTAAGTAAACATATTGCTGCTGCTCTAGCGTAACCGTTAATATACCTTCATTCTCAAATTTTTCCCTCAAGTTACCCGAAAGGAATAGCTGAGAATCATTTAATTCTTCTATTTTTTCTTCCTTATGCTCAATAAGCAACCTCAATTCTTTAACGCTCAACTGCACACTAAGAGGGGGGAATGAGAATAGATGGTTATAAAGTTGTCCAAATGCTAACACGAGGGCTATTAAGCTAATTGTAATGACAATATAGAGTTTTAAAAACTGTCTATTCATAGCTCAGTTATGTCCAAGCTATACCCTTTGCCACGAACTGACTTAATATCTAAGGATGCGTGTTGGTTTTCAAATAGCTCTTTAAGCTTTTTGCGTAACCGGCTTATTTTTAAATCAATGGCTCTGTCTAGACCATTATATTCACGACCAATTACATGTTTAAATAATACTTCTCTCGATACCGGTTGAGGGCTATTTTTTACTAAAAATGAAATGATTTCAAACTCGTTTTCATTTAGCTTCAGTGGGGTATTTAGAAATACGGCGTCGCGCTTTTTGGCATCAATATATAAATTTTGTGAGTCTTTATTAAACTCTTGTTGTTGGCTGATAATATTTTTCACTTTTGCCAACAATAGTTCTGGTCGGATAGGTTTAACTAGGTAGTCATACGCGCCTAATTCTAGTCCCTTAATTTGTGATTGAATGGAATCCAGTGCGGTTAAAAATATCACCGGGCAATGATGATTTTTTCTCAAATCTTCAATTAGTGCAAAGCCATTACCGTCAGGGAGCATTACATCGCAGATAATTAAAGTGGGGTTAAACATAATGTCATGGTCATTGTAGCTTTGTGCGGTATTAAATACATCAACCGTATATTTTTGTTTTAATAAAAATTTTTTTATTAAAGTGGCAAGCTTTAAGTCATCTTCAATAACAAATATATGGTGCATTATAAACTCCAGCCAAATCGGCGCTTGATGCGATAATCACTTGCTTTGTAACGAGCAATTGATAACTCTTGCTCTTTAACAACTTTGTTGGTCAGAGGATCAATAAGTTGTATTTTTATAGAGTGAGAGGTTTGTAATTTTAAGTGCTCTTTAATTACCCCTTTTTTAGTGTAGCACTGTGTGTATTGTGGAAGGTTTGTTATTTCAAGACATAGTTCTTTAAAGGGCGCCAAAGTAAAATTAATTTTTATGTTGAATTGGCAAATTTTTTGTTCTGATTCGGTCACACATACTGATGGAGAAACCTCTAAATAAGGTTTATCAACAGGCTTTGCCAAAGCGTACATGCTACAAAATACACTACATAATACTGTAATGTAGTAGATTGACTTTTTAATTTTATCGAAGATTTTAAAACCCTTAGGGTAATTCAAAACTGATACACCTAAATAATTGGCAGCAGAGTTTCTAATAATGGACTTGCTGCCTACGTCTCTTTCTATTATTTATTCTTAACGTATTATCAAATAATGCTAGTTAATCCGACTTAAATATCCGAAGGAAAAATACTTTTCCTATTTTTCACACGTGTATTCAAGCTAGCGAACTTATTGTACTTCCACCAATAGGCTTATATTACGCAACTTGAATAGAGAACCAGTGTCACCTATTTTCCGCGAGTTGTTAACTACTTGTACAAAAAGCTACATTTTATTATACGCAGTACTAATTAATAATATTTATTTTAGACGTTGGCCATACTGTATTTTAAGTTATGCAAGGAAGTGACTGTAAGGTCATAAACAAAACTTTAACAGATTCGACCTCTATTGTATTTTTATCTGGTAGTATAGTCAGGTTATAAGCAGTTTAAGTAGTGAACAAACAATGTTAAGTCCTTATTATCAGCAACATGCTGACTATGTCTCTATTTCTCGCGAGCAAGGTTGCCGCTTTGCTAAGTGTGTAGCTGATGATTACAACCCGCTTCATGATAAAGACGCAAAGAAATTTTGTGTACCCGGAGATCTATTGTTTTCGTTGGTATTAAGTAAGTATGGTATCAGTGAAAGAATGGAGTTCACCTTTGCAGGTATGGTGGATGAAAATTCAAAACTTCATTTCCCAGCCGGAGCAAATGAGTTTGATATTACAAGCGGTGAAAAAGTCATGCTTAAAGTTAAGCGTGAAGGGAAAACAAGCCAGTGTGAAACACTTACTAACAGTTTGATAAAAAATTATGTAGAGTTTTCTGGTACTACGTTTCCACATGTCATCATTCCACTTATGGGTAAGCAAGATGTTATGATAAACCCGGCTAGGCCGATGGTTATTTATGAGTCTATGTTGATAAACCTCGATACATTGGATATCACAGCACCAACATTAGAATTTGCTGAACCTGATTTCGAATGTGCTGGTAAGCGAGGTAAAATAACCTTGCGATTTAATTTGCTTGAAAATGGCAGTAAGGTGGGATCAGGAGAAAAACATATGGTCGTATCAGGCATAAGAGAGTATTGCCAAGCGACCGTTGACGATTTGATTGCATTTTACAACGAGCGTAAAGAAACGCTTAAGCCCGTAGCTTAAAACCGCAGTTATTTAAACATCTCTAAGAAGGCGCGCAAGCGCCTTTTTTGTTGCACGTTTTGCGCGTACAATAATGCTAATATTTGTCATTCCAAGTCTATCTTATGTCTGCTGCAACCTTTACTGATCTTCATCTAGACCCTTTATTACTCAAAAGCCTTGAGCTAACTGAATACCAAACTCCTACAGCAATTCAGCTACAAACAATCCCACTCATTTTGGCAGGTCATGATGTCATGGGAAGTGCGCAAACAGGTACCGGTAAAACAGCTGCCTTTGTATTGCCTTTATTACATAAATTAATCACAAGTGATAAAAAAGATGAGCAAGGCACTGTAAGAGTTTTAATTTTAACGCCAACCCGAGAGCTTGCTCAGCAGGTATTTGCTAGTTTCGAAAAATATGCACAAGGGTGTGATATCAAAGGTGCCCTAGCATATGGCGGAGCCAGTATTGGCCCTCAAGTCAAAGCGATGAAAGAGGCGCAAGTGGTGGTTGCAACCCCTGGGCGGTTACTTGATCACATTATCAAAGGCAGCATTACATTATCAAGCGTAGACTCGCTGGTATTTGACGAAGCTGATCGCATGCTCGATATGGGCTTTATTGACGAGATTAAACGTATTTTGCGCCATGTGCCACGTGACCGTCAGACTTTATTATTTTCAGCCACCTTTGATGATAGCGTGTTTGAATTGAGTAAAAAATTACTCAAGGACCCTAAGCTTGTTGAAGTTGATAAACGCAACTCCGCTGCCGTAGAAGTGGAACAAGTGATTTATGCCGTTGATGAAGATCGTAAGCGAGAGCTGGTCTCCCACATGATAGGTATGAAAAACTGGCGCCAAGTACTTATTTTTACGCGTACAAAACAAATGGCAGACAAGTTAGCCAAAGAAATGTGTAAAGACGGGCTTAAAACGGAGTCTATCCACGGCGATAAATCACAAGGTGCGCGTGATAGAGCACTGCAAAACTTTAAAGAGGGGACCACTCGTGTGCTTGTTGCAACGGATGTTGCTGCGCGAGGATTAGATATTGTCTCATTAAAGTATGTGATCAATTTCGAGCTCCCTTATATAGCTGAAGATTACGTTCACCGAATTGGTCGAACGGGCCGAGCGGGTGAGCAGGGCCTTGCAATGTCATTAGTAAGTCTTGATGAGCAGTGGCTTCTTGAAGAGATTGAAGTCCTTTTAGATACTCGCCTAACGCCACAATGGCTGGCAGGCTATGAACCTGACCCAAACAAAAAGCCTAAAGATAACCGTAAAAATACGAATAAATCGCGAAAAGACCGTGATAAAAAACGAATTTTAGGTAAAAAAAGTTCAAACCGCCGCCGATAAGTCTTTTATACTTAATTTTAAGTAGTCAGCGCGGGTGCCCAGTATGTTTAAAGCTAATCAGTGGATGTTCTCAGAAAAAGATAATCATATATCTTTACAAAAGTGGCAGAAAACAGTCGATTTAATGACTGAGCTGTTTTCTGCTCCTGCGGGTTTTATTGTGCAGTCTGTTGATAAAGGTTATCGGGTAGTGATTGCCAGCGAACAGCAAGAAAACCCCTATGATGCAGGCACCTTTATACCCAATGATGTAAATATATTTTGTAAAAAAGTGGTCACAGACAATAGTGCGCTCTATGAGAAGCATGCTAGCAAAGAAACGCATTGGCTTGATAACCCCGAAGTCGTTAAAGATGGTTTTGAGTCATACCTCGGTTTGCCCATCCATTGGCCCGATGGTGAGGTGTTTGGCACATTATGTGTAATGGATTTCGAACCGACAGATTATCAACGCAACTATTTAGAGTTAATCAAGCAACTAAGAGACATGGTCGAAGATGACTTAGAGATGGTTAATAGTTTCGTGCAAATGCGTGAAATTGCCATGCTAGACCCGTTGACGAATATTTATAACCGCCGTGCATTGAGTTTACTGGCTCAACAAAAGATTAACTTGGCTAGGCGGTTGGGCTTTGATGTATGTTGCTTGTTCATAGACATTAATGACTTTAAAAAACTAAACGATCGTTTTGGTCATGAAGTGGGTGATAATGCACTGATTACATTGGCTGAAACATTGCGAATGCGTTTAAGGGATGCCGATATCATTGGCCGTTTAGGTGGTGACGAGTTTATCGCGGTGATTCAGATTACCGACAAATCACTTATTGACAATGTGCTTAATAAAATATGCGACGGCTATAAAACTGCATTAGCTGAAAAAGACTTACCACGTTTAAGTTTAAGTATTGGCTATAGCTTTAGCTCTGTGCAAACAGAGCCCTTTGAGGTATTGCTAGATAAAGCAGATCAAGACATGTATAAAAACAAACAAGCACTGAAACTCTCAAATGAGTGAGTAATGCTTGCTGCATTGTTAGGGTCTGTTGACCTTTCAAGGTTAAATTTACAGCAGTCTGTTTGGTGTTTAGGCAAGGCAGCACCTATGTGGTGTGGTTGTTCCCCATAAGTAGGTGATAACGCAGCATCAATGCCAAACAGGCGCTGCCTTTCGGGTTCTGCCTAGGGGCGATTTACTCTTTGTTACCTACATGGATGTAGGTAAGGGGCGTTAGCAGGACGCGCAAGCTTTGCTCGGTTTTGACTTAGTCCACTAGGTTACAAGCCTCGCGCCGCGATTACATCGCTCCTAGTTTGAACAAATTTCAATCCGTAAAGGTCAATAGACCCTAAGCTATTTGCTTTTCGGCTAGATTTAATTCCATCGTTGCTTTTAACAAGCGATAAAGGTTAATTGATGCGTCAATTTCTTCTTTACGGTTTGTTAAACTTTCAATATTTAATCCAAGTGGTACATCCAAATGAGCGCAGCTTTGTAAAATCAAATCTAAGTTTTCACGACAAATACGCACCGACTCACTCAACGGGTTATGTGAATCCAGCATGCGCCATTTTGTGGCCTCAGGTACAGAAATCCCTAACCACTGCATAAAATCTAACGTTTTTTCACTGCCACATGGGGTAAAAGTCAGTATGATTCGTTGTGGCTTTATAACTTGTGCTTTGCAGCTGCGTGCATAACTGGTGATTAAATCAATAGTGGCTTGGGCATTGTAAACAGCTTGAGAGATAAAAAATTTGCACCCTTGTGCGGTTTTTTCAAGTAAGCGCTCGTGTTCGTTGCGTTTACTGGCGTGGCGCTCAGCAATAGTCACGCCACCTAAAAAGAAGTCATCCGATTGTTGCTCTAAAACTTTATAGGCATTTGGTAAGCTTAGCTTGATATCACCTTCAGATGAAGGGCTGCCTACCAGTACTAAGTTTTTTAAATCAAACTGGGTCTTAGTTTCATGTAACCAGGCTTTAAATTCTTCCTCGCCACGCTGTGCAACACTTTTATAAGTGATCACATCTTGAGCGGATAAATTACGCAATAAGTGGCTGTATTCTCTTGGATCCACAGTCTGTTTAAATGGAAAAGGACGAGGCTTATCAGTACGGCTGCTTTCATCTTGAATATCATAAATAATCACACCGTCGTATTCAATTTCATGCAAACGACCTAATAGCTTTTGAGCAATGGTTTCAAGCTGGGCTTTATCGGTACCAATGCGCGGTGGTGTGGTGCCAATTAAGTAAACACCCTGATTGGTGTCTTCAATTTTCTCTTGTAATGATAAAGCCATAATCCTCATTCCAGCCAATTAACTTTCTATATCAGATAATATAGCAGCCATTTAGACGTCTAGATAGATTTTTTTAATGAAACTTTCTCAATGTGTATGAATTTATCTCATGTTTCTTCTGGTTTTAGGTACGGGAAATACACAACTGTTTACATAAATCATTGGCCAAGGGGTCTTATATTTCCTCACTTTGTTGCATAATCGAAGTGATGTAGACATATTTATAACTAAAAAAATATTCAACTAACAAGGGATAACAATGAAATTTAAATTATTAGCAACGAGCCTAGCCGTTACGCTAGCACTGAGCGGGTGTGCTAGCAATGAAAGTACAACCATGGTTAAAGAAGTTGAAATAGAGCAAAACTCTGTAAACACAGCAAACGACCGTGTTTTTTCACAAGACTACGTACTAGAAGAATTAGATAACGGTTTACGTGTGATGATTGTTAAAACCGATTATCCAGATGTTGTTTCATTGCAAATCCCTGTATCAGTCGGTTCACGCAATGAAGTAGAAGCGGGTAAAACAGGTTTTGCGCACTTTTTTGAACACATGATGTTTAAAGGATCTGAAAAGTTCCCTCAAGACGTGTATTCAGATATTTTAAAAAATTCAGGCGTTGATAACCGCGCTTATACAACTAATGATTACACTAACTATCACCTAAACTTCTCGAAACAGCACCTTGATAAAGTACTCGAAATTGAAGCCGATATTTTCCAAAACTTAAAATATTCAGAAGAGCAATTTCGTACTGAAGCATTAACCGTTAAAGGTGAATACCTTAAAAATAATGCCAGCCCTATCCGTAAGTTACTTTCAGCTGTGCGTAATGAAGCATTTGAAAAACACACATACAAACACACTACAATGGGCTTTTTCGAAGACATTGAAGCCATGCCAGATCAAATGGCGTATGGTAAAGAGTTCTTTGAGAAGTTTTACAAACCTGAATATGTTTCATTAGTTATTGTGGGTGATGTTGATACAAAAGAAACCATGGCAATGGTTAAAAAACACTGGGGTAACTGGCAAAAAGGCGACTATGTTGCTGATATTCCAAAAGAGCCAAAGCAACAAGCGGCTAAGTACATCCATGAGAAAAATGAAGGGTTACCTGGGCATTGGTTACTTGTATCTTACAAGGGCACAGCTTGGCAGCCAGAAATAAAAGACCGCGCAGCATTGGATTTACTCTCGCAGCTTTATTTTTCAAATAACTCAGCGCTATACCAAGAGTTAGTAGTTGATAAACAAATTGCCAGCCAATTGTTTACTTATAACCCAGATACAAAAGATCCGGGCTTACTACATGTATTTGTAAAAGTAGAAAACGAAGAAGACTTAGCTAAAGCGCGTGATGCAATTAATGATACGTATGCAAAAGCGCGTACTGAGCTTGTAGATAGCCAAAAGCTTGCTGATTTGAAATCTAACTTAAAGTACAGCTTTATTAATGGCCTTGATTCATCTCAGTCGATTGCATCAACACTTGCAAGCTATATGCACTTTGAGCGCGATCCAGAAGTGATTAACCAACTTTATGCAACCGCGGATAGTATTACTGCCAAAGATATTCAAGATATTGCTAACAAGTACTTTGTTGACAGTGGCCGCACAACGGTAACCATGTCGGCACTTGATAAGATAGCCGGTTTTGAAAAAGAAGTTGACCTAAATACGCTAGTTGCAAGCAAGCAAACAGTCAAAGAGCGCCACTTTAATGTGCTTGATAAGACCAATAGCTCACCATTGATTGACGTTAATTGGCTATTCCACACAGGTGCAGCAGCTGATCCTAAAGGTCAAAAAGGAGTTGCTGCACTCACAGCTGCAATGCTTGCACAAGGTGGCTCTGAGTCTAAAAGTTATAATGATATCAAAAAAGCACTGTATCCATTAGCCGGCAGCTTTGGTTATCAAATAGATAAAGAAATGATTTCATTGCAAGGGCGTGTCCATAAAGATAATGCCGCTCAGTGGTACGCATTGGTGAGTGAGCAATTACTTAATCCTGGTTTTAGAGAGGATGACTTTAAACGTTTAAAGAAAGAGTTGATTGACGGTATTAAATCGGGCCTAAAAGCTTCAAACGATGAAGAGCTTGGTAAAGAAGTGCTTTATCATAAGCTTTATCAAGATCACCCATATGAAAGTTACAACTATGGTGACTTGTCAGATCTAGAAGCATTAACACTTGATGACGTAAAAGCGTTTTATGCCAAAGAGTTCACTCAGGCTAAATTAACTGTTGGTCTAATTGGCGCTGTACCTGAGTCTCTAAAAACCACCATGTTTGCTGATTTAAGCGATTTACCGAAAGGGGAGGAGAGTCGTTTATCAATTCCTGATGCACCAGAACTTAAAGGGCATCATGCCACTATTGTTGAAAAGTCAGCGCAATCAACAGCTGTTTCATTTGGTTTCCCAATTGATACTATTCGCAGCAGCGAAGACTGGACCGCACTTTGGTTAGTACGTTCGTACTTTGGTGAGCACCGTAGCTCTAACTCATATTTGTATGAACGTATTCGTCAAACACGTGGTATGAACTATGGTGATTATGCGTATATCGAGTACTTCCCACGAGGTATGTTCCAAACAAAACCGGATGCTAATTTAGGTCGTTCAGAGCAGATATTCCAAGTTTGGTTACGCCCATTACGTTCAAATAACGATGCACACTTCGCAACACGTACGGCTTTATTTGAACTTGATAAACTGATCAAAAATGGCATGACTGAAAAAGATTTTGAGGCAACGCGCAATTTCTTAATTAACTTTGTGCCGCAAATGGTTGCAAGTCAAAACCGCCAGTTAGGGTATGCGCTTGATAGTGAGTTTTATAACACTGAAACGTTTGTTAAATACGTAACCAGCCAGCTTGAAAAGCTAAGCCTTGCTGATGTAAATCGCGTAATAAAAGAAAACTTACAAACAGACGATATTCAATATGTATTTATCACAGGCGATGGTAAAGATATGAAAAAACGCTTAGCGTCTGAGCAAACATCACCTATGGTGTATAACGCAGAAAAACCAGCAGAGCTTGTTGCTGAAGATAAAGTAATCGCTGATTACACGTTATCTATTCCTGCGAAAAACATTGAAGTGTTGGCTGTAGACAAGGTATTTGAATAACAAATATTTAGATAACTAAGATGTTTAATTAAATGCCCCAAATTTGGGGCATTTTTATAGCATTGCGCCAACCTTTATGCCTAACCCAAACAGTATGATAGCGCTGACGATAATTACTAAAGTGATATGACCTCGCGTTTGTTTTGTCATGACTTAAACTCCTTTATTTCATAATTAAGAATACGGTGATCATGCCAAGTGCAAAGCTTGCAAAAGATGAGATTGCTATCACCGCCGTTATCTTTTGTTTATTAATAACCTGTGTTTTAGAGTCAGGTGCTGCGACCTCTTCAAGTCGTATCAATTCACCTTGGCGAACCTCCAATACAGCACACAAGGCCATGGTGGTTTCTTTCGACGCTGCGCCTTCTTTTTCTACCCGTTGAATAGTTCGTAAACTCACGTCACAGGCATCTGCGAGCTGTTGTTGAGTCCAATCTAGCTTTTGCCTTAATGTTCTCACTGTTGTGGGATTAAGTTGCATACTAAAATTTCCCCAGTAAAAACTCTAAAATTGTAATGAGTAAGTAGCCGCCAATGAGTCCACCCAAAAAGCAGCCCGCAAGAACTTTTAGCGACGTTTTTGGATTGTTAAATAGTGATGATTGTTCGTAGCTTTTTACGAGCTTTTTATTTTTAAATAGTGAGCACTGAAGTTTTCCGGTCAAGATATTCAGCATTTCAAATTTAACACTAAATGTATTACCTGATAGCTCAAATTGGTGTTTACTTGCTACATTAATGTTTCGTTTTTCACTAACAAGCTCATCATTGATATAGACTTCTTCTTTACCTGTGAAGTAGCTACCAAAACAGGCTATTTGATCATCGCCATCTTGAAAGTAAAATTTATAACCCAGTTTTTTAGTATTTAGTATGTCGTTATTCATCATCATTTATCCTTGTTGAGTTGATGATGCTAATTTAGCGATTATTTTTATTATTTACGCCGTCAGTTATATGCCAATGGCTATATTGTCATATGACATTACGACTGTCATGTGCTGTTAACTCCTGAATTAAATGGAATTTTATTTTTTTAATACTTAATTTGCTTTTTATTGTTTGTCATAGGGTGCTGATAAGTTTGTTCATAAGTAATGGGATTAACTTTGTTATATCTAATAGCCAGAACAAATAATGACAGTATTAACACATCAGTCATTAAATCCGTTAAACTTACCTAAAGCACATTTATATTTTATTTAAGGCCGTCCTATGCGTCATGAAATTTGGCAACAACTTCGTTCTGAAGCAAATGAAGTTGTCACGCGTGAACCTTTATTAGCAAGCCATGTTTACTCATGTATTTTGAACCACGAATGTTTAGGTTCGGCGTTAAGCTTTATTGTGGCTAATAAATTAGCTGATGCGGTTGTATCAGCATTCACCATTAGAGAACTATTTGACCAAGCCTTTGTTGATTGTGACCGAATGTTGACCCACGTTGCAAATGACATAAAAGCAGTTAAAGATCGTGACCCAGCTGCCGATACTTACTTAACAGTCATTTTAAATTTAAAGGGTTTTCATGCAATACAAGCACATAGACTTGCCCATTGCCTCTGGCGTCAAAACCGCAAAGAACTCGCGCGGTTTATTCAAAGCCGTACCTCAGAAGTATTTGGCGTTGATATCCATCCTGCTTGTAAAGTCGGTCATGGTATTATGTTTGACCATGCAACTGGCATAGTAATAGGGGAAACGGCGGTAATCGAAGACAACGTATCCATTCTGCAATCTGTCACGCTGGGTGGTACTGGTAACGAAAAAGGTGACCGCCACCCCAAAATTCGCGCTGGCGTTTTAATTGGTGCTGGAGCAAAAGTACTTGGCAACATAGAAGTCGGTGAAGGGGCTAGAATTGGTGCAGGCTCAGTTGTACTAAGCCCGGTACCGCCGCATACCACTGCTGTCGGGGTTCCTGCTAAAATAGTTGGTCAGCCAAACTGTCCCTGTCCAGCAGAAAGCATGAATCAAAACTTTTTAGAAGCAGAGCCTGTGAACGAATCGCACACTAGTGCTATGTTATAAATGCCGTAAAGGAATTACCGCGTAATGATAAAAAATAGCCCGTTGCCTTTATTACTCGCCTTTATTACGGGTATTATTATAGCTTCAGGCTATTTTTTGCTTACCGCTCCTTTTGAACAAAGCATTGAGAAAAAACATATTCAATCAATTTCAAAAGCATCATTAAATAGGTCAGAACCCACCCAAACAGTTGCGTTGGCTGATACTGAAAAATCTGTACAGCAAACTGAAATTAATAGTAATAATGATAATGCTAACGTTACAGAGCAATTACAGCTGCAAGTTGTTGCTTTAAAGCGTGAGCTTGCAACACAAAAAGCTGCAGTGAAAAGTTATCAAAAACAACTACAAGGCCCTTCTGATTTTGAGCAAATGCTGCTTGATAAATTTGACCAGCAAAAACGTGATGAGGAATGGGCTTACCGCACTGAAGTTGCCTTACAGGATTTTTTGATAACAGCCGACTTAACTATTGCCCCTGAATTAGTCAGTGCTGAGTGTAAAACCTCAGTGTGCAAGTTTGAACTTGTCGCGCCGCAAGGCAATGAAGAGTTTGATCACAGGCAATGGCGAGAATTAAACGATAAGTTAGTGAAGCAAGCGTTTTGGCAACAATTTAAAACCAGCACTTCTACATCGAGTGACGATGATTTTAAATTGTTGCTCAGCACAGAGCAGTAATTTTTAGTTAGTCTGAGACTCAATGGTGCCATCGGCCAGCTCTGTAATTAAAATATCACCAGAGTTAACCTGTGTTACCGACTTAATCACTTTACCTTGTTTTGATTTAGTAATGCTATACCCGCGCGCGAGCACATTTAAGGGGCTGACTGAGTCTAATCGACCAGCTTGCATCGCAAGGTTATTTTTAGCACTCCCCAGCTGCTGTTGCATTGCTTGTTGTAATCGCGCTTGCAGCTGTTGCAATTGATGATCCGCTTGCGAAAGCTTTCTATCGGGGGAGCGCTGTAACAAACGAGGCTTTAAGTTAGCTAAACGGCGCTCTTGCTGATAAAGGCGTTGCTGCATGGCATTTTGCAGTGCAAGAGTGAGCTCATCTAAGCGTTGCGCTTGCTGAGTAAGTTGGTTGCGAGGGTGGCAAAGTGTGAGTTTATGCTCCAGCTGCACAGCAAGTCTACGTTTATCAGCCACTTGGTGTTTAAATGCATTCGCTAAGCGATTAAGCATTTGCTGAACTTGATTTGTTAACTCAGCACTGTTTGGGCTAACAAGCTCTGCGGCTGCACTGGGGGTTGCTGCACGTATATCGGCAACGTAATCACTGATTGTGGTGTCGATTTCATGGCCGACGGCACTAATAATTGGCAGTTCGCTTGCAAAAATGGCGTGCGCAAGCTGCTCGTGATTAAAGCACCATAAATCTTCTAATGAGCCGCCGCCACGGCCAACTATGAGTACATCGACTTCATTACGAATATTCGCGAGGGTTATTTTATCAATTAACTGTAAATGCGCGTCTTTACCTTGCACCATGGCAGGGTAAATTACCACCTCAAGTTGTGGAGCGCGGCGCTTGAGTACCGTCAATATATCTTTGATTGCAGCCCCAGTAGCGGAGGTTACCACTCCCACCCGATGCACAACATTAGGTAACGGTTTTTTATGCACAGAGCTAAACAGCCCTTGTGCTGCAAGGCGCATTTTTAATTCATCAAATTCTTGTTTTAACTGACCTTCACCAGCGGCTTCCATATGCTCAACAATTAATTGATAATCACCACGGGGCTCGTACAAAGAGACCCGTGCTCGCACAGTCACTTGTGCGCCATTTCCAGGACGATAACGTTGGTTACGATTATTACCGCGCCACATCGCGGCTTTTACTTGAGCACGGTCATCTTTTAAAGTGAAATACCAATGACCTGATGCGGGAGTTATAAAATTTGAGATCTCCCCCGTTAAAATTAACGACGCAAATCCTTGCTCGAGCACTGTTCTTATTTCTCGATTTAGCCTGGAGACGGTATAAATCGTTTGCTGCTTTGAAGTTATGGCCATAAAACGAACCTTAAAAACGCTGATAGGGGTATTTTATCATAAATATTTGCTAAATCTTATTTACTCATGCCGATAACGCTGATAAAATTTGGCCGCAATTCCTTATACAAGATCCACATGTGAGAAGTTGCCAAAATGCTTAGAATTGCTAAAGAAGCTCTTACCTTTGATGACGTACTTTTAGTACCAGGTCATTCTACTGTTTTGCCACACACGGCAAATATTTCAACTCGCTTAACGCGTGGTATCAAACTTAACTTGCCGCTAGTTTCAGCATCTATGGATACTGTTACAGAAGCTCGCTTAGCGATTGCTTTAGCGCAAGAGGGCGGTTTAGGTTTTATCCACAAAAACATGACAATTGAAGAACAAGCTAAAAACGTACGTAAAGTTAAAACGTACGAAGCGGGCATTGTTTCTTATCCTGTTACTGTTACAGCGGATTTAACCATTGCGGATGCAGTTGCACTTTCTGAAGAAAAAGGTTTTTCAGGTTTTCCGGTAACGGATGCTGATAATGGCCTTGTTGGTATCGTAACCAGCCGTGATATGCGGTTCGAGACGAAACTTGAGCAACCAGTTTCAACTGTTATGACTAAAAAAGACAAGCTTGTTACCGTAAAAGAAGGTGCAGCACGCGAAGAAATTTTAGGCTTAATGCACGAACACCGTATCGAAAAAATTCTTGTTGTTGATGATGCCTTTAAGCTAAAAGGTATGATCACAGTAAAAGATTACCAAAAAGCACAAGACAAGCCAGATGCATGTAAAGACGAGCAAGGCCGTCTGCGTGTTGGTGCAGCTGTTGGTGTTGGCGCCGGAACTGATGAGCGTATTGCTGCATTAGTTGAAGCAGGCGTAGATGTATTGCTCATTGATACTTCACACGGCCACTCTCAAGGTGTTATTGACCGCGTAGCGGCAACACGCCAAGCATTCCCAGATTTACAAATTGTTGCAGGTAACGTAGCAACAGCTGAAGGTGCGATTGCCCTTGCTGATGCGGGTGTTGATGCAGTTAAAGTAGGTATCGGCCCAGGCTCAATCTGTACGACACGTATCGTAACCGGTTGTGGTGTACCACAAATTACGGCTATTTCTGATGCTGTTGAAGGCCTTAAAGGTCGCGACATTCCAGTTATTGCCGATGGCGGTATTCGTTTCTCAGGTGATATCGTAAAAGCATTAGTTGCTGGTGCATCATGTGTCATGGTTGGCTCTATGCTAGCGGGTACTGAAGAGGCACCTGGCGAAGTTGAGCTTTACCAAGGTCGTTACTACAAATCATACCGTGGTATGGGCAGCTTAGGTGCGATGGATCAAAAAGAAGGTTCATCAGATCGTTACTTCCAAAAATCTAATCAAGCTGACAAGCTAGTTCCTGAAGGGATTGAAGGTCGAGTGGCTTATAAAGGCCCAATCGCAACCATCATTCACCAACAAGTGGGCGGCCTGCGCAGTGCAATGGGATTAACCGGTTGTGCCACAATTAATGAGCTAAACACTAAACCACAGTTTGTACGCGTTACTTCGGCGGGTATGGGTGAATCGCACGTTCATGATGTGCAAATCACTAAAGAAGCGCCTAACTACCGCTTAGGTTAATCTACCTAACGTATTGAAATTACCGGGCCAGCATTTGCTGGCCCTTATTTATAGTCATTCAGGTTACCTGAATGCCAGTTCTTGACTAACGAGACCCTCAATGAGCAAAGACATTCACGATTCACGAATTCTTATTTTAGACTTTGGTTCGCAATACACGCAATTGATCGCCCGCCGTGTGCGAGAAATTGGTGTTTACTGTGAACTGTGGGCATGGGATGTCACGGAAGAGCAAATCCGTGAATTCAACCCACAAGGTATCATTCTTTCTGGTGGCCCTGAGTCAACAACCCTAGAAAACAGCCCGCGTGCTCCTGAGTATGTATTTAATGCTGGTGTGCCAGTGTTAGGTATTTGCTACGGTATGCAAACAATGGCAACACAACTGGGTGGTCGTGTACACAGCTCTGACAAAAAAGAGTTTGGCTACGCCCAAGTTGAAAAAGTAGGTGACTGTGCATTATTTGATGCCATTGAAGATCACATTACTGATGGCGGTAATGGCGTACTCGACGTATGGATGAGCCACGGTGATAAAGTAATGGAAATTCCAGATACGTTCACTACTACAGCTAAAACATCTACATGCCCGCATGCGGCAATGTCTAACGAAGAAAAGCGTTTTTATGGCGTTCAGTTCCACCCAGAAGTAACACACACACATCAAGGTCAGCGTTTATTAGAACGTTTTGCAATTGATATCTGTGGCTGTGAGAAACTGTGGACGCCAGCAAAAATCATTGATGACGCCATCGAGCGTATCAAAGAAACTGTTGGCGATGACGAAGTTATCTTAGGCTTATCAGGCGGTGTTGATTCATCGGTTGTGGCGATGCTTATTCACCGCGCAATAGGCGATCGCCTAACGTGTGTGTTTGTTGATAACGGTTTACTTCGTTTAAACGAAGGTCAGCAAGTTATGGACATGTTTGGTAATAAGTTTGGCCTTAATATTGTTAAAGTAGATGCTGAAGACCAGTTCTTAGCGGATCTTGCGGGCAAATCTGACCCTGAAGATAAGCGTAAAGCAATTGGTCACACATTTATTAACGTATTTGATGAGCAATCTAAAAAGCTTAAAAATGCGAAGTGGTTGGGTCAAGGAACTATCTACCCGGACGTAATCGAGTCTGCTGCATCTGCGACAGGTAAAGCGCACGTGATCAAGTCTCACCACAATGTGGGTGGCTTACCCGATGATATGGCGATGGGCTTAGTTGAGCCACTACGTGAATTGTTTAAAGACGAAGTACGTAAAATTGGTTTAGAGTTAGGCTTACCGTACGACATGCTTTACCGTCACCCGTTCCCAGGACCTGGTTTAGGCGTGCGTGTACTGGGTGAAATCAAGAAAGAGTATTGTGATTTACTTCGCCGCGCAGACGCTATCTTCATTGAAGAGCTTCACAAAGCAGAGCTATACCACAAAGTAAGCCAAGCGTTTACTGTATTCTTACCGGTTAAGTCGGTAGGGGTTATGGGTGATGCACGTAAGTACGATTGGGTTGTTTCACTTCGTTGTGTAGAAACCATCGACTTTATGACAGCGCGTTGGTCACATTTGCCGTATGAATTCTTAGGTGTGGTTTCAAACCGTATCATTAATGAAATCGACGGTATCTCACGTGTTGTTTACGATATTTCAGGTAAACCACCTGCAACTATCGAGTGGGAATAACAGCTAAGCGGTTTTCCTAATTGATTAAAAAACGGCGAATTAGCGTGCTTATTCGCCGTTTTGTTTATTTAAAAAGCAAACAAACCAAAAAGTTGATTTTTTACTTTACCTTTAGCGAAAGGTCTCTATAATTCATCGTCATTGCAGGGGCGTAGTTCCAATTGGTAGAACAGCGGTCTCCAAAACCGACGGTTGGGAGTTCGAATCTCTCCGCCCCTGCCATTTCTTCTTTACATCGTTTTTATTACTTCTTATATTGTTCCAGTGTTTAAATCTACTGAGTTGTTATGCATACACGTTACGCAGCTATTTTTGGTATAGAAAACCTCGAACTGAATCAGTATTTTCGTAGTGAAACTGCGCAATATGATAGTGCGGATACTCACCAAGAACAATCAGCCGAAAAAAGCCCAGTGGCAGAGTCGAAAAGTAACATACTTGAACTTAACGCTGTGTTGTTGGCCGATCTAAATCGAGCCGTTTCGCCACACACGATTAATCATGTGATCCAAGCAGAAGCTATAAACTGGCTTAACGGCACGTTGAGCTTACCTTCAGCACAGCTTAAATCTGAACATAAACGTGCGCTGTGGGCGCTGATGAGCGATAAACTTGATAATCTTTAAAACTGTTACTGAAGCTTCAATCGATGCGCTGATGGAAATCGAGAGTGCATGTCATAGCCATCCATGGACACTAAGCACCATGAAATCCTGTTTATCGGGGCGTTATTTTAATTTAGCAGCTTTCATCGGTCCTGATATGGTGGGGTTTTACATTGGTGAAAAGGCAGGGCCTGATTTTACCCTGATGGATATTTGTGTGATGCCTAAATATCAAGGGCGGGGCATAGCAAAGCAATTGCTTGAGAAGTTTGTCGATTACAGTGAGCAACACAGTGCTGAAAATCTGTTTTTAGAAGTCCGAGAAACAAATACACGTGCGATTAAGCTTTATGAGCGAGCAGGGTTTAGTGAAATGTCTGTACGTAAAAACTATTACCCTAGTGATGACCCTACAAAAAATGGCCATGAAGACGCCATCCTAATGGGAATGACTTTGCTTTTTGGATAGTGAGTCGTGGTTTATTGTGTATTTTATTGCTTCAATTAAGCTTAGAGCCAAATAATCTCGGCGGTTATGATCCGTATCTCTGCCCCGTAAATTATCTTCAAGCTCTGCTGCAGCATGGTGAATATTGCTAAACCCAAAGCAGCCGGCACTGCCTTTTAAATTATGAGCCAGTGCTCTTAGCACCTCCCACTCTCCAGCTTGGTATAACTCATTAACTTGCGCTAAATGTTCAGGTAGTTTTGAGCGATAATTTTCATTTATCTGTTGAAACTTTTCACTATTTAGTAAGCTATCCCATTTGTTTTGACTGTCTTTTTCGATATGTAAGTATTTAACAAGAACATTCTCTAGTGCATCTTTATCAATCGGTTTGGCTAATGCTTCGTTGCAACCGGCTTTTAAATAAGTATCAATATCATGTTTCATCACATTCGCGGTGAGTGCAATAATAGGGCCGTCGTAGGCTGCGTGGCGAAGCATTTGAGTTGCCTCTAAACCGCCCATAACAGGCATTTGCATATCCATAATGATGACCTGATAATCGTTAACTAACGCCATTTCTACAGCTTCAGCGCCGTTGTTAGCTATATCAGGGTCTAACCCCCAGGTTTGCAGTAGTAATGTGATAAGCACTTGGTTATCAGGGTTGTCTTCAGCGACCAGTATATTTGCGTCAAAGCTATTTGATGCGAATGAAAGTAGAGTGTCTTTTTCTGGCTTTAACTGACTGAGCTCCGTCAGCATTGGGGGTTGGCTTTGTTCAGGCAAGTTACACGCTATTTTTACATTAAAACAACTGCCCATCCCCGGTGTACTTTGTACGTATACGTCTCCGCCTAGTAATTGCGCTAAATTTTTAGAAATACACAGTCCCAGTCCTGTGCCACCAAAGCGGCGAGTGGTTGTGGCATCAGCTTGTTCAAAAGGCTTAAAAACACGTTCTACTTCATGCTCCGACATGCCTATACCACTGTCTTTAATGGCAAATTCAATTAATTGCGAATTTGGTTCATAAGTAATATCTAGTTTTATTAAACCTTGCTCGGTAAATTTAACCGCGTTGCTGGCAATATTAATCAATATTTGCTTTAACCGCGTTGTATCAGAATTAATTATTTTGGGTAAAGGCAAATGGTAGTTGATTTCGCATTTGAGGTTTTTTTCTTGCGAAAGGGGGCGAATAATCGAATCAATGTCGTGCACTAGCTGCACAATATCTAATGGCTCTTTTTCAACAGCAAGTTTCTCTGCTTCTATTTTCGAAAGATCCAATATATTGTTAATTAACTCTAATAGATGCTTAGAGTTACGTAAAATCGTGGCTAAATGTAGCTCGTCAGAGCTCGCTTCTTTACTGTGTAAAAGCTGCTCTGTAAAACCCATAATTGCTGTTAAAGGTGTGCGAATCTCGTGGCTCATATTCGCCAAAAAGCGACTCTTAAGTTGGTTTGCTTGTTCAGCTTGCGCAATGGCAGACTCAAGCTGGCTATTCATTGTTTCGAGTGCTCGGGTTCGGCTTTCTACTTTATCCTCAAGGTGATGCTTGTATTCTTCAAGTTCGTCTTGATAATGACGTATTTGGTTTACCATGTGGTTAAAGTCGTTAAACAACACACCCACTTCATCGTTATTATGAGCGGGTAAATACACAGATAAATCACCATCGCCAACTCGATGGCTGGCAGCTCCTAATGATTCAATCGGGTTGAGTAATAGATTACGAACAACAATAAAAATCAGCATAGGTAAAGTGATAACAGAAATGATAACTATCAGAGCAGTAATCAAACTGATTGCTTTACCTGATTGATAAAGCAAAGCCTTCGGAATGGTTGAGACATAATAATAACCGCCGCTCATTTGTACGGCGTAAATCATACGCTCTATTTTATCTATGCTGGATAACTCGATGGTAGAAAGTTTACCTAAGTCAGCAAGATTATGAATTTGCTTAAGCTCATACTCACTAATAAATTGGCCACGCTTATTGTAGTCAGAACTAAATAAAATTTTACCGTCTTCTGTTAACAGCAGGTTGAGCGTGTTGTTATACGGTGCTTCTAGAATGCTTGTATTCAAAATAGAAGGTTCAACATGCAATATAATAAACCCTAATTGTTGGGGCCGTTTTAAATAATAATCAGCACTGTAAACGCGCTGTATGAAATACAGGCTGGTTGTACCATCGTGTTTTTGCACCATAAATTGTTGCTGGCGCAGGTTGCTTTGTAATACACGCGAGAAAAATGGGTAGTCTGTAGGGGGGGTATTTAAATTACTTGAGTAGTACGCTTTACTCTTTCCATTTGGAGAAACAAGATTAACGCTAATTATATCTGGGTAAGCTTCAGAGTAGCTGGCGAACACATCCATCAGGTCACCAAGTTGAGACGTATAGTTCCCATTGCTAAGCATGTCATCAGCAAGAAAATCACTCAATACTGGTGAGGTAGATAAGAGCTTTGAAGTTGAATGAAATGAATCAATGTAGTTAAACATTTTTTGTTGTTGTTGTTCAACAAATCGACTCACTATAAGCTCAGCTTGTTTTTGGGTTGAGTTGGTTACATTTGTTAATGTAAAGCCCCCTAAAAATAGCAATGGCAAGATCACAAGTGGAGTGATATACCATAATAATCTTATACTTAGCTTACTGGTTTTCATGCCCAAACAAAATATCCTCCATGTAATCTTACAATAGTATGCCGTAGGGAAAAATTACACAAGTTTAGTGCTGATCGTACCTATTTTGTTGAGGTTAAGTAAATTCTCAAATGTCGTTAATTACTTGCAATCGTTGCTTTTTTGGCTTGCACAAACAAGGTATAATGTTAGTAATTCTATTTTATACCTACAATGCACAACAAACGCCTTCGTTTTGGCATGTTTAGCTGTGCCTTGTTATGACTTAAAGCGGCTTACATGTCTAATTTATCTAGTGAAATTAATAAACGACGCACCTTTGCGATCATCTCTCACCCGGATGCGGGTAAAACCACCATTACTGAAAAAGTACTTCTATTCGGACAGGCAATTCAAAAAGCCGGTACGGTAAAAGGTCGTGGCTCTAATCAACATGCTAAATCTGACTGGATGGACATGGAAAAAGAGCGTGGTATTTCAGTAACCACTTCTGTAATGCAATTTCCATATAATGAGCGCTTAGTTAATTTACTTGATACGCCAGGGCACGAAGACTTCTCAGAAGATACTTATCGTACATTGACTGCGGTAGATTCATGTTTAATGGTTATCGACGCTGCAAAAGGTGTCGAAGACCGTACTCGTAAATTAATGGAAGTAACGCGTTTGCGTACGACGCCGATCGTTACTTTTATGAATAAATGTGACCGTGACATTCGTGATCCAATGGAATTATTGGACGAGGTTGAAACAGAGCTTAACATTGCCTGTGCGCCAATCACCTGGCCTATTGGTTGTGGTAAAGAGTTTAAAGGTATTTACCACATTCACCGTGGCGAGACTATTTTGTATAAAACAGGCCAAGGCCATACAATCCAAGAAGTACGCAGCATTAAAGGGCTTGATAACCCAGAGTTAGATGAAGCCATTGGCGGCGAACTTGCAGAGCAATTGCGTGAAGAGCTTGAGCTGGTAATTGGTGCATCACATCAATTTGACCTAGATCTGTTCTTAGCGGGCGAGTTATCGCCTGTGTATTTTGGTACAGCACTAGGTAACTTTGGTGTTGACCACGTATTAGATGGTTTGACGGAGTGGGCACCTACGCCATTACCTCGTGAAACTGAAGATCGTCAAGTAATTGCAGATGAAGATAATTTCTCAGGTTTTGTTTTTAAAATACAAGCTAACATGGATCCAAAGCACCGTGACCGTATTGCTTTCATGCGTATCGTATCGGGTAAATATAGCCAAGGCATGAAAATGAATCATGTGCGTATTGGTAAGCAGGTGAGTATTTCTGACGCAGTGACCTTTATGGCGGGCGATCGTGAACGAGCCGCTGATGCGTACGCGGGTGATATAATAGGTTTGCACAACCATGGCACGATTCAAATTGGTGATACCTTTACCCAAGGCGAAAAGCTGAAATTTAGCGGTATCCCTAACTTTGCCCCTGAGTTATTCCGTCGTATCCGTTTAAAAGATCCACTTAAACAAAAGCAATTACTCAAAGGTTTAGTGCAGCTTTCAGAAGAAGGTGCAGTGCAAGTATTTAGACCGCTAATTAACAATGATTTGATTGTTGGTGCAGTAGGTGTATTGCAGTTTGATGTGGTTGTTGCTCGCTTAAAAGCTGAATACAACGTAGATGCGATTTACGAAGGCGTGAATGTAAATACCGCTCGCTGGGTAAGCTCAACAGATGTTAAAAAGTTTGAAGACTTCAAGCGTAAGTGTGAAAGTAACTTAGCGTTGGATGGCGGTGATAATTTAACTTACATCGCCCCAAGCCGTGTAAATCTTAACTTATCAATTGAGCGTTACCCTGAAGTGACGTTTAACCACACGCGTGAAAACTAAACTCAAAATTTAAATAATGCCCGCAATAGTGGGCTGATAAAGGTAACAAATTACATGAACATTCGTACTTTATTAATTGATAAAGCCATTGCGGCAATGACTGCAGCGGGCTTACCGGCTGATACTAATCCTGCGGTTACGCAAAGCACACGCCCACAATTTGGTGATTACCAAATTAATGGCGCGATGGGTGCAGCGAAAAAAATGAAAAGCAATCCTCGTGAGCTTGCACAAAAAATTATTGATAATTTAGATGTCAGTGACATCGCCGATAAAACAGAAATCGCAGGCCCGGGTTTTATTAATATTCATTTAAAGCCTGAGTTTTTAGCAAGCAGTGTTGAAGCCGCTAATCAAGATGCAAAACTAGCTGTTGCAGAACACGCGCAGCCAAAAACCGTTGTAGTTGATTACTCATCACCAAATCTAGCCAAAGAAATGCACGTAGGTCATTTACGTTCAACAATTATTGGTGACTCTGTAGTACGTGCACTTGAGTTTCGTGGTGACAAGGTTATTCGTCAAAATCACATGGGTGATTGGGGCACGCAATTTGGTATGTTGATTGCTCACTTAGAAGATCAAATAAACCAAGGTGTTGACTTAGATAGCGTAGCACTTGCTGATTTAGAGACCTTTTACCGTGACGCGAAAAAGCGTTTTGACGATGAAGAAGGTTTTGCTGATAAAGCCCGTGATTATGTTGTTAAATTACAAGGTGGCGATGCACATTGTGAAAAACTATGGAAGCTGTTTATTGCCACGTCAGTTAAGCACTCTGAAGAAGTATACAAACGCTTAAATGTAACACTTACGGCCGATGACATCATGGCTGAAAGTGCCTACAACGCTGAGCTAAACGATATTATTGCATTGCTGAAAAATAAAGAAATTGCAGTTGAATCCCAAGGCGCACAAGTTGTATTTTTAGATGAGCTGGCAAATAAAGATGGCGAACCATCGGCGTTTATCGTGCAAAAATCAGGTGGCGGTTTCTTATACGCAACCACGGATTTAGCAGCGTGTGACTATCGCTCAAACAAGTTAGGCGCCGAGCGTATCTTAATCTTTGTTGATGCGCGCCAAAGTCTTCATTTTAATCAAGTAGAGCTAACTGCCCGTAAAGCAGGCTTATTGCGTGATGAAACCAGCTATGAGTTTTGTCCGTTCGGCACCATGATGGGTGAAGATGGCAAGCCATTTAAAACACGTACTGGCGGCACAGTAAAATTAGCTGATTTACTTGAAGAATCAATCACTCGTGCAAGTGCAAAATTAGCTGAGCGGATCTCTGACTTTAGTGAGCAGGAGCGTAGCGAAATTGCTCGCAAAGTAGGTATTGGCGCGGTTAAATATGCAGACTTATCTAAAAACCGCACCAGTGATTATATTTTCAATTGGGACAGCATGCTTAGCTTTGAAGGGGCAACCGCACCTTACTTGCAATATGCTTACACCCGCGTACGCAGTATATTTCGTAAGTCAGGTGTAGATTCAGCGAGCCTAAGCGCAGATGTTGCTATCATTGAACCACAAGAAAAAGCACTTGCTCTTAAACTTCTTCAGTTAGAAGAAGTCCTTGATCAAATGATCAGTGAAGCAACACCACACGTATTGTGTAGTTACTTATACGAATTAGCTAGCTTATACATGACCTTCTACGAAGCGTGTCCAGTACTTAAAGAAGGCGTAGAGCCAACTATACGTGACAGCCGTTTAGTGTTGTGTAATTTAGTGGCTGATACATTGCGCACAGGCTTAGATCTGTTAGGTATCGAAGTCATGGAGCAAATGTAATCTGCTGCGCGTAGTTCGCTTTAGCTGCGTTAATGAGTTTATTTAGCCTAAGTCACATACCAGATACGTATGCTCCTTGGCATAAATAAACTCATTGCCTTGCTAGTGCTCCTACACTTGCAGATATGTAGTTTGGCATTGAGTTACTAACCCTAATTACATACACCACGTATGCTCATAGGGCTCATTCGAGTGTCCGCCTTGTCGTAGGTTGGGTTGAGAGCAACGAAACCCAAC
>NZ_PDUS01000004.1:0-75577 GCF_002723455.1 Pseudoalteromonas sp. 3D05 | reverse complement strand
CTAGAACCTAGAACCTAGAGGGAATTTTATGAAACTCGAAGATATTCGTCGTGAATACTTGCAAGATGCGCTTAGCGAAGACAACTTGCTTGATTGCCCATTTAAGCAGTTTGAAATGTGGCTTGAAAATGCGGTGGCAACACAAATGCCTGATCCAACCGCTATGGTAGTGGCAACAGTTGATGAAACCGGCCAACCTTCACAGCGCATCGTGTTATTAAAACACCTTGATGATAATGGCTTTGTGTTTTTTACTAATACAGGCTCGCGCAAAGCGCAAGAACTTAAAGGTAATAACAAGATTTCTCTGCACTTTCCATGGCACCACATGGAGCGCCAAGTTATTGTCTATGGTGAAGCTAAGCCATTACCTACCTCGTCGGTGGCGAAATATTTCTTATCACGCCCGAAAGAAAGTCAATTAGCTGCGTGGGCTTCAGCTCAAAGTAGACCAATTTCATCGCGCAAAGTGTTAATGGAAACCTTTGCTAATATGAAAAATAAGTTCTCCAATGGTGAAATTCCACTTCCTGATTTTTGGGGCGGCTATTGTGTTGTGCCGACTAAAATTGAGTTTTGGCAAGGTGGCGCGCACCGTCTACATGATCGATTTATGTATCAACGCCAAGCCGATAACAGTTGGCAAATTACACGGTTGAACCCCTAAGTAGCTATGAGCTTTATTGATTCTCACTGTCACCTAGACTTTAGTGAATTTGAGCCTAATAGGGAGCAATTGATAGAGCGATGCCAGCAGCAGGGGGTAAACGCTTTTATTGTTCCTGGGGTTACTTTAGAGCAATCTAAGGCACTTATTGAGTTTGCAAAGCGCTATTCCTGTGTTCGTATTGGAGCAGGTTTACACCCTTACTTCTTATCAGAATACCTTGATGAGAACTTAGCAAAATTAACTAAATTTGCTCATCATCATAGAGACACAATTATTGCTATTGGTGAGTGTGGTATTGACCGCAGTATCGATGACCTTGCTCTTCAAATTCATATTTTTGAGTACCAAATAGCGCTAGCAAACCAACTGCAACTTCCCTTAATTGTCCATCATCGAAAAAGCCATGACTTAATTGCCCAGTCCTTTAAACGCTGTAAGCCTAAATACGGCGGTGTGATACATGCTTTTTCAGGTTCAATGCAGCAAGCATACTATTATATTGAGCAGGGGTTTAAACTAGGAGTGGGGGGAGCTATTACATATGAGCGAGCCCAAAAGACTCGCCACGTTATTGCGCAGTTAGATGCTAGGTATTTACTATTGGAAACGGATTCCCCCTCAATGCCTTTATCAGGTTTCCAAGGACAAATAAACACGCCACTGCAACTACCTCGTGTGTTTGACCAATTATGTGAACTAAAGCAACTAACAGGTGAAGGTAAAGCGACATTTAAGCAGCAGCTTTATGACTCTTGTTCAGCACTTTTCTGCATATAGCGACTAACTTGCCAACGCTTTAAACCACGCCCCAGTTGCCATGTAAAAATACTCGTTATCACTAACATTAGAAGTACTTGGCGGCCTAAATCATGAAAATGGTTATGGCTTTGCGATACCGCTGCACGGGTTAAATAAGTAATCGAAACAAACCCTATAGGACGTCCATCAGCATTGGTGACAGGCTCAACAAAGGGAGTTTTTAATTTACTAATACCAGGGGTTGAATGGGGTAATTTACCAATTAAATGGTGAGGTTGCCAATTATCGCTGCTCGCAATTAATGCACCTTGATGGTCGTAAATTGTGGCAGCTAGCACAAACTCATCTTTACTAATATTATTACAAAGCGCATTGAGTGCAGGTTTGTTTTTTTCAACTAGTGGTGTTTGTGCACTCAGTGCCATAAGCCGTGTTAAGCTCTTTGCTGTGTTATCAGCATTATCATAAAGTAACTGATGACTTTGAAAGCTGCTATTAACAGCAACCCATGTTAATAATAAAAAGCAAGCAGCCGCTAAGCTCAGGCGAACAAGTCGTTGCCTAACTGATGCTGAAACTGGGTTATTAATATGGTTATTTTTCATAGTCATTGCTTACGCTGCTGACAGCCTTTGTTTTTGATGTTACAACTATGCTAACTATAACCTTAAATCCCTGCTTATGGCGAGTTTACTGTTAAAAATGCAGGGGGACATTAGTCTCATTTGGAGTCATCATGACATTGGAACGCCTTGCGGCCCTATCACCAGCCCAATTATCATCGCAATTAGTACTTGGCAACTGGTATCAGTTCGTTGAGGCTGAATTTACAAAAACACTCATACCTGATAATCCAAAGGGGACGTTTAGTGTTGCATTTGGGGCACAATTAGATGGTGAAAATTTTGAGGATATTCTAAATTTCCTCAACACGAATAACATTTTAGTTAGTAGCGTTTGTCGCTACCAACCGGATCCAATGCTTGCACCAGCTATTTGTTTCTACAGTAATGACTATTATGGCTCTTTAAACCCTTTGGTAATGAATGAGTTTGCTCATGCGAAAGGCTTTCAATTGGTGCAACTCAGCACGCCGCCTAATTTAAATGAGCCGGGTTTGTTGGTAATGGATATGGACTCAACGGCAATCACAATTGAATGCATTGATGAAATAGCACGCCTTGCAAATGTTTATGACGAAGTTGCAGCGGTCACCGCAGAAGCGATGGCAGGTAAGCTCGATTTTAGTGAAAGCTTGTATCAACGAGTTGCAAAGCTTGAAGGTATAGAGCAAAGCTTAATTGATGAGCTCAAGAGTACGCTACCGTTGATGCCGGGTATCGACGCACTGTGTCGAGTACTAAAACAGCATAACTGGTATTTAGCCATTGCCTCTGGTGGGTTTGTACCCTTTGCAGAACAAGTACAGGCGTTACTCAACCTAGATGAAGTACATGCAAATGTGCTTGAATTTAAAGACAACAAACTGACGGGTAAAGTGCTTGGCACAATTGTAGACGCTAATCAAAAAGCCAAAGTGCTTGGTATGCTGCAAAAGCGATTGAGCTTACCACCTCATCAAACAGTCGCAATAGGTGATGGCGCAAATGATTTAGTAATGATGAAAGAGGCTGGATTAGGCGTTGCCGTTCACGGTAAACCTAAAGTAGTTGAGCAGGCACAAGCAGCAATATGCGAAGGCTCCTTATTACAATTATTGTATTTGCTGACTATCCCTAAATAACCTGAACTCTGGTTAAGAGATGTACTAATGTATTGATACTAAATCACAAATATATTTATTAGTCTCCAGCCGAAGACTTTTATCGATAACAAGGCGAATTTACGCGTCAATAGCTAGCCTATTGCAAGTAAATTCAACGCAGTTAGCGTTGAAAGTAGCCGCTGGAGATAGATTTATTATCCAGAGTTCAGGTTAAATAATCAACGAACCGTAAGTTTTAGGTAACTTTCGTACTTAACCTAATCGATTCAACCAAATTTTTTTTCGTGATGACATTTGTTCTATTTGCTCAGCTTTAAAGTCAAAGTGATTGAGCGCTTCTTCTGTTACATCCACCATGTCACCTACACCAGCAACAGACCAAAGCGCTTCTTCTAAGTCTTTCGCTTTGTGCAAAGCATATTGGCTGACATATTTTAATTCGTTTGATAAGTAATCGGTATCAGGGCGACCTGTTCGCGATATAAACAGACGCATTACAAAAATCAGCTCATTCTTTAAGCCTTTTTTGAGGAAAAACGTATGCGGTGCGAAATCATCAACTGCTGTGCACTGAGTTTTTATCGCACTTTCAACGGATGACTTTTTCGGATCAAAGCGAATGAACAAGGTAAATGGTAAGGGAGGATCTTGTCGGCTTCGGTCTTTAATCAATGGTGTGATTGTGTCGGTAATTTGATCAGTTGACAAAAATGCGTCTAAACTGGTCTTTTCATTTAACAAACCAAAACTTTGTAAAATACGATGTATGGGGCTAGGGTATAAACCTTGACCAATTGCACCTGTGGTAAAATGTGCGGCTTCTTTATGTAAATAAAAAGGGAGCTGACACACTGTTTTTGTCACCATGTTTCTTAGTGCAGTTGAAAGCCCTGGAATTTTTGGTGTCTCTTCAGATACCTTTAACTTACTTTTATTATTTTCAATTAATTGAGTGAAAAACTTCACTCCCATATGAGGTAAGTCAGCTATTATTGTGGCTTTTAAGTTAATAGTAGTCAAAGACTTGCTTACAGCCATCACTTCATATTTAAGCTTAGATAACTGATGCTTTTTAGTGATTTTTTGTAACTCAGGTAAGCTGAGCTCTACAATATGACCCTTTTTAAAATCAACTGGCTGCTTGCACTCAATTTGCAATCCCATCACCGAAAAATCAAGGCTATGAGCTTGAATTGAATGTTCTTCTGAGGCTACTTCATTCACAATAACCTCTGTTTTATAGAGGTAACGCTTGTGGGCACGCAAATTTACATATTCAAGATCAATGGCTTCTAAGCGGGGAGGGGTTTTGTGTTTACCATGACCAAAGCGTTTTAATTCATTGACTACACTTTTATTGTATTCAATGGTTTGGTAACGTTTTTGCTCTGCGGGGGTGCCCACTGCGGTTAATACAGCTAAATATTTTATATCTTTTAACATGCCTTGCACGCGAGGTGACGGAGGCTTGTTAAGTTTTTCAATATCTTTACCCGCTGTTTTAGGCAGGCTCAAAGGTATAAAAGAATCCTCGGGATGGCTTGGCATTAACTGTACTTTAAAACATTGCCAGCTGTCTTTTTGGCTACCAAAGCCAAAAAACAAATTATGTAATTTAGGCTCTTTGTTAAGCTCAGTTCGGGTCGCCGAATAATAATATACTTTGCCAGACACCACGTGAGTGAAAGTATATAAGTACTCCTCTTTCACTGGGGCTGGGTCGTTTAAAAGTTCAGCCAGACGTTGTTGATTCAAGATAGAGTATAGGCAAGATAGCTTTCGTTCATCGCAGAAATAACGTTGGATAAATACATTGTTTTCAGTTGTTAACGCTATACTTGGGTATAGCTTTTCACTTTCTAAACTAAAAAAAACAAATAATGAAGCAACGCGAGGTATATAGTATTGCTCATACCCTTTTGAGACTACCGCATCAAGCGTATTATCTAAGTTTACTTTGTATCTGCGTTTATTACCGTGGATAAAGCTTTCTAGAAACTCATCGAATTTAACATTGTTTTCAATAAATGTTCGTTTTAATCGGACGTGGTTAAAATCTGCAGATACCGGTTCAACAGCAACCACCTCATACTGAATACCATTTTTTAGCCCAAGCTCAAAGTCTTGCTCTAAGCCAACGAGCCTTAATCCGATGAGTTGTCCACGTTTAACAGTATACCGCGGCGCTAGTTTGATTTTGGCACCACTTAAGGAAATATCTGATGTGGTAGCAGATATTGTATTTCCTTGGTTTATCTCAACAGTAATTTTAATTGAGTAATTCATCCGCTCTTCACGGCGACTTTCATAAGAGGCAAACTTGATTACTTGGCAACTAAGTGTATTTTGAGCTTGTTGCTCTGGCTGGTTAGCAAGTTCCGTCGCCTTTTTTTGCATGACCCTATGGTTATTATCGGTATTCATTACCGCTTCATAAACTGCAAGGGTATAACCGCCATGGCGTTTTATTGCTTCTTCAAACACGCTTATGGCAGTTTCATCCATAAAGTGTTGCTTACCACCATATTCGTAGGGCTTTACTTGGCCAGTTACTTGGCCTCTTAAATCTATAAAACGTGCAACGGGTTGAGATAAGCGTGACATTTCCATCTTGATCAAAAACTGCTCAGGCTTAGTTAAGCCTGCTGTTTTTGATTTAAAGATTCCATCAAATTTTGTATTGCCTAAATACGATTTTAATTCATCAACTAAATCTTCGTATTTTAGGAGAACATCTTCACTCATCTATAAAACCATCACCTTGGAAAAGTAGATACATCTATTTATATAAGCAACACGTTAACTTAGTAGAGCTGCTTTACTACTTATAATAGTGTTACGATAGCTACTTTTAATTTTTATTATTATAATTTGCCAAATAAATGGCTCATAAATCTATGTATTAGCTAACTAAAAACAAAGCAAAAAACGTGCCTTAAAGAAATTTCATAAAGCTATAAATAGATTGTGGCGCTGATTTAACTAATTGGCAAGCAGTGTAACCATGTAAAACCATGAGTTAACAAAATAAACGCTTTTATAAGCATAATATAAATACATAAGACTAGGTAAGAATTTAAATGGCAAAAGCGGCAAAAGTAGAGTTTGTTTGCACCGAATGCGGCATGAACTATCAGCGTTGGCAAGGACAGTGTCGTTGTGGTGCGTGGAATACCTTAGCCGAATTTAAGCCCTCTGCAGGGCAAAATAAAAAAGCTTCGTCACGCGCAGGTACCGGTGGTTATGCGGGTGGAGTAGGCGGAGGTTCAAAAAAAATAAATGATATCGCCACCGTCGAGGCTGAAAAACAACTTACTGAGATTGGGGAGCTTGATAGGGTATTAAGCGGTGGTGTTACAACCGGTTCGGTGAATATTATTTCCGGAGACCCGGGTGCAGGTAAAACAACACTGCTTTCTGATTTGGTTGCAAGAATGTCTAAGCGCATGCCATCACTTTACTGTACTGCTGAGGAGTCTTTATCGCAGTTTAAAAATCGTGTAAACCGTTTAAAGCTTGATTATAACGCGGATGAGCTTTACCTCCTTTCTGAGACTAGTGTTGAGACGATAATTGAAGAGCTTGAAAAGAACAAAATTAAGTTTGCTGTAATAGACTCTATCCAAGCGGTTGTCACCGACACTGCCAACGGCAGCCCAGGTTCGCCTTCACAAGTTAAAAGTGCTGCGCAAGCTTTAACCCAGTACTGCAAACAAAATGATGTCACTATGTTCATCATTGCTCATGTTAATAAAAACAACGAGATAGCAGGCCCACAAACATTAGTACATATCGTTGATGCGTTATTACATATAGATACAAACGATGGCCAAATCCGTACTTTAAGAGCCAATAAAAACCGTTTTGGTGATATAGATACTGTGGGCATTTTTAGAATGTGTGAGCGGGGCATGCTCAGTGTAGATAACCCAAGTGAAATATTTTTATCGGGCTCAAGTACTGAATCACCGGGTTCTGCCATTACCTGTATCCGTAAAGGCAACCGAAACCTATTGCTTGAAATTCAATGTTTAACCACCGAAACCGAAGCCGAGTTCCCGCAACGAGTGTGTGTAGGGTTAAACATGAACCGAATCAAAATGCTCACAGGTATTTTGCGTAAACATACTAAAACTAAAATTTTTCACGACACTTTTTTTAATATTGTGGGCGGTTTGAAAATTGACGAATCAGAAACCTGTATTGACCTTGCTTTAGTTGCGGCTTTATTGAGTAGTTTAAATGAGTTTGTGGTACCGCGAACAACCTGCATTATGGGTGAGCTTAGCTTAAATGGGGACGTAAGGCCGATAGACAGCGGCGTGCCAAGGGTTAAAGAAGCTGCGCAACATGGCTTTACTGAAATATTTATACCATTTCGTAATTACCATAAGTCGATGGAAGGACTTGGAGCAAAAATTACCCCCGTTAAAACAGTGCATGAGCTGCTAAGCCTGATAAATTAATAGCAGGCTTTAAAAGCGCTTAACGAGTCATGTTGTTCAATGTTAACCTTGAGCGAAGATAAATTGATTTAAAAAACATAATAAGGAATATAATGAAAAAACTAGCAATTATTGCAGGTGTTGTGGCTATAACACTCGGTGGTGTTAGCTACGCTAACCACCTTGTAACGCAAGAAGTCAAAGGTGAAGTTGACCGCCAGCTTGCAATGCTAACGGAGCAGGTTGGTTCGGTAGTCTCATACGATGAGTTATCAGCGAGTGTTTTTTCACAAAGTGTTGAACTGTCTAATCTCGTTGTAACTGGTTTTGATGGTAAAAGCATCGCTGTAATTGATGATGTATTGGTTGCTGGATACGAGACAGATAAAATAGCGCCTCGTACTGAGTTATCAGTCAATGGGTTTAAATTCAGTGACGAGTTTGTGGCGCAGCTTCCAGCTAATGCAAACAATCAACTGGCCAGCGCGCGTTATGACTTACATACTTTGATGAATTACGATGCGGAGTCAGGCAATAGTGATATTAAACTTACTATTGATGCAAACGACATTATTGCGTTTAATTTTGATTTAGGCTTAGCTAATTCAACGCCATTGATGGAAGCGTCGTTGGCCGCCAGTAAATTGCAGCAAGAAAGTGGCTCACAACAATTAACCCTAGAGCAGGAACTTCAGCAGCAAACAATTATGATGGAAGCGCTCTCTGGTCTTGAGCCACGCACTATTGAAATTAACTTACAAAACCAAGGTGAGTTTAAAGCCTTAGTTGAACAAGTTCTTGAAAAGCAAGGGATGACACTTGAGCAAATGCAACAAATGGTCGAGATGCAATTACAGCAATCTCCAGTGAGCGATGAGTTAGCGCAAGCAATTAAAGACTTCACTAAAGGCTTTGGGTCGCTAACTGTCTCGGCAAGCCTGCCAGAGGGGCAAACCATGACCGAAATAAACCAACAGATTTTTACTCTAATGGGGCAACCTAACGAGTTGGCAGAGTTTATAAACTTACAAGCAAAAGGGGAGTAGCTCGAGAAGCTATAATTCTTAAGTTTAAGAAAAAATACCATTTTGAGTGATTTAAAAGCGCGCTAACTCGCGCTTTCAAATCATCACAGGTCTATTGAAAGCGATAGCTTACGTTCATTGTTTGATTAACCCACCTTAGTCCATTTTTATCCAACTATTTAGACTCAAAGCCACTCGTGCTCTCTGCAAAACCCAAGTTGACCCCAGTGGTATAGTATTAATTTTTATTTGTTTGAAGTGGAGTGCATTGAGCCGCATTAAGGTTCACCATCAAGCCGGCATGAATATGCTTCATTTCAAGGGCAATCAGCATCACTTTTGAGACGGTTAGCTAAATAAACTTACTCGTTGATGGTTTTTATGTTTATTTTTTATCAAGTAGTTAGTTTTAGAATGATTGACTTATAAACTTGCTTTGACTATTGTTTATTCAACAATAACAAGGATGAGTGAAATTATTTATGCGAACGCCATTACTTACCGGTTTACTCCTATCAACATTTTTAGCCTCATTTATTACCTCTGCAGGTGTTGATAGCCCACCAAAAAATCAAGATAAGTTAGGGGCGTGCTCGTCAGAGCACTGTAAGCAAGAGTTTAAAAAATTAAAACAATATTCACGCCAACAAATACCCATCGCGCAAGAAATGATGGGGAGCTTTTATTACAATGGTTATGGGGTGGAAAAGGATCTAAAAAAAGCGCGCCGGTACTTTTATGAAGCTGCGCGTTGGGATTTACCAAACAGCCAATTCAAGCTGGGTATTATGATGCTTGAAGGCGAAGGCGGGGAAGTTAACGTCAGCCTTGGACTTACTAATTTACGAAAAGCAGCGAAAAAGTTAAAAAAAGCGCATTACTTTACCGCGGTGTACTTATTGTTGAACAACCCGTCTCAAGAAGATGTGTTCGAAGCAAAAGAAAAGTTAGAGTTAGCTGCTAATAAAGGGCATGTTAGAGCACATTATTTATTGGCTAAACTGCATGAGTCTACAATGTTGGGAAAAGCTGATAAAGAGAAGTCGCTTGCACTGTATAAAAAAATCGCTAATAGAGACCCAAGAGCAAAACAAAAGCTCGTCGACTTAGGCGTTGCTTTACCCAGAGAACCCAAAAACAAAGACATTGAACGTATCGAGGTGGTCAGAGAAAAGCAGACAATGGATATGTTTATTTCTGGATTGAAAAACTTACCGAGCATGAGGGCGTCAACATCAAGCAGAATCAGAGGCTCTCGATGTAATGATACTATTCCTTGTTCATCTATTAGTGGTGATGAGGATTTAAGGCGCTTTAAACAAGGTGCAACCCAAGCATTTTTAAGCGGACAAGCTGCGCGCCTTCGTGGTGGCAATTAACAGCAAAATGCCCTATTTCATGTGCTGACAGTAGTTTTTGTTGAATTAGGTTTATCACTTAAAAATAAAAGCCGTGCTTGTTAAAATAAGCACGGCTTTTATTTTACTCGCATCGTACCACCAGAGCCGCGTGGTGTTAGGTTTAGTCCAACTGCCGTTTTGGTGCAAAATAACACACCTAGAGTTTTACTCGCTGGTTTACTAAGGCAATTGCTAGTGGAATAATGAATGTATTTAATACACATTGTTTTATGGTTTCATTGAATCACAACACCTCGAGTAATTTATATCTGTCGTTAGCATTATTTTACAGCTTGGTTAGCAGTCTAAGTGAGAGTTATGTTTGTCGTTTTTAAAGTTATATTTTTCGTATTTATGTTTGCACTGTTCATTATTTCTCTTAGGAGCTTTTGTATTTTTACAGGCAGATTAATGCGATTAGAAGGCGGTAAAATTAAACACCTATTAACCTTTTTCTTAGGTTTTATTATTTTTATTGTGTGTTTTAATTTGGTTGTAAATAATGCAGAAAAGCTCGGATTTACAGTGATTGATGTACGAAGCAGCCAAAAATGAGGAAAGCCGTTCAAGGTGACTCAGGGGGCATGTATTGCCTTTTTCTATAGGATTCCTTTCACTGCTTAATAACTCTATTTTGTATCTAAATAAAAGCCGTGCTTGAATTAACAAACACGGCTTTTATCTTTTGCTAGCACCTAGCACCTAGCACCTAGTGCAATAAACGGGCTCTAATAGTGCCTTCTACTGCACTGAGCTCTTTCAGGGCTACTTCAGATTGATCTGTGTCTACGTCGATAACCACATAGCCAATGGCTTCGTCAGTTTGTAAGTACTGTGCGGCGATATTGATGCCGTGCTGTGCGAACGCTTGGTTAATTTGTGTTAGTACGCCTGGGCGGTTGTGGTGTACGTGCAATAAGCGGCTGCGATTAGCAAGCTCAGGTAGAGATACTTCAGGGAAGTTAACAGCAGTAATGGTTGAGCCGTTATCTGAGTATTTAGCTAATTTGCCAGCAACTTCAATACCGATATTCTCTTGTGCTTCTTGGGTAGAGCCACCAATGTGTGGGGTTAAAATCACGTTGTCGAATTCACGCAGTGGTGATACAAATTCATCATCGTTTGATTTTGGCTCGACTGGGAATACGTCAATGGCAGCGCCGCTTAGTTTTTTCTCACTGAGAGCTTCTGCAAGGGCGTCTATATCAACGACGGTGCCGCGTGAGGCGTTGATCAAAATAGCCCCTTGTTTCATGACTGAAATTTCAGCACTACCAATAAGGTTTTTAGTTTGTGGTGTTTCAGGTACATGCAAACTAATAACATCGGCGCGTTGTAGTAGCTGAGTTAGGTTATGCACTTGAGTAGCATTACCCAGCGTTAGCTTGTCCTCTATGTCGTAAAATTCAACGTTCATGCCTATGTTTTCTGCCATGATGCCAAGCTGTGTACCAATATGGCCGTAGCCAATAATACCCAGTGTTTTACCACGAGCTTCAAACGACCCATGAGCGGTTTTTAACCACCCGCCACGGTGTGCAATAGCATTACGCTCAGGAATACCGCGGAACAACAGTAAAATTTCGCCTAGAACAAGTTCTGCAACTGAGCGCGTATTTGAGAATGGGGCGTTAAAAACAGCGATACCACGCTCGCGTGCTGCATCTAAATCAACTTGGTTGGTACCAATACAAAAACAGCCAACTGCAACAAGTTTTTCGGCTGCTTCTAGTACTGTTGCATTAATTTGAGTACGAGAACGAAGTCCTACAAAGTGCACATCTTTGATGCGCTCAAGTAGTTCGTCCTCAGGTAACGATGTTTTGACGTAATCGATGTTGCTGTAACCATTACGTTTTAGTGTTTCAACTGCACTTTGGTGCACACCTTCAAGCAAGAGAATTTTAATTTTGTCTTTTGCTAACGATACCTTACTCATATCCTCATTCCTATTTTATCTGTGGCCCATTTTTGGTGCCTATGATGACTTTATCTGCGCCACGTTCGGCAAATAAGCCGTTGGTTACAACGCCGACAATTTGATTAATTGTCTGCTCAAGTTGTTTTGCGTCGGTAATTTTTAAATTATGTACGTCTAAAATAACATTGCCATTGTCGGTAACAACACCTTGGCGGTAAACCGGGTCACCACCTAGTTTTAACAATTCGCGTGCGACATAGCTGCGTGCCATTGGGATAACTTCAACAGGCAATGGAAACTCACCCATAGTATCAACCAGCTTGGTATCATCAACAATACATACAAATTGTTTGGCAACGGCAGCAACGATTTTTTCACGCGTTAATGCAGCACCGCCGCCTTTGATCATTTCATTGTGTGTATTTATTTCATCAGCACCATCAACATATACGTCTAAGCTTGCTACATCATTTAGCTCAAATACTTCAATACCAAGCGCTTTAAGCTTTTCTGTCGATGCATCAGAGCTTGATACTGCTCCTGTGATGGTGTCTTTTATAGAGCCAAGTGCATCAATAAAATGATTAACAGTGGAGCCGGTGCCAACACCAACAATGGTATTTTCTTCTACGAATTCGAGTGCAGCCCACGCAGCTGCTTTTTTTAGTTCATCTTGTGTCATTTTTAGTTGCTCTATAGGTGGAGTTTATTTACGTAAGTATACAAATATATTGCTTACCAATGGTAAATTTTATGCGGTGTAATAATAAAATTTAAAGGTACATCCCACGGTTCTACGGGTAAACTTTCAACATGCTGGCACTGATGTGCAAGACCAATAAGTTGCGGTTTTTGCCAGTTTTCGTTGTGGTAGCGCGCCAAGGTCTTATCATAAAAACCGCCTCCCATACCTAAACGATTACCATGACTATCAAATGCCACGAGTGGCATTAATAAGTAATCTAAGTCCTGTAAGGGGCAAATCTGACTACAATTTAACTTAGGCTCCAAGATAGCATAGTGATTTGCTCTCATGGGTGAATTTTCTTCATAGCGCTGAAAGTACAAGGTTGTGCCGTTGAAAGGGTGTATTACAGGTAGGTATACAAGGTGGTTTTTAGTCCAAAGCTCTTTAATTAACAAAGATGTATCAAGTTCTGAGTCGTTGCTTAAATAAAGTGCTACCTGTGAGTTTTTAGTTGTATTGTACCTTTTTAGGTGTTGAATAAAATTCACTTTAAGCTGTTCGGCTGCAATTTCTTGCTCAATTTTTGATAAGTTTTGGCGCCGTTTTCTAATTTTTTGTCGTAAATTTGCTCTATTAATATTCATGCTTCACTTTCAAATTATGTTTTACGAGTCTAAAAAGGCAAATAAATCAGGGAAAGCGAATGATAGCCCAAGTACAATGAGCAATAATATGACCATCGCAATGAGTGAATAAAGAAGTGCGTTGTTATGTTTTTTTATTGGTGTATTGAGCTCTTCATCCAGTAATAAGTCATCATTTTGCCAATCCCCCTCATCGGCCACCGAAGGCTGTTCGTCTACAGCAGGGAGTCGTTGCTCTAAATCATCGAGCTTTTCTTCAATTCGAATCAAGCTACTGGTGATGTAATCAAGTGCGTTGAAAATGCGTTCATCGCGTTGCAAAGCTGCATCATCGTTAATATTTGCAGAAGTGCCTGTATTAATAGGTTGTAACTTGCTTTTAATACCGAAACTTGCCAATAGTTTAGCTTGTTTTAGTGCTTTATCTTTTGAGCACGCAGCGAATAAAGGTTTATTTTCAAAAAATGCAGCGACCTTATTTGGTGATGCATTGAGCTTAGTCGCCAGTTTAGTTTGTGCGTCGCTAGATTGAGTATCGTTTGCTAATCCTGCAAACATAACGCGATAGTTTTCTGACATCTTTGTTTTCCAAAAATGTTGAATCAATAAGTTGAGTATATACCCAAATCACCTCAGAATACGAGTGTCGTTGGAATTAAAAGCGCGTTAGGTAAGGCACTGATAGCAAGTAATGGTGAAAATCGATAACGCAGTATAAATCGCTTTTAAACCAACCCTTTGGGCGTTTCACAGTGGCTTGCTCTCTGTGTTGTTACTTTTTATAAGGGATTGCCATTATTGCAAAGTAACACTTTGATATTAAGCCCCTGTGATACACTGAGTTCTGCATTTGAGGTGGTTTGGGTATAAAAAGAACAGCCCGTGTAAACGGGCTGGACAGGACAAATATAGTCTAAATATCAGCTATTAATATTTAGCAGCTTCGCCTTCTTTGGGTAATGCATTGATTATAAACTCGCGTAAATCATTATTAGAGCTCTCTAAATCAGCATGGCGAAGATACATCATATGACCACTGCGGTAGCCTTTAAAACTTAAGCGGTCACGCATTTTACTGCTAGGGTCAAGTTGCCACATTGTATACTTTGCATCAAAGTAATTTGTTGCACCGTCATAATAACCCGCTTGTACTAATACATTGAGGTAAGGATTTTGTGCCATGGCCAAGCGCAAGTTTTCACCTGTTTTGTTATTGCTGCGATCCCAAGGGTGTACGTTACCGAATAAGTTATATTTTACGTCGGTTTTATATTTTAGCTCATGACGTAAATAGTGGTTTATTGCTGGGGTGAATGAATGTAGCCATGAGGTGAGTTCAGCCCAGTAATCTGGAGATTCGCCAGCATCACGTTTGTCTATGCCTAAATAACGAGAGTCTAAACGGCCCAATGTTTGACCGCGATCGCGTAATAATTCTTTCCAAAAGAAGTTAGTTGGAATGTCTAAGTTATTTTGTGCAACAAATTTTTCAGACACACCAGCGTAAAGTGCCATTTGCTTAATGATAGCGCGTTTTTCTTCATCGCCAATAAAACCGCCTTTTGCAATCGCAGGGATCAACTTGTTAATTGTAAACGCTTCGACCTCAGGAAGTAACTCATCTAAATCTTTTGCTTGTAACTCAGGGCTTAATGCTTTGTGATACCACGCGGTTGCTGCAAAGTATGGTAAGCGATTCGCTGCCTTTACAGGACCATCGCGCTTGATACCGATATCAGTAGGTGATACAAGCACAACACCGTTAATATACATCCATTGGCGATTTTGTAATTCATGAGCAAGCCCTGATACACGCGTTGTACCGTAGCTTTCGCCAATTAAAAATTTAGGTGAACGCCAGCGCTCATGTCTGTTTACAAAGGTGTTGAGCCACTCGGCAAGGTATTTAATATCTGCATTGACACCAAAGAACATTTTTTTCTGTGCGTCTTTACTTGGTAGCTCGCCTTTTTCGTTTTCTAAAACACGTGAATAACCCGTATTCACTGGATTTACATAAACAATATCGGCCACATCAAGCACTGAGTAAGGGTTATCTTTTACGCCGTATGGCTGAATTGGGTAACCTTCATCATCAATCTTTAATACACGCGGGCCAGTATAAGCTAGGTGCATCCATACTGACGCTGAACCTGGTCCGCCATTGAATGAAATGAGCAGTGGGCGCTTTGTTCTATCGTCAACTTTGTCGCGCTCATAATAAGTATATTGCAATGTGGCGACTGCATCGCCTTTGTCATTCCATACTGGTTGGGTGCCAGTGGTTGCGGTGTAAGAAAAGCGTTCACCATTAATGCGTGCTTTGTGCTCAGTGACAACTGTACTGTCAACGTCAATACGACGCTGATTTTCAGTTGCAAAGCTTGCGTGCGAGACGCTAAGGGTTAGCGCTGCAACTGAAAGGCTGATGATACTTATTAGTTTCATAATGGATCCTTTTTTTATATTTCAGCTATTAAAGGTAATTTTAGATTAAATAACAAAGTTAATGAGACTAGGTGCTGATATTAGTCGGTAAGAGGTAGAAGTTAAGCTTAGTTAATTTTTATCTGTGTATGCTTTTTACCTAATTTAGTGGGATTGGATTTTGATTCGTGAAGTAATCGAGTATATTACCCGCCTAAGTTATATTTGAGCTTTAGCTTTAATGCGCACATTGAGCAACCCCCCTGTTAATGGGTAATTGAGATGTTTATGCAAAGAGTTTTAATTGTCGAAGATAGTAAGGTAGTGCAACAAGTACTGCGACACCTAACCGCGCATTACTTGAATGTTGCTGTTGACTTTGCATGGACGTTTGCAGAGGCTCGGGAGTGTGTGAGTATTCATGATTATACCCTTGCTTTAGTTGACTTAACGTTACCCGATGCCCCAGATGGCGAAGTGGTAAAATATACGCTCGAAAAAAATGTACCAACGGTGGTACTCACATCTAAAATTGATGAATATAAGCGTCAGCAAATGCTTGAGTTAGGTGTAGTTGATTACGTTATAAAAGATAATCGTGACTCCTACCATTACGCTGTTAAGCTTGTAGCTCAGCTATTAAGAAACCAAGGATGCAAAGCGCTTGTTGCGGATGACTCCATGCTAAGTCGCTCTTTAATGAAGCAAATGCTTGAAAGGCAACTATTTAGCGTACAAGACGCCAATGACGGTGAACACGCGTTAAAAATTTTGAAAGCGGATCCTGAAATAAAATTATTGCTGACCGATTACGCAATGCCAACAATGGATGGCTTTGAGTTAGTAAAAGCGGTGCGCAACTTTAGGGGCAGAGATGATTTGGCGATTATTGGTTTATCTGGCGCGGGTAAACACGGGCTCTCAGCACGCTTTATAAAATATGGCGCAAATGATTTTTTAACGAAACCATTTATGAATGAAGAGTTTCATTGTCGTGTATTACAGACAATGGAACAATTAGCGCTAATTGCAGATATAAAAGAAAGTGCGTATCGAGATGACTTAACAGGTTTGTACAATCGACGTTATTTTTACCAGTTTGCAGAAAAATTATTAAAAGAGACGTCACGTAAGAATTGCTTAGCTTTATTAGACATCGACTTTTTCAAAGTGATTAATGATAAGTTTGGGCATGAAGCTGGCGATCAGGCACTTAAACAAATTTCCTCTTTATTACGAAGCTCATTTAAAGACTTTACAGTGTCACGTGTGGGCGGTGAAGAGTTTGCAGTTGTGTTAACTGATATTAATATAGATCAAGCTTATGCCTTGATGGATGCGTTTAGAGCGCGTATTGCTGCTTACGACTTTGTTATCAATGGTCAATCTTTTACTATTACGGTAAGTGTAGGCCTGACACATTTTAATAATGTGACGTTAACAAGCGCGATGCGTCTAGCGGACAAGGCGCTGTATCAAGCAAAAGATCAAAAACGAGATTGTGTGATACAACACAGTGAGTAATTTGCACCAGTGAAGTAAAAATGTAAATAAAACGCACCTTAATGGTGCGTTTTTTGTTTCTTTTATTTAACTATTATCATTAAGTTATTGTTTTTAATTGCTTTAAAATAGTGGCACAAAGGTTGGATTATCTAGGCTAACAGGATAACAATAAGCGTCCGAAGGGGGCCACTATGAAAATGATTAGTGCAATAATAAAGCCATTCAAACTTGATGATGTGCGTGAAGCGCTGGCTGATTTAGGCATTGAAGGGATGACAGTTGTTGACGTCAAAGGTTTTGGTCGTCAGCGTGGACATACAGAGCTATACCGCGGTGCAGAATACCAAGTTGATTTTATTCCAAAGATAAAACTCGAAATTGCTACTCGTACAGAAAATTGTGAACGTGTTGTTGAAACCATCACAAAAATTGCCTCAACAGGCAAAATTGGTGACGGTAAAATTTTCGTTTATGACTTAGATCAGATTGTTCGTATTCGTACGGGCGAGTTTGATGAAGAAGCAATTTAAGGGGACGCATGATGGAAAACACGATAGTAGAATTAAAGTTTTCATTAGATACATTTTATTTTTTAATCTCAGGTATTTTAGTTATGTGGATGGCAGCAGGTTTTGCCATGCTGGAAGCGGGCTTAGTTCGCTCAAAAAATACCACTGAAATCTTAACTAAAAACGTTGCGCTATACGCGATAGCTTGTACGATGTTTTTGCTCGTTGGCTACAACATCATGTATGTAGACAATGCCGAGGGTGGCTTAGTACCTTCAATAGGCGCTTTGATTGGGACCCAAGCTGCAGATGCTGATCACTCATTAGAGTCCGACTTCTTCTTCCAAGTTGTATTTGTTGCAACCGCAATGTCGATTGTGTCAGGTGCTGTTGCCGAACGCATGAAATTATGGGCGTTCCTTGCATTTGCAATCGTGCTAACTGGTTTTATCTACCCAATCGAAGGATATTGGACATGGGGCGGTGGTTTCTTGTCTGAAATGGGCTTTGTTGATTTTGCCGGCTCTGCAATTGTGCATGGCACAGGGGCTGCCGCTGCGCTTGCTGGTGTATTAATGCTAGGCGCTCGTAAAGGTAAATACGGTAAAAACGGTGAGATTTACCCAATTCCAGGCTCTAACTTACCACTTGCTACACTCGGTACATTTATTTTATGGATGGGGTGGTTTGGCTTCAACGGTGGCTCACAGCTTCTAATCTCTGATGCTGAAAATGCAACTGCGGTAGGTCAAATTTTACTAAATACTAACGCTGCTGCGGCAACGGGCGCTATTGCAGCATTGTTTGTATGTAAAGTGTTGTGGGGTAAAGCAGATTTAACCATGGTACTTAATGGTGCGCTTGCCGGCTTAGTTGTTATAACTGCTGACCCACTTTCACCATCACCAGTGATGGCCTGTGTATTGGGTATTTTAGGTGGTTCGTTGGTTGTGTTTAGTATTGTAGCTTTAGACAAAGTTAAGATTGATGACCCTGTAGGTGCAATATCAGTACACGGTGTGTGTGGTATCTTGGGTATTATTTTAGTGCCAGTATCAAACGCTGATGCCAGCTTTGTTAATCAACTAATTGGTTTGGTATGTATCTTAGGCTTTGTATTTGTTGCTTCATTAGCTGTCTGGGTTGTGCTGAAAAAGACTATGGGTATCCGTGTTACCGAAGAAGAAGAGTTAAACGGTATGGATCAACACGATTGTGGCATAGATGCTTACCCTGAGTTTGTATCAGTGCGTGGTAACTAATACCTCTAAATTGTAAAAGTTCATTGTGTGTTCGAACAAAACCCTAGCATCTGCTAGGGTTTTTTTGTAATTAGCATTCAATTTGAAGGCCAATAAAATCAGAAGTATCAGATAGGAATAATAAGTAATTGAGGCTATGCTTTAATGGCTAAATACAAACAATAAAGGATATTTATGGATAACAAGTTAATTCTTATAATTTTATCACTATTTTTACCACCGGTGGCGGTACTTCTAAAAGCGGGTGTTGGTAAACATTTATTAATCAATATTTTATTGTGCTTTGTTTTGTTTATACCGGCGGTTATTCACTCGATTTGGTTATGTACTCGCTAAAATTGACTGACAGTACAAAGAAAGAAAATGTGAGTGTAGCGACTTTCAGTTTCAGTTAATTTTACAGGTGTTAGCTTGTACACCCAAACTACTTAAAGATGCTAATTTAGGTTGGAATTAAAAGTGATTTAGGCAGGGCGTTGATTGCAAGTTATAGTGATTCTATTACTAAAAATTAACAACGCAGTATAAATTACTTTTTCCAACTCTTAGGCGTTTCACAGGCATTCATTTTCATCGATGTTACTTTTAAAAGAAATTGCCATTGTTGCAAAGTAACGCCTTGATATTAAGCCTTTTTGGAACAGTGAATTATGCATTTTGAGGTGGCTTGGGTATATGGCGATATGCTAAGCTCGCACCTGTAAATTAACTTCCGGAAGTAATAGCAACGTAATGGCTGATAAAAAAGAACCTCGCACACCTAAAACTCCGGCAAAACGCTCTGCCAAAAAGACAGCGAGCAAGGCTGCAAACACCTCCAAAAAGACACCCAAAAAAGACTCATCTAAAACGCCCAAAAAACGCAGTTTTACACGTAAGTTAGTGTCTGTGCTTTGGAAGCTTATCCTTGCAGGTATCATTGCAATGGCGCTTTACTTAATCTATTTGGATGCAAAAATAACACGCCAGTTCGAAGGCAATAAATGGCAGCTTCCTGCTCAAGTTTATGCACGTGCTATGAGCTTTTATCCTGGGCAATTTTTGTCAGCTCAAGAAGTGATTTGGGAACTTGATAGGTTAAATTACTCATCAGTTAATAAGTTAAGCCGCACAGGACAATACATAAAAGCGGGCGATAGCATTAAAATTTATCGTCGTGAGTTTGAGTTTTTTGATGGCCTTGAAGATTCACAAGTAATTGAACTACGATTTGCTGGGCAGAAGTTGGCGACAATCAAAGACAAATTTGGTCGACGTTTGAATAGTGCGCGTTTAGAGCCAGTACAAATTGCCCGAATTGGTAATGATTCGAAACAAGATCGCGAGTTCGTCCCTCTTGATAAATTTCCACGCATGCTTAAAGACACCTTACTGGTTGTAGAAGATCAAAAGTTTTATGAACACCATGGCGTATCTGTTTTATCAATTATGCGTGCATTATACAGCAACATTAAAGCTGGTCGCACGGTTCAGGGCGGCAGTACGTTAACTCAGCAGCTAGCAAAGAATATTTACTTAACCCGTGACCGCACACTTATTCGTAAGTTTAATGAAGCACTTATCGCGTTGATCCTGGATTATCGTTATTCTAAAGATCAAATCTTAGAAGCGTATTTGAATGAAGTATATCTTGGCCAGTCTTACAACCAAGGGGTACATGGTATGGGCTTGGCTTCTGAGTTTTATTTTTCAAAACCCGTTGATGAGCTTGAGTACGATCAAATAGCCTTACTGGTGGCTATGGTTAAAGGACCTTCTTATTATAATCCGCGAAGGTACAGCGAGCGTACGATGGAACGCCGTGATCTTGTTCTGCGTTTGATGGTCGATAATAAATTGATAAATACGCGAGAATATCGTGCATCACTAAAGCGTCCTATTGATATCGCGCCAATGAAAGACAGTTTACCTAAGTCCTATCCTGGTTATTTAGAGCTGGTGGATCGTGAGTTGAAACAACTCCTTCCTGATCAGGATGTGCTTGATGCCGGCGTTCGAGTCTTCACCTATTTTGATTTACAAAAACAAGCCGCGATGGAAGATGCCATCACAAAAAGCATTCCTTACCTTGAAAAACGCGCAACCACAGAGCAGTTAGAAGCAGCTATGGTTTCAGTAAACGTTGAAAAGGGCGGGATTTCTGCATTAGTAGCGGGCCGTGATCCACGCTTTTTAGGGTTTAATCGCGTGTTAGATACCAAACGTAATATTGGCTCTTTAGTGAAGCCCGCAGTGTATTTAACGGCGCTTGAGTCTCCTAGTTATAACCTTGCAACTCTACTTGACGATTCACCTGTACAAGTGACTAATGAGCAAGGCAATGTGTGGCAACCAGAAAACTTCGACCGTCAATTTCGCGGCATGATGCCAATGCACAAAGCGTTTAGTAAAAGTATTAATATTCCTGCGGTCAATCTAGGTTTAGATGTTGGCGTTGACAATGTTGCAGGTACGCTAGAAAAGCTTGGTGCCAAAGGGCATATAGATCAGTACCCTTCATTGTTATTAGGTGCCGTTGAAATGTCGAGCCTCGAAGTTGCACAGCTTTATACAACACTTGCTGCAGATGGTGAATATAGAGAGCTTACATCAATTTCAGCATTAACCGATTCAGTCGGCAAAGTACTTTATCAACACCAAGTTATTTCTGAGCCTCGATTTGATAAAGCGTCTGTATACATGACTAAGTATGCCATGAAGCGAGTGACTAAAGATGGTACAGCTAAGCGTTTAAATGCACACTTCCCATCAATTCAGTTAGCAGGTAAAACAGGCACCAGCAACGATTTGCGCGATAGTTGGTTTGCAGGCTTTGATCAAAGCACTGTTACTGTTGCATGGCTAGGCCGTGATGATAATAAGAGCACTGGCTTAACTGGAAGTGTCGGGGCACTTGAGACATATATTCGTTATTTGAAACCACTAAATCCAGAATCAATAGCTGATACGCGCCCGCCGTCTATTCGATGGGCATTTGTTAATGAACAAACTGGCTTACAAGCACCGCCAGGCTGTGGCAAGGTTATTCAGCTACCACTTAGAGCGAGTGAGTTTGAACCAAGGCCACGCTGTCAGCAGTAAACTTTAAACTTTAAACTGATTCATTGCTGTTGTAAGCAACTCTGATAATTGATTTAGTTTTCTTGCGTCATCAAAGCCTGATTGTGCCGATGTTTGTGTTTGCACCGCAAGAGTACTAATTTGTTCAGCATCATTGAGTGCATGTGCAGTCGCTTGTGACTGTTCTTGCACTTTTTGCGCAATAAGTTCTCCTTGCTGCTGGATTTCTAGCATACTGTGCTGCGCGTTTTGTAGTACCGTGTTTGTGTTGTTTGCTGACCCCACACACTCTGCCATTTTCTTCACACTGCGCTGCATTTTTTGTTGTGTATCGTCAGACGCTTTCTGAAGAGAGCTAATGATTTGGTGTATCTCTTGTGTTTGTAACTGCGTTCTTGATGCGAGTGTACGCACTTCATCCGCAACAACCGCAAATCCCCTTCCTTGTTCTCCCGCTCGGGCAGCTTCAATTGCGGCATTCAGTGCAAGCAAGTTAGTTTGATCGGCAATATCACTAATTCCTTTGCTGACGTTACCAATATTTTGGCTATCGATTGCTAATCGGTCTAAAGCGTTTTGGTTTTCTTTAAATTCAACTTGTAAGTCTTCCATGTACTTAGCGAGTGTCATGGTGTTCTTTGAGCTTTCTTTTACATGGTCTGCTGCGCTTTGCGCAATGTGCATTGCCTGAGCTGCTGAACCTTCAATAGCCTGCGCACTTTGCGACATATCTTCGAGTACAGTGTGAATGGTACTAACACGGTTTTGTTGCTCACTTACATCCATACTGGTTTTATGGCTTGTTTGTTGTAAAGATTGAGTTGCTTGACTTAGGTCAACAGTGGTTGTTTTAACATCTGCCAGTAATTGGGTAAATGCGTTAAGTAGCGCATTATAACGTGCAGTGATAATACTCATTTCATCACTCCCAATTGTTGCTAAGCTCGCGTTTAAATCACCATTAGCAGCTTGCTTAGCTGCATTGGCAAAACGTGTCACTCCATCAACAACGGCAAAATAAAAACCGACCAATAGATATGCAGCACTTAACAAGCTCAATAATGACGCTACTAAAACAATGTTTCTGATCATACGTTGTTCTTGCAGCTTATCCGTAACAAGCTGTTCGAGTGTTGGGACACTTTGTGTAATCAACTTCTCTAAGTCGCGTTGAACCGCATTATAATAGTGGGTAAAGTCGCTTTTAGAGATAGATAAGCTATCAGGCTCGAGCATTTCTTTATCTATGGTATTTTTAAAATTAGTCACACTGTTTTGTAGTTGTGTTAGTAAAGGCGTAAGCTTTTCGTCTACTAAGGTATCTGCGCTCGTCGCGACAATTAAAGTTTTTTGTATGTGCGCTTGGTATTGTGGGAGTGATTTCGTGACATTGGATAACGCAATAAATGTAGCAGGAGAAAATGCGTTATCATCGAGTACTTTATTAGCACTCTCATTGGCTAAATTTATTTGTTTGATCAAAGCTGGGATCGGTGACACTAATACTCTATTTAAGTATGCACTGGGTAGATGATCATCAATGGCGAGTTGAGATTGAATGGATACCAATTCAAGGGCATCAAGGTTTTGGCTATCATCCACAGCATAGCCATAACTTCTGGCAAGCGCTGCATTATTGCTGGTGTTGCCCGAAATTTGGTTATCAAGTAAAAGGCGATAAGTTTGCAAGCCTTGACGTTTCATCGTAGAAACTTCGATGCTTTCGGTCAAAAGTGTGAGTAAGAAAAAGAGGCTCAGTGCTAATGGCACTAAAAGAATCCCAAACACTAAACTGATTTTAGTTTTGTACTTCAAATTTACCATCAAGTTGATAGCAGGGGCGGTTAATTGTCGTAGTCCTGTCATGGGGTCGCTTATTTGGCAAAATTGAATTCATTAGTAAACAAGACCGATAGACTCAACCTTTTCATTCATAAAAATTAAGCAAAAAAACGAAAAAAGCCCTTACGGGCTTTTTTTTATAGCAAAACAGGTGGATTAAAGTTTTGCAAATGCGCGTTCTGCAGCGGCGATAGTATCGGCAATTTCTTGCTCTGAGTGTTCAGAACAAACAAAGCCTGCTTCAAACGCTGAAGGGGCTAAATATACACCTTCTTCAAGCATTAAGTGGAAGAATTTTTTAAAACGTTCTAAGTCACATTGCGTTGCTTGTTGGTAAGTCGTTACTTTCTCTTGTTCAGTGAAGAAAAAACCATACATACCACCGGCATAATTAGTGGTCAGTGGAATGCCGGCCTTTTTAGCAGCCGCTTCAAAGCCTTCACAAATCGCTTTGCTTTTTGCTTCAAGTGCGTCGTGAAGACCGTCAACATCAAGTAATTCAAGTGCTTTTAAGCCTGCAGCCATTGCAATTGGGTTACCAGAAAGCGTGCCTGCTTGATATACAGGCCCTACAGGTGCAATGTAATCCATGATTTCATTTTTACCACCAAACGCGCCTACAGGCATACCACCGCCAATCACTTTGCCTAAACACGTTAAGTCTGGCTTGATGTTGTAATACGCCTGTGCACCACCAAGGGCGACACGAAAACCCGTCATGACTTCATCAAAGATAAGTACCGATTTGTACTCGTCACACACTGCGCGTAGGCCTTCTAAAAAGCCTTCTACAGGAGGAATACAGTTCATGTTACCTGCTACGGGCTCTACGATAACACAAGCAATTTCGTCAGCGTATTTTGCAAAAATAGCCTTAACTTCGTCTAGGTTATTAAACGATACAGTTAAAGTATGTTTAGCGAAGTCCTCAGGAATACCTGGAGAGTTTGGTACACCCATTGTTAACGCGCCAGAGCCTGCTTTAACCAATAATGAGTCAGCATGACCGTGGTAGCAGCCTTCAAATTTAAGTATCTTGTCACGACCAGTGTAACCGCGTGCTAAACGAATCGCGCTCATGGTTGCTTCTGTGCCTGAGCTTACCATGCGTACTTTTTCAATTGATGGTACTAACTGTTTTACTTTTTCTGCCATGAAAATTTCGGTTTCGGTTGGCGCACCGTAGCTTAAACCATTTTCAACAGCGTCAAGTACCGCTTGCTTGATAGCAGGGTGGTTGTGACCCAAAATCATTGGTCCCCATGAACCAACGTAGTCAATATAACGGTTACCATCAGCGTCAAAAGTAAACGGGCCTTGCGCTTTGGTAATGAATAAAGGCGTACCGCCTACGCCATTAAAGGCACGAACTGGAGAGTTAACGCCACCCGGGATTGATGCTTGGGCGCGGGCAAATAAATCTTGGCTAATTGTCATGAATATTCCTATTGAGTTTTCATGGTTTATTTTGAAATAAAGTATTGCTTAACTGTTACGTTTACGGCTAAACCAAGGTACTTCAACTTCATACTTTTCAACTTTGTCTGCAACATCTAATGTTAATGCAAATAACGCCATGCGAATTAGCACGCCATTTTGCACTTGACGGAAAATAGCAAGGTTATCGTTACTATTTAAATCGTTATCGAGCTCATTTGCTTCTAAGCGGCTATCACGCGGTAACGGATGCATTAACACTGAGCTTGGTTTACAGTGTGCATTGTAAATTGATTGACTTATGCGGAAACCTCCGCGGTATTTATTGGCTTCTTCTTGCGATGGGAAGCGCTCTTCTTGGATACGTGTTTGGTACACGATATCAGCCGCTAGGTTACCTTCCATTTTATCAACAAGTTCAATCTTATGACCTGCATTATCAACAGCGTCTAAGATGTAACTTGGCATTTGTAAGCCATCAGGTGCAACCATTGAGAATTTTATATCTTTGTAATGACACAGCAGCTTAGACAGTGAATGAACGGTACGACCGTATTTTAAATCACCAACAAGCGCTATATGCATCCCATCTATACCTTGTTCAAAGCGATTTAGTTCACGCTCAATCGTTAATAGATCAAGTAACGCTTGCGTTGGGTGCTCGTTAGGACCATCTCCACCATTGATTACTGGCACAGAGCAGCCAGTTGCAAACTCAGCGACAGACCCCGCATCTGGGTGACGCATAGCGACTGCATCAGCGTAGGCTGAAATAACACGAGCAGTGTCATAAAGTGACTCTCCTTTTGCAAGGGCTGAGCTTTGCATGCCTGTGGTTTCACGAACGAGTCCACCTAACAAATTAAAAGCAGTACCAAAACTTACTCGTGTACGCGTGCTAGGTTCAAAGAATAGGTTTGCTAAGATGGCGCCTTCTAATACATTGGTGCGTTTTTGCTTTTTAGCATACGGTTCCATTTTTTTGGCTACTGCAAAAATACGTTCAATACAGTCTCTATTGAGCTGATTCACAGAAAGAATATTTTCGCCTTGGAAACTTAACATTGGGTTATTCCTATTACATTGAAATGGGGCGCAATCAACCATGAATCATGGGCACGCAATCGCGCGATATTATAACAAATTTTTTATAAACTGGGCTTAGTTACCGCTAAAAATACAATAACAAGTAGCAACAGTACTGGCAGCTCATTGAAAATACGATAAAAACGATCAGTGCGTTTATTTCTATCGTGTTTAAAGTCAGCCAATAACTTAAAACAGTAGGCGTGGTATGCGTATAAAATAATCACCAGTACTAATTTGTAATGTAACCACATGCTGTATTTAAACCAATCGCGGCCATATTCTACAATCATTAGGACGCCAAAAATAGTGGTTAAAAACGCAAAGGGTGTTACAAAAAAGAGTAGGCGACGCTCCATAATTTTCAGCATTGAACTGCAAGACTTTTCTTCGGTCATTGCGTGGTAAACAAATAAACGAGGTAAGTAAAATATGCCCGCAAACCAGGCTATCATAAAAAATACATGTAAAGCTTTATAGACAAGTAAGACACTCATAGTGATCTCTTTAACTGATTATAATAGGGTATTTCGTATCGTTAGAATGTGACGGATTTTATCCCACCGCATTATTCCCATAATTTGTTGGTTATCCATCAGATTATAAATATAGACAGCGCCGGAACGTTTATCTTTTAGAAGGTCAAACGCATCAGCTAATGTTGCTTGGCTGCTTAGCCCCTGAAGACTGATATAGTTGATAGAAATATTTTGGTCCGACATTAAGCTCAAATCATATTCGGCTAATCTATATCCGTTTTCAGCATCATGCACAATCAATGGCGTTTGGCTATCAAGGGCATCTAAGCTCGTTTTAATTTGTTCTTTATCGTCACTGTAAAGCAGCTTAAATTGTTCGTCCATTTCATCCATTACCCCTACTTTTTGTAAGGCTTCTGTCGCTGGTGATATTTGATATTCAAGTCCTTGGAAGTCTAACTGCTGCATGAAAATAGACCTGTTTCCAAATACTTGCAGAGCGGTTACGTAGGCGGTTGAAATTACCAACATAGCAGGCACGATTATTTCAGGACTCGATGTGAGCTCCATTACCGTGGTTAATGCAGCAAGAGGTGCGTGTAACGTGGCTGCTAGTAATCCTGCCATTCCTAATACGCTGTAGGTGCCGGCAATATCCACTCCTGGGCTAATAAACTGCGCAAAAAACGCCATAAGCGTGCCCATTAAAACACCAAGCCCAATGACTGGGCCAATAATCCCACCAGGAATACCTAGGCCAATAGCAAATAAAGTTGCTAGAAGCTTTGCGATTAAAATGGTGGTTAAAAACTGCAGGTCATCTGGGGACTCTATTGCTAGTGTAATTGCGCTCATACCTGAGCCCATCGCATGAGGAACTAAATAAGCAATCAACCCCGCAATAAGGCCGGCGAGTAATAGTCGCGGGAACATACTCAAAGGTTTAAAGGTACGAATAATCAACATTAAATTTTGATTAAAAGCAAATGCAACCGCACCAAGTGCCATGCCAAATACGATGAGGAATGGATAGTGCCAGCCAGAAAGGGGAGTAATAGTAATAAGTGCTAATTCTGACGCATTACCAAAGACAAATTGTGTTGCCAGAGCGCCTGTCACTGCTGCGAGCATTATTGGTACAAAAATATGTACTTTATATTCCCTTAACACCACTTCCATAACAAATATTACGGCGGCTAAAGGGGTGTTAAATGAGGCAGCAATGCCGGCAGCAACGCCGCAGCCGCTTAGTGTACGCATTGAGTTATGAGGCAAGTGCAATCTGTCAGCGAGTAAACTTGCACCCGTTGCCCCTAAATGAACAGAAGGGCCTTCCCGGCCAACAGAGAAGCCACTGATCAGCGCTAAAGCTCCCCCGACAAATTGATTCACGGTGTTATACAAAGGCATTTGGCCGTAATGTTTTTTTATCCGATGTATAACAAAAGGAATGCCTAAACGATAATGTTTAAAACCAGTAAGTGCTGCAAATGATGCGATTATTAATGCCGCTCCTATTGGAAGCATTACACGTTCTAGAGTTGGCAGTGTGGTGAAGTCATCAGGCGTACTCAGAAATAAACTCTGGAAAAACATGATGGTGAGGCGAAAGAAGATTATTAAAATTGCGGCAATTAGCCCTGCGCACACGCCGAGCAAGCATAGTTGAACAGATGTCTTAGGCTTTGCTAGTTGACGCCTCAGCGTTTCGAGCCACATGCATATTTCCTCACAGCACTTTTAAGCCGCAAGTTTACCAAAAGTGAAACCGTAAGTCCTTTTGATTTTGAAGTATCTAGAGATATTCAATCATTTAAGTGTGGTTTAGAGCGTGACTTAATTAAACAATAAATTTATTAAGTAAGCTTTGTTGACCATTAACATTTTCGGCTAAGTTTGTGTTGGTTTCATATTGCTCTTTTGCAAACTCATCTACTTGGACGCTAATATCTTTAATATAAATTGTGTTTTTATTTATCTCTTCTATTACAGTGCTTTGTTCTTCTATCGCAGCGGCAATTTGAAAGTTTCTGTCCATAATGTCTTTTACGGACATTGAAATCATGTTCAGTGATTGATTTGCGACTTCTGTTTGCTCAACGCATTGAGACGCTTTTTGTTTGCTTTGCTCCATAGCTTGTTGAACTTTAGATGAGAATAATTGTATTTGTTCAATCATCGATTTAATTTCAGTAGTTGAACTTTGTGTACGTGATGCCAATGTTCTTACTTCGTCTGCGACAACAGCAAACCCTCGGCCTTGCTCACCCGCTCTGGCTGCTTCAATCGCTGCATTGAGTGCTAGTAAGTTAGTTTGCTCTGCAACATTATTAATAACAGACAGTATCTGTTCAATACTATTACTGTGTTCTGCAAGTTGATTACTGAGCTCCTGAGAGTTAGATATTGAATCAGATAAGCTTGCTATATCCGATGCGGTTTTCTCAAAAAGAGCTTTGCTTGAGGTGGTTGATTTATTGACTGATGTTACAGAAGAGGCTGCCTCTTGGGCGCTTGACGCTATTTCTGTAGAAGTTGTACTCATTTGATGCATCGCAGTGGCTAGACTATCAATTAATTGATACTGTTTATTGAGCGAGCGGCTGGATTCTGTTGACAAAGATTTTGCTGCGCTACTTTGCTCTTCAACGTTGTTTGCTTTCCCTATTACACCCGTAACTAACGACTGTAATGATGATAAAAACTGATTAAAACTATTTGCAACAACACCACATTCGTCTTCTGAGGAGATTGTTAATCGTTGTGTTAAATCCCCACCACCAGAGGCGATTACATTGATTGCTTGCTCAAGTTCATCCAAGGGCTTTAATAATAATTTAGCAAGCTTTCTTAGGATAAAGACACAGCAGGTGATACTAAAAATCGCTATCAGTAATGTGCGTGTCGTAAAAGCAGTTAATGACTCATACACTTTATCTTTTTCAAGTAGCATCGCAATAGACCAATCGACTCCTGCTTCATTATTTAACGGGTAAAAATACAACAACTTTTCTTTGCCATCATGATCTATATGCAGAATGTTTTTTGTATTAGCTGGGGAGGAACTGTATACAGTTTGGGTTTGCTTATTATTTAAATCTGAGGATGGGTGAGTGATTATTTTACCTTCGCCATCGACTAAAAATGCCAACCCATTTCCATTAAAATTGATTGTGTTTACGCTGTTCGCTATTGCATCTAAGCTCAAGTCACCGCCAATGACGCCTTGAAAACCATTTTCAGTATTGATGGCACTCACAACTGATAAGAGAAGCTCATTTGTTGCAGCATCAACGTACGGGGCCGTAAATAGAGTATTGTTACTATTCTTTGCTAATTTAAACCAAGGTCTTTGTCTGAAGTCAATGCCTGGAGGGTTAACTCTATTTTTATCATTAGATCGCAGCGTTTTTTCATCATTCAACGTACCAAACACTAGAGAAAAATCAGTTGTTAGTGCTTTATTTTCTAAACTTGATTGAAAATTTTGTTTCGAAAAATCTGATTCAAGCTGATTTTTCAAAATGTTTATTTGTGCCGACCTGCTAATGAGCCAATTACTGATACTGTTTGATAGCAATGAGGCGTTATCTTGAACATAGGCAGTTGTAGACTTGCGAAGAGTCTGCTGTACGAGTAGGTATGTGGTTGTTGCTATTACTGAAATTACGATAAATACCACGATGCCTGAGGCGATGGAAAATTTAGTTCTGATTTTCATAAGGTTCCACTTTTAAAGAGTGCTTGGATGAACATTTTAGCTATCTAGATATAAATATAGTCTACACTTAATGAAAGTTTAAATAGTAAGGTATGTTTATGCGAGTTAAGCTCATTTGCTTGTTGTTTACAGCCGCTAATGTTTTTTCAGTCTACGGACAAGAGGTGGGCGAGGAACAAGAGCTCAACAATTTGAAATCTGAACTTAGTCAAATAAAAGCACAATTAGCTCTCCTTGAGCCATTAATGTTGCAATTTGAAGCAATCAATCGGCGAATCAAGGTACTCGAACAGCAGCAAAAAAATCACACAAAAATGGCTTCTAGTTCCGCATCACCTCCACGTGAAACACCCCTTCCCAAGTCAGAAGAACAGCAATTAAGTCACCAAACTCGCGGTTTAGAAAGAGAAGCAAAAATATATGCAACATTAAGACCCACACTCGGTTATATCGACGAAAATAACGAATCGCAATGGGATGTAAGGGATGCACTTTCACACGCCGGTTTTAAATCAACGGTAGAGTTTACTGATAATTGGCAAGGGATTTTACATGGCGAGTGGGGAATTGATTTATCTAATAATGGAGATTTTGGTAAAGCTCGGCAAGTCTACGTTGCTTTAGATAGTCCTTATGGAACGGTTGGTATAGGCAAACAGCGGCCTGCCCAATATTTGTTTATTGCTGAGTACGTTGATATTTTTAATCATGGAAATAGCCCATTTGCTTATGACCCAGAGAGCCTCTTTTTTGTTGATAACCTGCTTAGCTACCAGATCAGTAAAGGTCATTTTACGTGGATGTTAGTCAGTCAGTTTGATGGTGCCGAAGGAGACAATAATAGCGATCTTATTAACGGTGGTGTTAGTTATGATAAAGACAACCTTCACATTGCGATAACTTATACAAAAATAAGTGAATATGAAGGAGAAAGGGAGCTTGACGATAATGAAATACTAGGGGGCTCATTTGCTTACACGTTTGATAGTGGGTTGTACTTTGCTTTAGGTTATCAAGATAAAAAATATAGCCGCGATTTGATTCATGATAAACAGGGTCATACATTTGATATGTCCATGGCTTACCCTTTTGGGAAGTATTACAAAGTAAAGGCCGGTTATTTTGACTTTGATGATGGGCATTCAGCGAATAAAACTCACAAGTTTCATGGTGCCAATCTTACCTTCGAGTGGTTACCTGTTGAAAAACTTCGATTGCATGTTGAGTTTTTGCATAGGGACTTTGAATATTTAGCGGACTTTAACTCTTTATCAATAGGGTTTAGGTATGACTATGCAGAAGTTTGGCGTTATTAATGGAGTAGGTATGTGTTTATCAAAATATATATTATTTTTGATGATGCTATCTACACTCATCTTCCCAGTCAAAAGCCAAACTAGCAACGTTGTAACCATATTGGCAGATGATGATTACCCTCCTTATAGCTATGTGGAAAATGGTGTATTAAAGGGGATTTATATTGAGTTGTTGAGGCGTGCAATTACACCGTTGCAACGAGAGTATTTTGTTGAAATTGTTCCAATGCCATGGAAAAGGGCCCTTTTGAGCGCTAAACAAGGAAATGTAGTCGGGATCATTCCCCCTTATCGTCATTCTGAAAAACGCCCCTTTATCTCATCATACTCTATAGCATTAGGCACAGAGCATGTGGTTACTTATTGTCGTCAGAATATAGATTTAGAAAGTGCCTTAGCACTAAAGCTGCCGTCGGAAAAACGTTTGCACTTGGGGATGAACGCTGGTTATTTACTGTTAAATCAGCGCTATAAAAAGGCGATTCAATCAGGCTATATAAAATTGTGGGAAAATAAAAGTACTGAGGCTAACGTTATAAAATTACTAACAGATAAGTTAGATTGCTATGTTAATGATAGAAATGCCACGCTTTATGAGCTTGATAATATAAAAAGGAGTAATCCGGAGTTGAGTCATATTATTGTTGAAGAAAAAGATGAAATTAGTCAACAAACAGCTCATATTGGATTCAGCCAAGGTGTTGATAAAGAGTTTATTTTTAAAATGAATGACGCGTTATTAGGTGTTATGCATGAGCTTGATGTCAAAAAAAGTGAGCCACTTAAGCCATAATAATCTAGAGACTAATAAGCTCAGGCTATACTTGATTAAAACACTCGGGTATTAGATAATCGCTTCTATTAGAGGAATTGAGGGGTTTGGTATGTCAGAAGAATTACCGATTAAATTTAGTGACGCTGCGGCAATCCGTGTTAAGCAATTAATTGATGAAGAAGAGAATCCGGAACTTAAACTGCGTGTTTATGTTACAGGCGGTGGTTGTTCTGGTTTCCAATATGGCTTTACTTTTGACGAGAAAGCGAACCCAGGCGACTTAGAAATAGTGAAAAACGGGGTTACATTAGTTGTTGATCCAATGAGTATTCAGTATTTAGTTGACGGTGAAGTTGATTATACAGAAGGGTTGGAAGGTGCAAGGTTTTTTGTTTCTAATCCAAATGCAACGACCACCTGTGGCTGTGGCGCTAGTTTTAGCGTATAACCTACTAAATATACTAAGCCGCTATTCAGCGGCTTTTTTACTTTAAGCTTATTTTTAGCTTTGCTGAGTGTAATTTACCTTCATTCTTACTTCCTTCCATTTTTAGCAATTTTTCATTGATTTTAAAGTGCTATCACACTCCTTTGATCACTAAATAACACACAATTTTAACTAGCGTTGTTTTGCGTAAATGTATATCCATTGGGGGATGTTGAGCTGTAAATTGTTGTGAATAACGATATAGTGTTAGTCAAAATTTAAAACGATGTATTTATCTAAAGCGCTTAATACAAATAGAGGACGAATGAAAAAAGTCCTAACAATTGTTCATATATTCAGCATTGCACCAAATCTTTAAAAATTTAAATTAATAGTATTAGAGTCTAAAGGGGCATAAACCCAAACGAAATGCTCATTTTGAATAGTTAACCTAAAGACTCTAAGCTCTTTGCCTGCTTATTTTATTGTGTGAAAAAGCACCTTTTAGTATTAAAAACCCCCATTTCTAATTTTGTGTGACTTGAATCATTAGAATAAAAAAGCCTAAGACAAGGGCTGAAAACGCTAAAATGTATATAAAGCCTTTTTTACCTTGTTTAATAGGGACGCCATTTTGCTTAAGAAAAAAGTACCAAATAATGCAAAGTATGACAGGTAATAAAAAGAGTAATCTAAACATAATTCCCTCAATTGGTTGAAACGTGTTCTTTTTCAATTTTAACTTATTGATTTTTAATTTAAAAAAATTCATCGTAAAGTGAGTTTAAAAAAATAAATTATTTGATACATTAGGGGTATTCAAATAATTTAATATTTTATTTGTTGTTCTATTAACAATAGCTATTTTCATTCTTTAACTTTTAGTTTACCTTTTAGGTGTACTCAAAGTTTTTTATTTCACATGCTTTTATATAGTATATAATGTATCCAAGAGTGAGACGGGCAAAATTTCATTCTTATTTTAATTTAACTCTAAATCATCTAGTAGGAGATGTTTTTTATGATGGGTAAAACAGTTTCTTCTGAAGAAAACTCAAAATTGACCAAGTGGCTTAAAGTAAAGCGTCATGAGAAAGGCCATACAATGCGTAGCCTTGCACAGGTATTAGGTACACCGCATTCTTTTATTGGTAAAATTGAAAATCAAGAACGTCGTTTAGATGTGATTGAGTTTTTACGCTATTGCGATGCATTAGAAGTAGACCCGTATGAAGGTCTAGGCTTGTTAAAAGAAGATTAATCCGTTAATCATTTTTTTTGCTAGTGCAAGGAAGCGCTTTCACACTTTACTTATTATTGTGATAGTTATTTTCAAGCTCATAAAGCTTATGCCTAATTACATATAAAAATATCAAGGACGGTAGTACCATCAACGCAGTTAGAATAAAGAATAAAGACCAGTTCCCACCTAGCCAGTCATCTATCACCACGCCACTGTAACTTGAAAGTAGAGTTCGTCCTAAATTACCCAATGAGGCTAATAATGCATAATGTGTAGCGCTAAATGCACGATCACACAACATAGAGATAAACGCAACCATAGCAACTAAAGACCATGCTTGTGTAAAACCATCTACCACAATTGCCATCGCATACAAATGCTCCTTGGGACCTGCAAGAGCTATCCATGAGAACATTAAGTTGGATGCAGCCATTGCTACACCACTAATAAACAAACCTTTAACAATACCGTACTTGTGATTAAATATACTCCCTAAAAATGCAAATATTATGGTGATTAGCCCTGTGCCTAGTTTTGAGTAATTGGCAATTTGAGTATTTGAGAAGCCGACCTCTTTATAAAATACAATCGACATACGTGCTAAGAAAGCTTCACCAATTTTAAATAGGAATATAAAGGTAAGCAGCGCTAAAGCTGTTTTTACGCCGTTTCGCGCGAAGAACGTCTTAAAAGGGTCTAAAACAGTTACAGCTAGCCAAGCAACGACTTTTGCTGATTGTGAGTCAGTGGCATTGCTAGCAAGCTTTGCTTGATAGATACGCTCTAACTCTTGGTGGACAGCTTCACGATTTGAAACCGGCTCTTTTGCCCAAAAAACACAGCTCATTAGTAGTAGCATCAAACCCGCTAGAAAGTAATAAACTTGTGGCCAACCAACGCTGGGAATATCCGCCATATAAAAAGGAATAGCGCCCAGTAATGCATAACCGCTCCACCAACCCGAAGTCGCCATTGCAGCAGCAGCTGTGGCTTTATGGCTTTCGTTCTCCTCGAGAGTATCAATCCTAAACGCATCGATGGCAATATCTTGCGTGGCTGATGCAATAGCAATTAATAAGCATAATGCAGCAGCGATGGCTAAATGTGCTGTTATATCTAAACCGGCTAGTAAAAGCACACCCAATAAGATAAAGCTTTGGCAAAAGAGTATCCAGCTACGGCGCTGGCCAAGCCATTTATACAACAAGGGCAGTTTGATGCGATCAACTAAAGGAGACCATAAAAAGTTGATGCTGTAAGCACCAAATACGATGCCAAATAGGCCAATCATACTGCGGCTCAAACCTTCGTCTTTTAGCCACGCAGACATAACTGAGCCAATCAATACCCATGGAAAACCACTGCTCATACCAAATATGAAAACGTTAATTAAGCGTTTGTCTTTAAAGTAAGAAAAATATTCAGTAATTGATAAGTTGTTTTTCATAGCGCCTTCATTGGCAAAGAGGGATACGGGGGGCTTTATTTTTAAGCTCCCATAAATACTATAACGGAGTCGGTTCTAATACTGCCATATTTAAAATTACAACGGGGGTTTTAGGCACAAAATCGTACCCAATCTTTTCGTTAAACCCAGTCTCTACCTGCATGATTTTATCTAAGGTTTCATATCCGTCCATTACCATTCCAAATACCGCAAAGCCCCATTCACGGCCTGGGTTAAGGTGGTCATTATCATCCATATTAAAAAAGAACTGGCGAGTCCCCGAGTGTGGTTGACGGTCTTGATAGGCCATAGCAATACTATACATATCATTTTTTGAGCCATTGCCACTTTCGTTAAATATAGGATCGCCTTCGTAAACGCCATCGTATTCTTTGTCGTAACCACCGCCTTGTATTACAAAGTCACGCTCGTTTTCAATATCGCGTTCAACACGGTGAAATACGGTACCATTGTAGCTGCCATCCATTACATACGTTAAAAAGTTATTGACCGTAATAGGGGCTTTAGAGCGATCCATTTCAACGATGATCTTACCCATTGTTGTACTGATTTCCACCCGTGGGAACATATTGTTTTTTTGTACAAAACGCCCTTCAGTTGCAGCGGTTATGTTTTGGCTAATAAATAATAATGCAAAAAATAAAAAAATACGTTTCATATTTAACCTTCTAAAAATGCTAACAATTCTGGATCTGATACCATGCGTGTTATTAACTGCTCAGTCAACTTATTGAGTTGACCTTCAATTTTTGCTCTGTCGTGACCAAGCGGCGCTTCTAGACTGGCATTGCCACGGTACGTTTTACTAAAGTTGCTGGTACTTTTAATGACGCGCAGACCCAACTCGATTTTTGCGTCACTGGTGTGAGTTAGCATTTTTTCAATAACTACGGCCTGAAGTGTATGAATATCAACCTCAAATCGTGTCGTTGCTAGATTAGATATACTGGCGCCGTTTCGACTTAACGCACTATCGATCACACTTTTTATTGATTCTGTTAAGCCTTGGCTCGCAATTGTTTGTGTTTTATCGTCGTTTATTAATTTAAGTGTGGCGCTGTCGCCCCTTAAGTCGATTACACTGGTGTTCAAGCTTTGGCTAATTGAGCTTATTTTTCCACCTTGGTATGAAGGGTTGAGAATCAATTGATTAGGTTGGCTACTACATCCGCCAAGGGCTAATAAAATACAGCAAGGTAATAGGTAGTTTTTCATCGTTATAGCATCCCATTATTTTTAGTTGCACTTAAAACAACAAACTTTTTATTTGAGCCAAGTAACTGGCAATTGCCAAACATGCGCTTTAGTTTGTCATGATAGTCTAAATGACGGTTTCCAATAATACGTAATTCTCCACCATTCTTTAAGGTGTCTTTAGCTTGTTTAAACATCTGCCATGCAATATGGTCTGTGACGGCTTGTGCTTGGTGAAAAGGCGGATTACATAAAACTACATCAACACTTTCACGCTCAAAACCAGTTAAACAATCATTTTCGATAAATGAACATTGCTCAAATTTATCTTCCATATTGAGCTCAATATTTAGTCGTGCTGACTCAACCGCCATGTATGACTCGTCAATAAATGTCATTTCAGCATTGGGGCAGCGCGATAAGGTCATTAAACCAACCACACCATTACCACAGCCTAGATCAATAATTTTTTTTGTTTTAGTAGTTTGAGGTAAATAGTTAAAAAAGAACCTTGCACCAATATCTAAAGAGTCTCGAGAAAACACATTTGCATGATTACTAATTGTATAGTCAGTGCCTTCCAGCGGCCAATTAACGGGAAAGTCTGCCGCTTTGTATCCACCCTGAGCACTGCTGATTATTAAACGAGATTTTTTTACTGCTAAGCTGGTTTTCGTTTCGCCAATATATTGCTCAAAGGCTTTAATCGTCGAATTATGAATATCTTTGGTTTTACCCGCTGCGATGACAGGCGTTCCTGGCTTAAGTACTTCACTTAACTCTGAAAGTTGGTATTGCAGAAAACCAAGCGTGCGCGGTACTTTTAAAATAACTAAATCAATGTCATCAGGCAATGCTGATAAGCTATCGAGCTGACTAAATGAATGGGTCGAGACTTTGTTTTCAGCTAAATTGTATGCAGCAGCTTGATGACTAATGTAAGAGTCATTAACTGAACAAGCTGTTAACCCTTGTTTAGAAAAGTAACACGATAAAGCACCAAAGCTATCATTAAAAATTAGTAAAGAGCGACAACTAGGATAATGTTCAGTAACATAGTCAATAAGGTATTCGTCAGCTGAATCCCAAGCTTGAAGGCTACGGTTTTTTTGATCTAAAGGAAAACGTTCTAGAGTAAAGGTTGTTTCGCCGAGCTGTGCTTGCGTTGTCATAATAGTTAAGTGATCAGAATCAAATGATAGGTAAATTCTAACATGCAACGGCCAAACGCCAACCCCCAACAGCTACCAAATGGCTTTTCTTATCAAAGAAGTGCCCTCAGTGGACAAAAAAGTCTCGATTTATTTTATTATTTACAGCAAAACCTACCATGGCAACAGCCAGTAACGACGGTTTATGGAAAGACGGGGCCTATTCCAAGGCTACAATGCTTTATTAGTGATAGTAATATTGAATATGGATATTCGCAGAGCAAATTAACGGTAGAGCCGTGGCCAGATGTGCTATTGGCTATGCGAAAACGATTAGAGCGCCATTTACAGCAGCCTTTTAACTCTTTATTGATTAATTACTATCGTGATGGCAATGACACGATGGGGTGGCACAGTGATGATGAAATTGAGCTTGGCGCACAACCCACCATAGTATGTATTTCTCTTGGCGCAGAGCGAGCGTTAAAAATAAAAAATAAAGCGAGTAATAAAGTGAGTGAAATAAAATTACACAGTGGTAGTTGTTTAGTTATGCATGGTGATAGTCAGCGTGATTACCAACATGCAATTGCTAAAAAAACGACATTAATTCATCCCCGTATAAGTTTAACTTTTAGATATATAAAGCAAACTCGTTAACTGTAATTTCGTTAGCCAAGGCGCTTTACAACTTGATATAGTAGAGAGATAAATTAGTTATGAGTGGGTCCTTTATGTCAATGCAAGAACAAATACAAAGCAAAATCGCAGATGCAATAGCTTGTAAGCACCTCAATGTAGTCAATGAAAGCCATATGCACAGCCGTGGTGAAGATTCACACTTTAAAGTGATTGTTGTTAGTGAAGAGTTTAGCGCAATGCGCTTATTGCAGCGTCATAGAAAAATTAATGAAGTGTTAAAAGATGAATTAGCAAATCACATTCATGCATTAGCAATTCACACATTTACACCCGAAGAATTCAGTGAGCAAAGTGGTCAGATTGCTGACTCGCCAAGTTGTTTAGGTGGTTCTAAATTAGATTAATGGTCAGGTTTGACAGTTAATGTTACTGATCAGACCTGTGTTTTTACAATTAGCCTTTAAACTAGCGCTAATTTTTATTGAGATAGATATAGGATGATCAATGGTCATTAAGCCTAAAATTCGCGGATTTATCTGTACAAACGCCCACCCTGTTGGCTGTGCAGAGCATGTACAAGAACAAATTAACTATGTAAAACAACAAGGAGCATTAAAAAATGCACCTAAAAATGTATTAGTTATAGGTGCGTCTACAGGCTATGGTCTAGCGTCACGCATTACAGCTGCGTTTGGCGGTGGTGCCAAAACCCTCGGTATTTTCTTTGAAAAAGAAGGTACTGAGCGCAAGACGGGTTCTGCAGGTTGGTACAACACAGCTGCATTTCAAAATGCAGCGGACGAAGCGGGTCTTTGGTCTAAAAATATTAATGGCGATGCGTTCTCAAACGAAATAAAGCAAAAAGCGATTGATACAATTAAAGCGGACTTAGGTAAAGTTGATTTAGTAATATACAGCCTTGCTTCACCTCGTCGTACAGATCCAAATACCGGTGAAACGTACTCTTCTACGCTTAAACCAATTGGCGATGCAGTAACAACTAAAAACCTTAATACGTCAAAGCGTGAAATTGACGAGATTACAGTCGAAGCGGCAAACCAAGATGATATCGATAACACCATCAAAGTGATGGGCGGTGAAGATTGGGAAATGTGGATTGATGCACTTAAAGAAGCCGACGTACTAGCTGATAATTTCAAGACCAGCGCTTATACCTACATTGGTAAAGAGCTAACATGGCCAATTTACGGTCACGCCACAATTGGTAAAGCAAAAGAAGACTTAGATCGTGCAACCGTGGCTATTAAAGAGTCTACCAAAGCATTAAACGGTGAAGCGTATGTCTCTTCACTTAATGCGGTTGTTACCCAAGCAAGCTCTGCAATCCCAATTATGCCACTGTATATTTCAGCATTATTTAAAGTGATGAAAGCAGATGGCACCTATGAAGGTACGATTGAGCAGATTCACGCTTTATTTACTGAGAATCTATATGGTGATTCACCACGCTTTGATGATGGTGGGCATTTATTCCAAAACTACAAAGAGTTGGAAGATGATGTTCAAGCACGCATTCAAACAGTGTGGGACAGTGTAACCACAGAAACAATCGATGAGTTAACAGATTATGTTGGTTACCATAATGAGTTCTTACGCTTATTTGGGTTTGGTATCGACAGCGTTGATTACGACCAAGATGTAGAGTCTGTTGCACATATTACGAACATGATTGACTAATCTTGTTCGTTATTTAAAAAAGTCGCTACGGCGACTTTTTTAATGCCTGTATTTTATTGTTAGGTTTATTTACAGCGATTTACCGTTTAATTCTCATCCTCACTCGCGAGCAATTGCACTTTGGTCTATATTGAATTTTATTCAAATGTGACTATTGAGCTAAATTACTGCTCCTGTCGTATAAATTTCATATTTCCACTCGCATAGTGACCCTGATTGATGTTAAAATTCGGGCAATATATGTGAGGAGTTTTACTGCGTTGCTTGTTTTGTATCTTAAACAGGCAGTTCTTTGATATCTTGAATTTGCTTGGTAATCAAAATGGCGACGTGGTTGGTACGATTTTTCAGTTTCTTTCCGTTAATGTAGTGCAAGTGCGTATGATCAACATAAAAAAAGGTCTGGACTTACCCATAGAGGGCGCACCTCAGCAAGTTATTCATGATGGCTCTGCCGTCAAACGTGTAGCTGTGCTAGGTGAAGAGTTTATTGGTATGCGTCCAACCATGCATGTTCGTGTGGATGACCAAGTCAAAAAAGGCCAGGTACTTTTTGAAGATAAAAAGAACCCAGGCGTATTATTTACTGCCCCAGCTGCTGGTACAGTAAAAGAAATTAATCGTGGTGCAAAACGTGTGCTGCAATCTGTTGTTATTGAAATAAATGGCAGTGAGCAAATCACCTTTGACTCTTTCAAGGCCGATGATCTTCCTAGCATCGACCGTGAGAAAGCCAAAGAAGTACTTATCCAGTCAGGTCAGTGGACGGCACTTCGTGTTCGCCCATTCAGCAAAGTAGCTGCTGTGGATGCAAATCCTAGCTCTATTTTTGTGACGGCTATCGACACAAACCCTTTAGCTGCAGATCCTGCGGTTATTATTGCCGAGAATGCGCAAGCATTTGAAGCGGGTCTTGCTGTGGTATCTCGTTTGACTGACGGTAAAGTATTTGTTTGTAAACAAGCAGGTAGCCAAGTGCCTAGTTCATCAATTGCTCAAGTAGAAGTACATGAGTTTGGTGGCGTACATCCGGCTGGCCTTGTTGGCACACATATCCATCACTTAGACGCTGTTTCTGCCAGCAAACAAGTTTGGCATATCGGTTACCAAGACGTTATTGCGTATGGTCACCTATTCCTTACTGGTGAAATCAGCACAGACCGTGTTATTTCTCTAGCGGGTCCTCGCGTTAAGAACCCTCGTTTAGTGAAAACTCAACTAGGTGCTTCGCTGGACGATTTAGTAGCGGGTGAATTAGAAGACGGCGATAACCGTGTTATCTCTGGTTCTGTTTTATCTGGTTCTACTTCTGCCGGTCCTCAAGCGTTTTTAGGTCGTTACCATGTTCAAGTATCTGTTTTACTTGAAGGTCGCGAAAAAGAACTGTTTGGTTGGATTCGCCCAGGTAGTGATAAATTCTCTGTAACACGCACTTTCTTGTCTCACCTTACACCAAGTCGTTTATTTAAAATGACTACGTCTACAGGTGGTTCAAAGCGTGCCATGGTGCCAATGGGTAACTATGAGCGTGTTATGCCGTTAGATATTCTTCCAACGCCTTTATTACGTGATCTAATTTCTCGTGATTTAGACGGTGCAATCACATTAGGTGCACTTGAGCTTGATGAAGAAGATTTAGCGTTATGTACCTTCGTTTGTCCAGGTAAATACGAGTATGGTTCAATCCTACGCGATTGCTTGACTACAATCGAGAAAGAGGGCTAGAGAGATGGGTTTAAAGAAATTTCTTGAAGATATCGAGCCGCATTTTGAAGCCGGTGGTAAACATGAAAAGTGGTATGCCCTGTATGAAGCAGCAGCAACTATTTTTTACACCCCTGGTTATGTAAATAAAGGCGCGACACACGTACGCGATAACATCGACCTAAAACGCATGATGATTTTAGTGTGGATGGCAACATTCCCAGCGATGTTTTTTGGTATGTTCAATATCGGTCATCAGGCCGCCGGTGCATTAGCGCAAGGTTTTGAACTAGCAAATTCTTGGCAAGTTGGTCTGTTCCAGATGTTTGGTGGTACGTTAACCGCTGAATCTGGCTGGGGCGCTAAGATGTTCTACGGGGCATGTTTCTTCTTGCCTATATACGCAGTGACATTTGCCGTGGGTGGTTTTTGGGAAGTGTTGTTCGCTTCAGTGCGTAAGCATGAAGTTAACGAAGGTTTCTTCGTAACCTCAGTATTGTTTGCACTTATTCTTCCTGCAACTATTCCATTGTGGCAAGTTGCGTTGGGTATCACGTTCGGTGTTGTAATCGCTAAAGAAATCTTTGGTGGTACTGGCCGTAACTTCCTAAACCCTGCGCTTGCTGGTCGTGCGTTTTTATTCTTCGCATACCCTGCACAAATTTCAGGTGACACAGTATGGACAGCAGTGGACTCGTTCTCTGGTGCAACTATGCTAGGTCAAGCGTTTGTTGGCTCTCTTGATTACAGCAACATGGCTCTTTGGTGGGATGCGTTTTACGGTTTCATTCAAGGTTCAGTAGGTGAAACATCTACCCTTGCAGTGATGATCGGTGGCTTGTTCTTAATCTATGTTCGAATTGCTTCATGGCGCATCGTGCTAGGTGTATTCCTAGGTATGGTTGCAACTGCATTCTTATTAAATGCAATTGGTTCAAACACTAACCCTGTATTTGCAATGCCTTGGCATTGGCACTTAGTGTTGGGTGGTTTTGCCTTTGGTATGTTCTTCATGGCGACAGACCCTGTGTCTGCGGCATTTACAGACAAAGCAAAATTCGCATATGGCGCACTGATTGGTGTGATGGTAGTAATGATTCGTGTAGTAAACCCTGCTTTCCCTGAAGGCATGATGCTAGCAATCTTGTTTGCTAACTTATTTGCTCCATTATTCGATCACTTTGTAGTGCAAGCTAATATCAAGCGGAGGTTGGCACGTAATGTCTAGTAATAACGAATCAATCGGCAAAACGCTAACCGTTGTTGTAGCACTATGTTTAGTGTGTGCAATCATCGTATCGTTTGCTTCAGTTCAGCTTCGCCCTTTACAGCAAGCTAACAAAACACAAGATATTCAAAAGAATATCTTGGCAGCAGCAGAAATTGAAAACGCAGGTACTGTATCTGAAACATTTAACGCTAAAATTGAAGCGCGTGTTGTAGACATGGATACGGGTGAATTTGTTGAAGGTGCTGATCCAACTACTTTTGATTTTGAGAAAACAAAATTTGACCAAGCTAGAAGCTTTGCGTTGAAAGAAGAGGGTATCAAAGACATCGCGGGTATCCAGCGTATGACTAAGAATTCTCCTGTTTACATCTCGAAAAAAGCAGACGGTACTACTGATGCTATCATTTTACCAATTCAAGGTTACGGCCTTTGGGGTGTAATGTATGGTTTCTTAGCGCTAGAGAATGATGGTGAAACAGTTAAGAACATTAACTTTTTCAAGCATAATGAAACTCCGGGTCTAGGTGGTGAAATCCAAAACCCTCAGTGGACTGCTCAATGGCAAGGTAAAGAGTTACCAATCAACATTGTGAAAAGCGGCGCAACCAATGAGCATCAAATTGATGGTCTATCGGGTGCTACTTTGACGTCTAACGGTGTTGAATACACAGTTGACTTTTGGACTGGCGAAAACGGCTTTGGTCCTTTCCTTGCGAAAGTACGTGAAGGAGCGTTGAAATAATGGCTGATACTAAAGAAATGAAGTCGGTCCTATTTGGCCCGGTATTCGCAAATAACCCAATCGCGCTACAAGTACTTGGTGTTTGTTCTGCGCTTGCAGTTACGTCGAGCTTAAAAAATGCATTAATCATGTCAATCGCATTGACTTTGGTAACAGCGTTCTCAAGCTTATTTATCTCTATGATCCGTAACCAGATCCCATCATCTGTGCGTATTATCGTGCAAATGACTATCATCGCATCATTGGTAATCGTTGTTGATCAAGTGTTACAAGCCTTCTCTTATGCTACGGCAAAAGAGTTGTCGGTATTCGTTGGTCTAATTATTACTAACTGTATCGTAATGGGTCGTGCAGAAGCATATGCAATGAAATCACCACCTATCATGTCATTCCTTGATGGCATCGGTAATGGTTTAGGTTATTCAGTAGTGTTACTGACTGTTGGCTTTATTCGTGAGCTATTTGGTAAAGGTACATTGTTTGGCGCTGACATCATCCCACTTGTACAAGATGGTGGTTGGTATCAACCTATGGGTCTATTGATTTTACCACCTAGCGCATTCTTCATCATTGGTTTATTCATTTGGGTACTTCGTACTTATAAGAAAGACCAAGTAGAAGCGAAAGGATAAGGGGCAGACAATGGAACATTATATTAGTTTATTCGTAAAAGCGGTTTTCATTGAAAACTTAGCTTTAGCCTTCTTCCTAGGTATGTGTACTTTCCTTGCTGTATCAAAGAAAGTAACAACGTCAATCGGCCTAGGTGTGGCAGTTATCGTGGTATTGGGTATTTCAGTACCAGTTAATAACTTGGTTTACCATGCGGTTCTTGCACCAGGCTCACTTGAGTGGCTTGGTTACCCAGAAGCAGATCTTAGCTTTTTACGTTTCTTAACTTTCATCGGTGTTATCGCAGCATTGGTACAAATCTTAGAAATGGCATTGGATAAGTTCTTCCCTGCACTCTATAACGCCTTAGGTATCTTCTTACCGTTGATCACAGTTAACTGTGCAATCTTCGGTGCGGTAGCTTTCATGGTAGAGCGTAACTATAACTTCGGTGAATCTGTGGTTTATGGTATTGGTTCTGGTGTAGGTTGGGCGCTAGCAATAACATTACTTGCTGGTATTCGTGAGAAAATGAAGTACTCAGACGTGCCTGACGGCCTTCGTGGTTTAGGTATTACCTTCATCACAGTTGGCTTGATGGGTCTTGGCTTTATGTCATTCTCTGGTATTTCACTTTAATAGGTCGCGAGGATAAATCATGAGTTATGAGATTTTCTTAGGCGTTGGTGTTTTCATCGCTATCGTTGTAATACTTGTTTTAGTCATCATTGGTGCTAAATCTAAGCTAGTTGCAAGCGGTGATATCATTATCGGCGTAAATGGCGATCCAGATAAAGCCATTAAAACATCTGCAGGTAGTAAGCTATTAGGTGCACTATCTGAATCAGGTATTTTCGTTTCATCTGCATGTGGTGGCGGTGGCTCTTGTGGTCAGTGTCGTGTACACATCAAAGAAGGTGGCGGCGATATCTTACCAACAGAGCTTGATCACATTTCTAAAGGCGAGGCCCGTGAAGGTTGTCGCTTAGCGTGTCAGGTAAATGTTAAAACTGACATGGAAATTGAACTTGAAGAGTCAATTTTCGGTGTTAAAAAATGGGATTGTGAAGTTATCTCTAATGATAACAAAGCAACGTTCATTAAAGAACTTGTGCTACAAATTCCAGATGGCGAGTCAGTACCGTTCCGTGCCGGTGGTTATATTCAGATTGAAGCCCCAGCGCATCACGTTAAATATGCTGATTTCGATGTACCAGAAGAGTACCGTGGCGATTGGGATCATTTTGGTTTCTTCAACCTAGAGTCAAAAGTAGACGAAGAAACAATTCGTGCTTACTCAATGGCTAACTATCCGGAAGAAGAAGGCATCATTATGCTTAACGTGCGTATTGCTGCTCCACCGCCAAGAGATTTAAGCTTACCTTGTGGTAAAATGTCATCGTACATTTGGTCACTAAAACAAGGTGATAAAGTAACTATCTCAGGTCCATTTGGTGAGTTCTTTGCAAAAGATACTGACGCTGAAATGGTATTCGTAGGTGGTGGTGCTGGTATGGCGCCAATGCGTTCACATATCTTTGACCAACTTAAACGCTTAAACTCTAAGCGTAAGATGAGCTTTTGGTATGGTGCACGTTCTAAACGTGAAATGTTCTACGTAGAAGACTTTGACGGCCTAGCAGCCGAAAACGACAACTTCGTATGGCATACAGCGCTTTCAGATCCACAACCTGAAGATAACTGGGAAGGCTATACTGGCTTCATCCATAACGTGTTATTTGAGAACTATCTTAAAGATCACGAAGCGCCAGAAGATTGTGAGTTCTACATGTGTGGTCCTCCAATGATGAACGCAGCTGTTATCACAATGTTGAAAGACTTAGGTGTTGAAGACGAAAATATCTTACTAGATGATTTCGGTGGCTAACACTGATACCAAAACACATTAGTTTTGGTTAGAATATCAGCCTCGTAACAATGATTGTTACGAGGCTTTTTTATTTCCAATTTTAAGTAGGCTGCCATGAATAAAGTATTTCACCCGCAGGCATTTGTTGCCTTTTTATTTATTTTTATCACTCTATTCATATCAGGTTGTGGCCAAAGCGATGAGCCTAAAGAGCTCTACCTTGAAGGCCGAACCATGGGCACGACTTATCACATCAAAGCATATGCAAAACAAGATAAGTTAGACTCGCTTAATTTACTCCCTGAAGTTAATCAATTGCTTAAAGATGTAAATCAATCTATGTCGACTTATATTAAAGATTCAGAAATAAATAACTTCAATCGCATACCAGCAGGCCAAGTTATGCCGATTAGCGCAGACTTTAGAGCGGTTGTAGCAGAGTCTATTCGTTTAGGTGAATCAACAAAAACGTTAGATGTAACCATGGGTCCGTTAATTGATTTATGGGGATTTGGTCCTGATAAAAAACCAACTAAACGCCCAACGGATGAAGCATTAGCTAGCATGGTTGCTAACATAGGTGTTGATAAACTAAAACTGACTGAGCAGGGTTTAGCAAAAACGATTGATGGCTTAGAGCTTTCGTTTTCCGCAACTGCAAAAGGGTACGGTATTGATAAGGTGGCTGAATTACTTGAAAGACACGGTATAACTGATTACATGGTTGAAATAGGCGGTGAGCTGCGTATTTCTGGTAAAAAGCCGAATGCTAAAGAGTGGCGTATCGCTATTGAGCAACCTGACGCCGAGCCGGGTACGCGAAAGGTGCACCGTATTTTAGCGCCAGGTAATAATGGTATGGCTACATCGGGTGATTACCGCATTTTTTATGAAATGGATGGTGTGACTTACAGCCACTTAATTGACCCTGTCACAGGTATGCCAACCCGACATGATTTGGTATCGGTTACTGTATTGCACCCCTCAGCGATGACAGCTGATGGGCTTGCTACTGCATTGACTATTATGGGCATGAATAAAGCCCAAGCCTATGCAGAAAAGAATGACTTAGCGGTCTATCTAATAGCTAAATCGAAGGATGGTTTAGTGACTTATTCGAGCCCAGCATTTAAACCCTATTTGTAGCCAAGCGCAAAGCGGTTTATAATACACACAGCTCAGTATTGATTGAGCGTTATTTTATTGCTGAACAACAGGGGCTAAGCAATGTCACTTTTTCTTCTTACTTTTGGTTTACTAATATTAATTGTCGCAGCAATGGCAATTGGCATGATAATGCAGAAAAAATCTATGGCTAGCAGCTGTGGTGGTCTAGGCTCAGTAGGTATTGATAAAGCCTGCGATTGTGACGATCCATGTGACAAGCGTAAAAAGCGCATGGCAAAAGAGCAGATTTGGAAAGAAAACCAAATCTTATAAGCTCAAAATTATTTTATAAAAAGCGCCTATTGGCGCTTTTTTTGTCCTTTTTAAAGTGATAACCCATGCAGCCTTTTTCAACTAAAGTGTATTTTTTACGTCACGGTGAGCTTGAGCAGCAAAATGTATTAGCTGGGCGTAGCGACTTTGAGTTGAGCAAAAAGGGTGTTCAGCAGTTAGAAGATGCAGTTGTTGGGCTTTGCGATATCACCACTGTAACAAGCTCTCCCTTGAAGCGTTGTAAACTATTTGCTCAACAGCTAGCAAATACTCGCCAACTCCCACTCAATATAGACAGTACAATTGCAGAGTATGATTTTGGTGATTGGGATGGGCAAAGCTATGAAGCGCTTTGGCAGCAAAGTAGTTCACCGACAATTGGGGATTTTTGGCAAAACCCTTGGCAAATTACTCCGCCTAATGGCGAATCCATGAACGCGTTTTATAGTCGAGTTGAAACGTGGTGGCAGCAATTGTTAGCGACAATAACGACACAAAATACAGGTGCACATTTGGTAATAACCCACGCTGGCGTTATTAAACAAATATTAGCATTTGTTTGTCAGCTCCCGCGTGAATCTCTTATTAGCCAAAATGTGTTTTCAATCCCTTATGCTGGTCTTATTTGTGTTGATGTTTTCATTGATGAACAAGGTGAAGCTTGGCCTAAAATTGTTTTTTAGTATGATTTTAGCCATCTAGAAAGATATTAATTGAAATATAAACTCACCCGCCCATAATAGGGGGGTATTTAGGAATGAGGTGAAAATCCTCAGCTGTTCCCGCAACTGTAAGCCACATTAGTGATAAGTCAGATACTAAATGCGTTTAATATTTTTGATTCATTGAGCGGGTAAACTCACTTATTTCACATGCATTTTGCGTGTGTCTATTGTATTGGGTTTTGCGCATGCTAGCAGAGATTAACATTGCAGACACCAATACCACTTCTAACAGTCAATAAACTATCTTGGGCTGTTGCTAATATACCCATTTTGAAAAATATAAATATCAGCATCGAACAAGGTAAATTTATAGGATTACTTGGACCTAATGGGGCAGGTAAATCGAGTTTATTGCGTTGTCTTTATCGGTTTAATAAACCAACATGTGGCCAAGTGCTTCTTGAGTCACATGATATTTGGCAATTAAGCGCTGACGATTTTGCCAAGCGAGTTGCAGTGGTTTTGCAAGAAACTCCCTCGCAATTTAATTTATCTTTGTATGATGTAGTAAGTCTTGGGCTTACTCCACATAAACGCCTTTTTAGTGGCACTACAAATAAAGATAAGCAGCTAATTCACCAAGCGATTGAGCAAGTAAGTTTAACAGAGCACGCTAACCAAACATTCGATTCGCTCTCTGGTGGTGAAAAACAGCGAGCTTTAATAGCGCGTGCTATAGTGCAAAGGCCGCAGCTTTTGATCATGGATGAGCCAACCAGTCACCTTGATGTAAAATATCAAATTCAATTAATGGAATTAGCTAAATCACTCGGTGTCACTGTGTTGGCATCGTTTCATGATTTAAATTTAGCGGCCAGCATGTGTGATGAGCTATTAGTGATAGATCACGGCGAAATAGTGGAATCTGGCACTCCTGAGCAGGTTATAACAGAGAAAATGCTCAGCGATGTATTTGGTGTGTGCGCGCAAATTACTATGCATCCGCAAAGTGTTGAGCGAGTAATTCCCCATATAACGTATTTTTATGGTTATCAATCAGGAGAGCATCATGCCACTGAAAAGTAACCTAGCATTATTGCTAACCCTCGTGTTAAGCATGCTCAGTATTTTTGCAGCGTTGAGCTTTGGTGCAGCCCCCAGCAAGTTTATTGATGTTTACTACAGTGTAATTGGACAGTGGTTTGGCCAAGGGAGTGATTCCTTTCTGGAGCGAATCATTTGGCAGTTACGTTTTCCCCGTACTTTATTAGCATTCCTAGCTGGCTCAGGACTCGCTATTGCAGGGCTGATTTTACAAACCGTAACCCGCAACCCGCTAGCGGATCCTTATTTGTTTGGCATTTCATCAGGCGCTTCCTTCGGCGTGGTCTGCTTTATCACGTTTACGGGTATTAGTGCTGGTTTTTCAATGTCTCTGGCTGCCTTTGTGGGTAGCATGTTGACCATGTTTTTACTGGTATTTATTGCTGGGCGTAGAGCTTCTGCTCAGGTTGAAACAATGCTATTAGCTGGGGTTGCATTGTCATTTTTATTTAGTGCGTTTACTAGTCTGCTGCTTTATTTTAGCGATCCACAAGCTATCACCGCGATTTTATTTTGGACGTTGGGAAGTTTTGCTCGTGCGCAATGGCAAGCTCTTTGGTTGCCAGCTTTAGTCATCATCAGCTGTATGGTTCTATTAATGAGTTTTAGGCGTCAACTCAATGCCATGTTGTTAGGTGATGAAAGCGCCGCGACCTTGGGTATTCCAGTGCAGCGCTTTCGCTTATTAATATTGCTGTTAAGTTCATTGATCACTGCCGTGCTAGTCGCATTATGCGGTGGAATTGGCTTTGTAGGCTTAATGATCCCACACATAGTGCGATTTTTTGTATCTCAAGGAACCTTAACAGGCCTTGCGATGACTGCACTCGTTGGCGGTACATTTATGGTCTGGGTAGATGTACTCTCGCGTATTGTGATGAGCAACCAAGAACTACCAATCGGGGTGATCACCTCAGCTATCGGCAGTGTGTTCTTTTTATCTTTATTGTGTTTTCGTAAAAAGGTGTATCAATAATGTATTCTATTAAACCACTCAACACGCAATTTGATACGCTGATCAGCGATAAAATAAATCAAAAAACTAAACCGCTTGGCGCACTGGGTCTACTTGAACCACTTGCACAGCAATTGGTAACTATTTTTAGTCAAAACATTGCTACGCAAAATGGTTTTTTAGATTTTCAACCAGCGATAAACCAGCCCACATTAATCGTGTTTGCCGGCGACCATGGTGTTGCAGCGCAAGGTGTGTCTATTGCCCCCAGTGAAGTTACAGCACAAATGGTCGCTAATTTTGCTGCGGGCGGCGCGGCAATTAATGTGTTTTGCAACCAGCTAGGCTGGCAGCTAGAAGTGGTTGATTGCGGTACTTTAACTAAGCTACCTAATGCGGGTATTCGTGATTGCCGTCTGGGGGATATAACCGAGCCATTGAATCAACAAAGGGCTATGAGTATCGATCAGGTACAGCAAGGTTTTAGTAATGCAAAACAACTTGTACTAGAGCTGAAAAAGAGAGGCTGTAATACCCTCGCCTTGGGTGAGATGGGCATAGGCAATACCACCAGTGCAGCCGCGATTATGGCAGCTATGCTTGAACTCCCTGCCAGTGAATGCGTGGGTAAAGGGACTGGTGTAAGTGATGAGGTGGTTGCGCGCAAAGTAAAGGTTGTGGAGCAAGCACTGTTTTTACACAAAACTCAACTAGATAACCCAGTCACATTACTTGGTGCAGTGGGTGGCTTTGAAATTGTGCATATTGTGGGGGCTATGCTTAGCGCTGCTGAACAACACATTGTGGTACTGGTCGATGGCTTTATTTGTACCGCAGCGGCATTAGTCGCGATTGCAATTAACCCCAATGTAAAAGCTTATTTAATTTTTGCCCATAGCTCAAACGAGCAAGGCCATAGCAAAATGTTGGCCCATTTAGAGGTTAATCCATTACTACAATTAGATTTGCGTTTAGGGGAGGGCACCGGCGCTGCATTAAGCTTACCCTTGCTACAGAGTGCACTGGGTTTTTATAACAAAATGGCAAGTTTTGCCGACGCCGCTGTAGATGATGTGGTGTAAGCGATGACCCAAGCACGTATCACGCAATGGCAATTGCTCCAATTAGCGGTTAGCTTTTTAACCCGCATCCCGGTAAAGCTTTGTTTTGAGGTAACGTCTCAGCACTTAAATCAAGCCAGCCGCTACTTTGCGTTAGTAGGCTTAGGGCTTGGTTTAGTACATGCTTTGTTGTTTTATTGCCTGCAATTTATATTACCTGCTTCATTGTGTGTGCTGTTAGTAATGGCACTTAGCTTACTCATCACAGGCGCATTTCATGAAGATGGCTGGGCTGATGTATGGGATGGCTTTGGTGGTGGCTGGCAGGTATCGCAAAAGCTTAATATTATGAAAGACAGTCGTTTAGGTACATACGGCGCGGCGGCACTCATTATTATACTAGTGCTGAAGTACCAAAGCTTAGTGATATTAAGTGAAAAGATTGGTGTGTTGTTATTTGCTATCATTGCAGGACAATGCTTGAGCCGTGTCGTTGCGACCAGTATCATTTTTAGCATGGATTATGTCAGCGAAGATGCCAGCGCAAAAGTAAAACCATTGGCTATGCATTTATCTAAAATCAGCTTAGTCACTTTATTATTAACGGCTGTGTTTTTATTTGCCATTACGTTGAAGTTTCAGCTAGTCACTTGGCAGACACTAGTAATAATAACCCTGATTTTAGTATTCGTACGTTTGATGGTTATGCATTGGTTTAAACGCCAATTAGGCGGTTATACCGGTGATTGCTTAGGGGCAGCGCAGCAGCTTAGTGAGGTGAGTATTTATATAACCCTCATTGCTATAATGACGAGTACCGCTCAATGAAACCTAAACATACCTTAATCCTTGGTGGCGCCCGCAGTGGCAAAAGCCGCTTTGCAGAGCAGTTAGCAACAAACAGCCAGCAACCCGTAATATACATTGCTACTGCACAAGGCCATGACAATGAAATGCAAGCGCGTATTCATCGTCATCAGCAGCAGCGCCCAGCACACTGGAAGCTCATTGAAGAGCCAATTGCGCTTGCAGATGCACTCAAAACACATAGCAAAGCTGATAACTGCATTTTAGTTGATTGCCTTACACTGTGGCTTAGTAATTGTTTATGTCAGGATAATAACTGCTGGTCGCAGCAAAAACAGGCATTGCTTGAAGTGCTGAACACGCTTCCTGGGCCGGTTATTTTTGTCAGTAACGAAGTGGGGCATGGCATTGTGCCGCTTGGGCAATTAAGCCGTGACTTTGTTGATGAGTCAGGCTGGTTGCATCAGGCAATAGCTGCAGAGGTTGCTCGGGTTGAATTTATAATGGCAGGCTTGCCACTCACTTTAAAAAGTAATCAATGATGAAAACAATAATGGTCCAAGGCACCACATCCGATGCCGGTAAAAGCACACTTGTTGCTGCTTTGTGCCGAGTGTTTGCAGAGCAAGGTGTAAGCGTTGCGCCGTTTAAGCCACAAAACATGGCACTTAATAGCGCTGTAACCGAGGACGGCGGCGAAATAGGCCGTGCTCAGGCGCTACAAGCAATCGCGGCAAAAGTTGCTCCAAGAATCGATTTTAATCCGGTACTGCTTAAACCTAATAGTGATACGGGTGCCCAAGTGATCATTCATGGTAAAGCGATTAGCAACATGGAAGCGGGCGCATATCACGATTATAAAAAAGTCGCGATGGATGCTGTGCTCACCTCACAAAAAAGATTAAGTAAAGAATTTGAGCTGCTCGTTGTTGAAGGGGCGGGGAGTCCCGCAGAAATCAACCTTCGTGCTGGTGATATCGCCAATATGGGTTATGCCGAAGCGGTGGACTGCCCTGTTATTATTATTGCCGATATTGATAAAGGCGGCGTTTTTGCTCACTTAGTGGGTACCTTGGCATTGCTCAGTGAGTCAGAGCAAGCACGCGTGAAAGGCTTTGTGATCAACCGTTTTCGCGGTGATATTGCACTGCTACAAGGTGGTCTTGATTGGCTCGAAGAGTACACGGGCAAACCCGTGCTAGGCGTATTACCTTATCTGCATGATCTGGCCTTAGATGCAGAAGATGCGGTTGCTATTGATAACACTGTAACGCAAGCCAAAGTGAGTATTGCGGTGTTATTGTTGCCGCATATTAGTAACCATACCGATTTTGATGCATTGCGGCTAAACCCGCAAATAAATATAAACTACGTGCGCCACACACAGGCTATCCCCAATGTTGATCTAATAATTATTCCTGGCAGTAAAAATGTCATCAGTGATTTAGCCTTTTTAAAAAATGAAGGCTGGGAAGAGCAAATTAAGCGCCACCTTCGCTATGGCGGAAAAGTACTGGGTATTTGCGGCGGCTTACAAATGTTAGGCACTGATATTTACGACCCTGCGGGAGTGGAGTCAAGCACTCAGCACTGTAAAGGGCTAGCACTGGGTGACTTTACAACTCAATTAGGCGTTGAAAAAGTATTGACGCAAGCATCGGCTGTTATGTATTTGAATGGCGGTGAAGCCCAAGTAACGGGGTATGAAATTCACGCTGGCCAAAGCCGTGGCCCTGCACTTGAACAGCCTTTGCTAAAATTTACCACACACCCACAAAGTGTGACACATGATGGTTTTGTATCTAGTGACAACAGCATAGCAGGTACTTACTTACATAGCCTGTTTGATAGCAGTGCAGCAAGCCAGCTGATACTAGACTGGGTGTTACCAAGCAGTGGTATAGAACAGCATATAGATATAAACACACATCGCGAACAGCAACTAACGCGCTTAGCTGATATGTGCAAACAACATTTAGATATTCCACAAATTACTAAAATTTACCAAAACTGGTAAGGAGCAAGCAGATGAGCGACACAAATAACGACAAACACCAACAACGTCAACAAAAAGTAAAAGACAAAGTGGACGAACGCATTGCTGCGGCGCAAACAGAAAAAGGCGTTTTTCAGGTAATTACTGGCAACGGCAAAGGTAAATCTACCTCAGGGTTTGGTACAGTAACTCGCTGTGTTGGTCATGGAATGAAAGCCGCTGTGTGCCAATTTATAAAAGGCACATGGCCGTGTGGTGAGCGAAACCTATTACAAGGTGCGGGCGTTGAATTTGCTATTATGAACACCGGGTTTACTTGGGAAACGCAAAATAAAGAGTCAGATACCGCCGCTGCGCAAGCTACCTGGCAAGACGCTAAACGCATGTTGAATGACGAATCAATCAACCTTGTGTTACTTGATGAAATTACTTACATGATCACTTATGGCTACATTGATTTAGAAGAAGCGCTAGAGGTTATTGCCAATCGCCCTCCGATGCAGTCGGTCATTGTAACAGGGCGTGGTGCGCACCGTAAGTTAACAGACCTTGCTGACACAGTAAGCGAAGTACGTAATGTTAAACACGCATTTGATGCGGGTGTTAAAGCGCAAATAGGGTTTGATTACTAATGTGGGTATTAAGGCTCGCATTATTTGTTGTACTAGGCTTGGTAAGTACCAAGCTTTTGGCTGAACCTAATAAGCAACAACTTAGAATTGTAGCCCTTGCCCCGCATATAGTTGAAAACCTTTATACCATTGGCGCCGGCGAGCAAATTGTGGGAACAGTTGAATACGCTGACTTTCCAAAGGCAGCGAATAAGATCCCGCGTTTAGGCGGTCACCAAGGTATTCAAATTGAAAAGCTGTTAGCGCTTAAACCCGATTTGGTACTTGCATGGAAAACAGGCAGTAAAGCTGACGACTTAGCCTTGATAGAGCGTATGGGTGTTAAGGTCTTATACAGTGAAGCCAATGAAGTCGATAAAGTGCCACAGGAACTGCTTCGTTTAGGTAAGCTGACAGGTCGTGAAAACACGGCAAAGCATGCCGCTAATGAATTTCAGCAAAAATTAGGTGCTATTAAAGCCAAACAACATGGCAAAACCAGTGTTGCTGTATTTTATCAACTGTGGCCTGAGCCGATGATGACGGTCAGTAAAAATACCTGGATCAATCAACTTATTGAGATTTGCCATGGCAGTAATGTGTTTGCCAATAGCCGAACAGATTATCCCTTGATCAGTATTGAAAACGTTATTGTTGCTAAGCCTGAGGTGATTATTCTTCCAGAAGAAAAATCAAAAACCAAACAGCCGGTTATCGATTGGCAGCAATGGCCTGAAGTTCCCGCGGTAAAGCATAATCAATTTATACAGGTAAATGCAGATTTACTACACAGATTCACTTTTCGTATCCTTGATGGACTGGGTGAGCTCTGTGATAAAATAGATCAATCAAGAGCTGTTTTAGAGGATGTACAATGAGTCAGTGGCAAACATTTTTACAAACTGAATGCGCTAAACCTTATATGCAAGACACGTTTGCCTATGTTGCTCAAAGGCGTAGTGAAGGGGTTGCAGTTTACCCACCAGAGCAGCAGGTTTTTAGTGCCTTTAAGGCAACTGAGCTTGACGATATTAAAGTGGTTATTTTAGGCCAAGACCCATACCATGGTGAAGGGCAAGCTCATGGTTTGTGCTTTTCAGTACTGCCAGAAGTGACTAAACTGCCGCCATCACTAAAAAATATTTATAAAGAATTAGCAACCGACGTCCCCGGGTTTGAAGTCCCACAGCATGGATATTTACAAAGCTGGGCAGAGCAGGGCGTATTTTTATTAAATACCGTATTAACTGTAGAGCAAGGACAAGCACACTCTCATAAACATCTTGGATGGGAGCAATTTACCGATAACGTGATTAATTATATTAACGCTCATACTAATGGCGTGGTGTTTATTCTATGGGGCGCGCATGCGCAAAAGAAAGGCAAAGGCATAGATGCAACCAAGCACTTTGTGTTAAATGGCCCACACCCATCACCACTTTCAGCGCACCGAGGTTTTTTTGGCTGTCAGCACTTTTCTAAAGCGAATAAACTACTTAAGCAGCAAGGTAAAGCCACCATAAACTGGCAAGTGTAAGAATTAAAAAAGGCCGTTAGCTGTTAAGCATGCGGCCTTTTTTAAATTAAAAGTCTAACTCATCAACTGCAATATCGTCTGCAAAATAGTCTAACTCCTGTAGTTCTTTGCGTAAACGTTGCTTATCTTTTAAAGCTTCGATTTCGCGCCATTTTCTCTTTTTATTTTTTTGAGAGGTCTTTTTTGTTGTGCTAGGACCTTCTAATATTTCTAAAATATCATCTAGGCTATCCATGAACTTCTCCTATTGAATTTTGAACCTCGGAAATACCTATACCACAGGCCAAACTAAAATAGAATAAAAAAGTGACATTAATGTTACGGTAATGTGATGACTATATTAATTAGATTGATTCCAGTAAATAAAAAACGCCACATAGGTGGCGTTTTATAGAGTAAGTGTTTATTTACTTATCTTTAAATAGTTACATCGCTTTAAAACGGGCTTCTAATTGCTCTTGGGCATCAGCAAATGAGCGAATACCTTCAGCTAGCTTTTCTGTCGCCATAGCATCTTGGTTGTGTAACCAACGGAATTGTGTTTCTGTAAGTGGCTCTGGCTTTGGTTCTTTAGGAATATCACTATCAAGCAAGTATTCTTGTGCGCCTTCAAGGTTGCCTAAATCTTCTAAAAGGTTAGGGCTAATAGTAAGCTTATCACAACCTGTTAGGGCAATAATTTCACCTGTGTTACGGAAGCTTGCGCCCATCACCACAGTTTTATAGTCATGGCGTTTATAAAATTCAAAAATGCTACGTACAGACTGAACACCAGGGTCTTGTAGTGGATCTGTTGGTTTTTCCATGCCATTTGCAACGTGCCAATCTAAAATACGGCCCACGAACGGCGAGATTAAAAATACGTTTGCATCGGCACATGCGCGAGCTTGGGCGTCGCTAAACAATAAAGTAAGGTTACATTTAGTCCCTTCTTTTTCTAGTTGCTCAGCGGCTTTAATCCCTTCCCATGTTGAAGCGACTTTAATTAAGATTTTATCTTTGCTCACACCTTCTTTTTCATACAGGCTAAGTAAAGTGTGTGCTTTATTAATCGTTGCTTGAGTGTCAAACGAAAGGCGCGCATCAACTTCGGTAGAGATATAACCTGGTACAATTTCGCTGATTTCTTTACCAAGCAATACAGCAAAGTAGTCACATGCTAACTCAAGTTGTTTAGCGGCATCTTGCTCGGTTTCTTTTGCGTAGCTCCAAGCTTTATCAAGGTATGGCTTATAAGCTTCAATCTCGCTCGCTTTTAATAAAAGCGATGGATTAGTGGTTGCATCTTCTGGTTGATGCTTTTTGATCGCTTCAATATCGCCAGTATCGGCCACAATAGATGAATGTTGTTTTAGCCTTTGTAGAGCTGAAGTCATTTGCTTTCCTCATTCCAAGCAAGTTAAAAGAAAATCTACACCCTTAATATACTTTGTTCATACTGCAACAGTGTGACAATGCTTGATAGGTCTTATGTCCTTATCAATTAAAAAACGGCGGCGTATGAATTTTTTAAGGGAGGATTTATTTAAACAAAACGTGCTTTTCGTTTCATTTAATGTTGAAATTGACATTAAATAATTTACAAGTCAATAGCTAACTATGATCACTGTTATTTCACCTGCAAAAAATCTTGATTACGAGACGCCACCGGCAACCGATAAGTTCACTCAGCCTGAATTACTCGAGCACAGCGAAGAGCTTATGAAAGTATGCCGTGAACTAACGCCTGCACAAATTGGCAGTTTAATGAAAATTAGCGATAAGCTCTCAGGGCTTAACGCAGCGCGCTTTAGCGAATGGTCGCAACCATTTACTACCGACAACGCCAAACAAGCTGTGATGGCTTTTAACGGTGATGTTTACGGTGGATTAGACGCAGGAACTTTAACTGCCGGCGAGCTTGATTACGCACAAAGCCACTTACGTATATTGTCCGGACTATATGGCCTATTAAAGCCGTTAGATTTAATGCAAGCGTACCGTTTAGAAATGGGCACTAAGCTTGATAATAGCCGGGGTAAAAACTTATATGAGTTTTGGGGCAGTGTTATTGCGCAAAAACTAAATACAGTTTTAGCTGAGCAAGATAGCCAGTACTTAGTGAACCTTGCGTCTAATGAGTACTTTAAAGCGGTTGATAAAAAAACCTTAAACACACAAATCATCACGCCGCATTTTAAAGACTGTAAAAACGGCCAGTTTAAAATTATTAGCTTTTACGCTAAAAAAGCGCGCGGCTTAATGGCACGTTACATCATTGAAAATAAAGTAACGCAATTAAGCCAGCTCAAAGAGTTTACCGTTGATGGTTACTACTACAGTGAAGAAGCCACGGTAAAAGAGCTTGAACCTGTATTTTTACGCGACGAGCAAAGTTAGCTTTAATGACGATATTAATTTAAAACCACGCTATTGCGTGGTTTTTTCATTTTTGGCGCTTATTTTGCAGATACCTGATTATTATTAACGATTCCTCAGGATTAATGCATGTTAAAAATACCGACTATCAGTGAAGCTGAAAAGCTAATTGAAGAAAAACTAGGGGGCTGGGTTGATATTGTAATCAGCCACATTCCTAACTTTATAGTCGCAGTGATCATCGCTATTCTTTTTTCTATTTTGGCCCGCTTTTTGGGGTCTATGATACGTAATATATTACGTCGCTCATTGGACTCAAATCAAATAGCAGATTTAATGGCCTCTATTTTTAAGATGATTATCTTGTGCGTAGGTTTGTTTGTTGCGCTGGATTTTGTTGGGCTCAAAGGCACGGTTACGTCTTTACTTGCAGGTGCCGGTATTGTTGGCTTAGCTATTGGTTTTGCGTTCCAAGATATGACAGAAAACCTGATTGCAGGTATTGCAATGGGGATACGTAAGCCCTTTAAAACAGGGGATGTAATTAAGACAGATGATGTGTTTGGCACAGTAAAAGCAATTAACTTACGTAATACCTTAGTTGAAAATTTTTACGGGCAATTAAATTTAGTGCCTAACAAAATATTGTTTCGCAACGTTTTACGTAATTACAGCACGTTGGGGGTTAGGCGTATTGAGGTACCTGTCGGGATTTCATACGGTGATGACCCAGAACACGCTGCTGAAGTTATTGTTAAAAAAATTAACGAGTTCGACTTTGTAATAAAACAAGACGAAACTGCTGTCTACGCATCTGGGTTCGGTGATAGCAGTGTAAATTTACTGGTATGGTTTTGGATTAATTACCCTGGTGAGGCTGATTTCATGACAGTTAGACACAAAGCAATTGTCGCTGTGAAACAAGCATTAGCAGAGGCTGATATAAGTATTCCATTCCCCATTCGAACTTTGGACTTTGGTATTAAAGGGGGTGAAAAGCTTGATGCAATGATCAGCGATAAGCAAAATGATGATTAATACCCCAAAGAGCTAACTGCAATGTAAAAACGCGTGTTATTTAACACGCGTTTTTTGTATTTTTTACGAGTAAGTAAGACTAATTTACACAGCATTAAAAAGCCGTACTTTGAGTGGCAGCTTTATAAAAGCTATCTACATTTAAAGTAACCTCCTTTGATACGAAATATATATGGTTAAAAGACTCCTAGATGAGCCTGGCACTCCTTGTGTCAGGCGCTGCTGCCTTGATGCTGATGATACGTGCATAGGTTGCTTTAGAACGCTCGAAGAAATACTTAGTTGGCGAGGTTTAAGTGAAGCCCAAAAGAAGCAAGTAATGGCAGAGTGTGAGGTTCGTAAAGTAAAGCGAAAGAAGTGTGACTGAGAGAATACCCAAGCCATCTCAAGATGTGAGTGTCAGTTGGAATTAAAAGTGACTTAGGCAAGGCATTAATTGCAAGGAGTCGTGGTTCTATTGTTTAAGTTAATAACGCAGTATAAGTCGCTTTTAAACCAACCCTTTGGACGTCCCACAGGCATTTACTGTCATCGTTGTTAGCTCTAAAAAGGGACTGCCATTGTTATGCAAAGTAGCACCTTGATATTAAGCCCCTTGAAACGCTGAATTCTGCATTTTGAGGTGGCTTGGTTATATTGCAATAAAAAAGGTGAATAAATTCAAAGTTTGGTGATACTTATGCAATGGAGGATATAAAAAAGAGCGCCAATGGCGCTCTGAAGGGGAGGGTGCGTAATAAGTTATGTATTATTGAGTCGCTTTTATTTTTATTTTATTTTCGATAATTTTGATGCCTTGGGTGTTTTCTAAAAACTTTTGTGCAAGGGCGCGTTCAAAGCCCGTTCTTGCAAAACCGTTCAATTCAATTTTATCTTTTGAGATAACGACGTTTAACTGAGATAAGTGTAAGTTAGGGTTGGTGCTCAATTTATTAACAGCGAGTTGTTGTAGTGTTGGTTGCGTGGTTGCACTGCTGATCATAATGTTGCTAGGTGCTGCCATTACTTGTGTGGTGCAAGCGAGTAAAAAGATACAACAAAATGATATAAGTGATACTGTTAATTTAAAGCGGTTCATAATTCCCTCAATTTATCTAGCCAGTCTTAGTTCATGTTATCCAAATTCCATACCAATCTTAAGTTGTTGAAAGTAAATGGTTTATCTTTTGGCTTTTATTGGTGTACGTATTTTTTACACTTCATTGAGTAAAATGGGGAGTTTTCTACACGCTAAGGTTAAAAATTCACGCAAGTAAATTTAACTTTTTATTTACATTGTTTTTGAGTGTTGATTCTGATATTTAACCGATTGAAAAATAAAAGGTTAAAGTGTAACTCTTTGTTTTTAATTGGAAGGTTTGAGCTCTGTAAAATCACTTAATTGAACGTCTAATAAAAAATGGCGTTGACAGCGTTGTCTTTGCGTGTTTCCATAAAAGGGTTGTGAATTAAATGTTAATTAACAACCTTAAATTTAACATCCAAGGAATTTAAAATGAGCGTGTCTAAACTACCTACCTTTAAGATCTCTGCTTTAGCAAGTGCGATTTTACTATCTACAGCCCCGGCAGCAATGGCGGAGCAAATTGAGTCAGAGCGATTTATTGTACATTTGTCAGAAAAAACAACAGCAGTTCACACAACATTTGCCCGCAGTCAAGCGCAGGTGAACGACATGAAACGCAGTTTGATGAATAACATTGCTACAGATGTAAATGTAGAAGTTGTTCAAGCACTACCTGACATTAATGCTATGGCCGTGGTATTAACAGCTGAGCAAAAATCACGTTTAGAGCAAAGTGCCGATGTAGTGAATATCGAAGTTGACCCTAAGCGCTATTTAATGGCTGAATCGACACCTTATGGAATTACCATGGTGCAAGCAAAACAGCTTTCTGACAACCTTACGGGGAACCAGAAAGTTTGTATTATGGATACTGGTTACACGTTAAACCATCCTGATTTACCTAACACCGGTGTGACTGGCAGTGACGGCTATGGCACTAACAACACAGGTAACTGGTATAACGATGGTAATGGCCATGGTACTCACGTTGCAGGCACTATCGCTGCATTGGGAGGCAATGGTCAAGGTGTGATCGGAGTTAACTCATCGGGTCAATTAGGGTTGCATATTGTTAAAGTGTTTAACGATCAAGGTCGCTGGGCATATGGCTCAGATCTTGTTGCTGCAATTGGTCAATGCCAAAGTGCAGGCGCAACTGTAACCAGCATGAGTTTAGGTGGTCCTCAGTCATCTAATGCTGAGCGCCAAGCTTTTGCCAGCAGTTATGCCCAAGGGATGTTGCACATAGCTGCAGCGGGTAATGATGCCAATAGTTCACTAAGTTACCCTGCATCGTACAATGAGGTTGTGTCGGTGGCTGCAGTAGATCGCAATGGTACTAAAGCGTCTTTCTCACAATATAACGCACAAGTTGAAATAGCAGCACCGGGTGTGGGCACTAACTCAACGTGGAACAATGGCGGGTATAAAAGTATTAGTGGTACGTCAATGGCAACCCCTCATGTATCGGGTGTTGCAGCATTAGTGTGGAGCCACTTTCCACAGTGTTCTAATCAACAAATTCGTGATGCATTAAATGCCACGGCGCAAGATAAAGGCGCGCCAGGGCGTGATACTTCGTATGGCTTTGGTATTGTTAAAGCAAAAGATGCTTATGACTATTTAGCTCAATCAGAGTGTGGTGGTGGTAGTGGTGTGGATAATGCGCCTGTGGCACGTTTTAGTGCGGTGGTAAATGCTAAGCAAGTTACATTTTCTAACGCCTCAACTGATGATAAAGGCATAAGCAGTTACTATTGGAATTTTGGTGATGGTAATTCAGCCACCAGCGAAAACCCAATTCATACCTATGCTGCCGATGGCAACTATTCCGTTACGTTAGAAGTGACTGATACGGCAGGTCAAACAAATCAACGCAGCCAAACCGTTAAAGTAACGTCGGTGGTTGGTGGTGAATGTGATGGTGTTGCATCATGGAATGCCAGCAAAGCATACCGCATTGGTGATTTGGTTGAGTATAATCAAGCTAAGTACAAAGCGACCTGGTGGTCAACAGGTGCAAACCCTGCTGTATTTTCAAATGTATGGTCTCGCCAAGGAGAATGTAAAACGGGTGGCGGCACAGTTAACCAAGCACCTAAAGCGAATTTTGATTTTAGTGTAAACGGCTTAGCGGTGAGCTTTACTAATGCGTCCACGGATGATGTTGCTGTAACGGCATATAATTGGACCTTTGGCGATAGCAATGCTGCAAACACTAAAACCCCAACGCACACATATAAAGGCGCTGGTAGCTACAAAGTTGAGCTTACTGTAAGTGATGCGCAGGGGCTAAACCACAGCTTAACAAAAACCATTACGGTGAGTGACGGCGTAACACCGCCTAATGGCTGTAGTGATCTCGCAGTATGGTCTGAATCAGCTGTTTATAACCAAGGTCAAGAGGTTGCATTTAATAGCCGCCGTTATAGTGCCAAGTGGTGGACTCAAGGTGCTAACCCTGCGGATAATTCATCAGCATGGGCTGTGTGGAAAGATTTAGGCGTATGCCAATAACGCTAAATAAATATAGTTCAGGTAAGAAGTAAAAAGCCGAGGCTCAAATTAATGAGTCTCGGCTTTTTTAATAACCTTAAAAGATCAACAGATCCTAAATTATTATTTCTTTTTTTTCACTTTCGTTTTTGCTTTTTTGCGCGCTTTAATTTTAGCTGGATCTTTCACTTTTTTGATTGGCATTTTCGCTTCTTTATGCTGAGGCTCAATCCCTTTAATTACACGGCGTTTTAGCTTTTGCTCAGTGTAACGTTCAACCTTAGATAAAACAGCAATATCATGTGCTTCAACGAGTGAAATTGCGATGCCTTTTTTACCTGCGCGGCCTGTACGGCCAATACGATGAACATACACGTCAGCAGTGCGCGGCATGTCAAAGTTTATAACGTGGCTAATATCAGCAACATCAATACCACGGGCAGCAACATCAGTAGCAACCAAAATTTTAGTGCGTCCACTGTGAAAGTTTTCCATGGCTTTCATGCGTTTATCTTGTGGCATTTCGCCACGCAACCATGCAGCTTTAACGCCGTTGTTAGTTAACTCACCAATTAAGGTTTCTAAACGCTCACGGGTTTTTACAAACACAATGGCTTTTGTTACATCTGGTGCATTTAAGGTGTTAACTAATAGCTCTAGTTTGTGATGATAATCATCAGCTAAATGCACCCATTGGTGGATCTTGGCTTTTTCTTTACGCGATGATTCAGCCTCCAGCAGTGCAGGGTCATTTAATATTTGCTCAGCAAACCTCTCAACACTGTCGCCTTCAAGTGTTGCTGAGAATAAAAAGCACTGACGGCGGTTCTTCGCTTCTTCACAAATGCGCATCATTTCTTTTCGAAAGCCCATGTCGAGCATGCGGTCTGCTTCATCTAAAATAAGCATCTCAACATTTTCAGCGTGAAAGTTTTCAGTTTCTAAATATTCCATTAAACGCCCAGGCGTAGCGATGAGAATATCGTTGTTTTTTTCAAAAATTTCTTTATGCGTACCGTAGTTTATCCCACCAGTAACGACACCAATTTTTAAGTGTGTTTGTTTGGCAAGTAACTCACATTGTTCATGAATTTGATAAGCAAGCTCGCGAGTCGGTGTCATAATTAACACTCGCGCAAAACCAGGTTCACGGCGCGGGAAATCCAATAAGTATTGAATTGCTGGAATTAAAAATGCAGCGGTTTTGCCTGTACCCGTTGGCGCAGATGCTAAAATATCACGCCCTTGCAGCGCTTCAGGAATAGCTTGTTGCTGAATACTAGTAGGGGTTTCATAACCCATTTTAGCGACGGCATTTAGTAACTTGTTATCGATATCAAAATCAGAAAATTGCATAGAGTGTCAAAAATAGAGGACAATGCAGATAATTATACGCGCTATACAGCGGTTGGTGAATGAAAAGGTGAAAAAATGTCAGGGTTTGTGTTTAAACAATTTAAAGTTGAGCATGAGCAGTGCGCTATGAAGGTATCGACCGATGGCATTTTATTGGGTGCCTGGGCGAAATTAACTCACGGCCAACGAGCGCTCGATATAGGCACAGGCACAGGATTATTAGCTTTGATGTGTAAACAGCGAGCTGTGGACTTAGTCATCACAGCTGTTGAAATTGATGGGTCTGCTTATCAACAAGCAAAGCAAAATATTGCGCAAAGCCCGTGGCCCGATATCGCACTGTATCACCAACGTATTCAAGAGTTTGAGGCCGATTCGCCCTTTGATGTGGTGATTAGCAACCCGCCTTATTTTAATAATAGTTTAAAAGGGGATGATGCGGGACGAAACACAGCACGCCATACAGACGATTTAAGTTTTACCCAGTTAATCACTGCATTTAAACGCTTAACAAACACCAATGCGCTATTTAATGTGATATTACCCTGCGAAGAGGCGAAATTATTTATTGCCGATGCGTTATTACAAGGGCTTTATTTACAACATCATTGTTTAGTACAAACTAAAAAAACTAAGCCTGCAACGCGCAGCTTAATGTGTTTTGGCTATCAAGAGGTTGATTGCACACCTCAGCACTTAATTATTCATAACCAAGACGGTCAATACAGTGATGATTTCGTAAACCTATGTAAGGACTTTTACTTAAAGATGTAAGCTTTATTGAATAATAGGTACAAATAACGCACACTAACTAAAATGACCCGGAGTAAATAGATATGGATAATCAATTGCCTAAATCATTCATGATACTGTTAGCTGTGTTACAAGGGATTGCTCTAACACTGTTATACCGCAGCCTTGAAGGGGCAACATGGCCCGCCACCGACCCGATTTGGTTTACCTCTTTGGCTACATTTGTAATCAGTTTTCCTTTACTGACGTTACTTGCTGTGGAGCAAGGTAAGATAAAAAAACTGCTTATTTATTTGCTTCCTTTTTGCTTATTGTTGTCACTATTAGGTGCATACATTGGATCTGAGCATTACCCGTTAGCATTGATTGATAATGATTGGCTAACAGCTACGTTCGTAATGACCTCTTTGGTCGCAAGTTTTAAAGCTTTAATGTATATCCAGCAGTTTATAGATAAAGAGGCGATTCATTATGCTCAGTTGTTCAAACTTTCATGGCGTAATTTTCTTTTATTTATAGAGTGTTGGTTATTTGTATTAATCTTCTGGGGCATTTTAAATTTAGGCGCAGCCTTATTTGACGCGTTGGACATTGAATTTTTCACAGCGCTATTAAGAAAAGAATGGTTTTGGATCCCTACAATTACCTTAGCGTTTGCTTTTGCAAGTATTGTATTTAGGGGTCTGCTAAATGTAGAACAAAGCATAGCAACATTACTGCAAGTTCTAATTAAGTTTTTACTGCCTGTTTTGACCATTGTTTCTTTGGGGTTTTTAGCGACTTTACCCTTTGCAGGGCTTGAAAAATTATGGCAAACAGGCAGTGGTACTTCGTTGGTTTTATGGCTGCAATTGCTAACACTGTTTTTTATAAATACGGTTTATCAACATGCGTCATTGCAGCGCCCTTATAATGTTGTATTGCATAGGCTGATTATTATAGGTGTTGGTTTATTACCTATTTATAGCCTAATTGCAGCTTATGGGCTGTGGCTACGTGTTGACCAATATGGTTTAAGTGTTGCCAGATGTTGGGCCATTTTAATATGCTTTTTACTGGCGTGTTTTTCGTTTGGCTATTTAGTCGGGATTATTAAAAAGCGTGACGCTTGGCTCGAGGTTCAAAACAAGGTCAATATTGGCATGGGCCTTATTGTGCTGGTAAGTATGCTGCTGGTAAATTCACCTTTGTTGAATTTTCAACGTATCGCGAGTGATAGCCAGATTGCGCGCTTAAATGATGGTAAAGTCACGCTTGAAGAGTTTGATTATAATTACTTTGCATCAAATCTGGGACGGCAAGGTTATCTTGCAATGCAAGATTTGAAAGCGCAAATAAAAAACTCGCACCCAGAGCAAGTGGCAATTATTGAGCGAATGTATGTTAACCCTGATTTTGAAACTGTTAAAGAGCTTGAAACACTCTCAGAATTTATCGAACACAGTGTATTTTGGCCGCAGCAAGAAGCGTTTCCAGATGAACTGATTAAGGCCACTTTCGATACTCTGCATTTTAGTAATTGGGCACCTTTAAACAGCCACTCTTTTTATTTTATCGCAATTGATTTGAATAACGACAACCTGCCAGAGTATGTCTTTATTGATGAAACTAATCACTTTACAGAGGCCAAACTTTGGTTTGAAAATGACGGTGAGTGGCAACAAAAATACATGAATACAGATAACCCAGCGCAAATAAAGTTATTAAAAACCTTATTAGAAGCAGGCAAAGTCGAAGTAGAAAAACCGCGCTATAATCATTTAAAGGTAGGCGATGTGGTGTTTAAAGTAGCTAACGATGTGCCTAATTAGTTTTAAAACCGTTTAATTTTATGGCGTTTACAGAAGTAAACGTCATCTATTTTAAAAGCCACTACATTTACTCAGTAGTTAAGGGGTTATGTGCCAACCCCTTTTTGTTCAGCTTCCAGTAGGAGTTAAAATACTTCTGACGGTTACAAAGTTTCGCTGTATTCAGTCATTATTTGCTCAACCCAATTGGCAATTCTCTCATCACTGTGCTCGTACTGACTGTCTTCATCAAGCGCAAGGCCGACAAAATGCTTGCCATCAGGGGTGAGTGCCTTTGAGGCTTCAAATTCATAGGTGGCATCATTTGGCCACAAGCCTAACAGGGTAAATTCTTGGCTGCTCATTTCATCGTGTAGCATGCCTAACGCATCTTGGAACCATTGGCCGTAACCTTGTTGGTCACCCATACCAAATAGGGCGATGGTTTTTCCCGTTAGGTTAACGTCTTTAATGTCATCCCAGATTGATTCCCAATCTTCTTGTAGCTCACCAAAGTCCCATGTTGAAATACCAAAGATGATAAAATCGTAATTCTCTGCATTTTTTAGTGGCTCATCTTTGATATTGTGCAGGCTGACAATGTCTTGCCCAATGATATCGCGGATTTTTTCTGCTGCTATTTCAGTATAACAAGTTGTAGAGCCATAAAATAAACCAATTTGCATCGTATTTATCACTGTGTGTTTGCTTGATATGATAGGCTCAAGTTTACCGTAAGGTATTACTAATTGATACCTTGATTACATGGGAATAACTGTGACATCGTTAAACAAAAACAAGCCATTAGAAACACTTAATGACGTTGATAATGAGGTATTAACTAATATCGATTATTTAGAATCGTTTTTAGATAACCTTTATCTTGAACAGCATGTCAGTGAAAATACGTTATCAGCGTATCGCAGTGACTTAGATAAATTTTGTTTATTTCTTGAAGGGCAAGATTTACTCACAATATCCGCCTTAGACATTGAAAGTTATTTAGCCCATCGAGTTGATTTAGGTTTAAAGCCACGCAGTACAGCGCGAAGTATTAGTGCATTAAAGCGTTTTTATCAGTATTTAGTGCGCGAAAAGTATTTAAGCGAATCGCCGATGGTGAATATCGCTCAGCCAAAAGCGGGCCAGACACTACCTAAAACACTTTCTGAAAATGAAGTTGAAGCATTACTTGCAGCACCTAATGTTGAAGAGCCCATGGGACTGCGCGATAAAGCCATGTTAGAGCTTTTATATGCAACGGGTTTGCGGGTTAGTGAGCTTGTTGGCTTACGAATGGAGCAAATAAATCTTCGTCAATCAGTCGTGTTTGTAAAAGGCAAAGGAAATAAAGAGCGTTTGGTACCGCTTGGCGAAGAAGCCATGCATTGGCTTGAGCAGTTTTTAAAAGTAGGCCGAGCACAAATGATCAAGCATGCCACCGATTTTGTGTTTCCTTCCAAGCGCGGAGTGGGTATGACTCGACAAACTTTTTGGCATCGGATTAAACACTATGCTATTTTGGCATCAGTTGAGTCGCCTTTATCACCGCATACACTGCGTCATGCTTTTGCAACGCATTTACTAAATCATGGTGCAGACCTGAGAGTTGTACAAATGATGTTAGGGCATAGCGATTTATCAACAACACAAATTTATACCCATGTTGCCAATGAACGGTTAAAATCGGTACATCAGCAGCATCACCCGCGCGCTTAATGAAATTTTTTAGTGCAATAGCGGTCATAGTAAAGACGAATTATCAGGATATAGAGAACATGATGAAAAAGTTAGTATTAGCCGGTGCAATGTTAGGCACCAGTTTAAGTGCGTTTGCAAATGGTGTATTAGCCGTACCTGATGCCAATGACCCGATTGTGACTAAGTTTGCAGAGCTTGGAGTGACTGTAAAGCACATTAATCCAAGCCCAGTGGCTGGTTTAAAAGAATTAATCACTGATAAAGGTGTGCTTTACGCAAGCCCAGATGGTCAATTTTTAATGCAAGGCACATTAATTGATTTAAGTAATCGCAGTAATTTGACCGAGCAAGCATTAAATGGTGTTCGCAAAGAAGGGTTGTCAGATTACGAAGAATCAATGATTGTGTACAAAGCAAAAGATGAAAAACACAGCATTACCGTTTTTACCGATATAAGCTGTGGTTACTGTCGTAAGTTACACCGAGAACTTGATGACTTGCTTGAAGCGGGTATTACAGTTAAATATTTAGCATTCCCACGTGGTGGTTTACAAGGTTCTGGTTATACTGATTTAATGAATGTTTGGTGTGCTAAAGATCAACAATCAGCACTTACCGAGGCAAAAGCCGGAGCTGAAACAATGACAGTACAAGGCTGTGCAGCACCAATCGCTGAGCACTACCAATTAGGGCAAAGCTTTGGTATTAGTGGCACACCAGCCATTATCTTAGAAGACGGTACTATGATCCCAGGTTACCAACCTGCAGCAGCGCTCAGTGCTGCACTTGAAGCGAAAAAGTCTTCATAATTAAATAAAACGTTTTAAAAAGGCCGTTTTAGGCCTTTTTTTGTTAGCTCTCCTAGCTTAAAAGTACCGCCAGCTGCATGAAAAAAATAATTCAAGCTCGACAAACTGTGGATGACTCACACCTTCCTAGTAATCTACACCCAGTTATTAAGCAAATTTACGCCACTCGCCAAGTAAGCCATGCCGATGAATTAAATAATAGCGCAGCCACATTGCATGACTTTAGGTTGTTTAAAGATATTGATAAAGCCACTGAGCTATTAATTTGGGCGCTGCAAACTCAAAGTAAAATTCTTATTGTGGGTGATTTTGATGCTGATGGTGCTACCAGTACTGCAACATTAATGCACGGCCTGACCATGTTTGGTTTTGCGCATTTAGATTATCTGATTCCAGATAGGTTTAGCTTAGGGTATGGGCTGAGCCCTGCGCTTGCTGAGCAAATAGTCACCATAGCGCCCGATTTAGTAATCACTGTTGATAATGGGATATCTTGCATTGCAGGTATTGAGATTGTTAAAGCAGCAGGTATTAAAGTCCTGGTTACTGACCACCACTTGCAAGGTGAGCAATTACCCAATGCCGATGCCATCGTTAACCCAAACCGTCACGACTGTGAGTTCCCATCAAAATCAATTGCAGGTGTGGGGGTTGCGTTTTATTTATTAATCGCACTAAGAAGTGCTTTGCGCGATTCAGGGCATTTTACTGCGCAGCAGCCCCCTAATTTAGCAGCGTTACTTGATATTGTTGCACTGGGCACGGTTGCTGATGTGGTCGCGCTGGATGCGAATAATCGCACTTTAGTGCACCAGGGTCTAGCGCGTATTCGCAGTGGTAATACGCGCCCTGGGATCACCGCATTAATAGAAGTTGCAAATCGCAATGCTGCACGCTTAAGTGCCAGTGATTTTGGTTTTTCATTAGCACCACGCTTAAATGCTGCAGGGCGCTTAGACGACATGAGTTTAGGTATAGCGTGTTTGTTATCAGCGGATTTAAATCAAGCAAGGCGCATCGCTGGCGAGCTTGATAGCTTAAATCATGAGCGCCGTGAAATAGAGCAGGGTATGCAAACAGAGGCACAGGCGGTGCTTGACCGGCTTGCATTTAGTAGCGATACAGTGCCCGATGCAATTTGCCTGTATCAAGAAGATTGGCATCAAGGTGTGATTGGTATTTTAGCGGGGCGCTTAAAAGAAAAGTATCACAGGCCCACCGTTATATTCGCTGGTGGCGATAATGGCGAAATTAAGGGCTCATGCCGTTCGATTGAAGGGCTGCACATGCGTGATCTTCTCGAGCGTTTAAATACTGTGCATCCTCACTTAATAAGCAAATTTGGTGGTCATGCCATGGCTGCTGGGTTGAGCATCAATGAACAGCATTTCGGAGAATTTAAACAGGCATTTGAGCAGGCGGTAACAGCGCAATTAAGCGAAGAGCATAAACAGTGCATTATTCTGACCGACGGCGAATTACCCAGCGATTGTTTTAATATGGATTTTGCGCAGTTAATTAAACAAGCAGGGCCGTGGGGGCAGCAATTTCCAGAGCCAGTGTTTGAACACACCTTTGAAGTTGTTCAGCAGCGAATTGTTGGTGAAAAGCATTTAAAGCTGGTGCTTAAACATCAATCTGGCCGTTTGGTCGATGCTATTGCTTTTGGCGTTGACGTTAAAGCGTGGCCTGACACTGAAGTACGTTTTGTTGATGTTGCTTATCAGCTCGATATAAATGAGTTTAGGGGTAAATTTAGTCTGCAATTAATTGTCCGTGAGCTGCAAAAGAGCCCTTAAAAAATATCGCACTAGGGTGTATAAAATACTAATAAAACGCGCGGTTTTTTGTTAAAATCGGGCGTTTTTATTATTTAAAGAAATTTATAGGGCAAATTGCCGTGTAAATCAGCCATTTTGGAGTAACGTAGATGTTTGAAGTGAATCCTGTGATTAATCAAATCAAGGAAATTCGCGAACGTACCGAGCTGCTTCGGGGGTACCTTTGACTACGCTCATAAACAAGAGCGCCTAGAAGAAGTTAACGCCGAACTTGAAGATTCAGCGGTATGGAATGAGCCTGAACGTGCGCAAGCACTTGGCCGTGAAAAATCAGCACTAGAGGCCGTTGTTGAAACAATTGATAATCTTGTTGCCGGTGCTGACGATGTTGAAGGTTTACTTGAACTTGCTATAGAAGCTGAAGACGAAGAGACTTTTAACGAGGCGCAAAGCGAGCTGGATGACTTAAACGAGCAGCTCGAAGGTTTAGAGTTCCGTCGTATGTTCTCAGGCGCCCACGATTCAAACGATGCTTACTTAGATTTACAATCTGGCTCAGGCGGCACCGAAGCACAAGACTGGTGTAACATGCTACTACGTATGTATTTACGCTGGGGCGAAGCGAAAGGCTTTAAAGTTGAGTTAGTTGAAGCCACTGATGGTGATGTTGCTGGTATTAAAGGCGCCACTGTACGCTTCGTTGGTGAATACGCTTATGGTTGGTTGCGCACAGAAACTGGAGTGCATCGCTTAGTACGTAAGAGCCCCTTTGATTCAAGTGGTCGTCGTCACACATCTTTTGCTTCAGCATTTGTATACCCAGAGATAGACGATAATATCGAAATTGATATTAACCCGTCTGATTTACGAATTGACGTATACCGTGCATCAGGCGCGGGTGGTCAGCACGTAAATACCACCGAATCTGCAGTACGTATCACCCACGTGCCAACGAATACGGTTGTACAGTGTCAAAACGAGCGCTCACAGCATAAAAATAAAGCGCAAGCGATGAAGCAGCTAAAGGCCAAATTATTTGAGCTTGAACTGCAACAACAAAATGCTGAAAAACAAAGCCAAGAAGACGCCAAATCTGATATCGGTTGGGGTAGTCAAATTCGTTCATACGTACTTGATGACGCCCGCATTAAAGATTTACGTACCGGTGTTGAAAACCGTAATACCCAATCGGTACTTGACGGTAACTTAGACAAATTTATTGAAGCCAGCTTAAAATCTGGTTTATAACCACCAAGCTAAAAAAGAGCTAAAAAATGACTGAACAAATCCAAGACGAAAATAAGTTAATCGCTGAGCGTCGTGGCAAGTTAGACGCTATTCGCGAAAATTGCCCAGCCAACGGTCATCCAAACCAATTCCGTCGTGAGCATTACACGGCAGATTTGCAGGCTGAGTTTGGTGATAAATCGAAAGAAGAGCTAATAGAGCTTCAGCATGTAGTGTCAATTGCTGGACGTATCCTTGCCAAGCGTGGTCCGTTCATGTCTATTCAAGATATGAAAGGCCGTGTACAAGCGTATGCATCTAAAGATGTACAAAAAGATTTAAAAGCAAAATACGGTCAACTTGATATCGGTGACATCATCGGTGTTAAAGGTGCACTTAATAAATCAGGTAAAGGCGATTTATACGTAGAAATGACAGAGTATGAATTACTTACTAAGTCATTACGCCCACTTCCTGAAAAATTCCATGGCTTATCGGATCAAGAAACGAAGTATCGCCAACGTTATGTTGATTTGATCACCAACGAAGCAACCCGTGAAACGTTCCGTATTCGTTCACAAGTGGTTGAAGGTATTCGTCGTTTCTTAGCTGACCGTGATTTTATGGAAGTAGAAACACCGATGTTACAAGTTATTCCTGGCGGCGCAACGGCGCGTCCATTCGTGACTCATCATAACGCCCTTGATATAGACATGTATTTACGTATAGCACCAGAGCTTTACTTAAAGCGCTTGGTAGTAGGTGGTTTTGACCGCGTATTTGAAATTAACCGTAACTTCCGTAACGAAGGGTTATCAACCCGTCACAACCCAGAATTCACTATGATTGAGTTCTATCAAGCGTACGCTGATTACATTGATTTAATGAACATCACCGAAGATATGCTTCGTACAGTGGCAACAAACGTACTTGGCAGCCCAATTGTTGTTAATACAACGAAAGATGAAAACGGTGAAGTGATTGACTCAGTAGAGTACGACTTTGGTCAACCGTTTACGCGTTTAAGCATGGCAGATGCTATCTTAAAGTATAACCCTGAGTTTGATGCAGCGGTATTTAACGACCCAGAAAACCACTTTGAAGAATTAAAAGCGTACGCTAAACAATTACACGTTAAAATTCCTGAAAACTGCGTATGGGGCCCAGGTAAGTTCTTATGTGAAATATTTGAAGAAACGGCTGAGCACATGCTTATCCAACCTACATTTATCACAGGTTACCCGTGGGAAGTATCTCCTCTTGCACGTCGTAACGATGAAAACCCGTTTGTTACTGACCGTTTTGAGTTCTTTGTTGGCGGCCGTGAGCTTGCAAATGGTTTCTCAGAGCTTAACGATGCGCAAGACCAAGCAGAGCGTTTCACGCGTCAAGTTGAAGAGAAAGACGCCGGTGATGATGAAGCAATGCATTACGACGAAGATTACATTCGCGCACTTGAGTATGGCTTACCGCCAACGGCAGGTGAGGGGATTGGTATTGACCGTTTAGTTATGCTGTTTACCGATTCATCAACAATCAAAGATGTTATCTTGTTCCCGCACATGCGCCCGCAAGCTGACTAATACTACTTTTATTAAATAGTAGAAAAGCGCCGCTTAAATGCGGCGTTTTTGTGTGCGATATATCTGTAAGGCAGGTGCGCTATTTCGGGATGTTAAGCTGAGGGAAGTCAAAAATTACCTATTCATTACTGTAATTAACTGATTTTTATTAAGTTAGAGAATTAGTTAGATATAATTTAATAAAAAAATGCAAAGTAATAATTTTAGACTAAACTGTTCAGTGTAAATACAGCGTAAAGTATGTACTTTGATTTAAAAGTTAACCCTAAAGTGTTCTTATATAAATGGATTTAGATATGGATGATAAAAAACAGCCAAAGTTAAACTCTTTGGATAGCTTCACAAATGAGCAGCAAAGACAAAATTATTATCGTGCGTGTATCGCCGAGTTCCAGCAATTAGGTTATCAAGATCAATACTTAGAGCAGCTAGGTGATGAGCTTATTCCTTTGATGGGTGTTGATACTAGTATAAAAAAATCCTAAACAGCTTAATCATCAAGCTTAAAGCGTTCTTTTTTTATACTAATGAGTGTTCTCTGACCGAACAGCCACTTTTAACAAGAAAAGTGTTTGACATATTTTCTGAAATCTTTATTATACGCCCCACAAGACGGAGAGGTGGCCGAGTGGCCGAAGGCGCTCCCCTGCTAAGGGAGTATAGGGTTTGTAGCTCTATCGAGGGTTCGAATCCCTCCTTCTCCGCCATTTATTTTTATAAATGGTATATTGTAATGTAAAGAATGGGCGCATAGCTCAGCTGG
>NZ_PDUS01000017.1:102227-102469 GCF_002723455.1 Pseudoalteromonas sp. 3D05 | reverse complement strand
TACATACGCTCACTTTGCATTGGGAAAGTGCCGTGAGATTAAGAGTGGGTCTTCTTGTGCTCACGGCCTCGATTAAAGTAATCGTTATTCACCCTTTACTTGTGTATCACTTTCATTTAGCAAGTATTTATCAAGCCATTGTTCTTGCTCCCAAAGCACATGCAATAAGCTCTTGCGCGCTTTATAGCCATGTGCTTCGTATGGCAGCATAACCAAGCGAGCTTCTTTACCTAATCCTTTGA
>NZ_PDUS01000017.1:95653-102021 GCF_002723455.1 Pseudoalteromonas sp. 3D05 | reverse complement strand
CTTTGCATAGGGAAAGTGCCAGAATTCGGGTCTTCTTGACCATGGATCATTAACATTGGCTCGTTAATTTTCTCAGCGTGAAAAAACGGTGACATCGCTGCATATACATCTTGAGCCTGCCAAAAGTCACGCTCTTCACCTTGGAAACCAAATGGCGTGAGTGTGCGATTATAAGCGCCACTTCGTGCGATTCCTGTTTTAAATAAATCGCTGTGTGCTAATAAATTTGCCACCATGAATGCGCCATAGGAGTGACCAGCAATGGCAATGTTATCTTTATCGGCAATGCCTTTTTCAACCAAAACATCCACTGCTGCTTGTGCACTAGAGACCAATTGCTTTCTAAATAAGTCATTAGGCTCTTTGCCATCGACCCCTACGATTGGCATTTTCGGGTCGTCAAATACCGCAATCCCTTTAGCAAGGTAGGGCATTGGCCCCCAATAACCTATATAGGTAAATGCATAAGGCGACTCACGCACTTGAGATGCTACAGCTTTATCTTTATATTCTAGTGGATATGCCCACATCAAGACAGGTAACGTACCTTGTGTTTTGTCATACTCTGGCGGTAAATACAGTGTGCCAGTGAGCTCAACACCATCATCGCGCTTATAACGAACAAGCTCTTTAGTAACCCCCTTAAATGCTGGATAAGGGTGTTCAAATGTAGTTAGCTGGGTGAGCGTATCGTCACTTAAATCTCTAATAAAGAAATTTGGTTGCTCTGTTTTAGATTCACGAATCGTTATTAGCCTATCACCTTTATCATCAAGCATGGCACGAACCCGCTCGTAATAAGGTGCTTTAGACTGCCATAATCGCTTTGTGGTATTTGTTTTAATGTCGTACTGATCTAAAAAAGGCACATTTCCTTGTTCAGAAGCACCATTGCCTCGCAGATAAATATAGCGCCCACCGACGACTTTAATTACATTACTGCCTAAGTCATTGCGCTCATAAATAGCGCTGCCTGGGTTTTTGTAAGCGTCATTGTAGCTACGCTGTGAAAACAGCGTTCGATTTCTGTCTGCGTTGCGTGGTTGTATCACAAACGTGCGAACTTGGCGGTCGCTAAAACGCCAATCACTGAGCATAGCCACATTATCGTTTGCCCATTCAATCCCAGCAAATCGACGCTCGACTTTTGCAAATAATTTAGGCTCTCGCTTAAATGGAGCGCGTAAGCTATACAAATAATCATGGTGATCTACTTTGGTTTTCATATCGCCGCCGTCTTGAGCTTCTGCCCAAATCACTTCAGCACCTTGATCAGCTCGCCATTCGAAATCGCGGCGGCCTACCCGAACACTGTCATAACCCTGTGGGATATTATCAGCGAGAGGTTGCTTTGCTAACTCAACCAACGCATAGCCTCGCATTCCCCATATTTGCCATGTTGTTGCAAAGCGACTGTAAGGTACTTGGTACGAAAATGGCTCGTCAATACTTCCAACCAATAGGTTTGTTGAATCAGGGGATACAGAAAATGACTTGAACAACGCAGGCTTACCAATAGCACGTGCTATACCACTGAGCGGGATATAGGTTAATTGTCCTTGCCCATAAAACTTAAATTGTTGTTCATCAAAAGGACTCGTTAATAAATTTTGATATGTACGCGCAGGCGCTTTTTCGCCTGTACTTTGCTGAATCACTGGAACAACATTCTGTGTATCTGTGGTTAATCTTTGCTTAGCGATATTTACCGCGGTGTTAGCTACAATAGCTGTACTGTCAGGCAACCAAGTATATGGACGACTCGTTAAAACAGAATTTAATGCTACGTCAGATAGTTGGCGAGCTTGTTTGGTTTGTGTGTTGTATACCCATAAATTAGCCTGATTTGCTTGCTCTAAAACAAAAGCTAAGTACTGGCTGTCTGATGACCACTGAGGAGAACGCATAATACCTGAAGGAATATTAGTAACTTCAATCACGCTACCTGTTTCGATATGTTTTAAGGTCAATGCATTAAATTTTGTACGCGCTCGTGAGCGAGAAAAATTAACTGGGTTTAACTTAATTCCAGCGAGTTTAAACTCTTCTTTAGCAAGGTCATCGAGTGACTCAATTCGTTTACGATCAAATAGTGCAAGCCACTGACCATCGGATGATAAATAGCTACTCGGTGCTAATTTAGCATCGACCAAAGCAGCGAGATCACTCGAAGGGGTTTGATATCCTTCGTTCGCATGGGTGTTTTCAATTACCCCAAAACTTATTATCAGGGCAAAAAAAAGCAACATTGCTCTCATAGTGTGTCCTTTATTATTTTTAAAATAGTAGCGCTATATAAGCATGATTTGCAAAGCGCATAAAGTTTTTAAGTTAATCACTGATTATAAGTACAAACAGACTTCGCTAAATACAAGCTTTACTGACTTTATCGCTCAATTTAAGTTAAACTAAGTGATTACGGTACCTCTTTAATAACAATTTGGGTCTGTTGACCTTTGCGGATTAAAGTTTGTTCAAACTAGGGGCGGTTTAATCGCGGCGCGAGGTTTGTAACCTAGTGGGCTAAGTCAAAACCGAGCTACAAAGAGTAAATAGCCCTAGGCAGAACCCGAAGGGCAGCGCCTGTTTGGCATTGATACTGCGTTATCGCCTATTTATGGGGAATAACCACACCACATAAGCGCTGCATTGCCTAAATACCAAACAGACTGCTGCAAATTTAACCTTTAAAGGTAAACAGACCTTAATGAATAACAAAACCGATAAAGTCACTATTTTTGACGTTGCGCGAGAAGCTCAAGTCTCAAAATCAACGGTGTCTTTAGTACTCACACAAAGCACTAAAGTCAGTACTAAACGCAAAGAACGAGTTTTACAAGCTATTGATAAATTGGGCTATGTATATAATCGTGATGCCGCAGCTTTAAGAGGTAAACGCTCAAATTTAGTTGCACTAGTAATTAATGATTTAACCAACCCCTACTCTGCCCAATTAGCGGTTAGTCTAGAGGGTTATATTTACGACATGGGGATGCTGCCAATGGTCGTAAATACGGCTGAAAATTGGCAGCGCCAACAACACATTGTTAAAACACTAAAAGAATACAATGTCGCTGCGTTTATAATGTGCCCAGTACCCGGGACAGAACAAACCTGGGTAGACAACCTTATTGCCAGTGGTTCACCTGTTATCAATATTATGCGTGAAGTGCCATTTAGTAACGCACCCACTGTTTTACCTGATAACAAAAAAGGCGCACACATTGCTACGGCGCACCTTCTTGAACAAGGCATCACCGACATTGCCTTTTTAGGGGGAACAGATGATATTTCTGACCACCTAGAACGTCTCAGTGGGTTTAAGTCTGCTCTTACACAATTCAATATCAATGAAGATAAGCCAGTAATTCAAGCACCTACAAACCGCCAAGGCGGTCGTGATTCATTTAACTCGCTGTATTGCGTTCATCCAAATATAAAAGCCATCATCTGTTTTAGCGATGTTATTGCCTACGGGGTTATTGAGGCTATACAACAACATGGGCTTTCGGTGGGTAAAGATATAAAGGTAGTTGGATTTGATGATTTAACCGATTCTAAATTAATGTCCCCGTCATTAAGTACGGTGTGTATAAACGCCGATGAGATTGGTAGGCGCAGTTGCCAAATTTTACAAGAGCTGCTTAGCTGTAATACCGCGCCTTTGCGTACATTGGTCGATGTAAATTTACAAATTAGAGATTCAAGCAAATGAAAAAAGTGTTAGTTATTGGCTATGTATGGCCAGAGCCAAATTCATCCGCTGCGGGCACGCATATGATGTCGTTACTACACGCGTTTAGAGCACAGAGTTGGCAGGTTGAATTTGCAAGTCCAGCTCAAAAAACTGAGCATATGGAAAACCTAGAGCAGCATGGCATCTCATCACAAACGATTACTCTTAACTGCAGTAGTTTCGATGACTATGTAACAACATATAATCCTGACATTGTTATGTTTGATCGTTTTATGATGGAAGAACAGTTTGGTTGGCGCATTGACAAACATTGCCCTAATGCCATAAAAATACTCGACACTGAAGACTTGCAGTGTTTGAGAAATGCGCGTCACGATGCCCATAAAAGTAAGCGAGCATTTAGTAAAAGTGATTTACACTCGGATATCGCAAAACGTGAGATAGCGGCTATTTTAAGATGCGACCTTAGCTTGATTATTTCAAGTTATGAAATGGCGCTGCTGGCTGATGTATTTAATGTTGATAGTCGCTTATTACACCATTTACCTTTCATGGTTGACTTAGCATCACTGCCTACTCAAACAAAGTCCTTTACAGAGCGACAGCACTTTATGACGATAGGGAATTTCCGCCATGCTCCTAATTGGGACGCAGTACTTTATTTACAAAAAATTTGGCCACTAATTCGTAAACAGCTCCCCACTGCTGAACTTCATATATATGGCTCTTATCCCCCCCCTAAAGCGACAGCACTTCATAACCCTAAAACGGGCTTTTTAATAAAAGGGTGGGCTGCTGATGCCTATCAAGTAATGGAAGAGGCCAGAGTGTGTTTATCTCCTTTGCGATTTGGCGCGGGAATTAAAGGTAAATTACTTGAAGCAATGATAATGCAAACCCCCAGTGTTACTACTTCAATTGGCAGTGAAGGTATGCATGGCGAATTTCCTTGGCCGGGTATTATAGAAAACTCTCCACAAGAATTTGCAAACGCAGCTGTTTTACTGCACCAAGATGAATGTACTTTTTTAAACGCACAAAAAAATGCGCATACCCTACTGAATATTCATTATGATAAAGCACTGTTAGCAAAGCGCTTTATTGATAAAGTAACGGCTATTGAAGCCGATTCAGCAGCACACAGAGAAGCAAACTTTACTGGACAAATGCTTAAACATCATACGATGCGAAGCACCCAGTATATGGCGCAGTGGATTGAAGCAAAAAACAAATAAAAAAAACTAGACAGAGGTTTATATGTGTTTAAAATCGCGGCAAAACAAGTTAGGCAAGTTTTGATGTATTGTCTATATTTTTTAACTGAATAATTTAAATTTTGGTTCAATACTCACTTGAAAACCGCAACGTTTACTGAAAAACGAAAATTTATAGTAAAGCTAGGCAAAATGCTCCATAAGTACGGCACTCCTGCGTACCGACTTGAAGCCCACTTAATGGAAATTGCCACTTACTTAGGCCTTAAGTCGTCATTCGTTATGTCACCAACCTCTGTGACATTCGTAATATGGACAGATGGTCACGAAGATGAATACACTCACGTTGCACGCGTCGAGCCGGGTGATCACGATCTTGGCTCGTTGGCTGACACCGATGATCTTGTTAATAAGTTGCTCAATAAAGAGTTAACACTGCAAGAAGTCGATGAGCAACTTGACATCATTTTTGATGCCCCTGCACCCTACAACCGAGTTTTAACAGGTATTGCATTTGCAACCTCTGGCGGTGCGTTTGCCATGTTGATGGGAACCAGTTGGAATGATGTTCTATGGTCAGGCTTATTGACCCTAATCGTTTATTTATTTGTGCTTTGGTCAGCGCGCTCAAAACGCGTTGGGCACATGCTTGAACCCCTGGTAGCTATTATTTCAGCAATATTGGCTTGTGCAATTAGTGTTTATATTGACGCACAGATCAATATTCGCCTTATCGTACTCTCCGCCATAATTGTCTTTATACCAGGGCTCGCACTCGCACTTGGTTTAGCAGAGCTTGCTGCAAGGCACTTAGTTTCTGGTACTGCACGAGTCATGGATTCGTTTATGCTTTTATTTAAGCTTTATTTTGGTGCATTTATCGGTCTGGCAATTGGCTTTGCGCTGTTTGGACAAACAGACTTTGTGCCACCAGAACCACTCCCAAAGTGGACTGCTTGGCTTGCAATTCTGCTTTTGTGTAGTAGCTTAATCGTTATTTTTAGAACAAAATTAAAGCATGCGGCATGGTCAATTGCTTCTGGCTTTATAGCCTACGGAACCAGTGTTGGCCCAGCCATCTATTTAAACTTAGATTATACTTTAGGTACATTTATAGGTGCCTTTTCAGTGGGTGTTTTTAGTAATTTATTTAACCGCGTCGCTAATGCACCTGCCTCTATCGTCGCCATGCAAGGCCTGATTGTATTAGTACCGGGTAGTAAAACCTATATCGGCCTAAACTCTTTGATTGAAGGGCAAGACTTTGTCTATGCTGATCATATTGGACAGCAAACTTTTTTAATCTTTATGTCGCTGGTTGCAGGGTTAATATTTGCCAACGTCGCACTCCCTCCAAAGAAAAGCCTATAAATAGATGCTTAGCGTAAGCTAAGCATCTATTTAACCTGAACTCTGGCTAAGAGATGTACTAACGTATTGATATTAAATCACAAATA
>NZ_PDUS01000017.1:0-95396 GCF_002723455.1 Pseudoalteromonas sp. 3D05 | reverse complement strand
GCAAATTTAACCTTGAAAGATCAACAGACCCTAGCCTATTGCAAGTAAATTCAACGCAGTTAGCGCTGAAAGTAGCCGCTGGAGATAGATTTATTATCCAGAGTTCAGGTTATTTAACTTTCCTATACTCGTATGGAGTTTAGCGCTTGATTCGTCAAAGCTCAATTGCCACTAAGCATGCAAAATACGCTTCCATACGCATTATCCTTTAGGTGCTCTTACTCTAAAATTAGTATCTTAGTAAGTAGCCATCTATCAAACCGCACACATCAAATTACCTATAGAAAGCCCCACATTAAGGTGGTTGTCTCACCACAACTGCAGTATTACTTTAAATTATTTAATGAGTAACAGATTGCTCAGCTAAATACGTTTTGATGCTATATCTTTTTTAATTTAGCTAAAAAAATACATTACTAGATGTGAAACACTTCTAAATATAACTCTAAATCCTTTAAGTAAACTTAATTTATTAAAATAAATTAAAACACACTAAAACTCAACTCATTGTTTTATATTAATTAAAATAAAACTTCAGTTTAATTCATTATCATTTTCGTAACTTTCACAACTATTCATTTAGTTTCAAGACTCGTTTAATCAAAAGGCGTTTAATAGAAAAACAAACCCAAGTTAGTAACTGTTATTGCCATACATTTACCTTACTGCTTTGGGGGAGTGAATCGGTTAATAAAGGCTGTGTCATAAAGCAATGTAAGCAGGCCTTTGAGCCATACCGTTAAACATTAAAAACGAAGTGTTGATTCAAGGGGAATCGAAAATGACAAATATAAAAATGAATAAACTTCATCTGGCTATAAGTGCATCACTTATCACATCAGCATTAAGCTTACCGATGGTAGCACACAGCGCACAAGCACAAAATACGGACGAAGTTGAAGTTATTCAAGTACGTGGTATTCGTGGAAGTGTTGTTAAATCACTTAATACTAAACGTTATGCAAACACAATCGTGGATGCTGTAACCGCTGAAGACATTGGTAAGTTCCCCGATCAAAACGTTGCTGAGTCATTGCAACGTATCACAGGTGTTTCAATGAGCCGCGCATTTGGCGAAGGTGAAAGGATCAGTATTCGTGGTACATCTGAAAACCAAAACCGTACCTTACTCAATGGTCAGGCTGTTGGCTCTGCTGATTGGTGGGTAGATTCATCAGCAAGCCGTGGCTTTAATTTCACAATGCTGCCATCTGAAATTGTATCGGGTCTTGAAGTTTATAAATCGCCTGAAGCTGATATTGATGAGGGTTCAATCGGTGGTACTGTTATTGTTAGAACTCGTAAGCCACTAGATTTAGAAGCCAATAAAGTGGCAGGTTCAATTTTAATGCAGCACAGTGAAGTGTCTGGTGAAACAGACCCACAGCTTGCTGGTTTATACAGCTGGAAAAATGATGAAGAAACAGTAGGTGCACTTGTCTCTGTATTTAAACAAGTACGTAACCTGCGTCGTGATGGTATCGAGGCTTGGAGCTGGACGCACCGTGATATCACCTTAGAAGACGGCACACAAATTAATGATGTTTACACGCCAGGTGGCGGTGGCTCAGCGATGTTTACTCAAGAACGTATAAGAACAGGTTTCAACTTAACATTACAATACCGCCCTACTGATGATATTGATGTGACTTTCAATGCGCTTAATTCGACAATGAAGGCTAACAATGCGAATCAAAACTTCCTATGGCTACCAGGCTATGGTAATTCAAAATACACGTCTTTAGATGTTGTTCAACATGATAAAGTAGGCAATTTCGCGCAAGCTGGTACATTTGGTCTCTCTCCTGACGGTAATAATATTCTTGATGAAACGAAAGTTCGTAACTCGGAATTAAAAACTAATTCATATGATTTAAAGCTTATCCATGAAGGTGAAATCTGGAAATCATCGTATCATTTAGGTGTCACAGAGGGCTCTGGCGGAACACAAACTGACCGAAGTGTTGGGTGGGAAGGCAATGCCGAGCACAGCTTTAATGCCGCTAATGTTGAAAGTATTGAAACCAGCTATGCTAAAAGTCCAGCAGATGGCACACAATGGGATTTAGGCTTCCTCCGTTATGACTCAAATGATGCGCTTGATAAAGAATATTATGCTCAAACCGATTTTGAACGCGCTATTGATGTGTCTGTGTTTAGCAAAATCAAGTTTGGTGTAAAATACCGCGACCACAAGCGTGAAAACGTTCGCTTACAATCTCAAACACGTACTGATTTAAATTGGAGCTTAGAAGATTATTCAAACGCTTCACCCAGTGACTTTTTATCAGGGATCGGAAGCAGTGGCACTCTAAGTAATTACGCAATGACCGACTTGTCTAAAGTGCGTAAAGATGGTGATGCACTTGATTGGCAATACAACTTATTATTTGATAGCAACTTTGCAATTGAAGAAAACATTTTTGCAGGTTACGTAAAAGCAGATATAGATGTTGAAGGTATGCGCGGTAATATTGGTGTTCGTTTAGTTGAGACAAAACAAACCACAGGTGCGTATGTAGGCCCCGCGGATGCAAAAGTATGGCAAGAGGAAGAAACTGACTACTTTGATATTCTTCCAAGCTTAAACTTAGCGATTGATCTTAATGATGATATGTTGCTTCGTATTGGTGCTGCACGCGTAATGACACGCCCAGACTATGCCGCGATGACGAACGCCACGACTTACAATACTGAAACGCGTGTTGGAACTGGCGGTAACTCAAATATTGACCCGTACCGTGCCACTCAATTTGATGTTGGCTATGAGTGGTATTTCGCAGATGCAGGTATCTTCTCAGCAGCATTATTCTATAAAGATTTACAATCTACTTTAGGCAACAACACGCAAACTGAAGTGTTTAATGGTATTGAAATTGAAATTAGCCGCCCTGTAAACGGCCCTTCAGGTACATTGAAAGGTTTAGAGCTTGGCTTTCAAACCGAAATCACACAAGGTTTTGGCGTTGCTGCTAACTACACGTTTGTAGATGGTGAGTCTAAAGATACGCAAGGCAATGACGTATTAATTCCGGGTATTTCAGATCACACGTACAATATCAGTACTTATTACGAGTCAGAAACATTCGGTGGTCGTATCTCATACAACTATCGCACAGGCTATGACACTGGCCGAGCATGGCCTGGTTACCAAGATGCATATGGCCAAGTTGATGCAACATTTAACTACAACGTAACAGAGAACATTACGGCTGTATTTGAAGCGACAAACTTAACTGACGAACATACATTTAGCTACCAAGAAAAAGGCGTTAAGCAAGCCTTAACTGGGGTTTATGCTGATGGACGTCGCTTCTCTGCTGGTATTCGTTTCAATTTTTAATAACGAATTAGTCGATATTCCTAGCTAACACAGGTCATCGACTCTCGCCAAGGATGGCCGCCCCTATGCCCAGGGGTTTAAAGCAGGCAACCTTTTGGTTGCCTGCTTTTTTTATTAAACACATCGCATAATCGCGCTAGTAATAATAAACAAAACAAGTACAATCAGTAAGTAAAAACACCACTAAGTATATGTTAGCAATAGCGCAAGTTTATTAAGTGTCAGCAAAAATATATAACTACTCAGCCAAACCTACACCATGCTTTTTATTTTTAAAAGTGTGTATTTTTGTGTGTGGGCTGCTGTTTGGGTTTAACGCTAAAGCAGACCTTCTTAGTGCAACGCTTGATTACCACCAAGGCAAATTTTCAAAAGCAAAACAAGAATTTTTACAACTTGCGCAACTTGGCAACCCCGATGCTATTTATAATATTGCAGTAATGTATTTACACGGCCAAGGCGTTAAAAAAAATACAGCGCAAGCCTATGCATGGTTTAGCTTAGCTGCCGATTTTGGCTTAGTTGATGCCCGTGATACAGCCATGCTGATCGCCAATCAAACACCTAATCAACAACCACTTAATGATGCCTATAATGCATTGCTAAAACAGCTAAGTTTTGCGTGGTACAACGAACAACTTAGGCCAGAACTCAATAGTACAGAAACTTTTAACTCCTCAATTGTGCGTGATTACATGGTTGAACCTAGCTACCCAGAGCATGCCTATAAAAATGGTATCGAGGGCTGGGTTTGGCTTGAATTTGACATAGATGAAAGTGGCGCGGTTACCGACATTACTATTATTGACTCTAACCCTGAAAAAACCTTCGATAAAGCAATTATTAATGCTGTCAAACGTTGGCATTATCAAGCCAGTAAGGAACACTTACCATACTACAACAGGTCGTTAATTTTCCACTTCACAACGTTTAAAGGTAAACAATACGCGCAAAGCTTTAAAAGCCAGCAACGACAATACAATGAAAAAATTACGGATTTAATTGATGAGGCAGAACAAGGTAATGCCATTGTGCAATATTATATTGCAAATTGGCTAAGCTCGGATGAATATAATGCAACGCGTTTGTTGAAGTACCATTGGCAACACAGTAATGCCAGTGACGAATTACTGTTGAAATCCGCAACGAATGGCTATGCCAATTCACAGTACCGAATTGGTGCTAATTTATTACGTGGGGAGTACGGTAAAGTAGAAAGAGAAAAAGGCCTCAACTGGGTATTACTTGCTGCACAGAATGGCTTAGCCCAAGCTCAATATCGATTAGGCCGAGAGCTATTAGATAAAAAGTACCTCGATTATGCGCCGAATAAAGCATTAAAGTGGCTAACTGCCGCTGCAAAGCAAGGGCTATTTAGTGCTAAGAGAGAGCTGACGAAATTGCTTTACTCATTTGAAGATGCTGATGTAAGTGCTGTAAAAAGAGCTTTGAACTCAGCTTTAGCTGATGATCCCACGCACCCCCCTCTGCTATTAATACAAGCCAAAATCATAGCGAAAAGAGACCCAGAAGCCGCTAAAAGAATCGCTCTGCAAGCATTAAAAGAAGCAAAAAGTAGAAACTGGTTTACTGGCAATATTGACGCCTTTATTGCGTCTCAGCCTTAGTTGCTTTGTGTAACAAAATATCGGTTTCAATACCATCCACTTGGCTAAACACCACATGCGTTCCATCAGCGGAACTACTTATGTTTAAATTAATATCCAAGTCATAGCCGTATACACCTAGCTCTTTGATGAACACATTTCGTTTTTGTGTCGTCAAATAGCAATATAAACGCAGCTGATGCCCTTGTCTAAGCACATAATAAACCCCTCCATTAAACACCGCGGGCTTAAAAAGCGATAAAGAAGGCAATAGTTGCGACAATGGCAGCTGTTGTTCAAGTGCTGCGGCTAAAAAGCTTGAGACATGCTTCTCGTATTCAATGTATGAAGCATTAAGTTGCCAAAGTAAATGGTTATCATCAAGCGTTTCCAGTGGCGCGTTGTCTTTTACTAGGGTATTACTTGTTAATTGAATGTCATAACGCCAATCTTGCCATTGCCCTTGCGGGTTTTTTGCTTGGTAATAAATACTATGACTATCTTGTGCCCAATGAACACCATTTAGTTGTTCAAAACCAGAAATAATAGGTACTAAACGCCGAGAAAATGTATTAATCAAATAGATATTATGGAGCTGATCAGCAAGTAAGATATTGTCACCATTTGGCGAGAATAATAAATACTTAGGCGTTATATCGCTGGGCAAAGTTGCAATTAAATTAGCACTTTTACGTTGTTTATGTTTTAACCACACTTCACTGTGAGTGAACCCTGTAATCCCCCGTTTTTGCAATGAAATAAATGCACTTTGTTGACCATCTAACGACACCGCAGGCAACATATCCATGCGTGATGAAGATGATAACTGCTGAGCACTTTTAAGTAATTGTTCTGTATTTAAATCTAATTCGATTTGATACAAATTGATGCGAGCATGCCCTTCAGCATGTGCAATATCTCCAGTTTGCGGGTTTATAGCAATATCGGCAATAAATCCTAACGGTTCATGAACAGTCTGCTTATTGCCATTATATCCATAGCGCCTTAACGCATCATCACCAAGCCAATAATAACCGCGTTCACTGTCTAATAGTAATGGCGCATGCGAGTGGCGACTTCGCTTTATTACTCTTCGTTCAAGCTTTGTATTTAAATCCACTTCACTAAGGGTATACCAGCCAGCACTTTTCTCTAGTATAAGCAGCGTGTTATCAACACTAATATCAAATGCTAATGGCTTAAAGTCCCCTACCACTTGTTGAGCTTCTAACTTAGGGCTGGGAGTAAGTGATAATGTGTACTTAATTAAACGCGCTTGCTCATCTTGCCAATGTGTTGTGTAAATGGTGCGCTCATCAACCCAGTGCAATTTGGTTGGGCCATGACGCTGCTGGCACCGAGTAAGCCTAAACTCAGGGCTTAGCCGCCAAGTCTCAATAGCATTTGCAACTGACATAACACGAATATCACAGCTAATTGGGTCATATCTAAAGTAAGCTAACCACTTTCCATCAGGTGACCAAACAGGTGCTTCCTCTGAATAACCTGAGTTTTTGATGCTATGAACTGTTTTACTTTGATTATCATATACAGCCAAATCAAACTGACTTTGTTGATCGTTTGATTGACTAAATGCCAAATATCGACCATTGGGTGAATAGCGCAAAAACACCTCAGCGCCAGGAGCAGATGTTAATCGTGATTGATATTGATAATCTAACCTCGCCTGCTCAGGAGCTAATAAATATTGGCTTAATAAAGTAAACAACGCACCCAATACAAGCCCGGCAACAATAAACAACGCAGAAGTACGTGGACTCGCTGGCACAACCTTTTCTAAAATCGTTGGCGCATCATTCACCTGTGCAATAAGCTGATAACCAACCCGTGGAATTGTGCGGATAAAGTACGCGGTATTTTTGTCATCAGATAAACTTTTTCGCAATTGAGTTACTAATTGACTGACTGAGTTATCACTGACAACAACATCAGGCCAAACAGCGTCCATTATTTTATCCCGCGTAACTGCTTGCCCTTTTTGTGCAATCAACAACCGCAGTAACTGCAACTGTTTAGCCTCAATAGCACACCATTTTCCCGCCACCTTTATCTTTAAGGAAGCAAAATCAATAAGTACATCATTGAGTAATAATTGTTTTGGCTCTGCTTTTGACATTGTTTGGTTTTTACACAGGTTAATCTATGGTTAAATAAGCGGATAAAGCGTATTATAGGTAAATACGGTACACAATAGCATAGCAAAGTGTGATGTACTTATTTTAAAGCTACTTCTCATAATTAGTATTTTCTCATGTTGTTTTAGTTGGGTTGAATATGACAATAAAAACCATAAATTTTGTTAACATAACATTTATTCTCAGTGTCTTTTTCACGGCCCACGGGATGGCTAAAACAGACTCAAAAACAAACCCAAGCCATTTAGAAACCATTCAAATCAGGGGTTATCATGACAGCGCTGTCAAGTCTCTTTTAGATAAGCGCGACAGTCAATCTATTATAGATACTATTAGCGCACAAGACATCGGGAAATTTCCTGATAAAAATGTAGCAGAAGCACTCCAAAGGGTGACTGGTATTTCACTTTCAAGAGCACAAGGGGAAGGTGAGCGTGTTGGTGTCAGAGGCACTACACCAGAACAAAATCGTACATTCTTAAATGGTCAGTCTATAGCCTCGGCTGATTGGTGGATCTCTACACAGCCAAATAGAGGGTTCAATTACACATTATTACCTGCAGAACTCGTTACATCTTTAGAAGTGTATAAAACGCCGCAAGCGGACCACAATGAAGGGTCATTAGGTGGAACAGTTAATATTAAAACCCAGCGTCCTTTGCACATACAGCGTAATCCATTTGTAGTTAATGTACAAATGCAATACAACGACTTGTCTGGTGAGTTTGATCCTTTACTAAATACTTTTTATAGCTGGAAAAACCCAGATAAAGATCTCGGCATACACCTCACATTTACTCGCAATCATCGCTCTTTACGCCGTGATGGTCTTGAATCGTGGGGCTGGCACGAACGAAACTATAATAAAAATTCGCAAAACCAGCTGACGCCGACAACAAATGAAAATGCAGATGTAAAAAATATTTGGACCGCAGGTGGTGGTGGCTCCGCTATTTTTCAACAACAGCGAATATTAACTAGCGCAACAGCAAGCATCGAATACCAACCAAACCTTGATTGGAACATCCAGCTCAACACTTTGTATTCAGTACTTAGCGCAGATAATAGTAATCAAAATTTTTTATGGCAACCAAGCACCGTATTTGCAAGAGGCGGCCACATAAATGATCCAGTGATCATAGATGGTACGCTTGCATACGCTGAATATTCAAAAGTTCCCGAAAATAATGCCCAAAATCTACCTTTTAGTACTGCCATGGAAGCAATTTGGCGTGAGTCACAAATTGATACCAGCAACCTGCACTTATTAGTAACTCAGCAAGCTAATTTGTGGCAAAACCAGTATCAAGTAGGCTTCACCAAAGGCGGAGGGGGCTCTAAACAAGATTACACCTCTCAGTTTTCAACTAATACGGCGTTTACTGTTGATACACGTCAGAACAAAAATATTATCGCAAACTACGATGTATCACCACTTGATGCGCAGGCGTGGCAATTAACTGAAGCCCGTAATGATAGCCAAGACTCAAATGATCAAGAGTTATACCTACAAGGCGATTTTGAGCGAGTGGTTGATCATTCAATTATTAGCGCTTTTAAACTGGGCGCAAAATACCGCGATCACCAACGTGATTTTATTCGCTACCGTTCTTTTAATGGCGCCTTTGATGGCTTAGCACAACAACTAGATTGGACCTTGGCAGATTACCCGAGTCAGTTGCCTACAGGGTTTTTAGCTGACATTGGTAATGCACAAACACTAAAAGAATATAGCTATGCAGACATTAATAAATTATCGAATGATTTTAAAAATATAGATTTTACCCAACAAGAAGAAAAAGCAAGTCGATTTGATATTCAGGAACGCACTTTAGCAGGTTATGTTAAATTAATGCTAGAAGGGCAAGATTACCGCGCGAACCTCGGGCTAAGGCTGGTAAACACTCAGCAAAATGCCAGCGCGTACAAACGGATTGGGTCAGCAATTTCACTGCAACAAAACTTTGTATGGCAACAGCATAAAAAAAGCTATGTTGATATACTTCCCAGCGTCAATGTCAGTATCGATCTGACTGAAAACCTTATAACACGGATTAGTGCTGCTCGGGTTATGTCGCGCCCACAATACAACCACTTAATGCCTTCAACAAACTACAATGTCACTCAGGCGCAAGGCCAAGGTGGTAATCCAGATTTAGATCCCTACCGTGCCAGCCAATTCGATTTTAGTCTAGAGTGGTACTTTGATGATGCCGCCCTACTTTCGATGGCATTGTTTAACAAAGACGTTGAATCGTTTGTTGAATTTAAGCGAACCATTGAACAACATGAAGGCATAAACATGACCATAGACCGCCCTATAAATGGTAATGGTGGCACAATACGCGGTGTTGAATTAGGCTATCAACAAGAACTATTTTATGGCATTGGTCTGATTGCTAATTACACTTTCGTCGATGGTAATCGCACCGATAGCTCAACGGGTCGCAAAAATTATGTACCTGGAACCTCAAAGCACACGGTTAATTTAACAAGTTACTATGACAATGAATGGCTCAGTGCACGCTTAGCTTATAATTATCGAACCCACTTTGCTACAGGTGTCGGTGAAGCAATAATGGATGATTTTGGTCAACTTGATGGCAACTTGACTTTTAAAGTTAGTAACCATCTAGATTTGGTATTTGAAGCTATTAATCTTACTGATGAAATTACACATATTTACGAACGTAACCACTATGCACCCACAGGGGTTTATCAGAATGGCCGACGGTTTTATTTCGGTGTTCGCTACAGCCATTAATCGTCAGTGCTTGGACGTTAATCGCATATTTTAGTAATTAAGGTACGCCTTGTTATACTGTGCAAATAATTATTACAAGCGAAGGAAATACCCATGCTAAAAACCAGTTTAGCGTTAGCCGTTGGACTTACGAGTTCATTAGCTTTTGCTGCTACACCTATTACAATTGAAGATATCCCAAAAATTCAGTCAGTTATCCAGACCAGCGTTAGCCCTGATGGTGATAGCGTTGCTTTTACTCGATCAGTGCCGCGTACTCTTTACGTTGATGAAAATGGCCGTAACTACAGCGAACTGTATGTTGTAAATGACGAAGGTGTTGAACGTCCTTTCATCACAGGTTCGGTGAATATCAAAAGTATTCAGTGGTCAAATGATAGTAAAAAAATCTACTTTTTAGCTAAACTAGAAGACGAAAAGTACACTGCGTTGTACCAAATACCGGTTGATGGTGGTGAAGCACAAAAAGTACTTTCACTTAAAGACACATCTATTTCAAGCTATCAGCTCAGCCCCAACAATAAGCAGCTAGCCATCTTAGCTATGCCTGCTGCCGACAAGTCAGATAAAGAACTTAAAAAACTGGGTTTCAAGGCAGAAGTATATGAGCTTGGCCTAAAGAACAAGCAGCTATTTATTGTTGATTTAGAAAAATCAGATAAACCAGTTACCCCAACAGCATTAAACGTAGAAAACTACGTAAGTGATGTTAACTGGGCGGCCAATGGCGAAAAGTTACTTGTTAAAACTCAGCCAACAGCACTTATTGATGATCGATACACAAAATCTATGTGGCATTTATACGATGTTGCCAGTAACCAAGTAACGTTATCATTTAAAACAGAAGGCAAATTGGGCGATGCAGAGCTTTCTCATGATGGTAAGTACATTGCAATCATCGGCGCAGAAGATAAACATGATCCAGCGACAGGCCGTTTATTTATAGCTGATACTAAAACAGCACAAATTACAGAATGGCTGCCTAATTTTATGGGCCATATTGCTGACATCGAATGGTCAAACAAACGCAATACGCTTAATTTCATAGCGAATGTTGGCACTCAAAGCTATGTAGCAAGTATCAAAGCAGGCTCAAAAAAATATAAAAAGCTGATCAAAGAAGGTCAATTTATTGCTTCTAACCTGAGTATTTCAGACTCAGATAAAACGATTGCGCTTCGCGGTAACACTGCAAAGCACCCTAACGAAGTATTTATTGTACGTAAAAGTAAAGCCACACGTTTAACAGATTCAAACGAATGGTTAAACGACAAACGTTTTGCAAAACAAGAAACCGTTTCTTTAAAAGCACGTGATGGTGTTGAAATTGATGGTGTACTTGTATATCCGCTTGATTACAATGAGGGCACGCGTTACCCATTAATTATGTCTGTACATGGTGGCCCAGAAAGTCATGACAAAGACGGTTGGATAACAAACTACTCTCGCCCAGGGCAAATGGGAGCTGCACGTGGATATGCGGTATTTTACCCGAACTATCGCGGTTCAACAGGTAAAGGTGTTGATTACTCGAAGCTTGGCCAAAATGACTATGCAGGCAAAGAGTTTGATGACTTGGTTGATTTTAAAAATCACCTTGTTGATATGGGCTTAGTTGATACTAAACGTGTTGGTATTACCGGTGGCTCTTATGGTGGCTATGCGTCAGCTTGGGCGGCAACTAAACTAACCAAACACTTCGCAGCAAGTGTGATGTTTGTCGGTGTAACTAACCAACTGTCAAAGTTTGGTACGACTGATATTTCAAACGAAATGAACTTAGTTCATGCGCGTTCATACCCTTGGGATAAATGGCAATGGTACTTAGAGCGCAGCCCTATTTATTGGGCTGGTCAATCTGAAACACCATTACTGATCATGCACGGTAAAGATGATCCACGTGTTCACCCTGCTCAGTCAATGGAAATGTACCGTTACATGAAGGTACAAGGTAAAGATGTTCGCTTAATTTACTACCCAGGTGAAGGTCACGGTAACCGTAAAGTGGCGGCACAATACGATTACAGCTTACGCTTGATGCGTTGGATGGACAATTATTTAATGGATGGCAACAAAGACATGCCAGCCTTTGAAATTGACCACGCGGCTAAATTAAAAACAGTTAAAGACGCGAATAAATAATTAGTAAATTAATAATTTAATTACTCCAAAGGCTAACCACAGTGTTAGCCTTTTTCATTTTAGTCTGTAATTATTACAAAATAAAACCTACGAAGCACTTCAAGTACAAACAAAACCATTATAAAACAATGCTTTAAATTATGGTTCATCCTTTGCACAATCAAACTATATTAAAATAAGCAAGGATACATTATGAATATTTTTGAAGCATTACGTCACGACCACGATAAACAACGTTCACTAGTAGATGCCCTGATCAAAACCAGTGGTGACTCTGAAAACCGCCAGTCACTTATGACTGAACTAAAACATGAACTCGAAGAGCATGCTAAGTTCGAAGAACGCTTTTTTTATAATCCGCTGATGTGCGATGACTTAACCCAAGAGAAAGCACGTCACAGTGTTGCTGAGCACCACGATATTGATGAGCTGATTGAGGCACTTGAAAACACAGAAATGAGCTCACCTGCATGGCTTGCAAAAGCAAAAAAACTGCACCATATAGTACACCATCATCTTGAGGAAGAAGAACAAGAGGTGTTTCAACTAGCAGGTAAAGCACTTACTGAAAATCAAAAGCAGTTATTAGCTGATAAATACAACAACGCCATGCATTAGTATACCCAAACCACCTCAAAAGGCAGAATTCAGCGTTTCACAGGGGCTTAATTTAAAAGCGTTACTTTGCAACAAAGGCCATTCCTTTTAAGAAGGAACAACGATGAGACTAAGTGCTTGTGAAGCGCCCAATGGCTTGGCATAAAAGCGATTTATACTGCGTTATTATTTTTAACAATAGACCCAGCAATCAATGCATTGCCTAAATCGCTTTCAATTCCAACAACGCTCGCATCCTGAGATGGTTTGAGTTTATAGCTCTTATTCAGAGTTCAGGCTCAGTAACAACCGAGCATTTCGGTTGTTACCTCTCTTCTGGTTCAAATAATTTTCCACCCGCAAACTTCAATGATCACTAATAACCTAAGGACTTCCCTTTAATTATTCGTGTTTAATATTCACCACGGTATTACTGCAATAACATCTTTAAAAAGTCGTACTAAAATAGCGACAGCTTTTATAGGTTAAAGAAGCAACATTCAATGTTTGGCAATTATTGCATTTTAGCGTTTTTTAACAGAATATTTAAAGTTTGATATCTTCATTATAAAAAATAAAATATTTCAATTTAATCAATGGCATAATTAAAAATCATTATTATAACTTCCCACCTTAATCAAACAGTAGTTAAATAAAAGTTAATTAAAGACATTAAATATGTTGACCTAATGCACGCATTATCATACGCTTTGTAAGCGCTTACATTGTTAGCGCAATCTTTATCACACACATGTAAGCGCTTACATGCAAATTTTAAAAAATGAACTATGCTAACAAGCGCTTCCATCTATTAAGTCGACTGGGGTTCACATAATGAACATGACAACATCCAATCTTAGCCGTTTCTTTGCAGCCACATCACTAACAATGTTGTTCGGTTGCGGTGGCGGCGCTGAAACAAAATCTGATTTAACAGCTGTCGAACCAAGCGAGCCCGTCTCTGATTGGGTAATGGTTTGGAGCGATGACTTTGACGGTCAAGCGATTGATACATCAAAGTGGAACTTCGAAATAAATTGCGCTGGCGGTGGTAATAATGAAAAACAATGCTACACCGATAGCAGTGAAAACGCTTTTTTAAGCGATGGCATCTTAAACATCGTAGCTCTTCCAGCGGAAGAAGGTGCAGAAAAGCCGTACACTTCAGCCCGTTTAACCACTCAGTATAAAGCAGATTTTACCTATGGCCGTTTTGAAATGAGAGCAAAACTGCCATCAGGTCAAGGTAGCTGGCCTGCATTTTGGATGATGCCAACAGACTCCGAGTATGGCGAATGGCCTCGTTCTGGCGAAATTGATATCCTTGAGGCTGTTAACCTTAAAACAGTTGGGGAAGATGGCACTGTAGAGTCAAATATTTATGGCACACTGCATTATGGCCGCGAATGGCCAAATAATGCAAGCTCTGGAAAAGCTTATACATTTCCAGAGGGCATGAACCCAGCTGATGACTTTCACACGTATGCTATTGAATGGCAAGAAGGCGAAATACGCTGGTATGTTGACGGCTACTTATATGCAACACAACGTCGTTCTGAAGTGCGTTACAACTCAAAAGATGAAGCCGTTGGCCTAAAACATAAAGGTTGGTTTGCTGAATACTTTGAACAAGGCAGTGGCGAACTGACAACTCACTGGGATACAGCGCCGTTTGATAAAGATTTCTTCTTAATCCTTAATCACGCTGTAGGTGGTGATTGGCCAGAAAACGTCAACAACTTAGGCATTGACGAGACTGCATTTGCAGAAGGTCAAAGCTTTGAAGTTGACTATGTACGTGTATATGAGTGTCAATCAGACCCTGCCACAGGTAAAGGCTGTGAAACTGTTCGTCCTGGCTACGATAGCTTAGATGACGCGCTAGTTGAGGGTGCAGCTCCAGTGCCAACACCACCAAGTGATGGTGTAGCCAAAAACCTAAACATTTTTGACGGCGGCTTAAATTCAAGCTGGATAGCATGGGATTGTTGTGGTGGTACCGTTCCTGCGACAGTTACAGATGCCGACAAAGGCGAAGTCATTCAGTTCAATATCAATGATAACAACGGCACAGTATTGGGCTTTTCTACACGCGGTGGCCATTTCCCTGATGACTTTGCAGGCACTTCAGCGCCATTTGATGCATCTCCATTAGTGGACGTAAATGGTCGTGTAACCTTTGAAATGAAGGTGGTTACTCCGCCAAATGCCGACACCATTTGGTTGTTAAAAGCTGAAGCGGGTGACGGTGGTCCAAATACGGGCGACGTTCCATTAAACCAAAGTTTAGAAGGCTTAGACCCTGTTGTTGGTCAATGGCAAACCTACACATTCCCTCTTTCGTTTTTACAAGAGAAAGGACTTGATCTGAGCGCGATAGACGTACTAATGATTTTCCCAGCATGGCAGACAGGCGAAGGTGCTGAGTACCTCATTGCTAATATTGCTATTGAAGGTGACTTAGGGGCATCGCCAGAGGTCGTTTTATTTACTGATGGACAAAATCTTGATTGGCCTATGTGGGATTGTTGTGGTGGTTCAACCCCTGTTGAAGCCATGGATGACGACGAACATGGCTTAACAGCCGAGTTCAGTATTGGTGCTGAACCAACTGTAATGGGCTTTAACACCCGCACATCAGCAGGTGGCAGCGGCAAAGCATTCGACGCAAGCAGTATTTTAGAAAGTGGTGTACTACAGTTTGATGTAAAAGTGATGACGGCTCCAAATAGCCCAGAATCAACTTGGGTAATGAAGATTGAATCTAACGAGGGCGACTCTGCTGTAGAGCTCCCACTAACAGACGCAGGTGATGCACCCGTTGTCGGTGAGTGGAAAACATATACGTATACACTTTCAGACCTAGCTGGCGCAGGTTTAGATGTAAGCGCTCTGGATGTAGTGATGATCTTCCCAGCATGGGGCACAGGCGAAGGCGCGGTATACCGTGTTGATAACGCAAAAATATACGATCCAAGTGCAGCCGCTCCTGCGGGCAACGAACTGACTGTATTTAAAGATAAAGCAGCCGATATGTGGAGTATTTGGGATTGCTGCGGTGGCTCTACCCCGACTGAGCAAGCAGACGATGACGCACACGGCACAATTGCACAATTTGAAATTGGTGCGGCACCAACTGTAATGGGCTTTTTAGCCGACGAAGGTGTGTCTTTTGATGCATCGGCTATTTTAGCGACCGGCGTTGTTCAATTTGAAATGAAAATGGTAACCCCCCCTAATGCAACAGATGCACAGTGGTTGTTCAAAGTTGAATCAACGGGCGCTGCGACAGCAGTAGAGCTGCCTCTTTTAGAAAGTGCTGAAGGCGAAGTACCAACGGTTGGTCAATGGCAAACATATACATTTACATTGCAGTCGTTGTTTGATGCAGGCTTAGATATCAGTGATATCAATGTACTTATGATTTTCCCAGCGTGGGGCTCAGGTGAAGGTGCTGTGTATCGTGTTGATAATGTAGTTATCGCGAACCCGTAATACACCTTATTAAGTGGCAGATAATCAACAGAGTTGTTTGTCTGCCTACCCTAACAAATTTAGTAAAAGCAGAGCAATTATGAACACAATTAAGTTTAAAAAAAGCCAACTAGCGGCTTCTGTGTCACTTATCATCGCTGCAAGCACATTTAATTTAGCTTACGCAGCGCAAGAAGAAACTGCCGAACCAGAGCTAGAAGTAATTGAAGTAAAAGGTATTCGAGGCTCATTGATTCGTTCAATGGATGTTAAACGAGATGCATCCGGTGTTGTTGATGCCATTTCAGCTGAAGAAATGGGTAAATTTCCAGATACCAACCTAGCAGAATCACTACAACGTATTACCGGTGTATCTGTAAGTCGCTCTAACGGTGAAGGCAGCCAAATCACAGTGCGTGGCTTTGGCCCATCATTTAACCTCGTAACACTTAATGGCCGCCAAATGGCTGGCACAGGTTTTACACGCTCATTTAACTTTGAAAACCTATCATCTGAAGGTGTTAGCTCTTTAGAAGTAATGAAAACAGCCCGTGCAGAAATGCCAACAGGTGGACTAGGTGCCACTGTTAACATCGTTACAGCAAAGCCATTACAAAAGCCGGGTGAACGTTTTTCATTCATGGCAAAAGGGATTCATGACTCGTCTGTAGAAAACGGTGATGAAGTGACGCCTGAGATTGCTGGTATCTACAGCAACACCTTTGATGATGAGCGCTTCGGTGTATCAGCAAACTTTTCATATCATCGTCGTGATTTTCAAAAGCAATCAGCAAATGTACGCTCGTGGTTAGTAAACCCTAACCTTTCTTTAGATGCTGAAAATATTACTGATAATCGCCCAACAGACGCTGACGGTAACCCAGCAAAACAGTATACGGATGCTAACGGAGAACGTGTTTCTGCTGCATTCTTCCCGCAAGAAATTAGTTTTGCCAAAGACGACATTCAACGTGAGCGCCTTAATGCACAAGCAACGTTCCAGTTTGCTCCTACTGATAACTTAACGTTTACCCTTGATCACACAATCTCAAATGCAGTGACGGGAAATAACTCACTATCTTGGGGTATTTGGAATGGCTCATTTGGCGGTAATGCGAACGAATATGAACTAGACGAAAATGGCACAGCCATCTATTACAATTCAGCGGGTGATGATGCATCATTTACTGCATTTCGTGAAACAACCGAGGTAGATGCTAAAGCGACCGGCTTAAATGTTGAGTGGCTCGCCACTGAAAACCTCAGCTTTACACTCGATGCACACACATCAAAAACAACGATTGATAACGGCAAAGATACCGGTTTGAACGCCAATGGCCGTATTATCTTAGGTTCAGCTGATATTGCTTCAAAAGAGTATTCTTTCCGTGAAGGTGATGTACCTGGTTTTAATGTTAATTGGAACAATGGCACGCAAGAAATCGACCCTAATCAAATAGGCTCTAACTTTAGTATTTTCACTCGCACGCCGGGTGAATCTGAAGTATCCCAAGTGCAGCTCGACGGTCAATTATTTACTTATACTGATATTGGCCTTGAAACAGTTAAATTTGGCGCAGCCTACACTAAGCAATCCTTAAGTGAATGGGGTGGTTCAAATAATGCAAATGCACCAGGGTTTAATAACGGCACATTTGCTGAGATTTTTCCTGATGCGATGTTTGAACGTGTTGACTTAGCAAACTTCCTCGATGAGTTTTCTTTTGGTCCAAATGGCGTAGCGCCAGGTTATGCTTACACGTATGATTTTGATGAAGCTTTTGCGCGCCAAAGTGCATACCTTACAGAAGACGTACTAGGCAGTGATGTATATCAAATTGGCACCTTTGATGGCTTTCCAACTAATAAAGTTGAAGAAGAAACCATCAGCTTATACCTTTCAACGAACTGGGTATTTAATGTAAGCGATTACGATGTATTCGTTAATTTAGGTGTACGTTATGAAGAAACCGATATTGTCAGTCCAGCTAAAAGCCGCGTGGCTGAACAAGTATACTGGGCTGGTGGTTCTGAATGGTTAACGCAGTTTGCAAGTGGCGGTGAGTTAGTAGAAGTTGACTACAAAGGCCAATACGACTTACTCCTTCCGATGATCGATATTAAAGTCGATTTAACTGACGATTTAGTCTCTCGTGTATCATGGGGTCAAACAATATCCAGACCTACACTAGACGCTATGCTAGGTAACTTGAGTCTTACCCCTTCACCTAAGTTAAACTCACGCAGTGGTAGTCGCGGTAACCCGAATTTAAAACCATTTAAATCAACAAATTTTGATTTGAGCTTAGAGTATTACTACAACGAAGGCAGTTACGCAGCGGTTGGTCTATTTTGGAAAGACGTTGATGACTGGATTGACAACACACAAGTTAATGCAACCTACGAAGGTCTGCATGACGTCTATTTAGGTGAACGCTGGAATAACGCAGTTGCTGCCATTGAAGGTCGTGGTGAACAAGCAACCGACGGAGCAATTTACAATGAGATTGTTGCAAATGGTGTAGGTATTGGCGAAAACAATCGTATTTTACCTGACCCTGCAACCGATCCGCTGATTGAGTGGACAATTGAATCACCCGAAAATGTGGGTTCTCGAAAGGTTAACGGTGTAGAGGTCTCTATTCAGCATTTGTTTGGTGAATCTGGCTTTGGCGCAGGCTTCAATGCAACTATGGTTGACGGTGATGTTGAATATGATAACCACATACTTGCCTCTCAAGCTATTTTAGCAGGACTGAGTGATTCAGCGAATCTACAAGGTTTTTATGAAAAAGACGGCTTATCTGTAAAAATTACAGGTGCGTGGCGCGACCAATATCTTATAGCGCAAGGTTTACCGGACTCAGGCGCCACTGCGCCACCACAGTACGCTGAAGAGTATCTTCAATGGGATGTTAGCGTTAACTACGAAGTCAACGAAAGCACCACAGTGTTCTTTGAAGGTGTTAACTTAACAAATGAAACTGAACGCTCATTTAGCCGATTCGAAAGTCAGTTCTTGAGCGCAGCTCAATACGGCCCGCGATACGCAATTGGCTTTAGGTATTCAATGGGCAACTAAACAACACAACATTCCCCTATTGCTAAATCAAAAGCCGCTCATAGAGCGGCTTTTTATATACATAACGAAAACCCTGTGCCTATAAACGCTTAAAACCCCTCATCATCACTTGAAACAGTAACGAAAAGTGCCTCATCCATATCCATTTGCACTAAAAAGTTAATAGGCTTACAACACACTTGGCAATCTTCAATGTATTGTTGATCCAAATCACTGGGATCAATCAATATATCTAAGCGTTCACCACAGTAAGGGCATGTGATGGTACTTTGTGTTAATTGATTCATTACAATAGCTCCTTGCACTATAAAGTTTGATAACTGCAACCTGCTTTATTTTGACGATTTACTCATCTGCTTGATACTTTATCATTGTGATAAAAAACCTAAAACAATACATCGATTTTTAAAGTAGCCTTAGCTAATCTCGCTTAATTTACCTTTAGTCTAATTTACGATGCACGTCTCACGGCTATAAATTTAACATCTTGGTCGCGCAATAAGTAAAGCGCAAAACAGGCCGCCCACATTGGCCATGCTGCAAAAAACAATAAATTGTTAAACCCATCAAGATATTGCGCGTAAGATGAGAGTGTGGAAGCACCATGCATTAAAAAAATTAAACCATAAGTAATACGCTTTTTGATACCCGCCATAAATGCAAACACCAGTACCAGCTGTAAACTCCCCAAAATATAGGCTATTGTGTCAGTAGACCCACTTATGCCATAAAAATGTTCGAAAATGCGTGCGCTGTGCCCTGGGTTTACAAACTTATCCAGCGTCCACATCAGCATCACAATAAATACGCCTAAGCGCAATGTAAATAAAGACCATTGCAGGCGGTTTTGAGTATCTGTGGTGATTGTTTGAGTCATTATCTTTCCTTTGTCTTGTTTACTACTAAAAACAACAAGACCGAGCAGACGTCAATTTCTTACAAAAAAGTTTATAAACTATTTTGAAAGTATTTTTACCCCTTTAGGGTCTCATACAGCGTATATACCCTATTTAATTGCAGTGAGATGATTTTGAAATACGCATTTTTAGCACTAAGTATTTGTGCCAGCTTTACATCAGTCGTAAAAGCAAACAACGAAATTGAAGTAATCCAAGTATCCGCAGAAAAACTAAAAGCCCATCAGCTATCGCCCAAAGATGCGAAAATAAGCGGGCCATTTGGCGATGATCTATCACTAAGCGACATCGCCCGCGCGATTACTCCAATTAGTAGCGACATGATTGAGCAACTCAATATCACCACTTTACAAGATATTTTAGCCGTTACACCGAACAGTTACGCCGCCAGTGGCTTTGGTGCTCCCAGCTTACCCACACTTCGCGGTCAACTGGGTGAACTTTATCAAGATGGAGTACGTCGACAAGCAGGTAACAATGGCTTTGGTATCCCCATATCATTTAATGCGATTGAGCAAATTGATGTGGTGAAAGGCGCACCACCAGTTCTACTTGGTACTAGTCAACGTAATGGTGGATTCGTTAATTTACATTCAAAAACAGCCAATACCGAAACCTCACAAGGCAAAGCAACTATATCTGCGGGACGTTGGGATCACTACAGTGCGCAACTCGATTATTCAGCGCCTATAGTCCAAGGCGAAAGCGGGTTTAGAGTAAGTGCTGAGCATATTGATAATGGTAGTTTTTATGATTACGCGGGTTTTCAAAGTGATAGCCTCTTTGCCGCCGTGCGGTTTTTACCTGATGATAAAACCAGCTGGGATCTAAACTTTGAGCTCTATCATGTTGAGTTTACTGATAACGCAGGTATAAACCGCCCCACACAGGCATTAATCGATAACGGGCTTTATATCACAGGCCAAGGCGTGCAACCCAATGGCAGCACAGTACCTGGCGCCGGGGCAATTGTCTCGCCAACTGGGCAAGTGATGTTACCGCGCAATCAAGTATTGACCGACCCTGACAACATAAATGACGCTACTACATACCTATTTCACAGCGTGTATAAACGTCAGCTAAATAACCAGTTAAGCCTTAAAAACATTACTTATTTTCAGCATTTAGAACGCGAAGAAATTGCGCAAAATAGCTTTGTAGAAATTATCGATGGCGCCGACACAGTGCAAAACCGCACTGAGTTAAATTATCAATGGGCAGACAATCAAAACACCTTATTTGCCTTAGATATGCGTTATAACAAGGTCAAAGGCTTTAGCCAATTTACCACCGAGGCTGACTCCCCTATTGACTTAACGGGTCCAATTGAAAACCGCCGCATCCCTCTTACAGCAGAACAACAGGCCCGTTTGGTTGAATTGCGCCCAGGTGTATTTGTATCACCAGGGGGTCAATACGACATAAATAATGATGGCAATGGTGATTTTTCACTTTCTGATACGACTAACTCCACCAGCGTGCAAACAGGCATTGCGATTCAGCACGATAGCCAATGGACCAACCAACTTCGTACCAGCGTTGGATACCGTATCGACTATTATGATGTGAAAGCAAGCGATCCTATTGCACCCCAAGGTCAAATAGCCGCCAGCGATAATATTTATGAAACCCTTCACTCAGGTCAAGCGAGCATTAACTATAAACTGACACCAGCACTGACAAGTTACATGGCAGGAAGCTACAACCAAGCAACCTCAAACAGTATGGCTGGCGGTAATGTATTAGGTAGTGATAACAAAATAAGTGCTCAGAACTTTGCAACTGATAACACGCTCGCAGAAGTGGGCTTAAAATACGCACCTGCAGACAGCGCGTGGTACGTTGACGGGGCGTTATTTAATCAACGCCGCAGTTTGCGTAATCGAGATGGCAGTAATACAGGTATTCGCACTCAAGGCTTCGAAAGCCAGGCTTTTTATGATGCAGCCAACTATTGGTTTAGTGTTGGTTACAGTTATATTGATGCCCGATACGATAATTCAGCAAGCAGCCAAGGCGCAAAGCAAGTATCTGATATATTTGATAACTCTCGCCCCGATATTATAAACGGCACAGCGGGTGGCGCGCCTAACTTTACTGCATTTGCTCCATCAACACAGCGTGTACAGGGGATACCTGAGCAATCTGTCAGTGTAAATGGCGGTATGTCAATTACGCCACAGTGGGATTTTGGGCTAGGCGCTATTTACACAAAAAGCTACCCTTTAGACTATTTAGCCACGGTTTATATACGCGACCAATACACACTCAATCTAAATAGTCGCTATGTATTCAATGAGCAAATGGCTTTGCGTTTAGACATTACCAATGTAACCAACCAAGATAACTGGCGACCCGTGTTTGAAGGCGGTTACTTTGGCGCAACACTCGTTTATCCAGAGCTGCCTATTCATGGCAAATTGACCTTTACCTATAACTTTTAATAGCGAGTGAACATGTTAAAAAAATTACTATTATTGATTGTTGCCTTGCTGGGTGTAGGGCTCTTTTTTCACTTTGATATTCACCAACTACTTACCCTTGATGGCTTAAAAGGATCAATGGAAGAATTTAGCCAATGGCGCGAACAATCGCCACTTTTGGTGATTGGAGGGTTCTTTTTACTCTACGTTGTGGTCACTGCACTGTCATTACCCGGTGCTGCCATTTTAACATTGGCTGCGGGGGCACTATTTGGCCTTGTTGAAGGGTTATTGGTTGCCTCTTTTGCATCAACCATTGGCGCTACGTTAGCGTTTTTAGTCTCGCGATATTTATTACGTGACGTGGTTAAGAAACGTTTTCCAGAACGTTTGTCTGCCATTGATGCAGGCGTTGAAAAAGAAGGCAGCTTTTACCTATTTACCTTAAGGTTAGTGCCTGTTTTCCCATTCTTTTTGATAAACCTGTTGATGGGCCTAACAGCTATTAAGTCATGGACATTCTATTGGGTCAGTCAAATCGGCATGTTAGCCGGCACATTTGTATTTGTTAATGCGGGCACACAATTAGCTCAAATTGATAGCTTATCGGGCATTTTATCCTTAGACCTTATAGTCTCATTTGCACTGCTGGGTGTATTTCCGCTTATTGCAAAAGCAATTATTAATGTACTAAAAAAACGTAAAGTATATAAAAATTATACTAAACCCAAACAGTTTGACCGCAACATGATTGTCATCGGAGGAGGCGCTGGTGGTTTGGTGACCAGCTACATAGCTGCCGCCGTGAAAGCAAAAGTCACGTTAATTGAGGCCGGTGAAATGGGTGGCGATTGCTTAAACTATGGTTGTGTGCCAAGTAAAGCAATTATAAAAAGTGCTAAAGTTACTGAACAATTTAAGCATGCAGATAAATATGGTTTAGAAAGTATCAGCCCTGAATTTTCATTTAAAAAAGTCATGGCCCGTGTACACCAAGTCATTGCTGATATTGCCCCGCACGACAGTGTTGAGCGCTATACTAATTTAGGCGTTGAAGTACTTAAAGGCTACGCCAAAATTATTGACCCATGGACTGTGGAAATTAAACTTAACGACGGTGGTAGCCAAACGCTTACCGCTAAAACAATTGTTATTGCTACCGGCGCTCGCCCGTTTGTGCCGCCACTACCCGGTATAGAAGAAACAGGCTATGTTACCAGTGACACATTGTGGAAAAAGTTTGCAGATTACAATCATGCACCTAAAAAGCTTGTGGTACTTGGGGGTGGGCCAATCGGCTCTGAGCTAGCACAAAGCTTTGCACGGCTAGGCTCATCGGTTACGCAAGTCGAAATGGCCGATCGCATCATGATCAAAGAAGATATTGAAGTTTCAGAGTTTGCCAGCCACGCTTTACAAGCCAGTGGCGTGAATGTATTAACCAATCATCAAGCGCTGCGCTGTGAAGCTCGCGATGGTAAAAAGTACATTATTGTTAAACACCAAGAGCAAGAGCTTGAAATTGAATACGACGAACTGTTATGTGCCGTTGGCCGTAGTGCCCGCTTAACCGGCTATGGCCTTGAAGAGTTAGGTATTGAAACCAACCGAACTATTGTTACTAACGAGTACTTAGAAACCCTTTATCCGAATATTTTTGCTGCGGGCGATATTGTCGGTCCGTATCAGTTTACGCATGTTGCAGCTCACCAAGGCTGGTACGCTGCGGTAAATGGCTTATTTGGGAACCTTAAAAAATTCAAGGTCGATTATCGCGTTATTCCATGGACCACGTTTATTGATCCAGAAGTAGCGCGCGTTGGTTTAAACGAGCAAGATGCTATCGAACAAGGGATTGATTACGAAATAACGCGCTTTGAATTTAAAGAGCTTGACCGAGCAATTACAGAAAGTGCAACGCAAGGCTTTATCAAAGTGATCACACCCAAAGGCAAAGATAAAATACTCGGCGTTACCGTGGTGTCTGAACATGCTGGCGACCTAATTGCTGAATTTGTATTAGCAATGAAGCACGGCTTAGGCCTTAATAAAATACTAGGGACGATTCATAGTTACCCAACCTGGGCTGAAGGTAACAAGTACGCGGCGGGTGAATGGAAACGTGCTAATGCGCCACAAACTGTGCTTAATTGGCTTGAGAAATACCACACTTGGCGCAGAGGCTAAAATGAAATTAGTCTTTTATTGTGTCTTTAAAATGACAGTGTTGTTGGCTATTTTAGCCAGCACCACTGTAAAGGCTGATGAATCGGATTCAATTCATCAGCCTTGGGACCAATTGTTAAGCAAACATGTAAAAAGCATTAGTGAAGGCACCAGTACTGGAGTTAACTACAGCGGGTTTAAAGCTGACCAAGTGATGTTAACGGGCTACTTAGATACTCTTTCACAGGTAAGTCAGCGTGAATTCAACAGCTGGTCAAAAGCCAAACAATTGGCGTTTTTGATCAACGCTTACAATGCATGGACTGTGGCGTTTATTTTAACCAAATACCCAGATATCGCATCGATAAAAGAGCTAGGCAGCTTTTTTAGTTCGCCATGGCGTAAAGAGTTCATCCCTTTATTAGGTAAAACCCGTAGTTTAGATAACATAGAACATACATTAATTCGTGGTGAAGGAAATTTTAACGAGCCTCGTATTCATTTTGCTGTTAACTGTGCCAGCATTGGTTGCCCTGCTCTGCGTGCACAAGCCTATCGTGCACAGCAGTTAGATATGCAATTAGAGCAACAAACAAAGTTCTTTTTAGCAGATACAACCCGCAATTATATAGCCGATGATACTCTCTATCTGTCACCAATTTTTAAGTGGTATCGTGATGATTTTGAGCAAGGCTTTGGTGGTGCAAATAGCTTAAATGCATTTACCCTGCTGTACTCAAATGCGCTAAACTTAACACCAACCGAGCAACGCAAAATTAAAAATAACACAATGAAAATTAAGTTCTTAGATTACAACTGGGCATTGAATGATACGCCATAAACAACTGCGCATTGCTTTTTGTAATACACTTTGTGGCCTAATATTATTGCTGACGGTCCCTTTTTTAAGTGTTGCTAAGGAGCAAAAACCGACTTGGCAAACCATCGTTAACAATGGCAGTAATAAGCCTGTTTATTTTCATGCATGGGGTGGCGACCCACAAATAAATAGTTATATACAATGGCTTGGTGAGCAAGTTAAGCAGCGCTACAATATTGAGCTACATCATATAAAACTTACCGACACCAGCGAAGCTGTAAGCCGTGTATTAGCTGAAAAGTCAGCGGATAATCACGATGCGGGAAAAGTTGACTTAATTTGGATCAACGGCGCTAATTTTGCAGCTATGGCCCAACATAGTTTATTAGCACCTAATTGGGCACAATCACTGCCTAACTTTGCTCTAACAAACCCGGATAACAACCCTGCTGTTACACTTGATTTTGGTGTACCAACTCAAGGCATGGAATCCCCCTGGGGCCAAGCTGCTTTAACCTTTTACTATGATAGTAAAACGATGTCAGCCCCTCCGTACAGTTTGGCTGAGTTACTAACATGGAGTGCTCAACATCAAGGTCGCTTTACTTACCCAAAGCCCCCTGATTTTATTGGTGTAAGTTTCTTAAAGTACGCACTAATAAGCCTTACACCTGAGTCATTACAACACTTACTTTATCAACCTGCTACTGAGCAAAGTGCAGCCTTGTTGTTGCCAGCGCTATGGCAATACTTAGATACCCTGCACCCAAACCTTTGGCGAAAGGGGAAATACTTTGTTTCAAGCAGCACCGCGCTTAGGCGCTTAGTGGGAGATACAGAGCTGAGTTTAGCATTAACATTTTCAGCTGCTGAAATACCTGCCGCCGTAATGCGTTATGATTTACCTACCAGCATTCGCAGCTATGCGATGCGCGATGGCAGTTTAAGCAATATACATTTTGTCGCCATTCCTTATAACGCCAGCCACAGCGACAGTGCAAAATTGCTTGCTAACTTTATGCTTAGCGTACAAGCGCAAGCCAAAAAGCAGCAAGCTAGTACTTGGGGTGACCGTACCGTGCTTGATTTATCACTTTTAAACGCTGAGCAAAAAACGCTATTTGCACACCCTAACCCTCACCCAAGTAGTTTAGTATTAACTAATCAAAGCCCCGCCTTAGCTGAGCCGCATCCGAGCTGGGTCAACTATATAAATCAACATTGGCTTAGTCGTTACGCCGTACCTCATTCTGTTAAAAAGGTACTAAAATGATCAAGACCAATGATTTATTTACCAAAACCGTACTATTAAGCCCAGCATTATTAATGGCATTATTAATTATTCCTGTTATGGGTGGGTTAATTGGCGTACTGCTGCCAGCGTTTGGGTATATACCTGCACTTGATAAAATGCGCTTCTCCTTGCACGGCTTCAGTGTTCTGTTTAATACTCCGGGTTTTAGTAAAATGGTGTTACTCAGTCTCAGCAGCGCATTTATAAGTACTATTTTAGCCTTGGCGATCACCTTATTAATTTTAGCCTGCTATTTTACCAGTCCTTGGCTTGCTCGCATTCAACGCCTACTAGGCCCTATCTTGGTTATTCCTCATGCCGCGGCGGCCATCGCCATTGGATTTTTAATAACGCCTTCAGGAATGATATCGCGGCTATTTTCCCCTTGGTTTAGTGGTTGGCAAAGTCCTCCTGATTGGTTACTACCCCATGATGCTTGGGGTATAAGCATGATCTTAGGATTAACACTCAAAGAGTTACCATTTTTATTACTCATGGCATTAGGTGCATTGGCGCAAGCTGACCTAGGGGCTAAATTACGCGCTCATCATAAAATTGCCTTGAGTTTGGGCTACTGCCCCATGACCGCTTTTTTTAAGGTCGTTTTGCCAAACCTTTATCCATTACTACGATTACCTGTATTGGCGGTGCTTGCTTATGCCAGTGCTAATGTCGAAATCCCATTAATTTTAGGCCCTAATGCGCCGCCTACCTTGGCAGTTGCAATTATGCATTGGTTTAACGATGTTGACTTAACCTTGCGTATTAAAGCCTCGGCGGGTGCAATTATTCAGCTCTTAATTACGCTGGCTTTACTGGCATTTTGGTTGATGTGCGAAAAACTATTCAAACGGTTGACTCTGTCTAATCTCACTAATGGACAACGCGAGTATGCAGGTCAGTTTGTTATGTGGTTTACACATATTTTAACCGTTATTTTAATAAGCTGTGTATTCATATCGTTAGCTGGACTTGTACTTTGGTCTTTTGCTGGATTTTGGCGGTTTCCTGATATTTTACCCGAACAATTCGTGCTAATGCACTGGCAAAATACACTCGCACACATGCAACAGCCATTATTGGATACGCTATTGCTTGGTATTAGCGCCACATTAATTGCAATCATTTTTACGCTATTCACTCTTGAAGCTGAGCAATTAAGAGGGCAGCCTTTATCACGGTTTGCCAGCTTAGTTATTTATTTGCCAATGCTCATTCCAAGTATTGCATTTTTATTTGGTTTAGTTTGGTTGCAAGAGCAAGTTAATAGTCATCACGCATTTTTTAATGTCATTTTTAGCCATTTATTGTTTGTTGTGCCCTATGTATTTTTATCATTGGCCAGTGGTTATAGACGAATGGATCCTCGATTTGCTAATTTAGCTGCAAGCCTTGGTGCACCACCTGCTAAGGTTTTTTGGCAGGTTAAACTGCCCATGTTATTCGCGCCAATTTGCATTGCACTTGCACTGGGGCTCGCTATTAGCTTTAGTCAGTATTTACCAACTTTACTCAATGGTGGGGGTCGCATAAACACCATTACCACCGAAGCCGTTGCCCTAGCTAGTGGTGCAAGCCGGCGGGTAAGCTCAGTGTATGCGTTAATGCAAATGCTACTACCCGCGCTGGCATTTGCCCTTGCTTGGGTTATACCAACACTGCTAAAAAAGTATCAACATAGGCCAAAACATGCATAGTTTAGTAATCAAACAATTAACTATATGCCAGCAAGGCAAACCGCTTATTAGCCTTGATGAAACCATTCAAGGGGGCGAGATCCTCAGCATTATGGGCCCTTCTGGCAGTGGTAAATCAACACTATTGAATTGGCTTACAGGCATGTTGCCCTCAGCGTTTAGCGCACAAGGTCAGTTATATTTGAATCAACAAGATATTACTCTAAGCGCTAGTCATTCACGCCACTTAGGCCTGCTTTATCAAGATTCATTGTTGTTCCCTCATTTATCTGTTGCTGGCAATATTGCCTTTGCAATGCCAAAGGCCAACAAAAAACAGCGCGTTGAAAAAATCAGCCATGCACTTGAACAAGTCGGTTTACACGGGCTAGAAAATCGTGCACCTGAGAGTTTATCGGGCGGTCAACAAGCCCGCGTTGCGCTACTACGTGTATTATTGAGCGAACCTAAAGCAATCCTACTTGATGAACCCTTTAGTAAGTTAGACAGCCAATTGCGCCAAGAAACCCGAGAGCTGGTGTTTAAACAAATACGTGATCACAAACTCCCCGCAATCATGGTTACACACGATCAAACTGATGCAGATGCTGCAAATGGTAAAGTAATTAACTTAAGTCGCCGGGGAAACAGCCATGCTCGATAAATACATTACTCCCGTTATTAAGCCACTTTTAACACCTGTGGTTGCCATATTTGATAAACGCGGTATCACCGCCGATACACTTACCGTGACCGGTTTTTTAATCGGACTATTAGCCGTGCCCTTGCTTGCTTTTGAGCTTTGGTATTTAGCACTTGGGGCAATAATAATTAACCGCATTTTCGATGGCCTTGATGGCGCCTTAGCACGCTACAGTAAGCAAAGCTCAAGCGCGGGAGGCTTTTTAGATATTACCTTCGACTTTTTATTTTATGCTGCAATACCGCTTGGGTTTATACTTGCCAATCCTGCGCAAAATGCGATTGCTGGTGCCATTTTATTAGCCACTTTTATTGGCACTGGTTCAAGTTTTTTAGCTTTTGCGATTGCCGCCGAAAAATTTAAGTTAGACAAACCGCAGTTTAAATATAAAAGCTTTTATTATTTAAACGGCCTGACTGAAGGCACAGAAACCATTGCCCTGTTTATTGCCTTTTGTATTTGGCCTCAGCACTTTGCCATTATGGCCTACGTTTTTGCCTTTGCCTGTGCTATTACAATTGTTACTCGTATTTATGGCGGTTATGTAACACTCAAACAACAAGAGTCAATCACAGATGAATAATGAGCTTTATTGGCGTCTCGGTTTTTTTATCAGTATTTTAGCAATCATGATGTTGCTTGAGGGGTTCAAGCCTGCTCGTCAATCTTCGGTTGCGGCTAAGCACCGTTGGTTTGCAAACTTTGGCTTAGTGTTTATATCATCTGTGATTGCCCGCTTAACTGTGCCCATCGGCTTAACTGCATTAGCGATTTACAATACCGAGCAAGGTATTGGTCTTTTTAACTTAATCCAACTACCACTGTGGTTAACTATTCTGCTGAGTGTATTAATACTCGATATGCTTATATATTGGCAACACAGGCTATTCCACCAAGTACCAATGCTATGGCGTTTGCACAAAGTTCACCATGCTGACAGCCATATAGATGCCAGTACAGGGCTACGCTTTCACCCATTTGAAATTGTGCTCAGTATTTTAATTAAACTAATTGCCGTTACAGCGCTGGGCGCACCTGCGATTGCAGTACTCATATTTGAAATTGCACTAAACGGCTTTGCCCTGTTTAACCATGCCAACATACGGTTACCAAAAAAACTAGAGCAGGTATTACGGTTTGTAGTAATCACTCAGCAACTACACCGCATTCACCACAGCCAGCGGCCTGATGAAACCAACAGTAATTATGGCTTTAGTGTAATTTGGTGGGATAAACTCTTTGGCAGTTATAAACCGAATGCCAGTGAAACCGACGCCACATTGAAAGTCGGCTTAAGCCAATACCCCGCAAGCAAAAAAAATGCATCAGTAATAACCTTATTACAGATGCCCTTTAAGTAACCTGAACTCTGGATAATAAATCTATATGTTATTTAATATCAATACATTAGTACATCTCTTAACCAGAGTTCAGGTTACGTAAATACAGAAAATGAATTTGTGGTTTTAAAACAAAAAGCAATACGACCTACTTTGCTAAACAATGATACATTAAGCTATGAAGTTGGTGTACTCAAAATTTAGCATGGCTGTTTTTATCAGGCTTAGCTACACTTACTTTAACCTTTTAATTGTTCGATTTGTAGCTGGTAACAATGCCAGTTTTGTTTGAACTAGTGCGTAAAACTGTATATTTCGGTGTGATTTTTTTGTCACCTTCATCTGTACTACTCACCCAAGAGCATACGCTACAGAACAATCGGAATTTGAGAAAAAAATTGCAGAGAGTCAGGGCGAAAAAAAAGTTGCGTTGACGTTAGAATACATCAACGATGCAAGTAAGTATTACCCAGACAAAGCTGAAAGCTATATTGAAGCTGCGTTGGAAATTGTGGCAGAGGGCTCCTCTGATAAAACTCAATTACTCACCCATTACGCACGTGCTAAATTTTATAAAAGTGAGTTTTCACAAGCCGAAGCCTTATTTGAAGAAGCACTCAGGCGCGCCTTAGAGAGTAAAAATAACAACAACCTTATGCTTATTTATGCGTATTACAGTATGCAGGCTAACGAGCTAAGAAATTTTGATAAATCGCTTCAGCTCATCGGTGATGGTTTAGCTATTGCGCAGCAAAAAAAAATCAATCAACGAAATATAGCTATTGTCTTTTCGCTGCTAATTTTTGTTTTAGTTGGTTTTTTCTATTATCGTTATACTCAACGCAAAAAACTCGAAGATAAACGCATTGCCCTAATGCAGATCAAAGCGAAAGAGCAAGACCTGATCGAGCTTAATAAAAACCTCGAAAACATAGTAGCGACACGCACAGAATCACTTACTCGAACAAATCAAACCCTTGAATCTACATTGCTTGAACTAAAAAGTACCCAAGATAACTTAATTGAAGTAGAAAAAATGGCCTCATTAAGCAAATTAGTTGCAGGGGTTGCCCATGAAGTTAATACACCACTAGGCACTATCATTACGGCTGTTTCTTTTCTAAAAGAAGAATTAGCAAGTTTTAAGCATATGGTTATTGAAAACAAAGTGTCAAAAGTGGGACTTGATAGCTTTTTAGAATCAATCACACAAAGTAGTGAGTTAATCGAAAAAAACACCTCAAGAAGCGCTAATTTGATTAATGGACTTAAGCAAGTTGCGGCTCAAAAACGCGCAGACCCACCTCAGGCTTTTGTATTGAAAGATTGTATTGATAAGGTAATGGTTTCAATACTGAAAAATCCATGCTTTAAATGTATTAGTTCCGACTTAATCTGACAGACAGCTATGTGCAAAGGCGGACAGTCAAACAAACTCATTGTTGGACAAAAATGAGTTAGAGACGACGGGAGGTTTTGTGCCATGATCGGTCATTGGTAAACTTTGATGTATGAAGTCAAGATTTGAGCTCTTTTGTTCGACCCCTTTTGTTCCAGTGAGCGAAATTAGCACTCTATGAATAGGGTAAGCCTCAAGGCTTACCCTAACTTGTGTTTGATACGTCCTAATTAATTTCAGTTACACCAGGATAGAAGCTATCGATAGGCGTATCTGCAGGAACAGTGGTGTTAGTGAAAGCACCATTACTCAGTGTGTAGGCATACATTTGATCTTCTACGGCATTACCGTTAGACGCGAAGCCTACAATGTCGCCGTTAGCATCTTCCGTCAAAAAACCAACCATCGACGCGTTAGCTATGCCCGCGACCTCTACAACAGTATTCACACCATCGAACTGCATTAGTTTTCCACCTTCCGTACCGTAGTAGAAGTTACCGTCCGATGCTGCTAGTAATGCAGTTGTCGGAAGATCTGTTAAGCCCGCTACTACGCCAGAGATAGTAGGTAGCGCGCAATTGTTAGTTAGCCTCTGAATAGTACCTTGCCCAGCCACAGCACTTCCGCGTGTCGCAAAAAAACCATCGCTGCCATTACTCATAAAGCTAATTGCCCTTACTGGATCGTGAGCAGCTGCAGTGGCGAACGAATAGCTTTCTCGCTGATTGGTTGCCGGATCGAAGCAAAAGAGCTTAGTTCCTGTAAAGAACCAAAGTTTATCGTCGTTGACAGTTAGCTCATAGCTGGGAACGTGTTCACTAGTACTCGCAAAGTCCCCTAGTTCGGTGAATGCTAGGGAATCAACATCAATTGAATACAATGCATAGACACCCCGCCTACGCTCTATCCCCAAGCCGTAAAGCACCTTATTCGAAGTTTCGGCCAAACCTAAACCGGTCCTGAAGAATCGGGACGGCAGCACCTCTTCAGTAACACCAAGAGATGGGTCGTAGAGGGTTGTGGACCCATCGGTGTTATTGCTTCCAGCACTGCTGGACACTGTAGAAAAGAAGTAATCGCCACTAGATGCCTTAGTTGCTCTCCCGAAGGGATAGCCTCCACGTTCAAAACCAAAGTCAGATTGACTAATAACTCCCGTTAGTCGATCGAGCGTCAGGAGAGCGCCTCGCTCGTCAGCACCTCCGTCGGCGCTCAAAACAGATACGAAGCGGTCATTAAGCGGATCCGATGACCTATCGACAATAACAGGATCACCAATGAAATAGATACCTCGGTCACCACCACCGACAATGACGCTACTGTCGACATAGCTAACTTTACTAACCTCGCTTAGTGTTGGCGGCGATATGGTTATCCCCGCAGCCTCTATCGCTGCCCGACCGACACTCAAAAAAGCGCTAGCTGACTCATCAACAACTGTCATATAGGCGGTGTCGCGCTTAGTAGATGCAATGACACCATTCACCTCTCTTCCAGTAAGGTTACTAAATAGCCGTTCAAGCACTGGCTGGGCAGCGCTTCCGTTAGACCGATACAACACCGGTGCGAAGCCGCCGCCACCTTTACACATAATAAAGATATCTACGGGTCCCCAAGGGAAAGTTCCCTCTGTATTATGACATTCGCGGATAGAAAAACCACCACCACTACTCCGTCCATGCCCAGTGAATATAAGAGGCGAACCGTTCTCAACCAGCAGTAAGTAATCGTTATCTACGGTAAACTTTCGACCACTGAGGGCAATATAGCCTCCAAAGTCTGCTTTCGTCCAAGGTTTAGTTAGATCTGCTGAATCACTTGGCGTCAACTCAACTGGAGAGCGACGAGGTTGTGTTCTTGAAAAACCGAAAGCAGCAACAATTTTGTTCGTACCATTCCAGGCTAAATCACTAATCGGACTAGTCAATGAACCGCCGTATGCTCCGTCCGGCTGACCGAATTCGGCTATCACTGTGAGGGTCTTAAAGTTAGCGCTCGCGGGATTGTTGTTGATATGAAATAGCACGCCAGCGTCACTCACTCCACCTCTCTGAGCGAATAAATATATGGCATGGCCACTCGGATCGAATAGGAGTTGATTTCGGAAGAAGCGAACTCGATTTCCATTTAGGGTTAGGTTCGGTATATTCAGGTATACTTCAGTAGTTTTCCCCTCCGGATCAAACTCTAAAATAGCACCCGCATGATTTAGACCGGTCTCATCAATTAATAAATACACTTTACCGTTGGTCGGATGAAGAACCGGTGATTGAATGTGAGCACTAGTCCGAATCGGCGGTACACCGTGCAAACTCAAAATCTCGGAGGCTTTCGTTAGGTCACTCTCTTCAATAGATATTAAGGCCCCTGAACCACTGTCACCGCCAGTGGCACTTAGCATCAGAAGGTTATGCCCCGGGGGAAGAGGTCTTGCAGCACCTTGAACTGGGTCGGCAACGGTAATCGTTGCAGAAACGGACTGACTGTTGAGCACCCCATCGTTAACCACTAACGATACTCCGTAATCACCTGCGATATCGGGCGTAAAAGTCGGCTGTTCAACAGTACTGCCTTGAAGTACTGCAGCACTTGAGCTAGGTGGATACAGTGTCCATTGATAGCTTAGCGCATCACCATTCTGATCGAAACTGGTGCTGCCATCTAGCTGGTATTGATTAGCTGTCACAGCATCCTGAAGAAAACCAATTCGAGCAACCGGCGCGATATTTTTCTGGCTATCATGAACCACGACGATGTCCGGCAAGCTGGTGCTCTTACCATCACTCACCACTAGCTGGATGACAAAATCCCCCTGCACATCAGGGGTAAAATCAGGATTCCTAGACTTATCGTTGTTTAGTGTGGCAGAACTACCAGCGGGTCGGCTTAGCATCGCCCAGCTGTAGTAAATACTGTCACCATCGGCATCTCTCGATCCAGAACCATCCAACACTAAGCGTGTGTTAGTGCTGACCTGGTCGGCTCCTGCATCCGCTATCGGAAGAGTGTTCGCTGAACCATTGCGAATGATGATGGTATCGGAGGATTTCTGTCCCGCCGCATCCGTCACCGTTAATTGCGCCACATAGTCACCGGTAGTATCTGGCCTAAAGGTAGCGATCGCGCGATCACTATCGCTGAGAACCGAAGTGCTTGTGCTTGGACTTGAAAGCAGTGACCAATTGTAACTTAAGGGTTGGCTTTCCGGATCAGAAGAAGTAGTAGCATCCAAAGTTACCAGTGAGCCAGTTGACACCGACTGATCTGCGCCAGCTCGCGCTACCGGAGGTAAGTCTTGATCGGAAATAACCACTGTTGCTGGCGCGCTATCCTTCTCACCGTCGTTCACCACAAGCTGGAATACATAATTGCCAATTTCATCTGGGGTAAAAGAAGGGCTGACTACGTCAGTAGCAGATAACGAGGCAGAGCTGCCAGTAGGCGCCGCCAATAGCGTCCAACGGTATGACAGGCTATCACCCTCTGGGTCCGTTGACTTTGAGCCATCTAAATTAACCGCCTGCCCAGTTACCACCTTTTGCGGGTCACCTGCATTGGCTACGGGAGCAATATTAGTTGTGGAAATAATAACCGCGTCCGCTGCACTCAAATATTGGCCATCATTGACGATGAGCTGAATCACATAATCGCCAGGCATATCGGGCACGAGGATTGGATGGAGAGTATTCACATCTGCCAAACTAGCGGATGAATTCTTTGGCTTCGAGCTGATAGACCAGCGCGGCACTAGCGGATCTCCATCACCATCACTCGAACCAGTACCATTCAAATGAATAACTTGACCTAACTGAGCCGTTAAATCACTGCCCGCGTCGGCGATGGGAATATGATTTTCGCGATGCAGCGTAAGATTACTCAACGCGCTATCTATCTGACCATCATTCACTACCAACGAAATAATGTAATCGCCATCCACATCTGGAGTGATAGAGGCTGATACCGAATCTGCGTCAACAATTGTTGCCGTGCTTCCCGCTGGCTGACTCACGATACTCCACTGATAGCTCAACGGGTCGCCATCAACATCACTTGACGCTGAGCCGTCTAGCATCACAGGAACACCTATCGTGTAGGTAGTACCTTTTTCAGAGTTAGCTACCGGAGCGATATTTAAATCGCTAACAATGACCGTATCCGGCGCACTGTCATTATTGCCGTCATTAACAATCAATTGAAGTTCATAATCACCAGAGACGTCCGGCGTGAGCACCGGAAATGCGGTATCTGAGCGCGCCAGCATTGCTGCGCTTCCAGTAGGAGATGACTCCAGCGTCCAGGTATACGATAGTTGATCACCATCAGAATCAAAGCTCATTGCGCCGTTTAGTGTCACAGCTTGGTTTACTTGGGCTGTTTGATCCGGCCCTGCATTGGCTACAGGAATAGAATCGGAGTCGCTAATTTTGACAATCGCAGGAAGACTGTCCTCTTCACCATTACTGACTATTAATTGAATTTCGTAATCGCCTACGGCATCAAGGAAAAGGCTTGGGTAGGGAGTAGTGGCGGCGCTTAACTGACTTGAGCTAGCGGTAGGCTGACTAACAACGCTCCAAGCATAAGTAATGCTTGCGCCATCAGGGTCATATGAGCCACTCCCATTGAGAACCGCCGTCGCCCCTTTTTGTAGCATCATTGGCTGACCCGCATCGGCGATTGGCAGCACTGTCACCTGGGGCTTAACCGGAACACTTTTAGAATCATCATTGTTGCAGGCGGCAAGAAATATGACTAAAAACATGGTAAGGATGTAGCGCATAGTTAGTAAGCCTTTAATTGGAGTTGTATTTTAAATATGTTTTAGTTTAGTTCTATTTTAAAGATTTTCACGTCAATAACACAAAAAAGAACAGGCATATAATTTTATCAAAAATTAAGTTTCCCAAGTCGTAGGTGACCTTGTCGTTATTTTTCACACTTAAAGAGTAGAGTTGATCCGCTTGGAAGGATTTTTAAATCGTAATAATAAGCTAGAAATTGAATTCTTTAATTTAAATTAATAACTTAATGGACTGAATTGCTCAACCGACACCTTTGAATAAACTAGACAGCCGCTTTAGTTGGTAAATCGTGTTGATGCATTTGTTATATGCGTTCTTAAAGTCAGCTAAGTTACTTATCTCAAAGCTGACCTGAAAAGCATCATTTACCCAATTATTTAGAATATTCCATCAACTCCACTGGAGCGCCGTTTACTTCAATAAAGGCAACAATTAAGCCTTCACTTGGTGAGTTAGGTTCAATTATGACTTTCTTACCTTTAATTTCAGCCATAAAAAATAAACTAGACAGCCACTTTAATTGAGCAAATAAAACAGTGCCATTGAGTTGCATTATTTTGGGCTAAAACTCATCTCTTTTTCTATTATCACTCGCTCATCGTTCATTAAGCGAGCGGTTATCACTGTTAAACCTAAATTACACGCATGAAAATGACTGCATGATTGCAGATTTAATTCTTTATTGAGGACTTTTAACTTTATGCCAGTAACTTTTCGCTGTTGCTGACGTTGCTTCGCCGTTTTCTGTTCAAGTGTTCACAGTAACTCATTACAGCATAAGCGCACACATCAATACAAAATACCTTGGCTAACTCTAACAGTTTATCTTCAACCCAACCTCTACGGTGCTCGTATGATTGGCCTGTAAAATGGTCTTCGCCACATAAAAATGCACGACGAACGCAACGTGAAATACAGTGATAGTATTTTGTATCTGTCAAACTTATTTGACGTTTTCTTGCAGTAGCCATATTTCACCCTGTTCAATTTTCATACTAATTGAACGTTAGTAAAAAATTGGCGAAATACAAGCTTTATGATGGGTGTCTTTGTTATTCTTCTTTTCACCACAGCCAGCGGCCTGATGAAACCAACAGTAATTATGGCTTTAGTGTAATTTGGTGGGATAAACTCTTTGGCAGTTATAAACCGCATGCCAGTGAAACCGACGCCACATTGAAAGTCGGCTTAAGCCAATACTCCGCAAGCAAAAAAAATGCATCAGTAATAACCTTATTACTGATGCCCTTTAAGTAAATACAAAACACCGGGAGTTTACCCACTTATCATATTAAAAACATGCTGAATAAGTAGTCTAGAGTTAAAGTTTTTTTATTCGTGCTAGTAGCGCTTGCGTTGTCCACTCAAGTTCATTAAAAGGGATATCCGGCTTGTAATAAGCCCCTTTTCCGCGGGGTCTATCCACATAGACTTTATTAGGAATAATCACCTTAGTTAGCCCCGATGGAGTATCAACAAGTCTTACTTCCATATACGTTGAATCTGCACTGCTGGGTGCACCTAATAACATTGTATTTGAAAATAGTTTGAATGTATCAATTGCATCAAGACAAGCACTAGCGCACTGCCCCGGCGCAATCACGATAACGTTATTATTGAAATCACTCTGTGCCACCACTGCTGCTTGTGTTGATGCTGCCTTCTCTTCGACATAAAATATCGCTTCTTTTTCTAAAGATTCCTTCATACCAGCAGATACTTTATCAACCATGTCATACATTTGAGGCTGCTCTTTTAGTAGTACTTTTAATGATTCAACATAATTAGTATTTTCTTCAGACGCCCGCCACCATACTTGCGTATTGCGCCCATATTGCGCTCGTTTTTGGTTTACTATGTGTTCTCCCCATAATTGCTCAGCAACTTTTAAACTCCAAAAAGAGGAGCCACCTTGATTATGACGAAGATCGAGTACTACCGTTTTGGCATTGAGTAACTTACCTCGTTGCTTTGTAAGATCATCAAGCAATGTTTGGTAATCAGCTATTTGCAACTCATTAGGGCTAAAAGTTGGCATTGCAACCCACGCTATATTTTCACTCGGCCAGCCTAAACCAATTGGCAATTCATCGCCATTGTAGGCATACTTTAATTGCTTACTCACGCTCTTTGGACGAACAGACCACTTCAGTATTACGCTATAAGTAGCGCCATTCGCGTTAACAAAATCACAGTTTTTTAGTTTAGGCAAAAATGGATTTCCATCATCAATCAATAGACGCCACCCTTGGTTCCACCAATGCCCAGGCTGGTCAACCTCACCATGAAAATTAAAGAGTGTTTCGCGCATCAGAGTTTTAATATCCGTATTATTACAACGTATTATTGTGTCACCTTTGTTCACTTTATGGTGTTCGCTGTAATATACCCTTAAGCTGTCACCACGCCATACAGCAGAAAACTCGGGCCACCGTCTTGGAAGTTTAAACTCGTCAGGTAAAACAGCGACCGCCCCGGCATGTCCATCTTGTAAAATCGTGTTAAAGCGCGCAATTGCAGCCTCGTACCCTTGAGGCGTTGTCACTTGCTGTGCAAGTGTTAAAGCGTGTTGTTTGGCGTCTTCTAGTAACGTGGGGAAGTTTGGATTATCACTGTCATACATGCCGGGGTGATTTGCGGCAGTCTGCGCATAAGCATATTCAATATCATGTGCTGTTAGCGCTTGCCATTGTGTTGCGGTTCGTGGGAAGTTTGGCTTCACAAAGTCATCATTTTGCGAAAAGCTATTGAATGAAATAAGCGTTAACAAACCCAATAAGCACAAATTAATGTCGTTTTTCATCTAAATCCTTCTATTTATTCCGAGCTAACTTGAAGTTTTATACAAATTAATAGAGAGCTAAACCTCATTCACATAAAGCTATGTTCTCGATAATCACTATTTTGCTATAGACTTTTTCTCAATAAAGAACGCCGATTCCACAAAAATACTAGACTGCATTTATAAACACGTTTCCTATGTGTTTTTCACCATTATCTGATTAATTTTATACTGCATATAAATCACATGAAATAGCGAGGTACTTAACGGATTTAACCAAAGTGTGTCACCCTTTTTAGCCTTAGTCATTAAATTAATACGGTTGCGTACCATGACTATCCAAGTCACATCAAAAATACTTGATACCACATGCAAACCAATGGAGCTTCTTAAAACGGTAGGATCATCAAAATTAGCAAGCCCATAGATTAAGCTACCCAATGAAACAACAAATAGCACACTCGCTGTTACAATAAATAACGTGGGTATTTTATACTCTGTATGTTTATTTATCTGGTTAGAAAAAGTATATAGTTTGTAGATCAGGTATGCGCCAATTGTCAGCAAACACAAAACAAGTGTTTTTATTACTGAGTCAACAACAAACACCCCAGTCAGTCCTTTTTGCATGTTATTTCCTTAAATCGACTCAATAATGTGCTTTTAAACAGCACAACCACAAATTAATAGTGACAAAACTAAACGTACTGGATTTACACAGCAACTCTCCCTATTAAATAAACGAGTGCTAATCTGCGCTGTTTTTATAATGCAGTGCTTTGCGCCTTAAATGCCTCGCCATTGCCTGTGTTGACGGATAACAAGGTAAAATAAGCCATAAAACAATGTATAACAATACTGGAATAACTAAAAACAAGCTGCTAAATATAAAAGCTAATCGTAAGCCATTTTTTCTCAAATTGTAATGTTCAGCTAACCCCGAACATACACCGCCGAGAACACCAGATTCGCCCCGTGCTAATAATTTTACTTTTGATAGATCCTGTATGCTTTTTATATATTCCTAATTTATGCAAATTAAATACTCAGTATCGCTCAATCGCTGCGCCACCTATCGAAATAATATACCCAAAGGCCATCCATGTTCACAACACGATATTTTGATACAAAAAACAGTGTTCCCTATTTATGTCCAATGAATGACTTCAATGCTAAATAAAATGGAGACTCAAGATAATTAAAAGCTCAGTTGAATGTAAAGGGGTTGTTAAGACTTTTTTGCTTTTGTACGGCTGATAAAACCAATGCTTTGAATAAAAAAGCGCTGCAAAAATACAGCGCTTGGCATTACTTAATATACTAAGATCTGTTTAGTGGTTAAAAAAAGCCAAGAGGATCTTCACTATAACTTACTAATAAGTTTTTAGTTTGTTGGTAATGTTCAAGAGCGAGTTTGTGGGTTTCACGACCAATACCTGATTTTTTATAACCACCAAATGCAGCATGGGCTGGGTACATGTGGTAACAATTCGTCCACACACGGCCTGCCTCTATTTTACGGCCAAAGTGATAAGCGCGGTTCATGTTACGGCTCCACACACCGGCGCCTAAGCCAAACTCTGAGCTGTTAGCAAGTTCTAGCGCTTCTGCTTCATCTTTAAAGGTCGACATGGAGATAACAGGGCCAAAGATCTCCTCTTGGAACACTCGCATGTCGTTAGTACCTTTAAGTAAAGTAGGCTGAATATAATAACCGCCATTTAGCTCCTCACTTAATTGCTCGACGTTACCGCCAGTGAGTACTTCTGCGCCTTCTTTTTTACCAATTTCGATGTAGCTGAGTATTTTATCAAATTGAGCTTGAGACGCTTGCGCCCCTACCATGGTTTCACTATCAAGTGGGTTGCCACGTTTTATCTGCAGTGTGCGCGCTAAAATACGTTCAATAAACTGATCGTAAATGTCTTCTTGGATGAATAATCGCGACGGGCAAGTACACACTTCACCTTGATTGAAGTAAGCCAGCACCGCTCCCTCAATAGCTTTACTTAAAAATGAATCGTCTTTTTCCATTACATCATTAAAGAAAATGTTAGGAGATTTACCACCGAGCTCAACTGTTGAAGGAATAATATTATCTGCTGCGCACTTTAAAATATGCGAGCCAACTGGCGTCGAGCCAGTAAAGGCAATTTTAGCAATACGAGTATTTGTTGCCAGTGCTTCGCCAGCTTCTTTACCAAAACCGTTAACAACATTTAATACACCCGCAGGTAGTAAGTCACCGATAATTTCCATCAACACTAAGATGGAGACTGGGGTTTGCTCCGCAGGTTTAAGCACAACACAATTACCCGCAGCAAGCGCTGGTGCGAGCTTCCAAGCTGCCATTAAAATTGGGAAGTTCCAAGGGATTATTTGCCCAACTACACCCAGTGGTTCATGAAAATGATACGCAACAGTGGTTTCGTCTATTTCTCCAATAGAGCCCTCTTGAGCACGTAAACAGCCCGCAAAGTAGCGAAAGTGATCAGCAGCAAGTGGAATGTCAGCCGCTAACGTTTCACGAATCGCTTTGCCGTTATCCCATGTTTCTGCAACAGCCAATAGCTCTAAATTTTGCTCAATTCGATCCGCTATTTTAAGTAAGATGTTACTGCGATCAGTAACAGAAGTTACACCCCAAGCAGTTTTGGCTTCATGCGCTTTGTCGAGCGCCAGTTCTATATCTGCTTTATCTGAGCGTGGAATTTTACAAAACACCTCGCCGTTCACAGGGCTTATGTTGTCAAAGTATTGGCCATTTACAGGCTCAACCCATTGCCCACCAATAAAATTACCGTATTGCGATTTAAAATTAATGAGTGCGCCCTCTGCGCCAGGATTTGCGTAAATCATTGTGTGTCCTTTGATCAGTTGTTGCTCAATAGTTGCCTTATAAGGCTCAATATGGCGAGGTAATTATTAATTGTTTATCTGCCATTTATTGACATTAGCGTATATAAAGCATACAAACTTGATTGCCTGTCCAGAAAACGTGCCTGTGTGTCCAAACTTAAAAAGGGATTATGATGACAGCCTACTTAATGACTGAAAAGCTAACAAAGCAACGTAAAGCGGTTGATGTACTCATTGAAAATAAGCTCACTTTTGCCTCTGACAGTGCACACTTAAGTATTTATGACACATATAAAAATGCACAAAAAATAGCATTACATTCCAGTGAGTTACTATTTTGCGGTATGATCACTGGAAAAAAAATAATGCATGTAAACGACAGTGACTACCACCACTCATTTTTACCTCAGCAATCATTTGTGCTTGCCCCTGAGCAAGGCGTCCTAATTGACTTTCCTGAAGCGTCAATGACCCAACCCACAACGTGCTTAGCCATTGAGATCAGTAGAGAGAAAATAAGCCAAGTAGCAGATGCATTGAATATACAACAACAAATAAGCAAGGATGATTTCTTTCAATATACCCCGCAACTTGTTCACACTGAACACAATCAAAACACGCAAAGTTTATTAGAGCGCATGGTGGGTTTATTTAGCGAAAATGAACAAGACCGCCAATACTTGATTGAGTTAAGCATTAATGAATTAATTACTCGCTTATTACAACAACAAAGTCGCGATTTATTATTGGCAAATAGCCAAAAACCAATAATTGATTGTGGTTTTACACACGTCTTAAGGCATATTGAACAAAACCTCAGTCATCCACTCGATATTGATGAACTATGCAAAATAGCCTGCATGAGCCGCAGTAAATTTTATCAACAGTTTAAATTAGCCTTTGGCCAAAGTCCTGCCCAATGGCAGCAGCAGTTAAGGCTTAAACTTGCACACTCACAATTACAACAGGGTAAGTTAGTTAGCCAAATTTGTTACGAGCTTGGCTTTTCAAGTCCGAGCCATTTCAGCCGCTTATTTAAGAGCGCGTTTGGCAAGCCACCCAAGAGCATTTTGATGCAAGTCAAAAACAAACTTGCTAATAAGTGCAATAATTCGCTGCAATAATCTATCTGTACAGGTTAATTACTTATTACTATTCTTAACATAAGAAAATTTAACGAATTAAATTATCCTAATGTATTAATATAATTGTACTTCATCTCAATCTAAGCTAGTTTTATTGTTCGGGTCATATTTGGATCCTCAATTACAGGAAATGTTCATGTTCGTCTCAAGTAAAACCTATTTAGCATCACAAAGCCAATGTGAGGCGCTTTTAAAAGAAATTGAGTTATTAAAAGCTGACAATCAAGCAATCACCATTGAAAATGAACAATTGCACGCTCAGTTAAATCAGCAGTCATCAGATGAAGAACAGCAATTTAATGCAAGCTTACTGCAAAGTACAATTGAATGTATCAACCAAATTGAGGGCATTAGGCAAACAGTTTTAGAGTCATACACAACCATTGATGAAGAAAGCAAGGTGAGCTATCAAATCAGCGACCTACTGGAGACTTCGAGTAAATCGCTTCAACAAATCATCCAAGAAATGGATCAAATGACCACTAAAATGGGCAGCATGACAGAGAGTATTTCTGGGCTATCTACTATGGCTGATAGCATTAATAACTTTGTAATCACCATTTCTAAAATTTCTGATCAAACAAACTTATTGGCATTAAATGCCGCTATTGAGGCTGCAAGAGCGGGCGAGGCTGGCAGAGGATTTAGTGTTGTTGCCGATGAAGTGAGGACATTGGCCACTAACACCAATAAATCTGCGCAAGAAGTCTCAGAGCTTGTTAAAGGCATTATTAGTAAAACAAGTGAAACCGTTAACTCCGTTTCAACAATTCAAGACAACAACTCGCAGCTTTCAAGTAACTTTGGGGCATTAAATAATGATTACGGCACCATCATTGATCATTGCTCAAGTATGAAAAATACTATAACTAATGCTGCTATACGTTCATTTATTCAAACCGTAAAACTTGACCATATCGTATGGAAAGGCGAAGTATATGCGGTTGCTAATGGTACTTTAAATAAGTCGATTGACGATTTTAGTAACCATACAATGTGCCGCTTGGGCCAATGGTACAACTCCGAAGATGCACAAAACTTTAAGCAGCTTAATGCATTTAAACAATTGGAAGAGCCGCATAAAGAAGTACATCGCAACGGCGTTGAAGCACTTGTGCTTATTCATAGCGGTGAAAAAACAAATGCAATCAAACATATTAACTTAATGGAAGCAGCCAGTGAGCGTGTTATGAATCTGCTTGATGATTTAGCAAACCAATAAACCACAATTTTTTTAGTCATCAATACATCATAGCTCAGGCATTAAAAAGTCGATTACGGTTTAAATGTAATCGACTTTTATACTTTCATATACGATCAGAACTTACCCACCGACTTAACAGTATCGTTGAGTGATGCAGCATCAACGTAACCAATCATGCTGGGGTTTTTACTGATTAAATCGATTACATCTGCATCATTTGACACTTCTTTCGGTGGGGATCCCTTGCCCGTAAAAATAAGTTTTGACCAATACGCTTTGAGCTGGCTTCCAGATTTAGATAATACGTTGCTATCAAACTCTTTACGTACTGTGGAACTATCTTCTTGGTTAATTGGAACAGCTTGATTCCCATCAGAAAACGATTTTGCTTTACCTAAAAAGAACTTAGAGATTTCTGATTGATCAAAACTGCTACTATTAGATGGGTGAACAATAACAACAACTTCTGCATTTACTGAATAACAACTCAGCAATAAAAGTGGTAAGAGTACCTTTTTAAACACTATCATAACGTATTCCTTAAAATACCAAGTCAATGCCAAGTGAGATTGATTCACTATCACCTGCTACAGCAAGGTCAAATGATTCATCGTTCACTTTATCAAATTGCACTTTAAACGCTGCCGATGAATGAAAGTCCCAACGTACTCCAAGTGACGTAGTATTATGCTGCTCACCATCTTGAGAATCTTCTTTAAATTGAGAATATGAAACATAAGGTGTTACAGCATCAAAGCGATAACCTAGCGTGATCATTGAGGTATCGAGATTGCCATTTAGGTCTAAGCGATTTAATTCTGTTAAAACAAATATGTTGTCAAAATCTAAATTAACAGCCACACCATAAAACTTACCAGTTCGGCTCGTTTCACCATCAAATAGCACACGTTCACCACTACGATACCGTTCATTTTTATAAGTCATGTGAGTGAGCCGTACTTCAAACCACTCTTTATTTAGTTGCAGCACTGCGCCAAGCATGTCACGCCAAATCTCACGTGTTGGCTCTTTAAAGAAAAACTCGCTGAGCAATTTATTATCTTTATCGTCTTCTTCTCCATAGTAAAGATTTCCCATCACAGACCAGTCGCCGATTTCTCCGCTGTATAAGGCGTTCACACCATTGTAATTAAAGATTTGCCAGGTGTAATTATCTGCAGGTGGGCGCATCCATACATAGGCGTAACCTACGTCATAGAAATCAGAATAATAAAATAGAGGTAAGCGTTTCTTTCCTGCTTGAATTGTCCAATTGTCATTGAGCTCATAGGATAAATAAGCCCATTCGATTGATGCATCAAAATCATTAGCGCCCCGTGCAACTATTTGTCCTGTCATAGACAAACCATCGGCTAAATCTGCACTTATCTGTAACCCAAATAAGCTCTCAGGTTTAAATGAAACATCTTCGTCATACGCTGAAACAATCGGATAATCAGCTAAAAAGGTAGGAGGTATATCGTATTGCGGGACACCACTTCCGGATAAAACTTTACCAGCATTAATACTGCTAAAGCCTGAGAAATTAATCTCGCCGTAAGAAACCCCCGTAAACAGTAAACAATTTACAGTTAATAACCAATACAGCTTTTTCATCATTTGCGTTACCTTATGATATGAGTATTTTGCAATATGCATAATTAAAACTAGACCAACATCAAAATATTGCTCATTAATCCAACAGATTATTTCAAAAATAAGTATGGTAGGCGCAAATACACGCCACTATAAAGTCTGACACTGTAAACTTATCACTGCATATCCTATGACTCAAATACAGTATTTTTCCTATAAACCTCTAAATATTTATCGCGTTTTTCACAAAAATAGACTTACTAAACTTTGATTGCGCGGGATCGTTACCCGTATTTATTTTATTTAACCTAAGACTATTACTTGTATGTGAGGCCTTAAAAAGCGGATAATTACCAATTAATGAAAATACACTGATTTAGTGTGGCTAAAACAAAGTAAAGCTAACTAAAAAAGTGCGCACGAAGGTGGACCAACTCAATGGAAATTAAAGTTAATTTTCTCGATAACCTTAGATTAGAAGCTAAGTTCGACGATTTCTCAGTCATTGCAGATCAACCAATCCGTTACAAAGGCGACGGCTCTGCGCCAAGCCCTTTTGACTACTTCCTGGCCTCTTCAGCTTTATGTGCTGCGTATTTTATAAAAGTGTATTGTAATGCGCGTGACATATCGACCGACGGTATTCGCGTTGCGCAAAATAACATAGTTGATCCAGAAGATCGTTATAACCAAATTTTTCAAATTCAGGTTGAACTGCCTGAAAGCATTTCTGAAAAAGACCGCACCGGTATCCTGCGTTCAGTCGATCGCTGTACAGTAAAACGTGTTATTCAAACCAAGCCTGAGTTTAAAATTGACGCGGTAGAAAGCCTCGATAACGACGCAGAGGCTATGTTAATGGCAAAGCCTGAGGGCAGCGAAAACACCTTTATTCTTGGAAAAGACTTACCGCTTGAGCAAACCATCGCTGATATGACCGCGATTTTAGCCGATTTGGGCATGAAGATTGAAATTTCATCGTGGCGCAATATTGTACCAAACGTGTGGTCATTACATATTCGTGATGCTGCCTCTCCAATGTGCTTTACCAATGGTAAAGGCGCAACTAAAGAAAGCGCATTATGCTCTGCCCTGGGCGAATTTATTGAGCGTTTAAACTGTAACTTTTTCTATAATGATCAATTCCTTGGTGAAGAAATTGCCAACAGCGAATTTGTTCATTACCCGAATGAAAAATGGTTTGCCCTTACTGACGATGACTCATTGCCTGAAGGCATTTTAGACGACTACACGCTGAGCATTTATAACCCTGAAGATGAGTTGTGTGGCTCACACCTAATCGACACAAACTCAGGTAATGTTGAACGCGGTATTTGCTCTATTCCATATGTTCGTCAATCTGACGGCGAAACTGTGTATTTTCCATCAAACTTAATTGAAAACTTATTTTTAAGTAATGGTATGAGTGCCGGTAATAACTTTGCTGAGGCAAAAGTACAATGTTTATCTGAAATTTTTGAGCGTGCTGTTAAACGCCAAATTATCGAACAAGAAATCGTACTGCCTGACGTACCAGAAGACGTGCTTGCTAAATACCCAGGTATTGTTGCCGGTATTAAAGGTTTAGAAGAGCAAGGCTTTCCAGTCGTTGTTAAAGACGCCTCCCTTGGCGGCCAATTCCCTGTGATGTGCGTGACATTAATGAATCCAAAAACCGGCGGTGTTTTTGCCTCATTTGGTGCACACCCTAGTTTTGAAGTTGCCCTAGAGCGCAGCTTAACAGAACTATTACAAGGTCGCAGTTTTGAAGGTTTAAATGACGTACCAAAACCAACTTTCAACAGCATGGCTGTCTCAGAACCTGAAAACTTTGTTGAGCACTTTATTGACTCAACCGGTAAAATTTCATGGCGCTTTTTCAGTGCAAAACATGATTATGACTTTGTAGAGTGGGACTTTTCTGGCACCAATGAAGAAGAAACAGCCAGCCTGTTCGGCATCTTAAAAGATTTAGGTAAAGAAGCCTACATAGCTGAGTTTTCAGACTTAGGCACTGCATGCCGTATTTTAGTGCCTGATTACTCAGAAGTTTACCCTGTTGAAGATTTAATTTGGGATAACACCAATAAAGCCCTTAAATACCGAGAAGACATTTTAAACCTGCACAGTTTAGATGAAGACCAACTTGCCGATTTAGTCGAGCGCTTAGAAGAAAGCCAGCTTGATAACTACACTGATATTATCACTCTAATTGGTGTTGAGTTTGATGAAAACACGGTATGGGGACAGTTAACAATTCTTGAGCTTAAATTACTTATTTACTTAGCATTAGGTGATTTAGAAGCGACGATGGAACTGGTTGAAACCTTTTTACAGTTTAACGATAACACCGTTGAACGCGGCTTATTTTACCAAGCAATGCACGCCACACTTGAAGTTGCCTTAAATGATGACCTTGAAATTGAAGACTACATTCACAGCTTTACCCGCATGTTTGGCCAAGAAGTGATGGATGCAGTGGTTGGTTCAATCAATGGCGATGTAGTGTTTTATGGCTTAACGCCTACCAACATGCAGCTTGAAGGATTAGAGCGTCATCAGCGTTTAATCGACAGCTACAAAAAACTCCACGCTGCACGCGCTGCAAGGGCTAAATAAAAAGTGTGAGCGCGAATTTGCGTAGTTAAAGGTTTGAGCCGTCGTCCTTCACGTAGGCTCAGCTTTACGCCGCGCTAATCACTCACTAAATTTAAGCACCTAGCATTGGCAGGTGCTTTATTTTTTTGTAGCGCAGTGCCAAAGAGATACAATGAGCAAGTTCCTTGTTCGGCAATGCTTGATCAAGCTCAAACACCAACGCACGGTTACCTTGATAGACAAAGGTATCGCCGTATAACTCTTTAAATGTCTCCACCAGCTTTGTATTACAGTTAAAGTAAATACAAAATTGCTGCGGTGCTTTATCTTTATAATCAAATCGGATTGTGGAACCACTTTTTGAGATATAACTCGGCTCTCCCCATTTCAAGGTTTCTTCAAGTTCGGTGATACCATCTTGTGCGGCAACGCCAAAAATTAAATTTCGAATATCGTGCAATAACACCGCAATATTGTCAGGGTAAGTCGTAAACTTTTGCTTTACGTTTTCATCCATAATTTTAAATATTTCCTTTATAGTTCAGCAGGCTTATACCGGTAATGCCCGGTGATTTTATAGCTAAACAGCACATCTTCTCGTTGTGGCCCAGCTCCGATGTTATGCACAATAAGCGGCGTTTTGTTATCTGGCGCGAGCTCATTTACCACGATACCTATATGCGGCAGATTACCTGGTAGCATCCACGTAACAATATCACCCGCTTTATAGCTATCAGCATCATTAGTTATAGCTAGCACAGTACCGTGACGTTTAAAAAAAGTTTGTAAGTTGGGCACTCTGCGATGATCAATATTGCTATCGGGCTTAGTTAAGCCCCATATTCTTGTCGAAGGATAAGATGAGAAATTATCGCGCATGTCTTCATGCACTAATTGTTGTAAATCAATCCCAAGTGTTCGGTAACTGCGAATAATGACATCGGTGCACACGCCAATATTGGCAGGTACGTCTCCATTTGGGTATGCAATACGATGATAAGCACCGTCATAACGTACAGTGTGCGCTGTTCTTTCATTTGCGGCGTTTACCAATCCATCAGTAAATGTATTGCTATAACTAAAAGCAGAAAACAATAAAGAGAGAGTCAGTAACAATAAATGATTAGTATTAACACCTAGCGATCTTAACTGCATTGCATTTTCCTTTTTAGTTTAGGTTCGACTGTTAGAGGTTAAATGCTCACTGAGCACCAGCCTAATCTCAAGCTCGCTTCGCTTGATCTCTTTCATTATCGATTGTCGGTTCATTTCCATAAACAGCCACAGCTTTATTGCAATTTGCATCATTAAACTACTCACAAAACACACTGCCCAAAACAATTGCTGCTCGGAATTAAAAAATTGATACGCTGATAATATAAAAATGGCTGTGAGTATAAAAGCGAAAAACGTCCCTAAAATAGTCCAACGTCGCATATTTCCATTATACACACCGCTAAGCTGCTTAAATAAGCCAGGATCACTCTCTAAAATAGACTCTAAATTGTGTTGCTCTGCTTGCAAACTCTGTTTAATTTTTTCATCAAAATTCATCATCATTCTCTCCAATTATTCATTTAACCATACTGCCAACTGATCTCTTGCTCGGTGCAAGCGTGACTTAACTGTCCCAACCGCTACATCCGTTATTAAGGCGATGTCACTAATCGACATTTGCTCTAGATAAAATAAGTAGATACTGTGCCGTTCACTATCTGGCAGGTTATTTATTAGTTTGAGTAAATCAATTGATTGCTCATTACTACTTGTTATATCTCTTATTTGTTCATGCTTACCTAGCTGAAAACTCTCGTAGCCTCTGCTTTGTCGGGTTGTATCTATGAATTTGTGATACACCACTCTAAATAGCCACGCTTTAAATACACTGGGCTCTTTTAGTTTTCGAATATCTTTTGCCACTACAGCCCACGCTTCTTGAGTAATATCCTTCGCTAAATCCGTCTGCTTGCTCAGTTTCATCGCAAAGAGAAAGCTTGGTTTGTATAAACAGTTACATAATGAGTTAAAAGCTAACTCATCGCCCTGCTGCGCATTAATGACAGCAAGCGTTATTTGCGTCGAATCCATGCAATTCCTTTATCTCTTTTTTACAAGACGGTTTAGCTTAGTAAAAGGTTCGCAACTTTTTATTTATTACAAAAAAGCCCAAGCAATTGCTTGGGCTTAATGTGTTTATACTACTTATATTAGCATTTGTTACTTTTGCAATTTAATACCATCAAAGTGCGCTTGTAAGTCTGTGACTTTTGTTTGCTTTGGTAAGTCTGCGAACGCTTTGTCGGCAAATTTACTACCACGTAATTGCACATTTAACCGTGCAGCTTCTGGGTTTAGCATGGTTTGTTTGTAATAGTCTTTAATATCCGCAAGGGTGACTTTTTCTACTTCTGCGATTAGCTTTGCTCTTGAATCAAAGTCAAAGTTCTCGCGGTACCAATCACCAATCAATGGGCCCATTTCATCACTTAAGTTTTTAGGCTGCTCTTTAAGCGAAACAAGGGATGCATTTTTAAGCTGAGCAAATGTCTCCTCGCTCATATTATCAAGCTCAACAGCGTATTGCTTTTTGAACGTCTCGAAACGCGCTTGCATTTCTTTAGGACCTTTTACTGGTGTTTGAATAAACAGGCCAATTGCTGAGTAATCTTCGATTGGGCGAGCAAGTGCACCTACGGCATAGGCTAGCTGCTCTTCGGTACGCATTTTGTCAAACGCGATAGTTCTAAAGTGATCTTGTAATACTTGTGCTTGCGCTTTTTGCTTATAACCGGCGATTGGGTGCACAGTCATATCGATGATCGCTACATCCGCAACATCAATGTCTTTTTGTAAAACGATGGTTTCACCTACTTGCGGTAACCACGCTTTACTGCGCGCAAAGGCTGTAGATTGATGATTGTTAGGTAAAACATCTGTTAGCTCTTTTGCAATGGCTTCAACATCTTGTTGGTTGTAGTTACCAAAGGTAAATACACGCAGTTCATTATTGCTAAATGTATGTTGTTTTAATTGCTCAAAATCTGCAAGGGTAATTGATTGGGCGGTTTTAATTAATTCGTCCGTATCAAAGCTGCCGGTTCTGATCAGCTTTGAGTATTCGTCAAATGCTTGATAGAAAGGAAATTGCTTTTGTTTATTCAGTAAGCCACGTTGGAAGCGGTCTAGCGCTTGCGCTAAGCCTTGCTGCGTTGTTTGAACATTAATTGATTCAAGCGCTTGTGCCAACAATACATCTTGCTTATCCGTAAAACCACTTAGTGATAAGATCAAGCCATTACTTGCTTCTAAACCTACACTCATGCCTGCAACCGCAGCCTCAGTGCTTAATTTACTTTGTTGTAAATTATATAGATCAGCCCATACTGAATACAGTACTTTGGCTTTAATATCTGTGAGTGCGTCAGGTGTATTTAAATACACTTCGACTAAACCTTTAGGTTGCTCAGCAAAGTTTTGACTTGCTTGGCGCCATACTTTTACGCCTTGTTTGTCATAGACTAACTCTGGGTTTTCTTGCTCACCGAATTCAGCGGTTTTAATAGCAAAGCTTTCAGGCAATAAACGGTTTACCGTTGGCAGTGCAAGGTCAAACTCACTTGGCTTGTCCCAGCTGGCAATCTCTTCATCGCTAATATCTTCAATGCGATATTTACCATCGTAAAAATGTAATTGTGAATCGGTTTCTTCTTGCTTAGATGTATACCAAACTCGCAGAGTGTCGGCGTTTAATTGCTTAAGCACATTGTTTATCGCATCAGCATCAAACTTCGCATAATGATACGGCGCATTAATAGCATGATTAATTGGGTACTCTTGCATGCTGCCAGCGAGGTTACTAACATAACCAAATTCGTCGCCCTTTTCTAAGAATTGGAATTGATTATTTAACGATGTACGAATTTCATTAAAGTATTTGCTATCAACCCCTTCTTTTTTAATAAGATCGATATATTGCATAATAGTCGCGACTATTGTTTCACGATTCTTCATACCCTCATCGGTCAGCTGTATATCAACCGTAAGTGCACCATAGTTGCCGTAGTGCGTAGGAGAACTACTTGCTGATAATTGCGAAACCCAGCCTTTATCACGCAATATTTGCGCTGGGCTTCCCTGCATTTCATTACTGAGCAGGTAAGCAACAAAGCGATTTGGTTTAACCGCAAATTCATCGCTATTATCAACTATAGTAAAATCAAGCTGTAACTGTTTTACGTCTTCGTTTGGTGCGTAATGAACACGTTTTCCGCCAACGTTATCAAAATCAAGCTTCTTAGTGACTGTTGGTTCTTCGATTTCTTTGTCTTCAATATCTGCAAAGTACGTTTGTGCTTTTGCTTCCATTTCGCTCAGTGGTAAATTAGAAATCATTGCCACTTTCATAATATTTGAAGAGTAATATTTGTTGTAGAAATCGACGGTTTCTTTATGCAGTGAGCTGCCTTCTTTATCACCAAGCGTTTCAAGGTTACCAATTAAAAAGCGGTTAGCTGGGTGATCGCCCATCATTTTACGTGCCAGTTTAAATTGGCCAAAAAAGTCCATTTCACGGCGCATTGACCACTCGGCGTTTACGGCGTTTTTTTCTTTATCTGTGTATTCAGGATAAAGCTTAGGCGATTTAAAGAAATCGGCAAAGCGGTCAAGGGCTTCATCGTAGGCATCGTTATTTACTTTAAACATGTAATTAGTGATATCAAGCCAAGTGTAGGCGTTGTGGGCACCACCATTTTTAGTCATGAAATCAGAGTAGCCTTTAGTGTCTGGGTAGCGCTCTGTGCCTAAAAACAACATATGCTCTAAATAGTGCGCCATGCCTTGCTGGCTCATAGGATCATGTAATAAACCTACCCCTACACTCAGTGCCGCTGCTGACTTTTCTGCACTTGGATCTGAGACTAAAATCACTTCAATGTTATTCGCTAACTTAAGCGTTTTATATTCGCGATTGTCATTTGGGCTTATTACTAAGGTATCTGATAATAATGCAGTATTTTGTTGAACGGGTGTTGTTGTAGTTGTGCCGCAACCTGATAAAACAGCAAGCGCTATTGCACTTAGGGTAATAATTTTTTTCATATTCAGGGCTAATCCATCACTTAATGTATTGTTTGAATGATCGGTAAATATCAAAATGCTTGCAATCATTTTCCTATTTACTTTGTAACACATTGTAAATTGCAAAAACAAACTGTTAGTCTGAGCAAGTTTTATAATTAAATAATAAAAAGGACTCAAAATGGATAAGTATTTGTTATTGGCGATGTTTGCACAGGTTTTATTAACTTTTACCGTTATGGTAATTATGGGGCGTCGTCGTTTCGCTGCTGCAAAAAACAAAACAATTTCAATGTCTGATTTCGCGACCATGAAACTCGAACACGCAGGAGACAGAGTAAGAGTGGCAGATAGAAATTTTATCAATCAGTTCGAAATGCCAGTATTTTTCTTCATTGCATGCCTAGCTGCAATGCAAATGAACGCAGTAGGCACTTTATTCACAGCCGTTGCATGGGGATTTGTGGTATCAAGAATTGTGCACACGCTGATTCATGTCGGTGCAAATAATGTAAAACCACGTTATTACAGCTTTTTACTTGGTTGCTTAATGATTCTAGTACTGTGGGTACTAATTGTTTTGCGCGTATTTAGCGTTTAATAACGCATTTAATAGTGCTATCAAACAGTTGATAGCACTATTTATAAATGCCTAAACAGTGCGACGGCGTTTAAAGCCGAATAACACCAACGGCAGTACAAACCAGCCAATAGCGCCACTAGAGCTACCCTCATCAGGAGTAACAATCAAACCATCGTCATTATTACTTGTATTTTCTTTTGGCGATAAGTTTATTGACGAGTTTGGATCATCATCCAAAACAACAACACTGTTAATCGAGACTAAATTAGCAGATGTTATAACAGTATCTGGATCAGCACACTGCTCGGTGGTGATGTCTACAACAGGTATTTCACCGCAATGTGTTAGCTCACGAATTGCATCAATTACAGCATAGCTATCTGTCGTAATTTGGCCAAATACAGTAAAACCACCATTTTGATTATCTAAATTTGCGCTGTTGTCTTTTAAATTAAAAAACCATTGGCTGGTCGCACTGTTTGCATCATTGCCCAACTTTGCCATAGCGATAGTGCCTTTTACATTTGATAAAACAGGCTCGTTATCAACAGCATCTGATGTCTCAATTGCTTTAAACTCATTGTTATAGGTGAATCCACCACCTTGAATCACAAAGTTACTAACTGAGCGGTGAATCACTGTGTTGTTATACAATTCGTTATCAACATAACTCAAAAAGTTTTCAACTGTTTTCGGTGTGTGTTGATCAAATAAATTGATAGTGATGGTTCCTTGCGAGGTTTGCATTTCAACAACAGTCGCGCTGCTGGCAAATGTTGTGACCGCTAGAAGCCCTGCTAATATCATTTTTTTCATTGTTTTTGTTTCCAGTTACAGTGTTGTTCTTATGTAAATTTAATGAAAATACTATACAAACACTGCATCAATTACGAGCTGCAAACCATTAATAATACAAATCAACTCAAAACGGTTACAATCGAGTTACACTTACTTACACCTTGTTCTTTATTCGTTGACGTTATAAAGAGACGCTGCTTAAAACTAAATGATCTCAATTCCATGGTTTTAATTTGTTAGGATGACCGCGACAACAAAAACACACAACAGGATCAACCGTCATGTCACAAAGCAATGAGCATATTTGCGACTTTGGGTTACATCAAGGTCAGTCGTATACAAAGCTCCCAGCCAGTTTTTTAAATTGGATGGTGGGTAACAATCATGAAAAATCAGCACTCGCTGAGCAGGAACTAAACCGCAGGCAATTAGCGGCAACAGGACAATTAGAGACTGAAAACTAAAAAAGTAGCGCTGTAAACGTTATTTAGTCATAAATTTAGTTTAAACTACGCGTTTAATGAACAGCATCTGACAACACGGGTCACATTATGCGCGTAATTATTAGTTTTCTCTTACTATTAAGTGTTTCTGCTTGTAGTAATAACCCCCCCCAACACGAATCAACCTCTTCAAATGAAGCTCGCTATTTAACTGTCTTACATACCAATGATAATCATGGTCGCTTTTGGCACAATGAAAAAGGCGAGTATGGTATGGCGGCACGCAAAACGTTGATTGATCAATTGCGAAATGATGCACAAAAACAAGGCCATGCTGTTTTACTGCTTTCTGGTGGCGATATAAATACAGGTATACCTGAGTCTGATTTACAATTTGCCGAGCCAGATTTTAAAGGTATGTCGTTGATAGGCTATGATGCAATGGCATTGGGGAATCACGAATTTGACAACCCTTTAAGTGTATTAAAGAAACAACAGCAATGGGCAAACTTTCCCTTATTATCAGCTAATATTTTTGATAAAAAAACCGGTGAAAATGCATTTCAGCCTTATAAGGTATTTGATAAGCAAGGACTTAAAATTGCAGTTATTGGCTTAACCACTACCGATACAGCTAAAATTGGTAATCCTCAATATATTGGCGGTTTAGAGTTCAAAGAGCCGATAGACGTGACCAACACATTGGTAAACAAAATCAATCAGCAATACCAACCAGACATTACCATTGCCGTAACGCATATGGGCCACTATGTAGATGCTGCATTTGGTATTAATGCGCCAGGCGATGTAACACTTGCTCGTTCACTCCCTAAAAACACACTGGATATGATCATCGGCGGCCACTCTCAAGAGCCGATTTGTATGGCAGATAAAAACATCAATGATGATAATTTTGGCCCAGGTAAAGCTTGTAAACCAGATCAGCAAAATGGTACTTGGATCATGCAAGCACATGAATGGGGAAAATATGTAGGTAAAGCTGAATTTAAACTACAAAACGGCCAACTCACATTAATTGATTACAAATTACTCCCTGTAAATCTATACATAGAACAACCACAAGCTGACGGCACTACAAAACCTGTTTTAGCTGCAAAGTACATTACACCTAACCCTGAGCTCAAGTCATTTTTAGCTAACTACCAAGCAAAAGGTGCGAAACAAATTGAAGGCAAAATCGGCTTTGTTGACGCAAAATTAGAAGGTGACCGCAACAAAGTACGTTATCAACAAACTAATTTAGCACGCGTAATTATAGCGGCTCAAATGAGTACAGTCGGCGCAGATTTTGGAATTATTAGTGGCGGTGGTATTCGCGATAGCATTGCTGCTGGTGAAGTCAGTTACAAGGACATCTTAAAAGTTCACCCTTTTAAAAATCGTATTACTTACATGGATTGGCAAGGCCAAGATTTATGGGATTACTTAGACGTTGTAACAAGCTTCCCACCCGATGCTGGCGCTTACATGCAGTATCATAAAATGCGTTTCAAGCGCGAAAACGGAAAATTAGTCAGTGTACTTATTAATGGCCAGCCACTGGACTTAAGCGCGACCTACCGTATGAGTATTAACAGTTATAATGCCTCTGGCGGTGATGGATATCCCACATTGACTGATCGTCAAGGGTTTGTGAGCACTGACGAAACTGATGCCCAAGCATTAAAACGTTTTTTTACAGAAAACAGCCCAATCAGTGCTGCAGCGTTTGCACCTAAATAACCTGAACTCGGGTTAAGAGATGTACTAATGTATTGATATTAAATCACAAATATATTTGTTCGTCTCCAGCCGGAGACTTTTAGCGATAACAAGGCGAATTTACGCGTCAATAGCTGGCCTATTGCATGTAAATTCAACGCAGTTAGCGTTGAAAGTAGCCGCTGGAGATAGATTTATTATCCAGAGTTCAGGTTAAATAACCTTTAGCAAACAACTTACAGCACTGAGGAACAATTGACCTCAGTGCTGTAGTGGCATTGTTATGTGTAGGCTCAAGACTATTTAATCTTACATTGCATGGTATTACGCAAAATAAGCGTTAAACCTACTCGTGTTAAATGTTTGCCCAGTTACTTACCAATCACTTCAATACACTCATTGCTAATTTGGTTTAAACCATAACTGTGCAGGCGCGAACGAGAGCCTTCGCCATGCGCTTTCGGCGGGTAATAAATCTCTTTTAATTCTGGGTATTCAACTAACACTTCATCTAATGCAGCACGAATTTCACTGAGTGTTTTTTCCAAACTGTTGGAAAAGTTGGGCCGTTTACGAATCGTGTGTCCGAGCTCTATTAGTCGGTAAAAATATTTGTTTGCAATGTCTATCAACTCATCTGGCACATTTTTATTTTGATTTAAAATGGTATCTGGCTGCTCGCTGCAAAATTCAATCAGTGCTAAGTAAAAACATAATGGTTTATTAGCTAATGATACATTTAATGCTGCATCATGCGTACTGCCCAACGTTTTAGTATTAAGATCTACAACCAATTTAAACGGCTCTGGTGCTTGGGTTTCATCTGCTTGCTTGCGTGCCCTAATAGCACCCGCTTTGGAGCGTTTAATACTCCCAGCCCAATAACCAAAAGCTAAAGCAAACAAAGCCAAAATTAAAGCACTTGCTAAATCACCTAGCTGCCAAAATGTATGGTTAATTCGAAACGTGACTGCAACACTACTATCACTGGTTGCAAGTTGGCGAACAATTACCGACTTACTGCTTAAGTCTGCAGCTTCTATTTTAGTCTCACCAATGGCCTCCACAGTCACAGCGTCACTTTCTAGCGCCTTATTCAATCGCCTGAGGTAGCCTTTGATTGCTGCACTATTGCCCGAATGTTTTAAAAACGTATTCGATAAATCTAAGCGAGGTATATCAAGCGCTATACGCTTTTCTGCTTGGGTAATAACATTCTCAATATTGTGTTGTTGTTGCAGATAACCCGCAGCTTTAAAAATCACTATAGAAAATATAAAAACAAGTACTATAACCACTTGGCAAAATTTATTAATCATCACCCTCTCCTAAGAAAACAGCGCCTGAATCGCTGCATTGCCAATAGGGCTCAACATGATTGAAGTAAGTAGACGTTTGTGATTGTGATAACGCTAGTAAATTTATTTGAATAGCACATAGCAAGTCAGTATTTTCGTGTTGCATTTTTAAATACCAGCGTGTGCCAATAATATTATTACTGATAGGCGTAATATAGTTTTTTGAAAAGCTTTGTTGATCTGTATTTTTCCAAAATGAGGCTATAATATCTACCTCACCGTTTGCGAGTAACTCCCTAAGCTCACTGTGGGAGCTTGCGTAGGTTACGTCTAAATTTTCTAAGTTGATACCTAACTCTTTAAAGGTTTGTTTTGGTAAAATATGACCTGAGCGGCTGGTTGGATAATCTAGTAAGCCAATTCGCTTATCTAAAAAATACTGTTTTTCAATTTTAGGCTTTTCTTTTGCTGATATAAAAAATGCGGTATAGCTTGGAAAACCTACAATTGGTTGGTAGTTATACGTAGATTCTGCCTTAAACGCAGACATAATATTGTTTTTCGCTAATATCAGATCAGCAATTCCTTTACCCACAAACTCAATACTGTCAGCAGTACGATAACCCCAAAAACCTCGTACTTCACCGTATTGCTTTGTTACAACAGTATCTTCGCACAAACTATTAATAATTGATTTAGCTACTTTTTGTGACGTTGCATAGATAATTAATTGCTCTTTGTTTTGCGACGCAGATGTAAAACAACGGCTCGATGTTTCTATTAAAGGCTTCAGCGTTTTCGATTCAGTAGCCACAATCAATTGAGTGGTAAACCAAAGCATCACAAAAAACAGTAGTAAAACTGTAACAAATGTAGAGTGAGATAATATCTGCTGCTTAATTTTCAAATCTTCAACAATCCAAAAGCGAATATATCACCATTTGAACAATTTTAATTACTCATTACAATAGGTAATTTTACTCAAAACAAATAACCCATTGATAAATATAGTTTATGAACAAGAAATTATGAATCTTGTTGAGTCCTTCCTATTCCACTAAAAATCAGGACAATTGACCTCTAAGAATAGTTCAGTACGCAGTTAATTTATTTTTAGGAAAATACAAATGTTAAGCAATCGGATTAGTGGTCTCAGTTGTTTTTTAGCTATTAGCTTTCTTTTTACATCCCAAAATGCGCTCGCTTGGGGTCAAAATGGCCACAGAATTGTTGGCCAGGTTGCCGATAACCACATAACCGATACCACCCGCTCATCACTTAGCAAACTATTAGAAGGTGAAAGCCTTGCACAAATATCTACTTGGGCTGATGAAATGCGTTCGAACCCAAGCGAGTTTTGGCAAAAGAAATCCTCTCGCTGGCACTATATTAACTCCCCTACTAATTCTTCACAGTTTTCTCACGACCATTCTCATCAATTAAATAAAGATAACGTAAAAAATATTCTTGAAGGAATGTACTTTGCTATTGAGACGCTTAAGAACGAAAAAAGTACTGTGGACGCTAAACGTTTTAGCCTGCGGTTTCTTGTTCACTTAGTGGGTGATGCACACCAACCATTTCACGCTGGCCGTGCCGAAGATAGAGGCGGTAACCGCATTAAAGTAACCTTCTTTGGTGAAAACACCAACCTGCATTCACTGTGGGATACCAAATTAGTTGAGAGCGAAAACTTATCGTTCACTGAGTTTGCACAATTTATCGACATTCATAATGCTGAAATAAAAGCTGAGTACCTTGCAAGCTCACCTGAGCAATGGTTAACCGAATCACATAACTTAGCCACTAACTTATACAAATTAGAAAACGATAAAGTTAGTTATAGCTACATTTACAACAATGTTCCGATTGTTAAAACACGCTTACTTCAAGCCGGTATCAGACTCGCAGGGTTATTGAATACTTTGTTCGATAGCTCAGCAAAACCGTTAGACAAGGCACTTAAGATGCCATCTAACATCAATTAGTAAAAACCTTAAATAACCTATTACACGGGAATCAACAAAATGAACAAGCTTCGTCTTTCGAAATTAACTGGAGCGGTAATACTCGCTTTAGGTGTTTCAACGAGTGCTATGGCAGCAGATACATCATCAGCAATGCGCGGTAAAATTACTACGCCTTCTGGCGCTGCCGCTGCCAATGTTAAAATTAAAGTTATCCACCAACCAACAGGTACTGTGAGTGAATTAACGACTAACGAAAGTGGTACGTTTATCGCAAATGGTCTTCGCGTAGGCGGTCCTTACACGGTTGTTGTAGATTCAGACACGTTTAACGACACAACGTTGGATAACATTTATTTAGAGCTAGGTGATACATATCGTTTATCGTCACAGTTAGCACCGTTAAGCATGGAAAAGATCGAAGTATCTGGCTATAAAATTGTACAACAGTCAGGTGGTTCTAGCAGCGTATTCGGTGAAGACACCATCGATAATATGCCAAGCTTTAATCGCGATATTAAAGATGTTGCCCGTTTAAACCCACTTGCAAGCATCAACGGTAATGGCGAACTAACATTTGCTGGTAGCAACCCGCGTTCAAATAGCTTAACAGTTGATGGCATTGGCCAAAACGATGACTTCGGTCTTAACTATGGTGGTTACCCAACTGCGCAACCTCCTGTAGCACTTGATGCGATCGAACAAATTTCTGTAGATGTTTCTCCTTTCTCTGCATCTAAAGGCAACTTTGGTGGCGGCACAATCAACGCCGTAACAAAGTCAGGTACTAACGAGTTTAAGTTTTCTGGTTTTTACGAAACATCAACACCTGATATCGCCGGTGATGTGGACAGCATTTCACAAATTACAGCTGATGGCAGCCCTGTATTAGATAAAGATGGCCACCGCACCTATGAAGTTAACAAAGTATCACCAAACCAAACAGAAGAGCGTTTTGGCTTTAATATTGGCGGCCCGCTAATTGAAGATAAACTATTTTATTTTGTAAACTACAACAGCTGGAAGAGCGAGCTTGACCTAGATTACGGTTTTGAAGATTCAGGCGCGACCAACGAATACGATGTATCTGAAGAAAGCTTTAACCAGTTTATCTCAATTCTAGATTCAGTTTACGGCATGCAAGACTCATTAGGTGGTGACCCTGAAGATAGCAATGAATCTTTATTGGTTAAACTAAGCTGGAACGTTAATGATGACCACCGTTTAGACTTTACTTACCAGTGGCAAGATGACCAAGATGAGCGTAATTTTGGCACAGGCGGTAGTACGGTTGATTTAGCATCATCACGTTACACCTATGCAACTAAGTTTAATAACTTCTCATCCAAGCTTTACTCTGATTGGAATGAAGACTTCTCTACTGAAATCGGTATTGCATACAAAGATGTTACTTCTGACAGCATTACAAATTCAAACATCGGTAGTGTAAAAGTTGAAGAGCGCTTCCGTGGGCCTGCATTCCAGTTTGGTACTGACGAATTCCGCCATGCAAACTCTTCTGCAACTGAAACCCTTACCTTAACGCTTGACGCAACCTACCTTTTAGATGAGCATGAGCTTAGCTTTGGTGCGCGTTACGAGTCACTTAACCTTTACAATCTATTCGCCGCAAACTCACTAGGCTCGTGGGAGTTCGATACGTTTGACGGATTTGCAAACCGTGAAGTAGGTAACTTTAGAGATACGTATGACTTCTCTTACAGCAATGCGTACACAAATAACCCAGCAGATACAGCATACGATGCAACTCGCAGTCAATTAGCGCTATATATTGAAGATACTTTCTACATTGGCGACGATTTAGAATTATCAGCAGGTATTCGTTATGAGCGTTTAGCGTCAGATGACAAACCAACGCTGAATGAAAACTTTGCGAGCACCTATGGCTTTACTAACCAAGAAAACCTAGATGGCTTAGATATTATTTTACCACGTGTTGGCTTTAAGTATTATGCAACCGAAGCCCTTACTATCAATGGTGGTATTGGTCGTTTCCAAGGTGGTATTCCAAACGTATGGTATAACAATTCATACCAAAATGACGGTATTACATTCGTTGCAGCACCACAAAGCGCTATCGACGAATACTATGCGGCTAACCCTGCAGACATTACCGTTGTACCAGATGAAATCAAAAACACGTTAGTTCAAGGTGCAGGTAGCACGAACTATGTTGATCCAAACTTTGAATTACCTTCAAGCATTCGTTCGCAAATAGGCTTTGAATACGATTTTGATTCAGCATTACTAGGCAACGGCTTTAAATGGCAGGCAGAAATTGCTTACCATGTTAAAGAAAATGAAGCGGTTTGGCACAACACAGCCATTCGTCCTGTTGGCACAGCTGCTGATGGTGATCGTTTAATTCAAGAGAGTATCTACACTGGCGATTTACAAGATAACTTTGATATTGCGATGACCAACTCGTCTGAAGATGGCCGTTCAGTTGTATTCTCAACAGCTCTTGCAAAAGAGTGGGACAACGGTCTTTATATTTCAACAAGCTATGCGCACCAAGATATCACTGAAGCAGCATCAGGTTCTTCATCGCGTGCACAAAGTAACTACCAGTACAACATTACGCAAAACCGTAACCAAGATTTAGCGCACCGTGGTTCATATGAAGTTGAGCACAGCTTTAAAATCAACGTGAGCTACAACACTGAGTTTTTCGCAGGTTATGCAACTAAGTTCAACATGTACTTTGAGCGTCGTTCAGGTCGTCCATTTAGTTACACTATGGGTATGTTCCGAGATGGTGATTTAGGTGACTCACGTGATTTTAACTCAAGCTCTGCTTACTTAGCGTATATCCCAACAGGGGCTGATGACGCTAATGTAAACTGGGAAGAATCAGGCATGAGCTGGTCTGAACTTGAAACGCTACTTAATCGCGCAGGTATTTCTGAACGTGGCACTATCCTAAACCGTAACACAGGTACTCAACCTTGGGTTACCACAATGGATGTAAGCATCAAGCAACAAATCCCTGGTTTTGCTAAAGGCCACAGCGGTGAGGTTTACTTCATGGTTGATAACTTCGCAAACTTGCTTAATAGCGATTGGGGTGTTGAAAAACGCCTAGGTTTCTCTGACCAAGCTGTGTATGACTTTGGTGGTTTAGATGACCAAGGCCGCTACATCATCGATAGCCGTTATAACGGTGCTGATGTTCGTAACTACAGCCAAATCACAACGTCATCATCTGCATGGCAAGCTAAAATTGGCATTAGCTACAAGTTCTAATACCACTGTGTAAGTGAATAATCAAAAACCCGCTTTATTGGCGGGTTTTTTTATATCTAAAATAATCGATTTCATACTACTGTCATAAAAAACACCTAAATTACAGTGTATTTCATGATTAAGGCACTCATTTCAGCGCCTATCATTATTTTTATTACAAATTTGTGTGCAATGTAATCTATTTGTAATAAAATGAATGGGTACAATTTATTGCTTAGCAAACCAAGCATGTTACAACTTAAAATTACTAAAATATAATACCTTACACGGGAAATTAATAATGAAAATTCAACTACGCAAAACTGCGTTATCACTTGCTATTGCAGCATGTGTTGGCGCAAGTGGTGCTGCTTTTGCAAATGAAACTGCATCATCTGTAAAAGGTCAAATCACAGGCCCTAATGGTAACCCTGCCTCAGGCACGCAAATTACTATTATTCATATACCTTCTGGTTCAACAAAAACAACAACGGTAAACGAACAAGGTAACTTTTCTACAAAGGGTTTACGTGTTGGTGGCCCATACAAAATAATCGTAGATTCTGATACTTACGAAGACGCGCAACTAGACGACGTCTATTTAACACTAGGTCAAACTTACCCTATTTCTGTGGCCCTGCGTTCACAACAAATGGAACAAATTGTTGTAAGTGGTGCACCTATCAGCTCACAATCAGGCAGTACAGGTCCTGCTTCTCATTTCTCACTAGATGATTTAGAAAACAAACCTGCTATTAACCGCGACTTAAAAGACATTGTTCGTGCCGACCCACGTATCTATATCGACGAGACAAACGCAGGCGCTATCAACTGTGGTGGTGGTAACCCACGCTTCAATAGCTTAACTGTTGATGGTGTTCGTATGAACGATAACTTCGGTTTGAACTCAAGCGGTTATCCAACTGAAAGAATGCCATTCTCTTTCGATTCAATCGCACAAGTAGCCGTAGAGCTTGCACCATTTGATGTACAATATGGTGGTTTCACATCATGTAACATCAACGCAGTAACTAAGTCTGGTACAAATGAAATCAAAGGTGGTTTTTTCTACGACTACACCAATGATGCAATGTCTGGCGATTCAATCGAAGGCGAAAAACAAGACTTAGGTGACTACTCAGAAAAACGTTATGGCTTTAATGTAGGTCTTCCGCTAATTGAAGATAAGTTATTCTTGTTCACTTCATACGAAAAGCTTGAAGGCGCACAAATTTTTGATTATGCCCCGTTTGCAAATGGTCGTATTGACCAAGCAACGGTAGATCGCATTAGACAAATCTCAATCGACACTTATGACTACGATCCAGGTACTATGGTACCAAGTATGCCTGTTGAAGATGAAAAAATCTTAATCAAGCTTGATTGGAACATCAATAACGATCACCGTGCAAGCTTTGTTTATAACTATAACGATGGTTATTCACTATCGCAATCTGATAGCGGGTCAAGCCGTTTATCTTTGTCAAACCACTTTTTTGAGCGTGGCGCGGAGCTTCAGTCATACGTAACATCGTTCTACTCAGATTGGACAGATGACTTTTCAACTGAAGTGCGCGTAGGCTACTCAAAGCTTGATAACCGCCAAAATTCACTTGATGCTGCATCAGGTTTTGGTGAGTTTAATGTATTTACCGGCAATGTTAATGTTTACTTAGGCCCAGATGACTCTCGCCAAGCTAACAAACTTAAATACGATAATTTATCACTTAAACTTGCAGGTACCTACTACTTAGAAGATCATGAGCTATCGTTTGGTTATGAGCGTGAAGAGCTTGATGTGTTCAACTTATTCGTACAACATAATGAAGGTGAGTACCGTTTTAGCTCCATACAGGACTTTGAAGATGGTATTGCTCGTGTTTATTACGGTAACGCAGCAAGCCATAACCCAGATGACGCAGCGGGTGAATTCAAGTACGCATTAAACACGTTATATTTCCAAGATAAGTTTGACCTAATTGATTACGACATTTCAATTGTTGCCGGTCTTCGTTATGATTTTTATACCAGTGATGATGTACCAACATTTAATCAAAATTTTGAAGACCGCTACGGTTTTTCAAACAGTCAAAACTTAGACGGTGTTGATCTATTACAACCACGCTTAGGTGTAAACTGGATTTACAGCGATGAATTAGAGTTCCGTGGTGGTATTGGCTTGTACTCAGGCGGTAACCCAAATGTTTGGATTTCAAACAGCTATTCAAACGATGGTGTTCGTAATGTCCAAATTAATCAACGTGGTATGCAAATCCTAGGTCCTGACGCGGTGGCATTTAATGGCAATGGCCAACCTGGTTACGATATCCCACAAGATCTTTACGACACTGTAGGCCAAGGTGGTGCGGATGCAGATGTTAACGTAACAGATCCTGACTTTGAAATCCCTTCAGAGTGGAAGTTCTCTTTAGGTGCGACATACATCACTGAAAACGATTATGTGTTTAACGTTGATTATCTTTACACTGATAAACAAGACTCAGCAATTGTTAAAAACCTAGCTTACGAGCAAACAGGTGTTGCACCAGACGGACGCCCAATTTACAACGGTGGTTCAGACTTCCTTCTTACTAATGTAAAAGGTGACGATGCATACTCACAGGTTTTATCATTAGCGATGAACAAGTCTTTTGACAACGGTATTGATTTAGCACTTTCATATGCTTATACCATCGCAAAAGATGTTCACCCAATGACCAGCTCGGTTGCGTTTTCTAACTACCATCGTATTGCGGTATCTGATTCAGAAAACCCAGGCCTTGCAACATCTAACTACGAAATCCCTCATCGTTTTACTATGAGCGTATCGTACAACCATGAAATTTTTGATGGCTACGAGACTAAGTTCAACTTATTTGGTCAAGCACAACAAACTAACCCATACTCGTATGGATTTGAAAACCAAGATAACTACTCACTTGGCTTCAACGACGCACCTCGCCAATTACTTTATGTTCCAACACTTGACGACAGCCAAGTTGTTTATGGTGATGACTTTGACCAAGCAGCATTTAATGAATGGGTTGAAAGTGAAGGCCTAACACGCGGTAAAATTAATAACCGTAACAGCATCGATGGCGACTGGTGGGTAACGCTAGATTTCAAAGTAGAGCAAGAGTTTATGGGCTTTGGCGAAGGCCAAAAAGGCGCTGCATACTTTGTTATTAAAAACATCGGTAACATGATAAACGATGACTGGGGCGTACTTAAAACGGGCAGTGCAATGCAAAGTGCTGTTGACGCTAGTATCGTAAACGGACAATACGTGTTTAATGAGTTTAAAGACCCATCAGGCGCAAGCGTTGAATCAAGACCTTCACTGTGGGAAATGCGTATTGGTGTTAAATACACTTTCTAATTTTCCAAGTTAGCTTGATACAATAAGCATTCTAAAGCCCATCTTTTGATGGGCTTTTTTGTTTTACGCCTCTAATTTTGTCTGTAATTTATTTAAGCAACTTAACAAAACCGTATACTCATCTTGCGTTAATGACGCTAATAAATCTTGCTCCCACGCTAATGCAGCTGGTGCCAGTTGCTGATATAAACTATGACCTTCATCACTCAGTGCCAGTAGATTGGCTCGCTTGTCTTGTGGATTCTCTAAACTCAACACATAACGCTTATCTATTAATGCTTTGATAGCGCGTGACACAGTTGATTTATCCATTGCTGCTTGCTCACACAAAGCTTTTGCATGGCTTTGCCCAAACTGCGCTAAATTAAATAAAATACGCCATTGTGGAATAGTTAAGTCGCTTTGTTGTTGATATACATTCGCAAACTCCTCACTCATTTTACTGGCTAGGTTTGCTAATCTATAAGGTAAAAAGGTCGCTAAATCGAGTGCCATCTTCTTAAATCTCCGCCCAAATGGGCTTTACAGTCGTGTTTTGCCTGTCCATAAATATGTACAGCACGATAAAAACAGAAGGTTTGAATTTAATCTCACATGAGAGTATCTTACAGTAAAACACAAAGGAGTCGAGTGATGACAAGCGAATTAAAATACATGACAGGGTTTGGTAATGAGTTTGAAACCGAAGCCCTACCCGGTGCATTACCTATTGGTCAATTTAGCCCTCAAAAAGTAAAATATGATTTGTACGCTGAACAATTTAGTACAACAGCGTTCACTGCCCCGCGTGCTGATAACCGTCGCACTTGGATGTACCGTATTCGCCCTTCAGTGGTACAAGGTGATTACACTGCAATAGACAATGGCTTAATTCGCACAGCACCAATCACTGAAGTACCGACTCCACCCACTATGTTACGTTGGAACCCTATTGATATTCCAAGCCAACCTACAGATTTTATAGATGGTCTGATCACAATGGCCGCCAATGGCAATGCTAATGGCCAAGCAGGGATTGGTATTCACGTATATGTAGCCAATAAATCAATGACCGTCCGCTATTTTTATAATGCTGACGGTGAAATGCTGTTTGTTCCGCAGCAAGGCGAGCTACTGCTTAAAACTGAATGTGGTAACTTAACTGTGAAGGCTGGTGAGATTGCGGTAATACCTCGTGGTATTAAATTCCAAGTGATGCTACTAACTGACACGGCCCGAGGTTATATTTGTGAAAACTACGGCCACGCATATGTATTAGCTGAGCGAGGCCCTGTGGGCGCAAACGGCTATGCAAACGATCGTGATTTTCAATACCCTGTGGCCGCGTTTGAAGATAAAGAAGGCGAGTTTGAATTAATCGCTAAGTTTAACGGCAATATGTTCAGCTGTGATATTGGTCACTCCCCGCTAGATGTTGTCGCGTGGACAGGCAATAGCGCGCCGTATAAATACGATTTAGCACGCTTTAATGTGATGAACACAGTAAGCTTTGATCACCCAGATCCGTCAATTTTCACAGTGCTTACGTCACCATCAGGTACTGAAGGCGTTGCAAATATTGATTTTGCAATCTTCCCGCCACGTTGGATGGTCGCTGAAAATACCTTCCGCCCACCTTATTATCACCGTAATATTATGAGTGAATTTATGGGGCTAATTGAAGGTGTGTACGATGCCAAAGAGCATGGTTTTGTGCCTGGTGGAATGAGTTTACATAATTGTATGTCGCCACATGGGCCAGAAGCCGATGTATTTGAAAAAGCGTCAAATGCTGAACTTGAGCCTCAGCGCTACGAAAACACACTCGCCTTTATGTTTGAGTCGCGCTATGTAATTTCGCCTACAAAATATGCCCTCGAAGGCAAAGAGCGCCAACCAAACTATACTGATTGCTGGCGTACAATTAAAAAACATTTTAAAGCTGAATAAGGTCATTTCATGAAACTGTATACTTATTTTCGTTCATCTGCGGCTTATCGTGTGCGTATTGCACTTAATTTAAAAGCCATTGATCATGAGCTAGTACCTGTAAACTTATTAAAGTCAGAGCAGCAAGGTGAGCACTACCTGAGTAAAAACCCACAAGGGTTATTACCCGCGCTTGAAACTGAGGAAGGAGTGCTAGGACAATCGTTAGCCATTTTAGAATACCTTGATGAAACGTACCCTCAACACCCGTTGATTTACGGCAATGCATGGCAAAAAGCACAAATCCGTAATTTAAGTTATGCCGTAGCGTGCGATATTCACCCTATCGATAACTTGCGCGTACTTAAGTATTTAAGCACTGAGCTTGCGGTTGATGATGAAGCCAAAAATAAATGGTACCGTCATTGGGTTGAAGTAGGCTTTGAAAAGCTAGAGTTATTACTGGATGAGAAGCATGATTTTTGTGTTGGAGATAAACCGAGTCTAGCTGATGTGTGTTTAGTGCCACAAGTATTTAATGCCTTGCGCTTTAATGTCGATATGACTGCGTATCCGAAAATAGCAGCCATATACGCGCATTGTAATACGCTAGCTGCATTTAGTGATGCAGCACCGCAAAATCAGCTTGATGCTGGCTAACTGCTCAGCGCGCTGTGTATCACAGTAACATGCTCAATTAAATCTAAGCCCAGATCGGTTAAATATCCGCCGTCTGGGCTATCTATAATCCCTTTTTCAAATAAACGCTGTGCGGCGCTAATAACACTGTCGTTGGCATCGCTATGAATCTTAATACCTTGCATTTTGCTGCTAACAGGAAATTTAGCAAGCAGTTCAAATTCATCCATCATCTTTTGGTTAAATTGCATGTGTTCACCTTGTTTTCGAAATTATTATTTTATTGATTATTTACCCTAACACATTTTATACCCAAGTCACTCTAAAACACTTATTAGCAACCAATTGAAAAATTGCTACTAGTAATTCTTGGTAACTTGGGTATAAGCTTAGTGGAGTTATTTTTTAATGCAAAGGCTGAATATGAGAATTTTAACTACTATAGGTCTATGTTTTGTTTGTTTTATTTACTCTGTAAATAGCTTTGGAGACAATCTAAAAACAACATTATTATTAAATCCACAAGATGTTATTAACCAGCAATCTGTCTGTTGGTTTGATGATAAACGCTACAGTGAAGGTGCTGTCGTTATCATGGCTAATTTAAAAGTCATATGTACTGCAAAAAAACCGCAGCATAATAATAGTTCATTGATATGGTTAATGCTCAGTGATGAAAACGAGATTATTTATCCAAAAGCACCTAAAACAATTCGGGTTAATTAGCCAAAACTGGGGTTATTTAATACTGCACAAAGATATCGCGTTGGTATCAACGGCCACTTAGGCTACAATAGCCCCGAATTTTTTAACGCTATAGTGAATTATGAATCAGCAAGCTAACAATCCATTACACGGCATAACCCTTGAACAAATCGTCGTAAAACTTGAACAAACAATCGGCTGGAAAGCCATGGGCGAACAAGTGGACATTCGCTGCTTTAAGTCTGATCCTAGCGTTAAATCGAGCCTTAAATTTTTACGCAAAACCCCTTGGGCACGCACTAAGGTAGAACAGCTTTATCTTGATAACTGTGTTGAAACAAAGCCGCAAGCAAGCGGCTTCGTCTGGCCAAGTATTAAAAAGTAATTAAACTGGCTGCTCTGCACACACTACAGCGAGTGAGCTAGGTTCAATTTCGATCACTAATTCATTTGCTGTTTTAACTTCACCATCTATGACATATTTAACCTCATCATCAGCGCTTACCACCACCCGACGAGCATTGGTGTGGTGCGAGTTTATCGCTAAGTGAGCCTGCGTTACACTGCTTAAAACAAGCTCTGCAATGCTAAGCACATTGGTCGAATTATCTACATTGGGCGTTAGCCAATTAACATCTAGTAAGCCATCATTGTGATCCGGCTGACCGCTAGCTTGGGCCAACAATGTAGTAAACGGCGCAGCATTGGCAACAATCAGACTGTTTGTAAATAATTCTTGAGGCGCATTGTCATCTAACTTTACACTCAACTTTTGCGCTTTTTGCTGACCTAATGCCTGCCAAAAACCTTGTAAGTATGCAACTTGACCAACCGCGTTCTTACTTTCGCGATCAGCTTTTTCGATCATCGTTTGCTCAAAGCCAATTCCAGCCAATAGCAGCATAAGCTCGCCATTACAGTAAGCTGTATCCATACGTTGAGTTTGACCATCTATGATAAGGTCACATGCCGTTTCAACAGGGATTAATTTAGATTTTATCCCCATCAAAACATGAGCAAGGGCATTAGCTGTACCCAACGGAATTATGCCGAGTTTACAATCGGTATTAACAAGTACACTGGCAACCTCTGTAACTGTTCCATCGCCGCCACAGGCAATAATCAAATTTGGGCTGTCACTCATAGCTTGCTTTGCTAATACAATACCATTTTCTTCTTTTGAGGTTGTTAACACTGTCAAATCGTAATAGGCAGACAAGCGATTAATAATCATGTCCTTTTTTTGTTGCCACAGTTTTGTACCAGATACTGGGTTTGCAATTAACACTGCTTTATTTTTTATAAGCAACTCCCCACTACGATGGCGTTTAACTAAATGACGTAATTGGTGTTTATTGAGGTTAGCTGTTTCACGGGTCTCTTTAATTTGTGCTAATACTTGATGAACATCAGCGTCCTTATTTTGACTCAATAAATAAGCTGCCATAACAAATACTGACCGTCCACGACCCAGTGCACAATGCACCACCACACGGCGATTAGCTTTAATATGATGATCAATCCAATTTAAAGCTTGATTAAGCTGTGATCGCGTAGGCACGCGATGATCAAGTACAGGGATATTCAGGTATTTGATATTCTCTTGAGTGGATGACCATTCTAGTCCATCAAACTCGCAAGTTACATCTAAGATAGCTGTGATATTATTCTCTTTCATGGTGTCTATGTCTGAGGGAAATAAACGACACGCTAAAAATAAGTGATCATTTATCTGTTGTAATGGCGGTACTTTATCTCTTTTTCGGCTCCAAGCGTTGTAAACTTGTGCACCCAATAAAAAAGGCACAAAAGCCCAGCGGATATAAAAGGGAATGACTCCGTTTTCACGCTTACGAAAAATTTTGGCTACGTTAAACACATACGCACCACCTACAAGTAGCAATGACAGTGCAGTCCAATAAAACATAATGGAAAAATAAACAGCATCAACTTGCCAGCCCATCACAATAAAAACCACTGCCAATACAATATAACTAATTGCGGCCCACATAGATTCTCCTTTGTTATTAATTTTATGTGGTTAGTACTGAATGAACAAACCACTTTGTAGGTTAGTTTGCAATAATTACGCCGAGATAATTAAAATAAAAGTTGTTATATTTCAATAACTAAAATTTTCATTTTGAAAGCTTTGCGTTGATTTTACACACAGGTGTGAGTTACTTACAGTTTAAGGGTAGGATATTGAAATGAAAAAGCCCAAGTTTCAGCATACCAGTATTATGGCTAGCTTTCTCTTAGGCATAATGAATTACACAGAAATTAAACGTCTACTTTGGTTAACCAACCATGTGTATCTGGTGCTTTACCCCACTGAATATCATTCAATGCTTGACGTAAACGGGTTGTCGTTGGACCCGGCTCGCCAGTACCTACTTTATATTCTTTATCATTATGAATAAAAGTCCCTACCGCAGTGAGCACAGCAGCTGTACCAGAAAGCGCAGCCTCAGTGCCTGGCTTAGCTGCACGCTCTAATAATTCAGTAACTGTAAAGTTACGTTCTGACACTGTCATGCCTAAATCTTTGGCAATAGTCAAAATACTGTGGCGTGTTACACCATGTAAAAATGTGCTGTCGAGCGCTTTGGTGATGATCTCGTTACCATCAATTAAAATAAAGTTAGCAGCACCGGTTTCTTGTACGTCACCACCTGGGCAAAATAAAATTTGATCTGCTTGGTATTTTTCACGGGCTGCTGAAATTGGTGCCAATGCACTGGCATAATTACCACCACTTTTAACCATTCCCATGTGCGGCGCACAGCGCATACCATCTTCTTCTAGTAATACGCGCAGTGCGGTTGAGCCACCAGCGAAGTAATCCCCTACTGGTGAAAGCAATACATACATAAGTGAACTTGCAGAGGGAACCGCCGCTTTGCCAATCGCAGCTTCAGTGCCAATGTGCGTTGGGCGAATGTACATTGATCCCGGTGGTAAAGGTGTTTCGTCAGCGTATTCTTTTACTATATCTGTGATCATTGTTTTAAGCTTTGGCCCTTCAAAGCTTGGCAAACTTAATAACTTCGAGCTTTGCTGCATACGCGCAATATTTGCATCCATTCTGAAAATGTATACTGAGCCATCATCATGGCGAAATGCTTTTAAACCTTCAAAACATGTACTCGAATAGTGAAGAACGTGTGCTCCAGCGTGTAGTTCTATTTTATCTGAAGGAACAATTTCACTCTCACTCCAAGCATTATCAGTAAATCTCGCTTGGATCATTTGTGGCATAAATACCGTACCAAATGCTGCCATTTTAATCTCTCTTGTGTTGTGTGCTTTTCCCACAGTGTATTACATTCACCCACTGTTTAACCATATCTAAAAGGGTGCTTTTATTGTGGAAAAACACATTTTTTTAACCTTTTAGCCTATTTTTGCTTTAATTGTATTAATTTAATACGTTTAGTATGCTTAAAAACTGATCGACTATGCTTGCCAAGCCGTAAATCACTGCTAGATTTAAAGCATTATACTCTGCACTTAACCCTACAATTTATTTTGCATCCAATTATCAACCTCAAACGTTTACTAATAATAACAACAGGAACTCTATGGAAATCGATGAACTATTACCGCTGCTGAGTCAAACAGCGCAAGGAAATAAACAGGCTTTTGCAAAACTATATAATGCAACTAGCCCAAAACTATTTGCCATCAGCTTAAAAATGTTAACAAATCGCGCTCATGCGGAAGAAGCATTGCAAGATGCGTTCGTTAAAATATGGCATAACGCATCTGAATACCAAGCCAGCAAAGGAACTGTTATTAGCTGGATGATCAGTATCGTACGGTATCGAAGCTTAGATTCACTGCGTTATCATAAGGTTCGTAAAGAACAAAGCCTAGATGATGACAACGATCACTTTGAACCTATTGCAGATACTGCAATAACTGTCGATTACGAAGATAAAACTAAACTCGTTGATTGTATGGAACAATTGGATGAGCAGCAAAAACAAGCGATCCATTTAGCCTATTATAAAGGGTTAACTCACAGCGAATTGGTGGATCACGTAGACACTCCTCTTGGCACAGTTAAAAGCTGGATCAGACGGGGCTTACAACAGCTGCAGAGGTGCTTAACGCTATGAATTATGACAATCAAAAGCTGATAGATATGCTTGCAGCAGAGTATGTTTTAGGCACACTTACAGGCTCAGCTCGTAAGCGTTTTCAACGCTTAATGCTCACTTCTACACGTGTTAGAGAAGCAACGTGGATATGGGAACAACACTTAAATAACTTAGCGAGCTCAATACAATCAGAGCAACCAAGTGATAAAGTTTGGCAAATTATATCTCAGCGTATCGATGCTTCTAAGCCAATACAATCATCCACTGACTCAAATGTAATCAAGCCCAAAGCACATATTTGGAAGGCATGGTCTTTAATTGCGACAGCGGCCAGTATTATACTTGCAGTGATTATTTGGCAGCCACAAGCGCCGGTGCAACCCACACAACAAATTGCTTTGTTTAAAGATGCAACAGAACAACCATTGTGGTTTATTGATATAGATGAGCAAAACTTATCTATTAAAGCCAGTGACAAATTAGTTGCAAGAAACGATAAAGACTATCAATTATGGATGATTCTCAAAGGTCAAGATACCCCCATTTCTTTAGGTATTTTACCAAAAGATGGCGTCAAATCATTGCTCAAAGATAGCCGTTTTAGTGCCCAAGATATTGCACTACTGGCGATTAGTTTAGAGCCAATTGGTGGCTCACCGACGGGTCTGCCTACAGAAGTATTGTATACAACAGAGCTTATATTGCTTTAACAAATGCACCTTAAGTAATTAAAATGCATTCCACTATTCAGTGAAATAATACAAAGCCAGCATTAGCTGGCTTTTTTGCTTTTAGTTAATTAGCGCACTGTAACCCATAACAATAATGCAAAATAATCAAAAATAAAAAAGCAATATAATCAGTGATATAAGAGTAAACTTCACATTTATTTAAATTAATCTTACATTTCCTGCATCCAATCAAACCGCTCCCCCGTTATTAGCTATGAATATAATCTAAAACTAAAGGAAGCAATCATGAAAGTATTAACTCCGTCCATTTTAGCAGTAGTAGTATGCAGCACCTTAGTGAGCGTCCCAATTGAGGCATCTAGTCACCGTGAAGCGCCAAACATTAGTCGCTTTCCAACGTTAGACTCAACCGACTTTTATGCATTTAATAGTTATGAGCAAGGCCGAGGCGACTACGTGACATTTATTGCCAACTATATTCCATTGCAAGATGGTTATGGCGGGCCAAATTATTTCGCCATGGATCCTGATGCTACTTACAGTATTCATATTGATAACGATGGTGATGCTGTTGAAGACATTACTTTTGCCTTCAACTTTAAAAGCATGCTGCCAAATGATAATAATGGCGTAGCGTTAACAGTTGGCCCTGCTGATAACCAGCGCACTGTCGCTGTGCCTTTAAAAAATGTAGGTGGTGTTGCCTCTGGTGATAATTCAGCGGTTAATTTTAGCGAATCATACACCATGAGCATGATATCAGGCCCTATGCGCACTGGCACAAAAACGATGCTCACTAACAGCAACACGAATACAAACGAGTTTGGTAAACCACTTGATTATATTGGTAATAAAACATTTAGCTCAATGGACGGCTACAAAACGTACGCCGATCAATTTGTTTATAATGTAGCTGTTCCTGGCTGCGACGCTATGGCAAAAGTATTTGTTGGACAACGTAAAGACCCATTTGTTGTAAACCTAGGTAAAACATTTGATTTGGTTAACTACGTTCCAGTAGAAGGTGATAGTGCACCAGGTGCAGGTGATGGCGAAGGCTTCCCAGGCGGCATAACACAAAGTATGGATAATGATGACCTTAAGGATAAGAATGTAACCGCCATTGCTGTTGAAGTTCCTAAGGCATGCGTAACTGGCGAAGGTAATGGCACTATTGGCTCATGGACTACTGCAAGCTTACCGCAAGCACGTATTTTAAATCCAAATGCAAAATTTGCTAACAATGCGGCTAACGGCGGTGCGTTAACACAAGTATCGCGATTAGGTAACCCACTGGTCAACGAACTTGTTATTGGTTTAAAAGATAAAGATACATTCTCAACATCTCAACCAAAAGACGACGCACAGTTTATTGACTATGTGACACACCCTTCATTACCTGAGCTACTGAATATTCTCTTTAAAGATGCAGTAAATACAACGCTTGGCGCTAACCTAGAAACACTCGCTCCAACTAACTTTCCTAGAAATGACCTAGTTACAGCATTTTTGACTGGCTTCCCTGGCGTTAACCAATTAGCAACGGTCACGGGCGCCGAAATGCTGCGCCTAAATACGGCTATTGCCGCAAAAGCGCAAGCCGATCAATCTGCTTTTGGTGTTGCTGGTGATGATTTAGCGGGTTTCCCAAATGGTCGTCGCCCTGGTGATGATGTAGTCGATATTGCCCTACGTGTTGTTATGGGCCGCCTATGTTACCCAGTGCCTGTAAATGGCACCGATACTGATTTAGGCCTGTGTACCAGTGATGATGCAAGTGTCGGTAACGTGCCGTTTACTGATGGTGCTCCACTTGACGCAACGATGATGGATTCAACTTTCCCGTACCTTGCAACACCGCTTGCAGGGTCTAAATAAGGAGAAACTCATGCAACAGTTAAAACTATCACACATTGCGACCCTACTCACAGTTTTGGTGCTTAGTGGCTGTAATAACGATGATGACAAAAATAGCGTAGAGCCACCACCAGTGGTGAATAAAGCACCTACCGCATCTGCAGAAATGGTTACAACACAAACCGAAGTAACCATTGAAGATATGCTACAAGGCACTGATCCTGAGGGTGATACGCTGACATTTAGTTTAGTCACTGAACCTATGCTAGGCATGGTTGTAGTTAATACTGATGGTAGCTATGTTTACACACCGAATGCAGAAGCAACTGGCACAGACAGTTTTACTTTTGCTGTAAGCGATGGTGTCAATGAACAAGTAACAGCCATGGTTGATATTACAATTGAAGTACTGGAAGTTGACTTTGCCCAGTTTAGTCGTGCTGCGTTTAATCAAGCGCCTACAGACAAGCCGCTAAGTGTTAACGGACGTGCCTTTACTAATGCCGATGCAAAAGTCAATTATGACGACTTGCTAACGGATAATTAAGCTTTTTAATACCAACTTGCAGGCCATGGAAGGCCTTTTTAGGAGACACTATGTTGATTCGTGCCTTTACTTACTTTGCTCTAGTACTTTCACCTTGTTTATTCGCTGAACCCATTATACCTGCCGATAACACCATAATAGCCAAGGCACGCTCTGTTAGTACGGCGATATTGAATAATAATGAGTTAATGGCATTACTCATTACAACGCAGCAAGTAGGTCAAACAGAATTACGCCAAGGGCTGTTAAAATCACAATTAGAATTGCGCTACAAACAATCTAAAACACCCGATATTGGTTACATGTACGCTCGTGTTTTACAACGTGAACATCAATTTGAACAAGCATTAAGTATTACTCAAGAAGTATTACAAAAAGACCCCCAACACGTTAATAGCCATCTACTACAAGCAAATATGTTGATGGTACAAGGCAAATTCACCGCAGCAAAACAACAATGCTTAAATCTTGTAGGCTTAGCACCTATGGATGTAGTAAACACATGTGCATTAGATGCATTAAGCCAAGATGGCCAATTAACACAAAGCTATCAAAGTTTAAAAAATAGTATTGTTATTAATAAGCAAAATGAAACCACCCGTCATGTGCTTGGTGAGATGGCGCTTAGGCTTAATAAACCAAAAGCAGCATTGGATCATATTCGCTCAATTGAGTTAAATACAGCCCCTGTTAGTTTGGTTGTATTGTGGGCTGATATTCATTTAGCTTTAGGGTCTTATCAAAAAATACTGAACTCTTTACCTTCACTAACTTACGATAATGAAAATTTAGAAGATGCATTATTACTTCGTTTAGCGATTGCCGAGCGAAACAACACAAAAAACCCACAAACTCAATGGCAAACTCTTATGTCAAAACGCGTGCAATTAAGAGAACTGCGCCAAGATGTATTTCATGCCAGCGATCTTGCTCGTTATTATTTAGACCTTGATCAACAGCCTGATAAAGCACTTTATTGGGCAAAAATTAATTGGCAGCAGGCAAAGCTACAAGCAGACCAGCAGCTATTGGCACGCGCAAAAGGGGCAAAGTTATGAAATATTACATTCACAGTTTATTGTATAGTGTGTGCCTATTACTCAGCAGCACCGCTTTTGCTCATCAACTTAGTACCAGCTATCTCAGTTTAAATAAAGTTGAATCATCTGAAACACTTAATGAGTTTAGCGGTACTTGGCAGATCCCGCTGATTGATTTAGAACATAAAATTGCATTCGATCTTAATCAAGATGGCAATATTGCTTGGCATGAAATCACCGCCAAGCGTGCTGCCTTAAATGAGTTTATGTATGCATCAATCAAGATATCATCACCTGACGAACAAGCCTGCCTTGTACAAAGCGACAACGATTTGAAGCTCGATAATCACTTTAATCAACCGTATGTTGTATTGCCCATAAGCGTAAACTGTGCTGAAAAAAGCGCGATAATACTTACATACAGCGCATTTTTTGATATCGACGCTAATCACAAGGTCATCACCACTGTGAACTCGCAAACGCGTGTTATGAGCGCTGATCAAGCAACCCAGGCGTTCGACTTTACAAGCACCAGTTACCTCGCAACATTTAAACAATATGTCTATCAAGGGATATTGCATATTTGGCTAGGTCTTGATCATATTCTATTTTTAATTGCGTTATTACTTACCTGCGTATTGGTAAGAAAAGATAGTAAATGGCAAGGAGTCACATCAAAAATTGCTATTTTTAAGCATACCGCCTGGATAGTAACAGCGTTTACCTTGGCTCACTCTATTACGTTGACAGCAACTGCAATGGAGCTGCTTTCACCTAATAGCCGATGGGTTGAATTTGGCATAGCCATTTCAGTATTATTTGCTGCACTAAATAATATTTGGCCATTGGTATTGCGTTTAGGCTGGATAACCTTTGCATTTGGCCTACTACACGGTATGGGGTTTGCGGGTGTTTTGGGTGAGCTCGGTTTATCAAACGACTATCAATTGCTCAGTGTGTTAGCATTTAATTTAGGAGTAGAAATAGGTCAATTAGCTATTTTAGCCGTTACCTTACCTTTACTGATAAGCTGCAGAAGATATGCTGTATATCAAAAATGGGTGATGCCAGCAGGCTCTCTTATTATTGCATTGATAGCAGTACAATGGTCGATAGAACGAATTTAAATAACATAAAGCGATGGGATAAGCCCATCGCTTTAATATTGCCTAGCTTAGGTTCTGTTGACCTTTATAAAAACTCACTGAATCTGTTTAATTTTAATAGCTAAATTATCGACTAAACACCCATGTTTTGAGCTGTTAACACGGTAAAATTGGCTGTCTTCATTGCCTGAAATAGCAACAGAAAACTCATCTTGTTGTGCTGTCGCTTGCGTATCATTGGTCAAGCACATGGCTTGCGTTAACGAACGTAGTTTAGTATCAGTAAAAATATTGGTAAAACGCTGCATAGGCAAAGGAGGTATTTTCATTTTTGGCAATGCATTTGTGATTGTTTTGTCATTAATACTAAAGCCATCCTTCGTTATATTTACGCGTGTGCCCACAGGCCAATACGAATAATTAAAACCCTCTGCGCTGTGTGGCTTATGTAAATAGACAACACCATTTTTACCAATCACAGTCATCAGTTTAGAACTACCAGAGTTAATAACCACCAATGCGGTTGTCTCATCAACACCAAATCCATAAGGTTGCTTTGTCGCATCTAACAATGTTGCCAAACGTGCCGTACGATCACGCTCACTAAAGTGGGTATCCAATATACCGAAGTTAAAGCTGCCTAGGCCACCCTCACCTTGGTAGGTTAATGAGTCAACTGATAGACCTTTATCACAGTCAGTCGTGCAGCGTTCACTAGGTGCTGATTGAGCGAAAGCACCATCACGCAAAGCGCTAAGGCTTGTGCCATTTGTGATCATCGCCACCTGTCCATATTGATTTTTACCACCACTTTGAATCGCAGTACCGGCGCTTGTTCCTACCAACAACGGACGTGAGCGTAATGCCTCTGTCCACGGGTAAGGTTTACCTTGCTCATCGAATAATACTTTGTGCGTTAAGCTTTGGTCGCCGCCATTAAGCATGACACCCGTTGCCGATTCAATTACCTTAACCAAATTTTTAACACCTTGCTTGCACAGCGCCAACTCTGCCTTAATACGATCGGGGTAGATAGCATCACGATTATACACATTCATGGTTTTTTCGCGGATACTGGTCAATTGAGCACATTCCCCGCTGGTGATCGCCCTTGCAAGCGCAGGTGTCAACGCCAGCCACTTAGATGCAATACCATTGAAATCAAGTAATCCTTCATAAAAGTCTGCTGATTCATAAGGGTCGCGACTAGAAGCTGTAATAGCTAAAAGGCTAGGCTTAGTTGCACTTACTTTCGCAGTAGCCGAAATAAAATCTAAAATATCGTTAGCCGCAGTTTCACTATTTAGTGTGGTGTTGACGACTTCTTTAAGTCGCGCTTGCTTAGCATCAACAACTGGTATTTCTATACTATCGATAACAAAGTTGTACTCTACATCGGTTAATTGATTAAGTAATGCGTTGTTTAAATCTCGCCATGCCCACAGCAGATCGCTCTTGGTATAAGGTGAAGGATGTTGGCGTGCCATTGTAGCTAAAACTTGCAATGTTTTATTGCGATGTCCTGCATTATCATTGGGCCAATTTAATTTTACTTGATTTAATGTGTCGCGGTTTAATTGATATTGGTTTGCGTTTTTACCACTTAACTGTTGTTTATCTTGGCAGTTTTTGGCGCTCATGCTTGAACATGTTGTTAAAGCGCCTCCCACTAGAACCAAGGTCTGATTTTTTTCATTTGCAGATATCGTGGAAGAATATGAAGCTAAAATCAGCAAAGATGCTGCCAAAAAACCATCAAACCGCCTAAGCTTAAGTTGTTCCTGAAAGGTTTCCATAATGTTACTCGCATGTAAAATATAATGATAAATAGCTTGCAGTGTCTCTTTATGCTTGCTATAAAAAAAAGGAACTTTTAAATCGCGAGTAAGCTAGCACTCAATAACTAGCTTTGTCAAAAACCTTTTGGATTGGAATTATGTTTAAAAACGCAACATCGCTTTGTACATATTTCTACTCTCCTCACTACCTTTCGGAGTGGTTTGACGAGTAGCCACACCTCACATTCTCGTGAGGGGCTAACTGTGTCTAAACATCACTGCCCTGTCTGAAACCAATCAAATTTAAAGCAAATAAAAACTAAAATAACATTAGTTTTAGCTGCGCTTTGCCGCTGCTATTAATTTTGCCTCAATTCGATTGGAAAAATCATAATAAAAATGAGCAAGCTGCTGTATTTAAAGCATGTTTTGACTCTTGAATAAGACAAAAGGTAAATTAATATGTTTCGTCAACTAACTATTGCAGCGGCAATAAGCGCATCGCTTTGCCCTGTCACCACTGTGTATGCACAAGAAAATGATGAATCAACAAACATTGAGCGAGTAGAAATTACTGGATCACGCTTAAAAGGCGTCGACCTTGAAGGTACAATCCCATTAACGGTATTAGACCAAGACGCAATAAAGCGCTCAGGGGCGAATACTATTCATGAGTTATTAAAAGACTTATCAGTATTTAAAGGCGGCAGCGGCACCTTTTCAACTTCAGAAAGTGGCGGCACCTCAACCTCAACACCGGCTGGCCAATCTGCTGCAAGCCTTCGTGGTATGGGCCCTTCAGCAACATTAACTCTTATTAATGGTCGTCGTGTTGCCCCCAGCTCTTTTGCTGCAGGCACTGAAAACTTCGTCGATGTAAACTCTATTCCACTGGCTGCTATCGAGCGTATTGATATTTTAGCCACGGGTGCCTCAGCTGTTTATGGTGCTGATGCCGTAGCTGGCGTAATCAACTATATTTTAAAAGATGACTTTGAAGGTGCTGAAATAAATGCCTCTTTAGGCAACAGCTTTAACAGTCACGATGAAGGTAAAAAACAATTAAACTTGGTTTATGGTACTAAAATTGGCGACAGTAACTTAACGGTATTTGCCGACATTTATGACCGAAACGCATTCAAAGCAACCGATCGCGATTACACTGCATCGCCTTCATTAGTTAATGGCTATTCATATTTACCAAAACTCGAAAACTCACCAAATATTTATTATTTCAGTAGCCGTGATGGTAATGAGTTACCGGCTCCAAACTGCAAAACTGAGCTAGTCACTACTGAATTTGGTGAACAAATTTGTGCCTACTACCCAAATCAAGATGATTACCTAGACACGCCATTTGAAAGTCTATCAACTGGATTCATGTTTAACAGCAATGTGGGTGAACTTGATTGGCACACTGACTTTTTCTACAGTCAAACAAAGTCTAGAGCCTATTCGTCTCCTTCACCTATTAATCAAATCAATGATGATGATGGCCCGTTTATCTTAGAAGATGCACTATTTATTTATGATAATGCAGACGGCAGTAATGATTTAATGGATAAGCTCTACATTGACCCATTTGACACCCAAGCGGGTCGCGAAGTTTATGGTTTTGGTTTTGATGCACGCTTTAATGCCCCGCGAACTGTTGAAGTTGAAACTAAAAACTTTCGCTTAGTAAGTAGCCTTGCTGGCGATATTGGTGATTGGGGCTGGGAGTCTGGCGTAACGTTCTCTCGCTCAAGTTCAGAACAAGAAGCCATTGATGGTGTGTATAACCGTTATCAATTCCACGGTGCAATTACAGGTGAGTTATGTTCAGACGGTACACTGGCAAGTTATGATGGCGAAAACCTTAACTGTGCATCAGGCGACTTACTGCCATTTTATAATCCATTTGTGCAAGGCGATGCTGCTAATGATGCGGTTTTAGCAACGGCACAGGCACGCCCAACCCGTAGTGGCGAAAGCACCGTATACGGCTGGGATGCAAACTTTAACGGTGAGCTATTTACCTTTAATGACTTACCCGCTTATGCCTCATTTGGTGTTGAAGCTCGCCGTGAAGAGTTAAGCGACATACCATCACTTGATTCGCAAGCACGCCCTGAAAACGGCTACCTAGTAGATGTATTTGGTTTTGGTTCAAGCTTATCAGAGGCTGATCGTACTCAATACGCTGCATTTGCTGAGCTGAATGTGTCGTTGACCGACCAGGTAGAATTACAAGCAGCGGGTCGTTACGATCATTATGATGACTTTGGCGGCACATTTAACCCGAAAATAGGCCTAAGCTATCGCCCTACTGACTCGTTAGTTGTTCGTGGTTCGTGGTCAACGTCGTTCCGTGCACCTTCATTGACCCAAGCGGGTGTTAAATTAAGAACCACTCAATCAACCTTTGATTGCGGTGCGAACCAATCCGTGTCTGACCTATACTGTATGGGAGATGGTACCGAAGTTAGCGTTAACTCTCTTGAGCTGGGAAATAAAAACCTGAAAGCCGAAGAGTCTGAAGCAATCAGTGTTGGTTTTGCGTGGAGCCCAAGTGTTGATACTAACTTAACGGTTGATTATTGGCAGTTTGATCACGAAGAAGTGATTGATACTAACATGACTGCGGTACTTGATCGTGCCAGCACAGATGCTTCACTTCGTCATTGTGGTATTGTGCCACAAGGCCAACAAGGCATCTCTTATGATAGTGAGTTGTGTGAAATCAGTGACAACAGTGGATTAAACATAGAACAAGATGGCGCTAATTTAGGCGAAATTTTGGAAAATTACATAACTGAGTTTAACCCGCGAGATGATGAACTATTTCTGCCATTATTTCGTGATCATGTTATCCCACTTGAAAACACCGGCACACAGACATTAGCAGGGATTGATATTAAGTTTGATCACCGCTTTACACTATCTGGTGGTGACTTAACATTTGCATTTGACGGTACTCACTACCTTGAGTTTGAGCGTAATAAACCGGGCTCTGATGCAATTGAAAAACTCATTGGTACCTATCGCTACCCTGAAAACATCGGCCGTGTATCAATCGATTGGGAAGCACAAAGCTACTACCTAAACCTTGGCGCAAACTACACCAGCAGTTATGAAGATGATATTGAAGGGCTTAGAGGCCGTCAAATTGACGAGCTTGATGAGCTCGGTGAACTTGATTCACAAGGTAACCACCAAGTGGATGATTGGCTAGTGTGGGATTTATCAGCAGGTTATTTTGTTAACGATGCACTCGCGATAAGAGTGCGTATAGATAACATTTTTGATAAAGAGCCGCCTAAACTATATGGTTCAAGCCGTGGTTTTGACTCAATAAATCACAATGCCTTCGGCACACGCTACACGCTTAGTGCCAGCTATCGCTTTTAAAGTTACTTGCGGATAGCCGTGCTATCCGCTACACCACCCAAATTGCACTCAGTGGCGCAACAGTTAAATTGTTGTGCCACTTATTATGAGTGTTAGACTTATTGGATGCTGATCTTTTTAAGCAATAACCTTCCTTGGTTAAAAGTGAAATTATGAAAAACAAACAATTTACCATGCCTGATGCAAGTATCATCTTGTTATCAGTGGCTGTTATTGCCTACCTGGCCACCTTATTTATTACACCCGGTTTTTTTAATGCTGAGCAGGGCAGCAACCGAGTTGAACTTGCTCAATACCAACCTGTCACACAGAGCACAACAGCACCTATTTTTGCCGAAGGCGGTGAAATAGGCCTTGCAAATGTGTTATTTGAAGGGCTTGTATCGGGCGATAAATATGGCGCAACCATAGGTGTAATGGCGTTTATACTCATTACCGGTGGTGCATTTGGCATTATTATGAAAACGGGTGCTATTAATAACGGTATTATGGCCCTCATTCATAAAACACAACGTGTTGAATGGCTGTTTATCCCACTCATATTTTTATTATTTTCGTTGGGTGGCGCCGTATTTGGCATGGGCGAAGAAGCCATTGCTTTTTGCATTGTGCTACTGCCTATCATGAAGCAACTAGGCTATGACGCAAAAGTCACGGTCTTAACGACCTACGTAGCAACTCAAATTGGTTTTGCCACCTCATGGATGAACCCATTTAGCATCGCAATTGCCCAATCTATTGCAGAGATACCGGTATTTTCTGGCGCAGGTTTTAGAATGGCGGCTTGGTGTGTATTCACGCTGTTTGGCTTGGTATTTACTGTGCGCTACGCCAATTCAATAAGGCAGACCAAAACTGAACAAACACAGCCAAGTAACCAACCAACGCTAGATATTGCCGACAAACTAATTCTAGTGACCTTTGTTGCTGGTATTGCCTGGGTTATCTGGGGCGTCATGGCTCGCCAGTACTACATTCCTGAGCTGGCAGCACAGTTTTTCTGTATAGGTTTAGTCAGTGCTTTTATTGCCAGTGTGTTTAACAAACAAAGCGCCAATGAAAGTGCCGATGCCTTTAAACATGGTGCGCAAGAGTTATTACCCGCCGCCCTATTAGTCGCATTGGCAAAAGGCGTTGTACTGCTTTTAGGCGGCAGCGATTTGAGCACGCCCTCTACACTCAATACGCTTTTGTATTACAGTGCAAGTAGTATCGCCGCAGTGCCTGATTACGTTGCTGCATGGGGAATGTTGTTATTTCAAAGTGTATTTAACTTCTTTGTTTCATCAGGATCGGGGCAAGCTGCTATCACCATGCCTTTAATGGCACCTTTAGGCGATTTACTCAACGTATCTCGTCAAATCGTGGTGCTGGCTTTTCAGTTGGGCGATGGACTCACTAATATACTCATACCTACCTCTGCCAGCCTCATTGGCTGCTTAGGAATTGTTAAATTAGATTGGAGCGAATGGGCGGCCTTTATTTGGCGTTTTACCGCAGCACTTTTTGCATTAGCAAGCGGCTTTATCTTTCTTGCTTATTTTATTAATTATCAATAAAAAGACGTTTATATGTTAACACTTATTTGTGGGGCACACCTTTACACCCCCACCCCTCATGGGAAAATGGATGTATTAATAGCTGGTAGTAAAATCGTTGATTTTCAAAAAAAGATAAATATAGACAGCAATACAAATATAAAAGTAATTGACGGTACAGGCTGTATACTCACACCCGGCTTTGTTGATTCACTGGTACACATTACGGGCGGCGGTGGCGAAGCAGGCTTTGCCAGCCGTACACCTGAAATGAACTTAACCGATGCCACCTTACATGGCATAACCACCGTTGTTGCAGCACTTGGTACAGATTCAAGCAGCCGAACGCTCACTAATTTAGTCGCAAAAGCGAAAGGATTGAAAGAGTTGGGCTTGAACGTATTTTGTCACACGGGTTCGTATCACCTTCCGGCAAAAACCCTCACGGGCTCTATTACTGATGATTTGATGTATATTGACGAGTTTATTGGTGTCGGTGAAGTGGCCATTTCAGATCACCGCAGTAGTCAGCCTACGGTTCAGCAACTAGCAGAACTTGCCGCACAAGCTAAAGTGGCAGGAATGCTCAGCGGTAAAAAAGGCACGGTGAGTATTCATGTGGGCCCTGTTGATACCCATCTCAGCATTTTGCATGATATTGAGCAACAGACAGATATCTCGTTAGCGCAGTTTTACCCTACCCACATGAACCGTAATAAAGCCCTGTTAGATGCCGGTATTGAGTTTTGTAAAGGCGGTGGCACGATTGACTTTACCACCAGCACCACTGAATACGATTTAGCGAACGGTGAATACGCAGCTGCAAGAGCCCTTGCTTATTGTTTAGACCAAGGTGTTGATAAAACAAAGCTAACAATGAGTTCAGACGGCCATGCCAGCCTACCTATTTTTGATGCTGATTTTAATTTAATTGGCCTAGAGGTGGGTAAAGAAGCGTCCTTACACGACTCTTTTGTAGAGGCTGTCAATGTGCATGGTGTAAGTATTGAACACGCATTAATGGCTATAACTAGTAACCCTGCCAACGTATTAGGCCTTAAAAAGGGCAATATAGCCATAAACACTGATGCTGATTTAGTGTTGATGGATAGCCAAAGCCTCAAGCCTACGCATGTTTGGAGCCAAGGCAGTCTAATGGTAGACAATGGATTTGCAGTGATAAAAGGGCCGTTTGAGTAACAAAAGGGGCGTTCAATTGCCCCTTAATTGAGTAAACCTTTACTTGAACTGTCAGGTTTACCCAACTTAAAAGCTATCTATTATCATTTTTGCAAAGAAAGGAAATATAAATCAAAAGTAAAGCCTGATATTGATCTGGTTTCTATCTGACAATTGATAGCAGACAACTACACATCTACTTAGTTGTCTGCCATTTAGTATTAGCTTTTAATAAATGCAGGCAATATTGCTTTAACTAGCGGCTCAAAAACGACATCTTCTTCGTCATGACCGGTTACGGTTATCACTAAATCAAGCTCATTAACTACAATGATTCGGTTTCCACCCGCTCCCCAAGCAAAATTAACGTTGTAGTTTTTATTATTTAAAGCGATGTCGGTCTGGTACCATAAATAGCCATAATTAAAACTCGCTGGGACCCAACTTTGAGTTGGCTTGGTAACTGCTTTAAATGCAGCCATTAAATAGTTTTCTGATATAAGCTGCTCATTTTTCCACCGCCCTTTATTGATAATCATTTTTCCTATTTTGAGCATGTCACGAGGGGTTAAATTCAGGCCACTTTCTGCCTTTGGAAGTGCTTTAGGGCCTAGCTTCCACTCATAGTTAAATATCCCCATTTTGTTTAAGAACTCTTTCTCAATAAAGTCTTTAGTTGTTCCTGGCACAACCGCGTTCAAAACGTGCATTACTAAAATGGGATCGGGTGCTTGGTATTTGTAAACCTGAGACTCTTTAGTTATTGGCTTGGTGAACTCCAAGAAAGCTTGCACTTCAGCAACGCCGGAATATTTATCACGGTTTTCTCTAAAGTCTTTAAGTTGTTCATCAGTGAACCTAAGTCCAGAATTCATTGAAAGCACGTGATGTAAAGTGACTTTTTCTGCACCCTCTGCCAACTTATTGGTATCTAGTTCTTTAAAAAAACTCATCAAAGGCTTATTCAAGTCAGCCATTGTGATATAACCTAATTGAATGGCTCTAGCTAAAACTAAACTAGTATACCCTTTAGTTGCAGAGAACTGGAAATGAGGTAAATCGATTCGTCCACGCTTATAATAAGACTCAAACAATAGTTTATCTTTGTAGCTAATAAGTAAACTGTCATATTTCCCATACTTACTTTCAGCTAACGCTTTAGCTAACTTTAATATAGGAGTTTTGTTACCTCCATCAATACCCAGTTTTCCTACTTTTATATTGTCTGCTAACTTTTCTGGTGCAATATTGATAAAGGCCTTTTCTAGTGGAGCCATGTCCCAAAAGTCTATTTTAACCTCTTCGGCTGAGGCTCTTGGTGCTTTAAGCTCAGTGGCTTTTGAAAAGCCCGCAAACGAAATAAGTAGAAGTAATGCAATGAGTAATTTGAACCGATAATTTGCGAACATGTTAATTCCTATAATTATAATATCGAAATATGTTTGCGTTTTAAAACTGATATTTAATTTCATAAAACTCGTTACCAAAACGCAAATAAAGTACGCACAAAGTACATTTGAACTGCACCTTACCCAACTTAAATCATATTAAATGTTCTAAAATCAATCGTTAAAGATATGAATTTATTAGGCTTTATGTTTTTATAGCAAAATAAGACAAAGCGTTGTTTGCATACGATAAAAAGTAAAGGTTAATCAGCATTGTTCAGTTATAATACTCTTCAGAAAAATTACTTTTCGGATATGTCTTTGCAAAACAGTCAAAAATATCAATTAGGACGATGGGTTGTCTGTCCAATCACCAATACGTTTCAAGACAATAACGAGCAAAAGTCAATTGATAATAAGAGTATGCAAGTGCTTTTATTTCTCATTCATAATGCTGGAAAAAGTGTAACCAAAGGACAAATTATTGAGCATGTTTGGCAAGAGAGTATTGTCAACGAAGAGATATTATCTGTAGCGATCAGTAAAATTAGAAAAGCATTAGGAGACAATGCTCGCCAACCAACATTTATCAAAACGATACCTAATGTTGGCTATTGTTTAGTTGCAGCCGTAAAACCGCTAGTAGAAAACACGCAACCATCAGAAGCGCCCTCAAATACGCTTAATTTACAAACGAACTATCGTAAACCTAATTTTATAGAAAGTTCGCTCTTATTGCTGTTAATTGCCGTCATCATTATCGTTATTTTCTTTCGAGTATATCAAGAACCTGAGAATGATGATTATGTAGCTATTAGCTCAATTGCTGTATTACCCTTTGAAGACCTAAATGATAATGAAGACAATGTACATTTTACAGAGGGACTTTCTGACGCAATCATTAACCAGCTTTCTCAATCAAAACCTTTAAAGGTAATTTCTCGTGAATCTTCTTTCAACTTCAGAGGAAATAAGGATCCATCCATAATTGGTAGCGCCCTTAAGGTAGAAGCTTTATTAGACGGTAGCGTCCAAAAATCAGCGGATCAAGTAAGAGTAAATGTACAAATAATTAGCACGTTTGATGGACGATTGCTTTGGGCAAAAAGTTTTGACAGTACAAAATCAAATTTATTCAGTTTGCAGGATAAAATAAGCCGTGAAATTAGGCTGACTATTCAACCAAGTTCACAAGCCCAAATCGTGACCAAAAAGAAAATAGACAGCCAAGCATACGAATGGTTTTTAATGGGTCAATATCACTGGCGGCAAAGAACGCCAACCTCACTATCAAAAGCAGAGACTTATTTTAAACATAGTCTCGAATTAGAGCCTAATTACGTGAACGCACACGTTGGATTGGCCATCACTTACAGCCAATTTCATTATTACGCGAATTGGAGTGCGAAAAAATCGGTTAATAAAGGACTTCCTCATATAGAGCAAGCATTAGCTTTAGAGCCAAACTCGCCGACGGCGCTTGCAGCTAAAGGGGTGCTATTGACTCTTAATGCAAGTTACTCCGAAGCCCCTTTAACTATCTTGAATGAAGCACAGAAAAAGTTCGAACGTTCCTTAGCGCTTGAAGACAATGCAACAACACACCATTGGTATAGCTCACTACTAAACCAGATGGGAAAAGAAGCGTTAGTCATAAAACATATGGAGCATGCCATTGATTTAAACCCTCTTTCAGCATCATTAAAAAGCATATATAGCCGATATTTAGCAATTAGAGGAAAGTTAGATACAGCGCAAAATCTGTATCGTAGAGCTATAATTTTGGAGCCGGAGCGAGATCCAAACATTGTTGAATCCACCCATATATTCCGCAATACACCAAGCTCAATTAATGCCATCGCTCAATGGCACTTAAGCAATAGCGAGCAGCTTGAATATTGCTCTAGTGACGAATATTGTGAGCAGGTTATATTTTCGTACTTAAGTATTGGGCAGGATGAAGAAGCCAATAAAATATTGGCTCGCATGACATCAAAACACGAACATTTTAAAAACTCTCTCAAGCTAATAGATTACGGCCTCAAAGGTGAGCCAATTAACGCAGTTTCTCTATTAGAACAACTAAGTGACACTCAACCAAATAGCTATAAGTACAAATACAGTTTAGCTATTGCGCAATATAGAGCTGCTATGTATGAGCAAACCCAAACTTCATTGTTAAACCTTTATGCTGATTGGCGTAATGCCGGCGTAATTGAAGTGACAAGTGACAATTATTTAGCGTTGCTGCTCTATGGCGCAACCTTATTGAAGTTAAATGAACAAGAGTACGCCAATGTTGTATTAAATAATGTGGAGCAATTTCTTCTTTTAAATAAGGTTCATGACAAAGCACAGGCAGATATGGCGTTAGCTCAAGTAAACGCTCAGTTGCATAACCCAGCTAAAACTATAAAGCATTTGCGTACAGCGTTAAATCATGGCTGGCTTGAAACCTTTGATCGAGAATGGTGGACTTTGCAAGATGATCATTTATTGAAGCCTATGCAGCATCAAGCTGAATTCAATACTGTATTGCAGGAGCATCAACAACGCACAAGAAAATTAGCGAAACGAGTTAGTTTGAAACTAAAAGACCTGAAAATTTAAAGCTTTATTTTATAGGTTTGATTTGAAGTAAAGTCTCTCTTATTAGTACAAGCACATAGCTGAACTTCGAAAAGCGCCAATAGCCGTCACAAATATCAATCATTACAATGTTAATCTCGGTCTAATAAAATCAATAAATGCTTTAACTCTCTCAGCAACCGGTGAGGATTTATAGTAAACAGCATTTACCAATTCACGATCAGAACCCATTAACCTATATGGCTCAAGAAGTGATATTAGTCGACCTTCTGCAATATCTGAATTAACCATAAAACCTGATAAACAAGTAATACCGCTTCCAGATAAAGCTAGTTGCCGAATGGTTTCTCCATTGCTCGCTGTCATGTCAGGGTTTACGTTATTTAAGCCTTTTACAGGCCATTGATTGAGTGACTTAATGTTTGAAAAACCAATTAACTTATGGTTTTTAAGTTCATCGGGCGTTTTTGGTAAACCATTTTGTGCAATATATTTAGGTGATGCGACTACAAAAAGCGGGCTTTTTCCTAATGCGCTAGCATGTAAAGTTGAATCTTCTAATTTTCCAATTCTTATCGCAACATCAGTTCGTTTTTCAATTAAATCAACAATTCCCTCGTTAGAGTTCAGTTCAATCTCTATTTCAGGATAAGCCTTAGTGAATGCATTAATATAAGGTGTTAATTGGTGAAATATAAAAGGACTCACAGCGTCGATACGTAATTTACCTTGAAGCACTTTTCCTTTAACAATAAGGGAAGATTCCGCATATTGAATTTGTTTTAAGCCTAAAGTAACCGCATCGATAAACTTTTTACCTTCATCAGTTAGCATCACTCGCCTAGTCGTTCTAATTAAAATGGCTGTGTTAAGGGCTTTTTCAATTTTAGTCACTGAGCGAGAAATACGCGCCACCTGAATATTAAGTGCATCTGCGGCAGCAGAGAAACCACCAAATTCAATAACAGCTAATAAAAGTTCTAAGTCGTCAGATCTTGTTTTTAAACTCAAATTAACCTCATTTATTACAAAAGTATTTTGTAAATGACACTATTTATCACAAAAGTTTATCAGTTAATAATGCCGTCAACAAATAAAGTAAGCGATTTAATTTCGCGCATTACTTTATATCCATTACATATACTTATTTGGAGATCATGATGCCACTTGCATTGATAGCATTAGCGCTAAGCGCTTTTGCCATAGGAACAACAGAATTCGTGATTGTTGGACTACTTCCAACAATGGCACGAGACCTTAATGTATCAATACCTTCAGCAGGCTTACTGGTCAGTCTATATGCTTTAGGTGTGGCCATTGGCGCACCGGTGTTAACAGCGCTAACCAGTAGGTGGAACAGAAAACATGTATTGCTATCTGTTATGGGCTTATTTGTTATTGGCAATTTAGTGGCATGGCAAGCACCGAGTTTTGAGGCATTGATAATAGCCAGAATTTTAACTGGATTAGCACATGGTGTATTCTTTTCAATAGGATCGACCATTGCGACAGGTTTAGTATCTAAAGAAAAAGGCGCAAGCGCTATAGCCACTATGTTTACAGGATTAACTGTCGCTTTAGTTACAGGGGTTCCTCTGGGCACTTATATTGGTCAAGTTTTTGGCTGGGAAGCAACTTTTTTAACCGTATCAATTTTAGGTTTACTGGCTATGATTGGCAGTGCCATTTTAGTACCGAGTAATTTAAAACAAGCTAAACCAACAAATATTACAGCCCAGTTAAAAGTCTTAACTCACCCTCGATTACTATTAGTTTATGCAATTACGGCTATTGGTTACGGTGGAACTTTTATCGCATTTACTTACTTAGCGCCTATCCTTAATGAAGTAAGTGGTTTTGATTCAAGCTCTGTAGCCTTGATACTTTTAGTTTATGGTGTGTCAGTTGCTTTGGGCAATATCTGGGGCGGTAAAATGGCCGATAACTATGGCCCAATTAAAGCTTTAACAATTATTTTCGCAGGTCTTGCAGGCATATTATTTATGTTGGGCTATACAGCTTACAACCCGATTACCGCCGTGCTTACTATTTTGGTTTGGGGAGCCTTTGCCTTTGGAAATGTACCCGGTTTACAAGTATACGTAGTTAAGTTAGCCGAAAAACACACACCACACGCCGTAGATGTTGCATCAGGTTTAAATATCGCAGCTTTTAATATTGGTATTGCAATAGGTGCATGGGGAGGGGGTAATATTGTTGCTGAGCATGGCTTGATGAATACACCTTGGGCAGGCGCAGTGGTTGTTTTAGTTGCGCTTGTATTAACACGTTATAGCGGAATGCTTGATAGAAAGGACGCAAGCTTAAACTTAGTGAAAGATTGAACCCCATATAGGCTTTTCGTCTAGGTAAACAACAAGTGTATTTTAAAGCAGGCTTAATGAGTAAAGTAAGCCTGCTTCTCGCTCATTGGCGAAATTCGTCTTTAGTTCATTGACATTGCAGGTGGAGAATAAATCATATTATTTATCATATTAACTGTTGTATTCTTTTCTACGCTCTATAGCCACAGGGCTTAACTTAACCCATTTGAACAAATACATTATGATTATTTTTGTTATTCCACTCGTTATAGCAAGAACCATTAATGGCCAACCGTTTTCAATTCCCATACTCAAAGCAAAGGCGATAGTTGAAATATCCATCATAAAAATAAATTGACTCATTTTTAAATCGACTGCACCTGTAGCACCAGATTTGATAATTAACTTTATTTGATGATAATAACCTTGCGCTATTAAAAGCGATATGACGAGAATGATAGTTGTCGACACATAACGTCCTTCGTCAACAAATGTATCACCATAAAACAGCCCCGCCATTCCTAACGTTAAAGAAACTAAAGCAATTAAAACAGCGTAAGTAGACGCATTTGTTTTTCTATCAAGCCATATTTCATACAAAATAACGCCTACCAGTATAGTTGCTATCAAACGAGGCCACACTATGTAATGATTAAAAGGCTCTATAGAGTAACCATAAATAAAAAACGAGAAGTACGCTAAGTAACTGACAATAAATTGATTAATAGATAACAACTCTGTAGAACCAGTGCCTACTTCTTCTTTCTTCCTACGCCAAATAGTTCTTACTTGCGACAAAACACCATACAAACTGACAAAAATAAAAACAGTATTAACAGTTCCAAAAAAATCATAAACACTCATAGCCACCTCCAATATTTAAGTGAGGCTATTAAATCACATATTGTCGACAATATGTAGTTATACTTACTTTATGATTGTTATATTAGATGTAATAGGTTGAAAGTGTCGACAATGTTTTGTACAAGGTCAAATGTGACTGCCAAACAGCCTGTGCGAAATCAATAGCATTAGAGTGATGGTTTGGGTCTTATTGGCAACTTCTGCTTTTTGCAGCCAAATAAAGTCCAATCAAATAAAGTAGACAAATAAACTAGACAGCCACTTTAATTGAGCAAATAAAACAGTGCTATTAAGTTTACTCTTTTGGGCTAAAACTTATCTCTTTTTCTATTATCACTCGCT
>NZ_PDUS01000005.1 GCF_002723455.1 Pseudoalteromonas sp. 3D05 | reverse complement strand
CTGTTGGTCACTCAGTTTCAATTGAGACTCTAAATTTTTTTGCCTCACTACCGAAGTAGCTTGGCTGTTAGAACTCAATCTGTACGAGTGCCCACACAGATGATTGCTTTATATTGTTAAAGAACGTTGCGATTAAAGTGCTTTACTTTATCTCGCTAGGGCTGCGCATGTTACGCTTTCCTATTTTTTTGTCAACACTTAATTTTAAACTTTTTAAAAAATCTAAACTCAAGTTTTACTCGACTTACTGATTAGCTGCTTGCCTCGCTAAGCGTTGCTTGCTCTGCCGTCTCAGTGGGGTCGCATTATAGGGAGATCCAAAAACAGATCAACCCTTTTTTGCGATCTTTTTGAAAAAAAGGATTGTTTGAACATTTTTAAAACAAAGTGCGGTATTTTGCTACAAAAAAAGGCTCTGACGAGCCTTTTTCATCTAACTAAAAATTTCCATCCAGCTTTTGCTTGTTGTTTAGACTCAAGCTGGAGCTCACTTGCCATTAGCGGATGCACTTTTAACCAGTCTTCTTCAAAAGAAAGGGTTAATACCTCATTATCAGCAGTTAAACTCAATTTAGGTAAGACATCGTCTTGCCGACGCATTGAGAGAATTACAGCAATCCTAATAAGCCGTGTTATGTATTGTGCTAATTGCTGATGACATCCTAAATATTTAAATGCATCTTTTTGCAAGTCAGAACGATGCGCATTGGTAGCTGCAACTATAATTTTACGTTCTGATTGAGAGAAGCCCGGCATATCGGTATTTTCTAAAATATAAGCAGTGTGTTTTTGGTACTGCTTATATTCGATCAATAAACCTATTTCATGTAGCTGCGCAATAGCTTTTAATAGCGCGCATCCACCTTGCTCTAACACTGGCCATTGTTCACTAACTTGCTGCGCTAAATAATTGCTTAATTCAGCTACTCGATTTGATTGCTTTTGATCTACATGATAGCGACTCATAAAAGCATCTACAGTGCGCTTGCGAATATCATGATTATGAAACTCAGGAATCATGCTATATAAAACGCCTTCGCGGAGCGCTCCACCTGCTAGTCCCATTTTTTCAATTTCAAGGGACTCAAATAATGCAATTAAAATAGCAAGGCCTGAAACAAATACCAACCTTCTCTCTTCACTTAAACCTGGTAAATCAAGCTCAGCAATTGTGTTAAAGGCCGTTGACTGCTTTTTAATTTCAAGTAATTTGTCGAGGCTTAATGTTTCATCCAGAGATTGAGCAACCATGATTTCTTGAATTGCTTGAACTGTACCCGATGCACCAGAGGCTATTTCCCAGCCTGCTGCTTTATAGCTTGAAGCTATTTCAGCAATAACTTCTTTTGCAGCTGTAATAGCGTTGTTGAAATTTGCATCGCTTAGTTTGCAATCTTTAAAATAACGTTCAAGGTATGTGACACACCCCATGTTAAGACTTTTATAATGCAGTGCATCAAAACCTTTGCCAATAACCACTTCTGTACTTGCACCGCCAATATCAATCACTAACTGGCGCCCAGAGCAAGCAGAAGTATGCGCGACACCTTTATAAATTGTGCGGGCTTCGAGCTCACCACTGATTACATTAATTTTGTGAGCAAGAATTTGCTCTGCTTTTTCTTTGAACTCATCAGCGTTGGTTGCTAGCCTCAAGGTAGCAGTTGCAACAATAGTTATGTTAGCTTTGGGAATATCTTGAAGACGCTCGGCAAAAAGAGCCAAACACTCCCAACCTCGTTGCATAGCTTCAGTGCTTAACAGATTATTCTCGTCAAGCCCTGCCGCCAATCTGACTTTTCGTTTAACTCGGCCTATGGTTTGCAGGCCACCAGCAATTGATTTAGCAATCAGCATATGAAAACTGTTTGACCCTAAATCAATTACTGCATAAACATTTTTTTGCGGTTTAAGTTGCCCCACCGTTCAAAAACCTCTAGTTACTACTACGACTCTACTTCGGTCGTAAATTACGACCGTGCTTTTTGGTAACTATTGTTTGGTCTACGTCCGCCGTTATTACTACGATTACGAGGGCCTGTCGAATAGTTGCGCTTTCTTTGAATAGTAGGCTTTGTTAAATCATCAAGCAATGCACTTTTATCATAATGTGATAAAGGAATGCTATGTTCTATATATTCTTCGATTTCATGCAGATTATATGCGTATTGCTCACACGCAAAACTAATTGCTTTGCCTGATGCACCAGCACGACCAGTACGACCGATACGGTGAACATAATCTTCACAATCATCCGGTAAATCAAAGTTAAATACATGACTCACTTCAGGGATGTGTAAACCACGTGCAGCAACATCTGTTGCAACTAGGAAATCAAGGTCACCCTTAGTAAATTGAGCTAAAATTGATTGGCGCTTTTTCTGATTGACGTCACCAGTCAACATGCCAACACGATGCCCATCTTCTTTAAGCCATGCGTACACTGTTTCACAGCTGTGTTTGGTATTTGCAAAAACAATCGCTTTATCTGGCCATTCTTCTTCAACTAAAGTAAGTAATAACTTAATCTTGTCTTCTTGAGATGGCTGGAATAGCTCTTCAGTAATTCGCTTACCCGTTTTTACATCTGGTTCAACTTGTACATGCTCAGGATTAGTCATGTGTTCAAATGCTAACTCTTGCACTCGATATGATAGCGTCGCAGAAAATAATAGATTAAGGCGCTCAGAAGTATCAGGCATACGACGGAACATATAACGAATATCTTTTATGAAACCTAAATCAAACATGCGATCGGCTTCATCAAGCACTACAACTTCAATTTCATTTAAGGTGTAGCAGCCTTGCTTGTATAAATCGATAAGGCGACCAGTGGTACCAATTAAAATATCTACGCCTTTTTCTAACTGCGCACGTTGTTTTTCATAATCTTCGCCACCATATACTAAACCTAAGTTAAGATTACAGTGTGGCGCTAAAATTTTAGCATCTTTATGGATCTGAATCGCAAGCTCCCGAGTCGGGGCCATGATCAGGGCTCTTGGATGTTTACTAGGTGCTTTGCTAGATTGTAATAACCGATGGCATGTAGCTGTTAAAAAAGCTAATGTTTTACCTGTACCTGTTTGTGCTTGACCCGCAATATCGCGGCCATCACATATAAAAGGTAGGCATTTTGCTTGAATGGGTGTGCAATATTCAAACCCATTCTCGGTTAAACCGGTAACCACTTCCGGTGCGATAGCAAAGTCTGAAAACTTTTTATCGGTCAAATGTGTCTTAGTCATAGCGTTTAAGCATAACGTTTAAACTTGCAATAAGAAACAAGAGTGTTTAAATACGCATTAAATAATTCGCCTAACTTATCGGAGAGCGCAATGAGCGAGAAAATTATTCAATTAACTGACGATGGCTTTGAAGCTGACGTATTACAATCAGACAAGCCTGTATTAGTTGATTTTTGGGCAGAATGGTGCGGACCTTGTAAAATGATCGCCCCTATTCTAAATGAAGTAGCTGACGAGTTTGATGGCCGTGTTGTTATCGGTAAATTAAACATCGACCAAAACGCAGGTACACCACCAAAGTTTGGTATTCGTGGTATTCCGACACTACTTCTTTTTAAAGATGGTCAAGTTGCAGCAACTAAAGTTGGTGCGCTTTCTAAAACACAACTTGTTGAGTTTTTAGAAAGCAACATCTAATACCCATTAAAAAAAGGGCAATACGCCCTTTTTTTACGTTTATTTTGTATAAAGACTGGACGCTGGGCCAGTGAACTGCTAGTTTATAAAGCCAACTAATCCTTAGTTTACCAACAAACCTCTCTCACTAATCAATATCGATTATATGAGTATGATAACTGTAATAAAGAACCCACCAATATGCATTTACGCGAATTAAAAGACAAGTCTATAAAAGAACTTGTAGCCTTAGCTGAGTCCATGGGGCTCGAAAACGTAGCCCGCTTAAGAAAGCAAGATATTATCTTTGCTATCCTTAAGGCCCACGCCAAAAGTGGAGAAAATATTTTTGGCGGTGGTGTATTAGAAATCCTTCAGGATGGTTTTGGTTTCTTAAGATCTTCAGAAGCGTCTTACCTAGCCGGCCCTGATGACATTTATGTATCACCTAGCCAAATTCGTCGTTTTAGCATGCGTACTGGTGACTCAATAATGGGTCTTATTCGTCCGCCAAAAGACGGTGAACGTTACTTCGCTTTACTAAAAGTAAACGAAGTAAACTTTGATAGACCAGAAAACTCTCGTACTAAAATTCTTTTTGAAAACCTAACTCCACTTCATGCTAACGAACGGTTACGTATGGAACGTGGTAACGGTAGTACCGAAGACATTACTGCACGAGTCCTTGATTTAGCATCACCTATTGGCCGTGGCCAACGTGGTTTATTAGTCGCACCGCCTAAAGCGGGTAAAACCATGCTGCTGCAAAACATTGCTCAATCGATCACACATAACCACCCTGACGCAACATTGATGGTTTTACTTATCGATGAACGTCCGGAAGAAGTTACTGAGATGCAACGCCTAGTAAAGGGTGAAGTTATTGCATCAACATTTGATGAACCAGCAAGTCGTCACGTGCAAGTAGCTGAAATGGTAATTGAAAAAGCAAAACGTTTAGTTGAGCATAAAAAAGATGTCATTATCTTACTTGATTCAATCACTCGTCTAGCACGTGCTTATAACACGGTTATCCCCTCATCAGGTAAAGTACTTACTGGTGGTGTTGATGCAAACGCATTACATAAACCAAAGCGCTTTTTCGGTGCAGCACGTAACGTTGAAGAAGGTGGCAGCTTAACGATTATCGCAACTGCACTTATCGATACAGGCTCTAAGATGGATGAAGTTATCTACGAAGAGTTTAAAGGTACAGGTAATATGGAATTACACCTAAACCGTAAGATTGCTGAAAAACGTGTATTCCCTGCGATTGACTTTAATCGTTCAGGTACTCGTCGCGAAGAACTGCTAACAAAACCTGATGAACTACAGAAAATGTGGATCTTGCGTAAGATTGTCCATGAGATGTCAGAAATTGACGCAATGGAATTCTTAATTGATAAGCTATCAATGAGCAAAACGAATGATGAGTTTTTTGACTCTATGAGACGTCAGTAGACATAAATATACTTTTGAAAAGCTCGCTTAATGGCGAGCTTTTTTGTTTTTATCAATCTACTATACCCTCTCTATTTATCTTCCACTCAAAACAGAGTGTATACCCCACAATATCTTTAAATTCATTTATGTAGTGAAACATTTTTTGTCGTCTGGGCTTTTTTAACTATACTTATTTAAAACCAACTCTAATCATTCAAAAAATAAGTTGGTCGATAGCTTTTTACAAAGGAAAATCAGAATGACAATTACCCATGGCTTCGTGGCCCTACAGTGCTTTTTAACTATCAGTATTGGCCTCATTTGTTATTCATTTAACTTACCCTCTGTTGCTATTGTGGCTCTATATTTAACTATATTATTACCTGTGTATTTCTTTTATTTATTTACTAAACGAAGGTTAGCGCTTCCAGATAGGTACCTAAAATCATTAATGGAGAACTTAGTTAGTAAAGACGGTATTAACTTTACTTTTCGATTTGACGAAAGTGACCCTTCAATCCCACCCTCTTGCTTAGCACTCAACGCTAGCTTAACAACGATTGAGCACCTTTTTGAAGAGCTACAAATTTCGTCTAATAGATTAAGACCTATGGCTGATGAACTAAGAGATACTTATGCATCAATGACTCAAAAAGCCACAATCCAATATTCTCATGGTCAAGATCTTGCTCAAACAATTCAGAAAATGCTTAACACCTCGAGCGAGCTTGGGGTTAACGTTAAAACAATTTATACCTCCGTTGCGAATGCAACAGAATCAGTAAAAAAAACGCGTATTGATTCTGATAAGAGCCAAGCAAGCTTACTCGCATTAGCAAGTAATATCGAACAAACCAGTGAACATATAAAACAACTAAAGCAAGACAGTGATAATATTGGCTCAGTTATTGAGGTCATTAATGCTATTGCAGAGCAAACAAACCTACTCGCATTAAATGCAGCAATTGAAGCCGCTAGAGCCGGTGAACAAGGCCGTGGGTTTGCTGTTGTTGCTGATGAGGTACGAAACTTAGCGTCACGCACGAGTAAATCGACACAAGAAGTGAGCGCCATGGTCAGTAAAATCCAACATAGCACTGATTTAGCCCATACGTTAATGAATACAGCACTCGATGAAGCGCAACAGACGGTATCTCTGACTAAAACCTCAAGTAGTGAGATTACAGCCATTGAAACTGCTGTGCTTGAAATTAGCGAAATGTCAAACTCTATTAACCAGCAGGTGAGTAATCAAAAACAATTTTCGGATGAGTCACAAGAAAGTATCAATTCGCTAGTCGAGCTGAACTCTGACGCACTTTCAAGTTCTAAAATACAAGCTGTTTCTAGTAACGACTTACATTTACTCGCCACCAGCCTAGAAGAGAAATTTAGTTTTTTCCTTGTTAGCAATTATGCCCCTGATACACAGCCAAGAAAGCGCACCCAAAAAGAAGTAACTCCGACTGAAACTACAGAAGAAAGTGAGATAGAGCTATTTTGACGAGTGCGATTCTAATGCATTAATTAACTCAGACGTTAATAGAGCTATTTTATCGAACTCACACGGCGCACTTTTCTTCAATAATGCTTTGTCTAAATTTAAAGCTGGTTTAATAACATCCTGAACGGCAAACATTTGGGCCGCACCAAGAATACGATGACTGTCTTGCTGTAGCGCCTGGTAATCACGTTGCTCAAGGTGAGTATTCAGTGACTCTGCTTCTTTAATAAAACTACTGATAAAACTGTGTGTTAAATCAGTCATGTCGACTTTGCTTTCATTTATGGGCAATTTATTATTCTTTGCTAACTGATTGGCTAACGTACTATAAAACACTTCTTTATCTATAGGCTTACTTAAATAGCCAGTAAAGCCCTTAGCAATATAGTTATCAATTTCGTGACTCATAGCATTAGCAGTTAAAGCGTAAATTGGATTACTAAAGCCACATTGCTGTAGTAGCTCAAGAGCACTGAGCCCGTCCATAATAGGCATTTGAATATCCAGCAAAACAATATCAGGATACAGTTGTAAACATTGTTCAACTGCTTGTTCCCCATCACTCACAGCAATTACCTCAAGCCCTAAAGAAGTAAGGTAGCGTGTGATTAAACGGCGATTATCAGGGTGATCTTCTGCTAAAACGACTTTACCCTGAAGTTGAACATGCTTGGCGTTATTGATAACTGGGCTCGATGAGGGGTCTGCACTCTTTTGTTTACATGGCAGATTAAAGATAAACTCACTGCCATTATTTGGCTCACTTAATGCACTAATGTATCCACCCATCATCATCGCTAGTTGTTGCGATAGCGACAACCCTAACCCAGACCCTCCAAAACGACGGCTGATGGTGTTATCGCCTTGTTGAAAACACTCAAAAACCATTTTCAATTGCTCAACACTCATGCCAATACCTGTATCAACCACGTTGAACTGCACCCCACTCTGTGTTTGGCTCAATCGTAATTTCACACTACCTTGATGGGTAAACTTTATTGCGTTGGTTAATAAATTAATCAATATCTGTTTAACACGCATTAAATCGAGTTTAACCCAATGACTTGGTTCTAATTGGTTATCAAATGTCAGCCTTAAGCCTTTTTGAGATGCATGAGCTTGGCACATTTCATAAACGTCGTTCACCAACTCAACGAGGTCAAATTTAGTTAAATGAAGCTCTAACCTATTAGCTTCTATTTTACTAATATCCAGCACATCGTTTATTAAATCTTTTAAATGATCACTGTGCTTTTTTATAACCAATAGTTCATCTTGTAACTCGCTTGGTTTATATAAACCATTGATCAGATCATCCGTTTGCCCAAGAATAGCAGTTAAAGGAGTGCGAATTTCATGACTAATATTGGCAAGAAACTGACTTTTAATTTCATTGGCTGAACGCAACTCTTGTGCTACAAATTGTAATTCCTGAGTGCGTTGTTCAACTTGTTCTTCTAATTGAATTTTGGCCTTTTTTTCTATTGCTCGACGATACAATGCAATGGTGCAAATTAAGCCAAGCACCATTACTATTGCCAGCAAAATAGCGAGCTGAGAACGCTTTGCTATTTTCAAATCTTGTAAGTCTCGCTCTTGTTTTAACTGCAAGATTTCTTGATTGAGTTGATTCGCTTTAAACTGTGTTTGAAATACAGTCAGCGCCTTTGCAACCTCTTCACTTTTTATACTTTGTTGGTATTCAACAAATTGCTCATGTAAGTCAACAGCTTGCTCATAATCACCTATGCTTGCTAACAGCAGCGAGTTTATGCCTAACCCATCCTTCGCCAACATCTCATTATTATATTTTTTAGCAAGGGCAAAAGACGCGTTTAGATTTTGTCTTGCTTCCTTGATATCCCCTTTAACTAACTCAACCTTTGCTAAAATATGTAATGCAGTTAATAAAAGAGTCTTGTTATCAGCTTTAACTGCAAACTCTTTCGCTGCAAGCGCATGATAATAGGCTGTGTCTATTTTATTTAATTTAAGGTTTAAGTTAGCTAAATTTTTATGGCGAGTTGACAGTTGATAAGCATCATTAATACTTTGATAATAGCGTAAAGCTAATTGATAGTAATGTAATGCTAATTGATGACGCCCTGACTCAAAGTATGCCACCCCCATGTTTCCATACACTTGGGCAATGCCATCTTTATCATCGAGTTGTTGAAATACCTCTAACACTTCACGATAAAATTCTAACGCTGAATCATAACGCGATAACTTAATATATACCCCAGCAATATTATGAAGTATGTCCGCTTTATCTTGTGCGTTTCCGTTCGTTTCATAAATCGTTTTTGCTTTTTGGTAATGCTCTAATGCAAGCTCCATGTTGTACATATCAAAATAAGATAAACCAATATTGCTCAACAAGTTGGCCTGCTTCAAGGCATTATTTAGCTGCTTTGCAACCACTAAGGCACGGCTATACTCTTTAATCGCTTGATTCATTAACCCTTGATAATAGTACACTACGCCTTGCATTTTTATAGAACGAAAATATTGCTCAGGAGAGTCGTTTATATTGCTATTTTGCTCTTGAGACTGGTAGAAATCGAGTGCCAATGAGTAATCGTTTTCAGTAAATGCGCGCTCAGCCATCGTACTATAAATAGCTAACCGTTGTTGTGGTGTTAATTGTGGTGTTGAAAGTAACTGCTCGGCTATAACTTGCTTTTGCTGCCAATCATCAACCTGATTAAACTGCTCAAGTAAAGGAGCTTGAGCAAAACAGACATGAGATACCACGCCAAGTACAGTAATAAACGCAATAAAGAATAGCCGCTTAAACTTACCTAACATATATGTATCCTTGGTATTTGAACCTGTTAAAACGACACATGCTTCACTTGAAAGCTAACTGACAACTCAAGTAGCATGTGTATATAATTATTTTATCAAGATACACTATTACCTAGAGTTCAAACAATGCTTAACCCACTTATAGATGAGATTTTTGAACGACTGTTAACAAAGCAGGTATGGAAGGTTCACACTTTAGCGCTAGAGCTATCAGAATGCGGCATAATAACCGCATTAGATGAGGAGCCTTCTCGTGATTTATTTAAACGCAACTTTTTAATAATGAACGCACTGTTTCAATTACAGCAGCAACTTGCTCCTGCCCAAACTTTATCAATTGCAAGTTTGCATATTGAATTAGAAGACACATCCATTGAAAACACAGTTACCCAGGCGGATCCCTTAAGAGACTATTACTTAGATTGGCAAAACTATGATACGTCTGCAGATGAAGTGGATGCTTTATTAAATCAATTTTGGCAAAACTTTGAAGCCTCAGCGCCAGTAAAGCCCGAAATAAACATATGCCAACGCAACGCAATTCTTGCACAATGGCAACTGGATGAGCAAGCAAGCTTGAAAATGATACAAAAGCGGTGGCGACAATTAGCGTTTCAATATCACCCAGATAAATCCTCAGAAGATGAAGAGGTATTTAAACGTATTCGAGAAGAATATGAGCAGCTTAAGGCTAGCTGCTCAAATAGATAAATAAGTAATTAACGAGTGAGTCGACGAGCGCGGATTTTACGCCCTTTAATGTTACCTTCGGTTAATTTACGTAATGCTGGTTTTGCACAATTGCGTTCAACCGCAACAAATGCCACGTTATCAAGCACGTTAATTTTACCCACTTGGCGGCCTGCAATACCTTCTTTACCTGTTAACGCACCTAAAATATCACCGGCACGCACTTTTTGCTTTTTACCTGAGTCAATCATTAGTGTGGCCATTTCTGGTTTATACGGTGGTTTTTCTAGCAAGCTAAATGGTGGTAGCTGTTCCGGCAAAAAATCACATTCGTAATGGTCGCCAATTTGCGCCACTTTGAACTGCTCAGCATCACCATAGATTGAACAAGCAATGCCTTTTTTCCCCGCACGGCCAGTTCGACCAATACGGTGAACATGTGTTTGCGGGTCATGCGCTAAATGATAGTTGATAACCATATCCATATCATCAATATCCAGACCACGAGCGGCTACATCCGTTGCCACTAAAATAGAGGCACTTTTATTAGCAAAGTGAATGAGTGTTCGTTCACGATCGCGCTGCTCCAGGTCGCCATGTAAAGCCACGGCACTAAAACCTTCAGCGGCTAGATCATCACACACTTGCTGTGTTTCAACCTTAGTATTACAAAACACCACACAGCTTGTTGGTTGAAACTTTAACAACAACAACTTCAAGGTATTAAAGCGCTGCTTGTTATTATCCATCTTGTAGAAATACTGTTTTATGGTGCTTTTTTCTTGCTCTTCTTCGACTTTAACCATCACCGGGTTAGTTAGTACACGCTTTGCAACCGCTTCAATTGCACGCGGGAAAGTCGCACTAAACAACAGTGTTTGGCGCTGTTGTGGGATGCAATCGATAATTGCATCTAACGTATCTTGAAAGCCCATGTCGAGCATTTGATCGGCTTCATCCAGCACTAAAGTTTCTACATCGTCTAAACGTAAAGTTCCCTTACGAATATGGTCATCCACACGACCAGGTGTACCAACAATAATGTGTGCACCATGTTCAAGCGAGCCGATTTGCGGACCAATTGAAACACCACCACACAATGTAAGTATTTTAATGTTATGAATACCTCGGGCGAGTTTGCGCATCTCAACAGCCACTTGCTCAGCAAGTTCTCTTGTTGGGCAAAGTACCAAAGACTGAATACGAAAGCGCTTTACGTTTAGCTTAGCTAGCACACCCAAACTAAATGCAGCCGTTTTTCCCGAACCTGTTTTAGCTTGGGCAATAATATCTTTCCCATCAAGAACAGGCGGTAAGCTTTGTGCCTGTACAGGTGTCATTTGGCTATAACCAAGCGTTGATAAGTTATCAACAAGTTCAGAAGGTAAAGATAGTGATGAAAAAGCAGTTGTGGTCACATTGAATCCCAGAGAAAAATAAACAAGCTCAAGAGGTCTGCACCTCAATTTTAATAACCTGCATAATAGCAGAATAACTAATCAGCCACCATCTAGCAGACAGATTAAAACAAGTTTCGAAATAATAATTGCAAATAACATTCATTTTCATTAACATCCGCATCAATACTATTAATACGACCTATAAAATATTAAATAGCCTGGAAGCAAATAATGAAATTTAGTCCGCTGTATCTTGCTCTAATAGCAACAATCACCTCTGCTCAAGCCGCACAAAAAAACGAAGACTTAGAACGCATAGAAGTTAAAGGCAGTTACTTTAATGACTATAAAGTAGACAATGCAACAGGTGCAATGCGCACCTCTGCATCACTGCTTGATACTGCGCAATCCGTTACCGTTATTACTGACACCATAGTTAATGAGCAGCTAGCCACCACGTTAGGTGAAGTACTAACCAATGACGCAAGTTTAACAGCAGGCTCAAAGCAACGTAATCGCGAAGTATTTAATTTACGTGGTTTTCAACTAAGTTCATCTACCGGGTATTTACGTGACGGCCACCAACACTGGTCACATTACCAACAACCTATCGAAATCTTGCAGCAGGTTGAAGTTATCAAAGGACCATCAAGCATTTTATATGGGCAGTCAGGTCCAGGTGGTTTAGTTAACATGGTGACTAAAAAGCCAACAGCACAAACACTATTCAATGCCAGTGCAGATGTAGACCAACATGGCTCAACCCGTTTTATGGTTGATGCAGGTGGCGCGCTAACAGAAGCCGAAGACTTGCGTGTTCGTGGTATTTTAGTAAAGCAAGACGTTGATTACTGGCGCGAATATCAAAATGGCGAAAACCGTGAACGCGATCGTTTTTTAGGTGCTCTAGTGGTGGATTATGATATCAGTGATAATGCTTTAGTACGTGTACATTATGATCGTACCGATGACGAAGCAGGCCTAGACACTGGCGCATGGATTGATGACAATGCTAATGTAATTGGCGATGATAAAACCATTCGCGACATATCTTGGGCATTTACTGATATCACAGTAGAAAATTTAGGCATCGACTTCAAAGTGTTCTTATCGGATAACTGGCAAGTAAACTTAGGTTATAACGAGCAAACATTTGAGCGCCAGCGTTTTGAGTCTGCCCCGCGTAAGCCAAGTGATTTTGCCGAAGGTGATAGCTATGAGTCACGTCCTTATGACCGCTTTGATGATTGGCAATTTACCACCGCATTTGTAGATTTTATTGGCGAGTTCGAAACAGCCGGTATTCACCATCAGTTTTTAGTAGGCGCTAATTCGCTTGATTATTACTATGGTCAATTACGCACCTCAGGTGACTCTATTTTTTATTCAGCAGAGCAAGTAGAGCCAAGCCGCCCCGATATTAGTTATAAAACTGACGACACCTTATATACCTCTGAGTACGACTATTACGGCGTCTATGTGCAAGACTTAATTACTTTTTCTCCAGAGTGGCAAGTGTCAGTTGGCGGGCGCTACGATAAACAAAATAAAGAAGGTGCAGATAATGAGTCATTCTTGCCTAAATTTGGCCTACTCTATCACCCAAATGCATCAGCCACAATTTATGGTAGCTACTCTGAAGGCTTTGAACCACAAGGCAGTGAAACATTAATCAATGAAAGCGATATTAATAACGGCATGAAATTGGATGCCGTCACCTCTGAACAAAAAGAAATTGGCGTTAAATGGCAGTTATTTGATGACCGCTTAATGCTCAGTGGCTCTTTATTTGATATTAGCAAAACCGGTTCACTTGTAACCGAAGATTTAGACAATCCAATGGGTGATATTGAAACAATCACCACTCAAGTAGGTGAGCAACGTCATAAAGGTTTTGAGCTAGCAGCACAAGGCGCGGCTACTGACCGTTTATTTGTCATGGCATCAACCATGTATTTAGATGCGAACTATGAACGTGACGAAAAATTACAAGGTAAGCGCCCAACTGATACGCCAAAATGGTCGGCATCACTTTGGACACGCTACGAGTTAAACGATGCATTTGCCTTTAACGCCGGCGCATTCTATGAAGGTGAGCGTTTTGCCGATAGTGACAATACCATCACAAAAGATGCGTATACCCGCGTTGATGTGGGGGCAACTTATAAGTTTATTATGAGCAATACAGATATTAACTTACGCCTGAACGTTGAAAACTTATTTGATACTAACTACCTTGCCGGCGGTGGTACTAATAACGTCACCATCGGTGAAGGTACCAATGTACGTTTAGCAGCACAATTTAACTTCTGATCCTACTTTATTGAATACCATCCAAAGCCTGCACTTTATTGTGCAGGCTTTTTTATCTCATTTTTATTTTTACTGCCCCCTAATTAATGGTTAAATAGCCGCTAATTTCTAACAAGCCAAGGTCACTCATGAAAAAGATCATCACAGGATTACTGCTTACCAGTAGTTTTTTTGCCAGCGCTGCAGAGCCTGAATTTACCTCTGAGCAATTAAAACAAGTTGTAGAGCTTAGAACCAACGCCAGCAATAGTGACTTAAGTTATCAATTATTAGAATCACTTACTACAGAAGTGGGTCCGCGTTTACCTGGCACTGAAAACGATAAAAAAGCCGTAGCTTGGGCGCAGGCTAAATTTAAAGCGCTAGGCTTTGATAAGGTATGGCTTGAAAAGGCTACATTTCCTGAATGGCGTCGTTTTAGCGAAAGTGGCAAAATCTTAACGCCTAGTGAGCAACCTTTGCACTTAACTGCACTGGGCCATAGCGTCAGTACTCCTAAAGAGGGGATTACAGGCGAAGTGGTATTATTTGAAACCCTTGATGAACTAATAGCAGCACCTAAAAATAGCCTAAAAGGTAAAATTGCCTACATTAATTACCGTATGAATCGCCATATTGATGGTAACGGGTACGGCCCGGCTGTTCGTGCACGCTCTACAGGTTCTGTAGAAGCTGCGAAAAAAGGCGCGATTGGCTATATGATGCGCTCTGTTAGTACTGCAGAACACCGTTTTGCTCATACAGGTGGTAGCCATTATAAAGAGGGAGTGACTAAGATACCAAATGTCACTATCGCTAACCCTGATGCCGATCAAATTGCTCGTCTTATTGCGCTTGATAAAAATGTCACTGTTAATATCAATGTACAAACAGAAGATCGTGGTCAAGGCACTGGCTATAATGTCATTGGTCAATTTAATGGTACACACAACCCTGAGCAATATGTGTTGATTGGTGGTCATTTAGACTCATGGGATTTAGGCACAGGCGCACTCGATGATGGTGCAGGTGTGGCGCTAACAATGGCCGCAGCTAAACATATTAGCGAAATTAAACGACCTAAACGCAGTATTCGCGTAGTGTTATTTGCTGCTGAAGAGCTAGGGTTATGGGGTGCTAAAGCCTACTTTAAGCAACATGCTAATGAGCTTAAAAACATTGTAGCAGCTGCAGAATCTGATTTTGGTGCTGATGTAGTGTATGGTTTTGAGTCTAACGTATCAGCAGAGTCATTACCTGTGGTACGTGCAATAGCGAAAGAACTTTCAGCACTTAATGTAGAATACATTGCAAAGAACGGTGCACGCGGAGGCCCAGATCTCATACCGCTTAGAAATACAGACGGCGCAGCTATTTTTGACCTTCATCAAGATGGTACTGATTACTTTGATTATCACCACACAGCAGATGATACTTTAGATAAAATCGATCCGGAAAAGCTTAAACAAAATACTGCCGCTTACGCAGTATTTGCGTTTATGGCTGCTGATGCCAAAACCACAATCAAACCAAAGCCTGTAAAAAAATAAGTTAAGTAAACATACTTTCTTACAGTTTTGTACTTTGCATACGCCCTTGTTTGTTTTAATTTAATAAAAAAGCTAGGAGGGCGTATATGCTACTTTTTAATACCTGTGACTCAGTATCGTCATTCAGTCAAACCACGACCTGCCCTCATTGTAAAAGCAACGACTACCAATTAAAAAATAACAGCCGCTTTTTGCGTTTTGCAATTGTGCCTATCATCCCATTAGCTTGGCAATATCATTTCCACTGCAACGAATGTAAGCACAGTGAACCTGTCTCATTAACAAAGCTACCACTGTTTGAACTTCTATCATTAGTGAAATACTTTATAGGCTCGATAGTAATCGTTTTATCCTTACTGTACTTTTATGCTCATTTTCATGCTCAAGCAGTACAACAACAAGCGATCATTAATGCTCCACAAGCATATGATACTTATTTAGTAAAAGCAGATAAGTTTGCCCAAGAACCCCTGCGCCCAGAAAATTTAAAGATCGCTCAAATACTTGAGTTTGATGATAAATACATTACCTTTCAAATTAGTAACTACCGTTATAAGCATGATCGCGGTATCACAATGGCAATGCGTACGAGTTTACTTGTACAAAGAGATTACTTTTCCTCCAAAACGATAACGTTACCGCGTACTGAGATTCAACGCATGGTCGATGAAGGCGTTATTTATAATGTGCTTCGCCCCCATGCTTATAGTTTATATGGTGGCTTTGTAATGTTTCCCCCAAGACCAAAACCGCTTTATGAAGGGGTTAAGCTCAATGAGCATAACCAACAAGGGATTAATTATTATAAGGATGATTTATTCGAAGATGCATTTAAGAGCTTTTTGTTAGCCGCTGAAGAGGGTTCTCAGTGGGGCCAACTAAATTTGGCACAAATGTACCAAGACGGACAAGGTACCAGCAAAGATATAAATAAAGCTATTTACTGGTTTCAGCAAGCTGCAGCTCAAGGTAACCGAAAAGCAAAAATAGAACTAAAAGACTTATGCCGCTTTTACACATGTGAGACATAACACTATTACGTGCCTGTAATACTCATAGCTCTTGTGAAATACCATAACCTCACTTAGGTGATCACAACTGTTTTGTGTATAGCTCTCTTTGTACGTTAAGCACTAATCAGTAACCTTGGATAAACTAATTTTACATTATTAAATAAGAACCTCTTAGCAATCGCCCACGCAACGGACAATTCAAGCTCAACACTAACTCTGTATTTAGGGCTTGTTGTTGTGTGAGACCCTTACGCGCAAAAAATTTAACTTCAACACAGCTTAAACATCTACTTTCACCAGCGGTTAATTTTCATTTGCTACCCTATAGCGGTTTCTAATTAACTGGCGAATCCTCTATGTATAAAGTGATTTTATTTACCTTTAGTTTACTTACCATAAGCGCTTGCTCTGAAAAAGCACACACAAATGTTTACTCCTGCGACAATCAAAAAATGGCGACTATCATTAGCCACGATGCTGAAAGTGCAACTCTTCACTATATTAATAAACGCTACCAACTAACTAGGCAGCGCAGTGCATCGGGCGTCAAACTTAATAGTGAGGAAGTCTTGTTTTGGACAAAAGCAAATGAAGCCGTGTTAATTATTGATGGGAATAAGGTTCACTGTAATCTCAAGTAATGTCTTTTATTGGTAATCTTATTTTTTAAGAAAACACTGCTACACTAATGATTAAATCTGTTGAAATGAGTTAGTTATGCAGTCAATTGCTATTAAATACAAAGTAATATTTGCCTTCACCGCAATTGGTGTACTAATGCTATTAAGTAGTGGCTTTTTTTACTGGTCACTCGGCAAAATTAGTGTTGCCAATTCAGACATTGAAACACTGGCTGTTCCTGTCCAACAACAGAGTAACGCATTACAACTTTCGCTTTTATCAATCACAAAATTCAATGCTGTGGCGTTTAGCCAAAGCAAAATTGCAAAATTGCGTCACGAACAAAAACAAACTAGTGATGAACAAAAGTTGTTTAACGACAAGCTTGCTATTCTTGAGTTGCAACTACAAGATCAACCCAAAATGCAGTCACTACTTGTTCAAATTGATGATGAATTCCAGCGCTTAATCACAACTAACACAGCCATGTTTAACGCCAAACAAAGTGGTTTGAATGCGATATCAAAACTAGCCTCACAAAGCACGCAATACATAGAAGAAATAACAGCGTTAAGTAATGATTTACTGGATTTAGAACTACTACAGGTTACTCGGGAACAACAACCTATCCTTGATGCTATGGTAGGTACAGCAACGCGTATTGACGATTTATTGTTTACCTTAAGTAATAATTTGAAAAGTATTAAGCACATCAGCTCATTAGCAACACTGGATGAGCATCAACAAGATGCCAATTTTCTACTCGATAATGTTCAATCAAACTTTAACTACTTGCAACGACAAGCAAGCGAGCTAAACGGTGCTGCTGATTTTTCGGTTTTAACTGAGAAAATGAATAAAGTAAATGAGAAGCTTGCCGCGATTTACCAACCACAAAAAACTATCTTGATGAGCCGTCAAGACGCTGAGAATGCATTTAATAGTTTTCAGCAGCAATTCCAAGAAACTGAAAAACTCATTATCGAACTAAATCAATTAGCTGACGAACGATTTACTTCACTACAAAAAAGCGCTCAGTCAACAATTAGTACAGGCTCTTCATTGGCGATTATTATTAGTATTATTTTGCTTTCATTTGCCGCCCTAATATCAGTGCTTACAACCCGCGCGATGCTTAAACCCTTAAATGCAGTCAACAAAGCACTGGCCAGAATAGCTTCGGGCGATTTATCCAAACGTACACACCCTCGAAGTGATGATGAGTTTGGCACTCTATTGTCTAATATAAACAAGCTCAGCGATGACTTAGGCAAGTTACTTTCAGATATTAGTGACAACGCTCACATACTTGATCAGTCTGCCATTCAAACAAGTGCACAAGGTCAACAAATGACTGTTGCAGCAGCACAACAACTTGAACGAATTGCACAAGCCACATCGGTTGCACAAACAATGCTAAATAATTCACAAACCGTAAATGGGCAAGCCCAAAGCACGTCAGATGAAATAGCCAATGCATCGCAACTTTCTAACGATGTAAATCAAATTGCTGATAGAAACAGCCAGCGAATACAAGCACTATTGGCGCGTTTAGATCAAGCTGTAAGCAGTACTGAAGAACTAACACAACACACACAGCTGATAGGCGCAATTGTCGATACCATTAGTAGCATCGCAGAACAAACTAACTTACTTGCATTAAATGCTGCTATAGAGGCCGCGCGTGCGGGGGAAAATGGGCGAGGATTTGCTGTTGTCGCCGATGAAGTCCGTTCTTTGGCAGCACGCACGCAAAGCTCAACAAATGAAATTCATACAATGATTCAAACATTGCAACAACAAGCAAATACGGCACAGAGTGAGATTAATGACGGACAGCAACAAGCTGCTGAGTGTGTAACTAATAGCAGTGAGTTAAAGCAGGCCGTCGATAAAATAAAAAGCACTTTAGTGACAGTTAACCAAATGAGTCAGCAAATTGCAGACTCTTCACATAACCAGCTTAATAATAGTAATGAAATAAAACACATCATGACCACGGTGACAGATCAAGCACAGAGCAATGCTGACCATGCAGGCTCTTTAGCAACTCAAAGTGAAGATGTAAATCAATTAGCACACTCTTTAACAAGTGCTGTTGAGCGTTTCAAGTTTTAGCATGAAAAGTAGTGCACATATATTTAATTTCTATGTACAAAACAATAGGTGGTTACTGCTCAATAAATATTTTTAGCCTGAACTCTGGTTAATATATACACTAATGTATTGATATTAAATCACAAATACATTTACTAGCCTCCAGGGTTCAGGTTTTTTAAGTAGTTATCAAACTCGTTCATAGGGAGCGGTTTACTGTATAAAAAGCCCTGAATATAATCACAATTCAATGCCGATAAATATACCCGCTGTTCCTCAGTCTCAACACCTTCAGCAACGACTTCTAAGTGTAAGTTACTTGCCATAGAGATAATAGCACTCACCATCGCGCAATCTTCATTATCATCTGGTAAATCTTTAATAAACTCACGATCTATTTTTAACTTACTTAATGGAAAGCGCTTCAAATAGCTCAAGGATGAATAGCCCGTACCAAAGTCATCAATGGCTAAACCGACGCCTAAATTACGAATCGCTTGCAACTGCTGTAGAATATTAGCGCTATTCTCAGCAAGTAAAGTTTCAGTGATCTCTAAAGTTAAGCAATCTGCTGATAACTGACATTCCTCCAATACATCACTGACCAACTTAGCGATATCTTGACGGACAAACTGTACACTGGAAAAGTTCACCGTGACAAAAAACTGACCGTTAAACTGACTACACCACTTCGCGGCTTCTCGACACGCTTCCCTTAATACCCATTCACCAATGGGAACAATCAGTCCTAAATCTTCACAAATCGGAATAAACTCGGCGGGAGATACGTTGCCGAGTTCAGGATTTTGCCATCTTAGTAACGCTTCGCATCCAATAGTTTTCCTGTCATTACTTATGATTGGCTGATAATAGACAGTAAACTCATTATTACACAGCGCTTTATGTAACGCATTCTCAACCCTACTTCGAGCCGTAGCTTGCTCATGCATTCCTCGGGTAAAAAACTCAAAGCAGTTACGACCTTGCTCCTTTGCCTTGTACATTGCACTATCTGCATTGCGTAATAATATTTTTCGTTCTACGCCATCATCAGGATAAATAGTGATCCCCATACTGCCGGAAACAAAAACTTCATGCTCACCTATTTTAAATGCAGAACTCAATGCTTGCAGGGACTTTTTCGCAACCCTTTCAATATCAACTAGATTATTTCTACCCGAGAGTAATAAAGCGAACTCATCTCCTCCCAAACGTGCCACTAAATCAGTACTGTGCATACACGCTTTTAATCTATTTGCAGCCTCAAGCAACAACACATCGCCACTGTTATGCCCTAAAGTATCGTTAACATTTTTAAAGCGATCTAAGTCGATAAAACAAATCGCTAAGCGCGTTTTTTCTGTACTTGCGCGGATCATCTCTTGATCAAGTTTATTATTGTAGTAATAGCGATTGGCGAGCCCGGTTAAATTATCAAAGTTGATTTGCAACCACATTTCTTGTTCGCTTTCTTTACGCGAAGAAATATCGTTAAACAGAGCAACATACATCTCGATTTGTTTTTCTTCATCAAACACAACAGAGATATTTAGCCAACATGGGTAAATACTGCCATCTTTGCGACGATTCCATACCTCACCTTCCCAGTGGCCACTTTCCTTGAGGTTCGCATAGAGCGCTTTAAAAAACGAAGGCTTGTGACGGCCAGAACTTAAGATTGCCGGTGTTTCGCCCAGCACATCACTTTCTTGGTAACCCGTAATTTGTGTAAATGCGCTATTAATTGCTTGAATTTTATTTAAGCTATCAGAAACCAAAATGCCTTCATTGGTGGTAGAAAATACAGTACTGGCAAGACGTTGTTGCTGGCGTATTTTCAGCTTTTGAGTAATATCTCTAATTAAGTGAATCTCACCAATTTTATGATCAGCCTCATCCATCACGGCAGTGACATTCGCCTCCCCCCAAAAAGTGCCTTTTGTACCACTAAATTGACATTCATTATCAAGCTGGCCAATAGCAGAGACGTTATCGACAAAGGTGTAAATATTTTTCCCTTTAAGTTCATCTTCATTACTTAGCTTTTGTGCTGCCATTGTATTGGCATCTAATATGGTGTGCTCGGTATCTGTGAATATCAGTAAGTCATCAATACCATTAAAAATAGCTTTTAATGTAGCGCTGTCTTTTTGTGCTGTCCGTTTTGCGGACCGTAAGCGTGTTGCTAACACAGTCAAAATAGCAAGTAAGACCATAAGTAAAACGATTGAGATTACGGATAAAATAAATTGATAAGTGCGCTTTTTTTCTATTTCTTTTGTCTGGCTTGCAACCAACTCCTCGAGATTTTCTTGGTAATGCCAGAGTTCTTTTTCAAGGGCCCGCTGAGAAGAAATATCATGAATTACAGAAAACAAAAGGCGTTTATTATCAAGTTCAAATGGAGCCGAATAAACACTCACTGTGCGAGTTTCACCACTGGCTAATTGGTGTTTAAAAACAAAGTAATTTTGCCCTTTATTTAATGCCGCTTGTCGCTCTTGTGCAACCTGCTGTTCGGTAAAAATATTTATTTGTTGAATTTTCATCGCTTGTAGTTGCGAAATACTATAGCCATAAAAATCTGCCGCTGATTCATTAGCAAATACAATATCACCTGTTCGAGGCTCAATAACCAGCATTACAGCACTGTGATCTGCAAAGATTTGACCATCAATCACATGCGTTAATAGATTTTCTGCCCGCACGTTGCTCAATGGCACCATAAAAGCACATACTAACCACAACCTAAGTATTACTTTTAAGATAAACCCACCCATTAATTGAAAGCTCACAAAAAACAACTAAATCAACTATAGCCCATACACATAAAAATGTAATGAAACCGATAACTTAAATGTTTGGTAAAAATAACTAATACCATTTAAATTAAGCTATTAGAGAGAGTTAGTATAATTCGCTTAACCTACTTTATTGGGTATAATGCAAAGCACATTTTTAACCTTAAAGCGGCCAATTATGAAATACAAAGATCTCCGAGATTTTATAGATTTACTGGAAAAGCAAGGTGAATTAAAACGTATCCACCAAGAAATTGATCCCTACTTAGAAATGACCGAAATTGCAGATCGTACATTACGTGCAAAAGGCCCCGCTTTATTGTTTGAGAACCCAAAAGGGCACAGCATTCCTGTGTTAGCTAATTTATTTGGCACACCAAAGCGCGTTGCTATGGGAATGGGTCAAAATGATGTAAGCGAACTTCGTGAAGTAGGTAAACTTTTAGCGTTCCTAAAAGAGCCTGAACCGCCTAAGGGAATAAAAGAAGCGCTTGGTCAAATCCCTGTGTTTAAACAAGTATTAAACATGCCTGCTAAAGAAGTGAAAAAAGCAGTATGCCAACAAGTAATTATTGAAGGTGATGATGTTGATTTGACGAAACTGCCTATTCAACATTGCTGGCCAGGTGATGCAGCCCCATTAATTACTTGGGGATTAACTGTTACCCGCGGACCATATAAAAAACGTCAGAATTTAGGAATATACCGCCAACAGTTATTAGGTAAAAACAAAATTATTATGCGCTGGCTATCGCACCGTGGTGGCGCACTTGATTTTCAAGAATGGTGTAAAGAAAACCCAGGCCAACCTTACCCTGTATCCGTTGCTTTAGGGGCCGATCCGGCTACTATCTTAGGCGCCGTTACCCCAGTACCTGACACTCTGAGCGAATACGCTTTTGCTGGATTACTACGTGGTAGTAAAACTGAAGTTGTAAAATCAGTATCTAATGACTTACAAGTCCCTGCAAGCGCCGAAATCGTGCTTGAAGGCTATATCATGCCAGGTGAAACCGCGCCTGAGGGGCCATATGGTGACCACACGGGTTATTACAACGAAGTTGATGATTTCCCTGTGATGACCGTCACGCATATGACACATCGTAAAGATCCAATTTATCACAGTACTTTTACAGGACGCCCGCCTGACGAACCTGCAATATTAGGTGTTGCGCTTAATGAAGTGTTTGTCCCAATTTTACAAAAGCAATTTCCTGAAATTGTAGATTTTTATTTGCCACCTGAGGGTTGCTCGTATCGTATGGCTGTTGTGACTATGAAAAAGCAATACCCAGGTCATGCTAAGCGAGTCATGATGGGCGTATGGTCTTTCTTACGTCAATTTATGTATACCAAGTTTGTTATTGTTTGTGATGATGATGTCAACGCCCGCGATTGGAATGACGTTATCTGGGCTATTACAACACGCATGGACCCTGCTCGCGATACAACACTCATTGAAAACACCCCGATTGATTATCTTGATTTTGCTTCACCTGTTTCCGGTCTAGGTTCAAAAATGGGCATGGATGCAACAAACAAATGGCCTGGCGAAACCGATAGAGAATGGGGTGAACCGATTGTGATGAATCAAGAAACAAAAGACCGCGTTGATGAACTTTGGGATAGCCTAGATATTCTCTAACTCTGTAAACTCACTGTGCGGATATGCTACTATTGCTCAAATAAAGTGCATATCCGCTAATTTAAGGTAAAACATGCAAACATTACACGCTGAAGTTATTACTATCAGCCCATTAACTGAATTTGTTAACAAAGTAGTTTTAAAGCCAGTTGAAAGCGTTACTTTTGAAGCTGGCCAATACTTGCAAGTCGTTTTAGGTGAAAAAGATAAACGTGCGTTTTCAATTGCTAGCCGCCCTTCACAAAGTGATGAGCTAGAGCTACATATAGGTGCGTCAGCCGCAGACTCATATGCAATGCAAACACTTGAACACCTTCGTGATGCACATAAAAGCAATACAACAGTCACCATTGAAACTGGCTTAGGTGTTTCACAACTACGCCTACAATGTGAACGCCCAATAATATTACTTGCCGGTGGCACAGGTTTTTCTTACGTTAAATCAATGGCTGATCATTTAAGTGAAATCGGCTGTGAGCGCCCTGTGCTGTTTTACTGGGGTGTGCGTGAAGAGTCTGCTTTATACGCCCACACAGAAATGCAAGCATGGGCTGATAGCCGAGAGAACTTTAAGTTTATTCCTGTTGTTGAAAACCCTAGCGATAGCTGGAACGGCCACACAGGATTTGTGCACAAAGCAGTGATGGCAGATATCACCTCGCTTGCACCATACGATATTTATATGGCTGGTCGCTTTGATATGATAGGTATCGTACGTGATGACTTTATTGCCCACGGTGCAATTCGCGAAAACATGTATGCCGACGCATTTGCGTTTATCAAGTAGTCATTGCACACCGTAAAAGCACCGCATGGTGCTTTTATACTTACACACCAGCAACGTCATAACAGCTTACCAATATCAAAGTAACACTGTGAAAATCGACAGTTGATTGTTTAAACCTATCACACTAATCAGCATAAACAATTTCACAAAACCCCATTCCTTAACCATACTTTATGTAACTTAATAATTGGGAGAGACCCAAATGCTAAATACAAAAGTAAGAGATTTTATGCAACATAAGTTGCCACACATCACCCCGACTACTGAAATGACTACCGCCATTTCTGAGCTGCAAAAGTTTAAATTACTAGGCGCCCCCGTGTTTGATGACAATAAATGTTTAGTAGGCTTTATTTCTGAGCAGGAGCTATTAAAACCACTTATGCAAAACAGCTACTTTTGTGATGGTGTAGTTAAAGTATCTCAGTTAATGCGCACTGATGTTGTCACCGTCAGTGGCGACATGAATATCATTGAGCTTGCAGAGCAAATGCAGCCTGGTAAACCAAAAAACTACCCTGTTATAGATGGGACCACAGTTATTGGTATGATTGGCCGAAGTGATATATTAAAAGCACTCTATGATAATTATATTAGCTGCCAAGAACATTAGGCACGCAATAAAGCGCGCCTACTAGCCGCTGTTAATTAACGTGCAGCGGCAGCTTGTTTTAGCTGCTGCCTGTCAGCATCACTTAAATAAGCGATTTGTAACGCGTTTGCTTGGGCTTTTTCCATATCAGCTTGCGTCAAACCGGCTGCAGGTGCTGCAACACTGTATTCGTGCTCGATTTCAATGCCCTCAACTGCAGGATCATCTGTATTAATGCTTGCCAAAATACCATGATCTAAAAAGCGTTTTAATGGGTGTATATCCAAGCTAGCAACGGTACTTGTTTGGATATTACTGGTTAAGCATGACTCAATACCAATACGGTTATCACGCAAGTAATCCATTAACTTAGGATCTTCAATTGCTTTAACACCATGGCCTATTCGATTTGCACCCAACTGATTAATCGCTTGCCAAATACTCTCGGCACCAAGCGCTTCACCAGCATGAATTGTTGCAGCTAAATACGCATTTGATACTTGTTTAAAATGCTCTACAAACAACTCACCCGGAAAACCTATTTCATCACCAGCTAAATCAACAGCAACTAAATCATTCTTAAACGCCAATAAGGCATCAAGTTCTTGCTGACAAATTTTTGTGCCATAAGTACGCGACATAATTCCGAGAAGGTTTGCTTTAACAGTACTGGTTTGGGTGGCGCTTTTAATGCCATCTACAACAGCCTCTACGACACCTTGAGGGTGCAAGCCTTGACTCTGTGCCATGTAATATGGACTAAAGCGCAATTCTACATAATCTAAGCCTTGAGCCTGAGCATCTTCAATATTTTCAATAGCGATACGACGACACGCATCGTAATCGCCCAACACGGTGACTCCCCAGTCAAGCTTTTGTAAAAAAGCCATGAGGTTTGGTTCAGGATCGATCACTTGAACATGTGGGGTCAACGCATCAATATTGTCTGCAGGTAATTCAATATTGAACTGACGCCCTAGTTCTAAAATTGTTTGCGCACGTACATTGCCATCAAGATGGCGATGAATATCTAGCAACGGAAGATTTTTATTTATCATAATTAGTGCTCAGTCTATTGAATTTGCGCGGATCATACGCATTTACATCGGTAATTCAAGTTTAGCTGACTCTGTTTCTAATAGAGAGGTCATTTGTCATCACTGGGAGTAATATACCCAAACCACCTCAAGGTGGCAGTTTTAGTTGGAATTAAAAGCGATTTAGGCAAGGCATTGATATTAAGCCCCTGTGAAACGCTGAATTATGCATCTTGAGGTGGTTTGGGTATATAGTGCCAAATCGTTTTAAACAACTTGTCCGCTTCTATTGGTTTCGTTAAATACCCATCCATTCCCATATTCAACGCTTTATTAATGTCTTCATCATGCGCATTTGCTGATAAACCAATAATAGGCAACTCAGTCATGCCTAACTCGTTGCGAATAACTTGAGTAGCCTCTAGCCCATCCATATTTGGCATTTGAATATCCATAAGTACTAAGTCGTATTTACTCAGTGTCACTTTTTCAATAGCTTCATAACCATCATTTGCAATGTCAATTTCGCACCCTTTCGTTTTAAGGATTGCGGATGCAACATGCTGGTTTAAAGGATTATCTTCAACCAATAATACTCTCGTATCAGCAAACGATAGGCTACCAACATCAAGATTATTATATATCGGCTGAAAATTCTCAGCTTTTGGTAAAGGGGAGTTGTTCGGCAATGAGAATGTAAATTTCGCACCGCGACCTTCCTCGCTATGCAGTGAAATCTCGCCACCCATCATCTCAACTAACTTTTTACAGATACTTAATCCAAGGCCTGTGCCACCAAACTTTCGCGATGTCGAGCTATCTGCTTGTGCGAATGGTTGAAATAACTGCTGCTGAGCACTTGGGCTAATTCCGATCCCAGTATCTTTGACGCTAAAAAAAGTATTCTGTGCTTGCTGCCAGACTTTAATGGTAATCGTGCCAGAAGCAGTAAACTTAATCGCATTATTTAATAAATTTAGTAATACTTGTTTCAAGCGAATAGGATCGGTGTTTAGCGTTAATTCGGCATCTTTATCCAGCTGTAAATTAACAGCCAAGGACTTAACTCCGGCATCAAATTGAACTAGGTTGAATATTTCATCGATTAGTTGGTTGATGGAAATTGGCTCCTGCATTAAATCAAGCTTACCCGCTTCCATTTTTGAGAAATCTAATACATCATTTAACACTCGTAATAGTACATTTAACGCGCCATCCGCTTGCTCAATATAATGTCTCGCTTGTTCCCAGTTATCTTGCTGCAACGCCAAGTAATGCAATCCCTTAATGCCATTAATTGGCGTTCGGACTTCATGGCTCATATTCGCTAAAAATTGACTTTTTATTTGGCTTGCTTCATCAGCTTTTTGCTTTTCTTCTCGCAGTATACGGGTCTGTCTAGCTACTTGTTCTCTAACATGGATATTAGTGCCCGTTACCGAGATCAAAAAGGTAATTAGCAACCACACAAATAACATCCCAAGTATTTGCGCCAACCAATAAGGTAACCATGAGGATTGGTTCTTAGGTGCCACTAGCTCAACCTGCCATAGGCGCTTACCTATTAACAGTTGATACTCTTTTAGTATATTTAATTTATTTGCTGAGTCTTCATAAATGATGTTCTTTTTACTATCAGTCACATCATAAAAGTTCGCACTCACTTGTTCATAATGGTCAAATTGTAATCGGCCAACAAATTCAGTTAAGCTGACCACACCTACAACATGCCCTGTGTAATCACTTAACGTATCTAGGTCACCAAAAACAGGTATAAAGAATAAAACGACATTCCCGTAATGAGAATGCTGAACTGGTTTAGTTATGACAAGCTCATTTAATGCTTTTGACATTAATAGCGCGTCTCTTCTAGTTTCATCCGATCCCATATCAAACCCAATTAGCTCTTCATTATTATGTAATGGTTGAACATAATGGACGGGGTAATAAGTCGGTCGTGTAAGCGCTTTTTGCCAAAACATTTGAGGGGACTTTTCTTTTATAAAAGCCGCAGGAGAGATGGTTGCTAGTGTTTTTTCAAATTGTTCAACCTGATTAATTTCAACTAACTGAACCCATTTAAACGCGAGAATTTCCTTATTAAATTCTAGCAACTTAGATGTAAAGCGCTCAAACTCGACTGGACCAACTTCATTACTACTTGCAAAGAACGTTGATAACAAAGTTAAGTGCCCAGTAATTTCATTTATTTTGTAGTTAATTTCTGATTGCACCTCAGCAAGTTTGGCTTCTTCCTTTTGAATATCTTTGTCTTTTTTTAAACTGGCAGCGGCATAAAAACTCACGCTGATCACAGCATATATGATAATCGCAGGCACTATCACTTGTAATCGATGGCGCGCTCTTTCATAGTTAAAAGCAGCAAGTAAGAGAGGTGTAAATATTAATACCCCAATACTGTCACCAATCCACCAAGTTATAAAATTATTTAAGGCGGCATGTGCAGGAATAACCTGGTTAATCATCAGTAAACTTGTGCCAATTGCAGCTGCAATTACACAACTAACAGGCCCAGCGACAATTAAGCTTTGAACACTGCGTTTTAACGATGATAAATCTAACGGGGCTTGGATTACTTTTACAATAAAATAACGCCCAACTAAGGCTTGTAACAGTGCAGCAAAAGAGACACTGATAGCTTGTAAGAAAACATGCCATTGGAGAATATCTGAAACACTATTAAGATGAATTAAATTGGTCAATATCGCCCCAATAAATACACCCAAAGCTGCTCGATAACCAAACAATAACAGACCGGCTAAGGCAATACCTGAGGGAGGCCAAGAAGCAACAGCATAGCCATCAATGGCTAGTAAAAAATTACTGAGGTAACCGGTACAAAAGTAAGCCGCAGCCAGACTGAAGGTTAAAACAAATGTGTTCTTCAAAATCTGGCGCTCCTTTGCCATTGATACGTTACAAGTATAGATCAAGCGCCTTTTGAGGCTGTGCACTTTTACTATAGCTGAGTTGAGCTTGTATTAAATAATCTTTCTGGTTATCAGGGGCCAGCGCCTTATCAAACACTCGAGCAGCTAAATCATACTCACCGTGCGCATTTGCTAAACATGCTAATGCCAACAGCAACTGTTGATTATCGGGATCTTTTTTCAATGCATCTTGCAAATTAGCTTGCAACTTTAAGGCATCTCCTGGTGCTGATACTTTAAGTATTTGTGCCAACTGATACTGATCATCTGACTTTTTCAGCATTTTTAATAATATTAGTTCAATTTCACTTAAACGGCCCGCTCTTGCCATAGCTGACAAATAGGCAAAGTGCGCTTTCACTTTCAAACTTTTACTAAGCGATTGATATTTATCAACCATCTCTGATTGGGCACTAAAATAAGCACTAAACAATACCTGCCACTGAGTCTCTGTGAGTGCTTTTTTACTCAATAAACGAGGCATAAATTGTTCAAGAACAGACCATTTTTGTTGCTGAACTAACACTTCAGCATACAATTTAAGCTCTAATGCACTGGCTTTCTTTGACTCCGCTAACTCTTTTAATTCACCGGTAACAGTACTACTGTCGCCACTGGCAAGCCATAATTTAGCTGCTTTAAGCTGATTGGCTGGACTAATTTTATCTAAATAAGAAATAGCTTTGCCTGCGTTACTCTCTTGTAAAGCGGCCTTGGCTAACATGGCGTAGCGTACATCCTGCCAAGATTCGGTGACGCTATTATTGTCTAGCGCAAGCTCTAGCTGCTCGTAATCACCATTAACTAAACACCATACACCTTGTTCAATAGCCGCTTGTTTGCGTTCTTCGCTTCGCGCGAAAAAACGATGACGAGTACGACTGTATAATGACCAAACATAGCGAATCAGCTTATAGGCTAAATATAACCCTAATGCGATGACAATAAAGGTGGCACAAAACGCAACGATAGAGCCTTCAATCGTTGTTTGGTTAAATGAAATTAACACGTAACCTACTTCACCAATTAGCATAGGTGATACAGCAAGCAATATAGCAATGGCTAAAATAACCAATATTAAGCGGATCATTTTGCCCACTCCTTGACCTGCTCGGTGCTTGTTAATGCAATATCGTGTTTAAATTGCAAACTTTCTTTACTAAGCTCATCCAGTGCCTTAACGGTACTTTTTGTTAGGGGCTGATCAAGCTTGAAGTACGCGTTAACTAAGTCATTTGCTTGGCTAAGTGCAGTAAAATAAACACTTGCTTGCTTAGTTAAAACTGCATCTTGTGCTTGTGTTAAATACAAGTTTAAACGCTGCTGAATTAAATGGCGCTCTTGTTCGGTTAGTAATGGCTCAATGGCCATCCCCTCACGCTGACGAATTTTAATAAAATTATCTTTAAACTGATGCCATGAGTTGGCTAAGTTCTGCTGCCAATCGCTCACATTTTCACTCAATGCATGTTGATCTTCTTTTACCACCTCTTGAGGTAAAGAAACCGCATTGAATTCCAGATTCTCAACTTGCTCAACAAGACCGTGCAACTTTAAGTAAATTGCTTCAACAGGTACCCTTTGCACACTACTAAGGGCTTGTAAATCTTGATGAATAGCTTGGCGAATAGCACCAGTACCTGGATGCTCCGCAAGCAAAGAATCTAACCGAGACAACACTGCAGCTGCCCCTTGATAATCTTTCTCAGCCCACAGCTTAAACTCAGCCATTCGCTGCAAGCTAGTAACTTCTTGAGGATTCAGGCTATATGCCTGTTGCTCTGCACGCTGTAAAGCAGTTTCTAACTGCTGTTGAGTTTGTGCTGTATTTTTTTCAAGCGCCGCAGCCACTTTGTTTTCACTGTTAAACAGTGCTTGCTGCAATGTTTGTTGCGCACTTTTTACAGCCACTAGTTCAACGTTTAAGATCTCGTTATTTGACTTTAACTGCTCAATAATTGCATTCTCTTGCTGACTAGTATTTAGTTTCTGATAAAACTGATACCCCACACCAGAGGCGACAATTAAGGAGATCAGTAACGCTAAACCCCCCGTTTTACTAATACTTCTTTTATTATTTTGATTCATGGCAGGTTCTTGTTTTTCAGCAGAAGTAGAGGCTGACTTTTGAGCCGCTTTAACAGCTGGCTTCACCTCAACAGAGGCCGATGGCTTTGCATTTTCACTCATAGTTTTACCTTGGCTGATGCAGGTAAACATCGCGCTATCGCTTGCGCCTGCAGCAATGTGTATGTTTGCCGAACTTAAATGTTGCTTTAAATATTCACCAATTCGTTTACTGGCAACATAAAACTGGCAGTGTTCTAACCATTGTAGTTGTGCTGACGATAGTTGATGAAAAATTGCATCAACAGCCGCATTACTTGTAATAACTATACCTTCAACATCAATACTTTGCCAGTGGTCTAGCCAGTCACTCTGTGCACCTTTAACAGGCTGACGTTGATAAACCACTAAGCTATTTAAAAAGGCATCTCGTTCTTTGAGAGCATTTGCAATAGTTGGCCGACCTTTTTTACCTTTCACTAATACGATATTTTGCTGTGCAACTTGTTGCAATGAACTAAGCGCTAATAAGCCCTCAGAATCATGAGTTTTAGGCACCGCAGCGCGCACTCCAAACGCTTGCCAAATGGCATCGGCTGTTTGCTCACCCACTGCGTAAAACTGTGCTTTGGTATTAATATCAGGTTTGAGTGCCAGTAATGCATTGACTGCATCTTGAGAAATAAAAATAATTTTATCCGCATTTAACAACGGCGTTAATTGCGCACTATTTGGCTCAAGGTAGTCAATTGATAAAACAGGAAACAAAGTCGCCTGATAACCCGCTTGCTCAAGTTGATTGGCAAGGTCAATACCTTTTCCTTGTGGTCGAGTTATCAGGATATGTGACATTTATGCGTCTCGGTATACTTCAGCTAAAATTTTATCAGCACCCATACTAAGCAACTGCTCAGCTAATTGAGTACCTAGCATCTGCGCATCCACGGCTTGGCCGCTAATATCAGCGCGTAAAATCTCACTGCCATCCACGGCCCCCACGAGACCACGAAGGTGAACCTTTTCACCATCAACAAGTGCATAGGCACCAATAGGAACTTGGCATCCCCCTTCCAAGCGGCGGTTCATAGCACGCTCTGCATTTACACGAATGCGTGTTTCATTATGCTCAAGCGGCGCAAGTAAAGCTTTCGTTACGTCATCGTCATCTCGGCATTCAATACCTACAGCGCCTTGCCCATTAGCAGGCAATGATATTTCAGGCTCTATAAATGCTTTAATTCGGTCATGCATTTCAAGGCGAATTAAGCCTGCTGCAGCTAAGATTATGGCATCATATTGGCCGTCATCTAGCTTTGCCAAGCGAGTATTAACGTTACCGCGTAAGTCTTTAATATCTAAATCAGGGCGACGTGCACGAATTTGACATTGACGACGTAAACTTGATGTACCCACAACAGCGCCTTGTGGAAGTTCATCAATATTGGCATACAAATTAGAGACAAACGCATCGCGAGGGTCTTCACGCTCACAAATCGTATGCAGCACTAAGCCTTCAGGAAAATCAACAGGTACGTCTTTCATTGAATGCACAGCAATATCTGCACGGCCATCTAGCATCGCTTGCTCTAGCTCTTTAACAAACAAGCCTTTACCACCAATCTTAGCCAATGGTGTATCTAAAATTATGTCACCTTGAGTCGACATAGGCACAAGCTCAACGGTTAAGTCATTGTGAAAATGCTCAAGTTGTGCTTTTACAAACTCAGCTTGCCACAGTGCTAATGCACTTTTACGAGTGGCGATACGAATAATATGTTTTTTTTCAGTTACTTCATTTGTCATGAATAAATCCAATTGTTTTTGCTAATCAAACGTAAGGCCTAATCAGCTAAAATACGAAACTCTTTTTGCGCTAATAAATGTTCTTGCTCGTCAACCACGTCAACGCGCCAATATCCAATTTGCTCAGGTAAAATATGTTTATTTGAGTAGGTACGATAACGTGGTGTTGTCACTTTCAATTCAATACTCGCCATAACTTGATCATCATAACGCCAAATATGCCTGATACTTTGGCCTTGTAAATTTTTAAGTTCACTAAAGAAAGTCAATGTATCGGTAAACTCAGTTAATCGAATGTCCGCTTTAAAAACATTAACTGGCTCACGCTCAACGACCTTGCGAGTAAGTACAGCTCGACTCACTTTGTCTGTATCTATTTTGGCCCCAATTGCAACACTTGCTATATGCGCTGTTTCCGCAAAGCTTTCTTGGTTGCTGCTTGGTAATTGGGTATCAGCACTAGGCTCGGCAATTTCTTGCGATTCAATCTGTGGCTCCGACAACACCGATGGCTCATCTTTTACAATATTTACCCCTTGCATTGGCGGTAAATCAGTATCTGAGGTACTTACAATGGGAGGCTCACTGACTTCTATTACGTCGTCATCCGATGCAAGTGTTGTAGATGATTGCTCTACGATCACAGGCTCAGCTTCTTCAACTTTAAGTTGTGGGCTCGTTTGGCGCATATTGTCTGTAGATAAGTCATTTTGTTCAGCATTCACTGAACCCATAAGGCTATAAACAAGCACCACCAAAAGAACGCAAACAAACAGCATGGCTGTGGCAATACGCCGCCAATGCCATTGATAAGTGACGGACGGTAGCGTTTCTGCCGCTGCTTTATTCATACTTGCAGTAATCACGATTTTTTGACTCATAATAGCCTCATGCTTTCAATCATTAACTTAAGCGAGCAATTAACCACTGGCGGATTGCCATTAGCTCTTCCCCGCAGACTTGGTGAGCCATTGGGTAATCTTGCCAGCTTACATCCATGTTCAGTGCAGATAATACGTCAAACGCATTACGACCCGCGCTGTGCGGTACAACATCATCATGACGACCATGCGCCATAAATACATTTAAATCGGTGTGTTTCGCTTCGCCTGATAGTTTCTCTGGTACACACATATAAGTTGAGAGAGCCATAACCCCTGCTAATTTTTGTGTTAACCGAGGCGCTAAGTGTAGTGAAATTACGCCGCCTTGTGAGAAACCTGCTAAAATAATTTTATCAGCCGGGACACCACTTTCAAGCTCTTGTTTGATAAGCAGCTCAACTTTTTCTGCCGACTCACGTACACCCGATTCATCAGCACGTTTATCTAAATCCATCGATTTAATATCGTACCAAGAGCGCATTGCCATGCCCCCATTAATCGTTACAGGTTGCACCGGAGCATGTGGAAAAACAAATCTAACCCCTAACTCATCTGGTAAGGCTAATTGTGGAGCAACAGGTAAAAAACCGTCTCCAGAATCACCTAAACCATGCAACCAAATAATCGTTGCTTTGTGTGCTGCTTTAGCCGGGTATTCTACAAATTCTAAACTCATAGCTCTGATTGCCACTCAACAGTTTGCCCAGCTTGACGCGTAGTGGCCTCGTTCATGAATTGCCAAAACTCAGCGCCTGAGCGATTATCAATCCACTTATCACCCTGTAACTCAAAGTGATGACCATTAAATTTTGTTGCCACCCACACCTGATGTAATGGTGCTTGCTTATTAATCACTATTTTAGAGCGATCAGCAAAAATAATTTCTAATATCCCTTGCGCAGATTCATAATCTAGATCTGCTTCACAATCATCAACTTGCTCTTCAATTGTGAACATAAGTGCTTCGGCTAATTGGTGATATTCATGGTCTGTCATTATTATTTCCTTTACGGCATTGGGTACAATTTGCATGCAGGTAGTGTAACAGGAATAAAATCATCCGCGAATAGCTGCATTTTTTAGATATTCTGTTAATCTGCGATTATAAAGCCAGCAACGCGATTAATCTAATGAAAGAGATGCATCTTAAACAATTAAAACGACTTTTTCCTATGGGTGTATTACTCATGACTTTAGCGGGTTGTGGACAAAGTGGCGCTTTGTACTTACCTGATGATGAAGTAGAGAAAAATATTCAAGAAAAACCTGTGACTTCACAAAGCAAAGCTTCTGCATCACCCACTCAATCGAAACAGGATCAATAGATGGACTTTTTTGACTATAAAAATGATCACCTTCACGCTGAAGACATCGCTGTCAGCACATTAGCTGAACAATACGGTACTCCATGCTATGTGTATTCACGTAAAACCTTTGAACGACACTACACGGCCTTTGCGCACGCTGCTAAAAACCATAAAAGCTTAGTTTGCTATGCAGTTAAAGCAAATTCAAATATTGCCGTATTAAATATTTTGGCACGCTTAGGTTCAGGATTTGACATTGTTTCTAAAGGTGAGTTGGCTCGTGTTATTCAAGCCGGTGGCAATGCTAACAAGGTCGTTTTTTCAGGTGTTGCCAAAACCGCAGATGAAATAGCCTATGCACTTAAGCTTGGCATAAAATGCTTTAACGTCGAGTCTGTATCCGAGCTTGACCGCATTTCACAGGTTGCGACAGAGCTTAACCTAATGGCACCTATTTCAATTCGTGTAAACCCAGATATCGACGCTAAAACGCATCCTTATATTTCAACAGGCTTAAAAGAAAATAAATTTGGTATAGATATTCTTACTGCTGTAAGTGTGTATCAATACGCAGCCTCATTACCTGGCCTTAAAATAATCGGTGTTGATAGCCATATTGGATCACAGCTCACTGAGATAAAGCCATTTCTAGAAGCCTTAAATAAAGTATTAGCACTGATTGATGAATTAAAAGAAAACGGTATCGTACTGAGTCATATTGATATCGGTGGTGGTCTAGGCGTGCCTTACAATGAAGAAACACCTCCACACCCAAGTGAATATGTAGCGCAGATCACTGAACGTTTAGCAAAATACCAAGATTTAGAGCTTATATTTGAACCTGGCCGCGCAATTGCTGCAAATGCTGGTATTTTGGTTACTAAAATTGAGTTTATCAAACAAAACCAAGACAAATACTTTGCCATCGTTGATGCGGGTATGAACGACATGTTGCGCCCATCACTTTATCAAGCTTGGCAAAATATAGTCCCTGTAACCCCTCGCACAGATGACACACCAACACGTAACTTTGATATTGTCGGCCCTGTCTGTGAAACGGGTGATTTTTTAGGTAAAGATCGCATGCTTGCTCTGCAACAAGCCGATTTACTTGCCCAACGTAGTGCGGGCGCTTACGGCTTCACAATGAGCTCAAACTATAATTCAAGGCCACGTGTAGCTGAGATAATGGTGGATGGTGAGCATAGCCATTTAATCCGCGAGCGTGAAACAATTGAAAGCCTATGGCAAGGCGAGAAAATTTTACCATAAACTTTTTGTAACCCGGCTGCTCTGTGGCATGATTAGCGCAGAGCAAATCCGAATTAGAGCGCTATGTTAGTTAATTTTTCTAAAATGCACGGCCTAGGCAACGATTTTGTTGTAATTGATAATATTACACAAAACGTTTTCTTATCACGAGATCAAATCAAAAAACTGGCAGATCGCCATTTTGGCATTGGCTTTGACCAACTGTTAATGGTCGAAGCGCCCTATTCTCCTGATCTCGATTTTCATTATCGTATTTTTAATGCTGACGGCAACGAAGTTGAACAGTGTGGTAACGGCGCGCGCTGTTTTGCACGCTTCGTGCGCATGAAAGGCTTAACCAATAAACATAAAGTCACCGTGTCTACCAAGTCAGGTAACCTGACTCTTTATATTGAAAAAGATGGGCAAGTTACCGTTAATATGGGCCACCCCAATTTTGAGCCGAATAAAATTCCACTCAAAGCGAGTAAACGAGAGCTCACCTATATTATTCGCGCCGAAGAACACACCGTATTTAGTGGTGCGGTTTCAATGGGTAACCCTCATTGCGTACTTGAGGTCGACGATATAGAAACAGCCGACGTGAATACACTAGGTCCTCTACTTGAAAATCATGAGCGTTTTCCGCAACGCGTTAATGTGGGTTTTATGCAAGTCATTTCGCAAGAGCACATTAAGCTCAGGGTTTGGGAGCGCGGTGTAAGCGAAACACTCGCCTGTGGTACAGGTGCTTGTGCTGCTATGGTTATCGGCCAAGTACAAAGCAAGTTAGCAACGACAGTACAAGTGGATTTACCGGGCGGAAGTTTGCAAGTTCGCTGGCAAGGTGAAGGTCACCCAGTAAGAATGACAGGCCCTGCAGAACACGTATTTGATGGACAAGTTGCCTTATGAGTGAAATAACAAAACAACAAGTTAGCGACTTTCTAACTGAAAATCCGGATTTTTTACTGCAAAACCCAGATCTTTTAGCACAGCTTGAATTGCAGCAACATGCTCAAGGCGCAACGTCTTTAGTGCACATCCAACAACGCCAGTTGCGTGAACACAATACCAAGCTGAAAGCGCAAATTGAGCAACTGATTGAACAAGCAACTGAAAATGAATCTATTTATCGGTTATTCAGCCAATGTCATCGGCAGCTTTGGACTAATTACGATTTTAAAACCTTAGCGGCTAACTTGCGAAATATCATTTGCACCAGCCCTGCAATCAGTGAATGCCATTTAGTACGCTACGAAACTAAATATGATGCATTAATAGAACATCGCTTAGAAGAAACGGGCACTTACCTAGGCCGAGTTAGCCAGCAAGAGCGAGACTTATTGTTTGCTGAGCAAACTCAATCAACTGCTTTGTACCTAATTGGTAACAACCAACACCCTGTGGCCATACTTGCCTTTGGTAGCCTTGATGCAAATCACTTTGAACCAGCCAAAGACAGCTTTTTTGTGCTTGAATTTGTACGCTCTTTGCAGCTTAGATTATTGGAACTCCAACTGGAATTGGCATGAGCGAGGAGCAACCTCCTGGTTTAAACCATTTAGACGAGCAATGGCTCACGCCTATTCAACTGTTTAGTGATTACTTACGGTTTGAAAAACAATACTCAGCGCACACCATTAGCCAATATACCAGCCAGCTGCAATTTGCTGCGCACTATTTCAGTAAACTGTGTGGCAGTTGGCAGGATGTTCAAGGCGAACATATTCGCCGTTACAGTATGGCACTGCGTAGTAAACAGCTCAGTGGCCGTACAATAAGTTTGAAGCTCAGTTGTATTCGTAGTCTGTATAAATTTTTAAAATCAAAAAAAATCACCGAAAAAAACCACTATCACAATCCTGCTGAAGCAATTAAAGGCCCTAAATTTGCCAAGCCTCTGCCAAAAAATCTCGATGTTGATCAAATGGCACGCCTACTCGAAATCGATGACGATGATCCCCTTGCTATCCGCGATAAAGCCATGATGGAATTAATGTATTCTTCTGGTTTGCGCATCAGCGAGTTAGTTGGCGCTAACATGCAGGATATTAACCGTAGTGAAGGTGAAATATTAGTTCGTGGTAAAGGCAACAAAGAACGCTTATTACCGGTGGGCGGCAAAGCACTAACCGCGTTAAATTTATGGCTAAAATTACGCCCTCAGTTTGCTAATCCAGACGAGCCTGCGGTGTTTGTTAGCAGTAAAAAGTGCCGAATATCAGTGCGACAGGTACGATTACGTATGCAACAATGGGGGATTAAGCAAGGTATTAGCAGCCAAGTACACCCTCATAAGTTGCGCCACTCCTTTGCTTCCCATATTCTTGAATCATCAGGTGATTTACGCGCAGTTCAGGAATTATTAGGCCACAGCAGTTTGTCTGCAACTCAAGTGTATACTCATCTAGACTTTCAACATTTGGCTAAGGTGTACGACAACACGCATCCGCGCGCTAAAAAGCGTCACGACCCAGACTAACGAGGAATTTTATGATCCGTTTTAACCGTGCCATTACGCCAGTAAAAGTGCTCAGCTTTGATTTAGACGACACACTTTACAATAATCACCCTATTATTAAAGCAGCTGTGCAGGCACAAGTTGATTATTTAAACGCGTTATCTGATTGGCAAGCGCAAGGTCGCCACTATTGGCAATACTGTAGAGAGCAAGCTGTTAAGCAAAACCCTGCGCTGGCTGATAACGTGACCCAGTGGCGAAAAGACACCTTACAACTTGGCTTGGCCAAATTAGGCTACCAAGACGCGCAACTTGAGCAACATGTTAGTGGCGCTTACCAAGCGTTTGCTGACGCGCGTAGCCAAATAGTGGTCAGTGATGATGTGTTAGCATTACTCGCTCAGTTAGCTAAAAAATATAAACTCATTGCCATTACAAATGGTAATGTCGAAGTTGAACGATTTAACCTAAATGGCGTATTTGAACTTGTTTTACAAGCAGGCATACATGGTAAAGCTAAGCCACACCCAACTATGTTTGCTCAAGCCTGCGAACAGCTAAACGTTGAGCCAAAACACATACTGCACATTGGTGATAGCTTAGATACAGACGTGCACGGCGCGCACAACGCAGGCTGTCACTCACTGTGGCTAAACGATCAGCAAGCTCGCTATGCTTACCGAGGCTTACCTGATGTAGAGATTACATCAATTCATGCTCTTAAATATTTTTTATAAGAGTATTATTCGCTAAATGGTTTTAAATGCTTATCGAGTGAGATTAAGAGTGATGGTGACGTACTTATTAACATTTGCTCATCATTACAAACTAACATCGCGCTTTTTATATTCCCTGACAACTGATTCAAATGCTTCTTAATATCACTTTTGTAGCTCTTATAATCCTTCGGCTGGAATACTAACTTACTTTGTAGCTGCGTGAATGCATCTAAATCCATAAAGGCATTAAAATCGTTTTGGTATGTCACAAAGTACGCATTTTCAACTAGCTCATAATAAGGTCGATATTTAACAAGAAATTTTTTATAAAATGGACCGACCATACCTGGCACACTGTCGTCTGAAAAGTAGGTTAAATGTGAAATCGTTTGTTCAGAAATAGTCTTCGTGAAAATAGATAACTCATTACCCGCAGAACTTACTACCTTGCCTAATAACGAGTTAATACTGGCTTCTAAAACAACGAGTTGTTGATTGATTTTAACTAAAGTTTGGGCATGTAGTTGTGTTTTACGTTGCGACTCTTCAATTTTTAGCTTGGCTCGTGTAAATTGTTTTCTAAAATCGATGAGCTCTACCAACAACTGGTTAAAATTGATGATACTCCAGTCTTGAGCTGTCGTTAAACTAAAGTCGTTAATTCTATTATTTAACTCGTCGAGTTGCTGTTCAAATGTTATCCATACTCTTTTTGCTTTTTGAAAGTCTTTAAGCTCCTGTTTGATTTGTTTAACAAGAGTTAAAACTTGTTGGCTTTCAGAAAGCGAAAACGACTTATTGGCGTGAGTAATAGCCCCCTTTAAATTCCCTTCATCGAGTGACTTTTCAGCCCGTGTGTAGTATTCATGTGCCTGTAATACAGTGGAATGCTCTTCTTTCCAATCCTCTGGATTAATATCTGCAAGTTTTGCTAAAACCTGGCTTAACCTGACAATATCTCCGTGTAATTTGGCTTCACTATAAGCCACTTGTAATGTCTGGGTTTCGCTGGGCGAACAACCTGCTAAAAATAGCATCAGTGACAATACTGTTTTTTTCATATCACTCTCCTTGTTGCTAGAATAGAATTCCCTTTCGCGTTAAGCATACGCTCGATAATATATAAACATACTTTACATAACTTATCATTCATAACTTAAACAAACATTTCATACTATTGAATGCGCAAGATTCATACTTACCAGTCACCTTTTCAAGCCATTAAAGAGAGACGTGAAACTTAACTTTATTTCATGTTATTAATTACGCTTAGCGTCGTCCTTGATTATTGATGCTGAGCTATTACCTAAATATATTTGCTGGATCTAAGTGCTGTTTGAGATTATGGGAAGCGTTACTAAAGTATTGATAATTTCTCTTGTATTTTAGTTAGCTTGTAACACCTATTTGCTTTTACGACTCCTCACATCACTATAACAACTTTAAATAACCACACGTCAAATGTAGCCAAATCATATGGTTCAGCGAAGCAAACTACCAAATTGTTAAAGCCCCAAAATATTTTAGCCAACAAGAGTTTGATTTAGCAATTAAAAACTATGCCTTACTCATAAAGCATCGTCCTCAGCAGGCTGAACATCTCTACAATGAATGTCTAGCACAATTAAAGTACTGGTTAAAAACGAATAAACCAAGTTTTGCTGATGAGTTTTAACTATTAGTCAAAACACAAGTCATGGTCTATTTGGTATGAACTTTTTACAACATTTTAAATTTAATATTAATCCGCGAACAAATCAGCTAGAGTTAAAGAAACTATAAATTAAGGATAATGATGACACTCAACGACTTTCTTACCCGTCTTGCCAATGACCCGCAAAATATTGAATTCACCGATTCTATGGCAGTAATTGATACAAACTACACGTTTATTCCGTCCGACTTTAATAACCACGGACTCGTCAGCAATGCGAATGAGAATAATGGCTCATGCAAAATATTTGCTTTCGCGAAACTTAATGGACTCAGCAAACAAAACACCTTAGATTGCTTTGGCGCATTTTATCGTGATGACGTATTAAACAACCCTAGCGGTAAAGATCATATGAATATACGTACTTTCATGCTTGCCCCTGAAGCAACCCCATTTTTAGGTATCACATTTAACGAACCGAAAGTATTGCGAGCAAATACATGATGGCATTAGGGGCTTAAATGATCCCCTTTTAACCTAACTAAAAACTGTTTATAACCCCTTCAGAATTATACAAACCCTCTTTTACATTCTGAGTTTAATATCAGATAAAAGCTTGATGAAAAACTCGCCACATGTTTTACTTTAAGGAACACCGCCTCATAAATGGATTTCATATGCGTAACTTTTTTATTCTCAGCTTACTACTTTGGCACGGAGCTGCCAGCGCTATCAGCATATTTTTAGATGACACTAACTGTCAGCTTTCAGATAATAATCAATCATTTAAAACCGATATTAGATTAAGTCCAACAACAGATGATCTGAATGAAAAAAAAGTGATGCTAAGAAAAAAGCTTATCACTGAATATCTAGCGACTATTGACCATAAAGGTACACATTCAGCTTATATCAAAGAGCGCTTTGTTATTAGTAACTCACAGCGTAACTCAACCGCAGGCAATGATTGGGTCGTCAGGCAACTTCATTACACATTAAATGTTACTTCAGCAACTGACTGCGATGAAGGGTACGCACTTACAACAGCAGAGTTTATAACTGGAGAGCGAACATACAACACAGTTTTAGTACCAAAAAAAGAAATTATTGTACAACCTAAAGGTAAAGCTCGCCCTTTTTCGTCCTTTGCAATACCCACACTTTCTCATTCATCTCTTTTTGGGGTTCAATTAAATGACTCTAAACAAAAAGTAGAGCAAAAGCTTGGCATTGCAAGCTTAGAACTAGCATCTGCCAACCAACAAGTATTGGTCTATTTTAGGAACCATGCATTCCACTTTGTGGATAATAAACTGATAGGTTACCAGTACCATCGCGAACTCTTACCTATGTCCCTAAATAACGAACTCAACCTTTTAGATCAAGCTATCAGCTTAGAAACTAAAAGTCAGGAAAGCTATTTACTATCACAAGATTTAGAACCAAACGACTTATCTACGTTAAAGAATAACTATAAAAATTTTAAAACCGCTTTATTTAAAGTTGACTCTGCTCAAAGCAAACATCGCATTATTAGTTTGCAACTCGGCTCATTGATTTCCGACATGGAGATGACTTCGCCTTGTTTTAATTTCGACGGTAAATCGAATAACCAATTTGCACAGTTAAATGCTCAAGCAAGGTTAAAGATGCACACTACTAAAGGGAAAAAAGTGCTTGTTAGTCCGTGTAATGAAATGGTTTATTTTAGTAGGGGTTATATTTCGCAAATAAAATTAGCCCCACCCATAGATACTCACGATTTAAACCTTGGTCCATTGAAGAGTTACTTTAAAAAAGACAAGTGGCAGTTTTATTCATTGTCACAAGGCGACAGCATTACAGAGCTTACGGAGTTAGGTAGCTATGATTTTTTTCTTGATAGTGCGGAATTCAGCTCTAACGACTGGGATGGATACTTTCACGTCATAGAAGATAAGCTTATCAGCGCAACACTAACGCCTAATCATGCATATTAACTGAGATAGAAAGCAAAAGAACAGACCCTCAACGAAGGTGAAGAAACCAAGTACTACAATCGTTTTTCCATAAAGTAACGCGTGCCGTTTAGTGGATAGGTATCCATTTGGTATTTGACTACATAGCCGTTTTTTTCATAAAACGGCTTTGCTTGAAAGTCTAACGTATCAAGTTGGCTGACATTAGCCCCACTCTCTTTAGCAGCTGATTCCAATGTATTTAACAGCTTCGTTGCTAACCCTTGGCTTCGCTTAGCTTCACTACACCAAAGCCAGCTGATAATTAACCAATTACCGAAAACATGACCTGAAATGCCCGCTATTAGCTCTTCATCGTCAACTACTTTAAAACCCAAGGGAATACGCTGGGCATCAAAATGCTGAACATTAAAGGCAACAACGTGTGACCCTTAAATCACGGTTTAACTCAACTGAGTTATCTATTTGTAAAGTATACATAATCACACCATAGATTAGGATAACTCAGTATATACGAAAACTAATATAAATGGTTTTTTCCGTAAGGGACTTCAAGCATATTGCTTGAAAGCTTTTCTGGCTGACCACACATTTCATCATAAGCACTGGTATGGCGCAGAACCATTTGTGCGTAGCTCAGGTGATCCAGACGTTTTTGAATATGCAAAGGGCTAAGGCCCCGAACAAACTCACCACTGTCGTCTGTCACATAATATTCTACATTGTTAATCATCACAGACACCTGATAGAGCGCCATTTCTAATGAATGCACGATGACTTTTTGAAGTGGCTGATGTTTACTCAATTCAGATAATTTAATCGCCATTGTTCTGACCTTTTATAGAGTGTATTAAGTATTCGTACGCAGCTTTGATATACTCTGGATCAATCAAAACCATAGATAGAATGAATGGCTGATAAAATCCGCTTAGCAAAGTACATCGCCCATGCGGGTGTGTGCTCACGAAAACAAGCCTCTCGCTTGATTGACGAGGGTGTTGTTATTGTTAATCACCGTGCTGCAAACCACATTGACCACGTTGATGACAACGACCATGTGACGGTAAATGGCGTTCGCGTGCAAGGAAAAGCTCAACGGGTTTATTACGCTTACCACAAACCAGTCGGTATTGACTGCAAACTAAACCAAACCGACCCCAGCAGCTTAATCCACCACTTGCCACCAGCAACGCGTGTTTACCCGATTGGTCGCCTTGATAAAGACTCCCGCGGACTCCTTATTTTGACCAACGACGGAGAGTTTTGTAACCAATTAATTCACCCCGATTTCCACCAGCCAAAACGCTACATAGTCACGGTAGATAAACCGCTTGATGAAAACTTTTGCTATAAAATGGCACACGGCGTCCCTGTCGATAAGCACATCACCTTACCATGTACCGTTGAACAAATAGCGCCGTGCCAATTCAGTATTATTCTAAAGCAAGGGCTCAATAGGCAGATTCGCAAAATGGCGCATTATTGCGGCTATCGCGTGATTGATTTATACCGCGAACAAATTAGCAGCCTCAACTTGGCTTCACTTAATCTCAGTGAAAATAGCTACCTTGAAATTCAAAAATCCGACATATTAAAAAATTAGTTGCAAAATATGATTACAGGTGTAATCTAAAACTAGAGATTACATTTGTAGGCTATATAACATGATTGAACTGTCAAAGGCAGAATTTGAAGTGCTTGATGCATTGTGGATAAGCTACCCAGCGACGGCAAGCCAAATTATTGAACGTTTGAGCGCCGACAAACAATGGCACGAAAAAACCATCAAAACGTTACTAGGTCGTTTAGTAAAAAAAGGCGCGCTAAGTTTCGAAAAAGAGGGCCGTCAGTATATTTATACGCCTTGTATGGAGCGCGCTGAATATACGCTAAAGGAAAGCCAAAATTTTATTGAGCGCTTTTTCAGTGGTCGTATCGCACCTTTAGTTAGTGGCTTTGCAAAGTCTGAGCAGCTGTCTCAACAAGATATTAATGAGCTAAAAAAAGTAATTGATGACTGGGAAAAACAGCAAAAGTAAGGATTGCACATGCTTGAAACACTCTTTAATTGGCTTATTGAACAGCAATTATTAATAAGCATACTTGTTGTGAGCTTATTAATTCTAGAGCGCTACTCACTTAAATGGCTAAGTGCCAACTTTGTTTATAAATTATGGTTGTTGATACCTATCTCATTGGTACTAACTAATTTACCGGCGCATTTAAAACCATTACAAAGTACAGCTATTAGTAAAATGCTAATCACTTCCGAGCAAACCTTAGTTGCTGATTTTAGTGTTAGTTGGGCCTTGATGTATGCGGTGGTTTTTAGTCTTTTAGCCGCCATTGCAGCGGTGTCTCACAGGCGTTTTATTAAACAACTCAGGCTCACTCGCCTTGAGAGTTGTGAGTTCGTCGGCACCTATTCAGATATTAAAATTTTACAAAGCGATACGATAGATACTCCCATGGTTATTGGCCTTTTACACACTCAGCTTGTGCTGCCTACAGGATATATACACAAAACAGATAGTGCATCATTAGCCATGATCATCGAGCACGAACAAGTCCATATAAAGCGCGCTGACAATTTACTAAATATGATGCAATTGACCATTACACTCGCCTTTTGGTTCAACCCATTAGCATGGCTTGGGTATATGAGCTTTAGACGCCTACAGGAACTATCATGCGACGAAACTGTGCTTAAAAATAAAAGTACCCAACAACGAATTTTATACAGCAAAGCCCTCATTAATTGCGTCGCAAATACACGTGCAAGTTTAATGGCTTATTCACACTATGGAGATAAAAATACAATGCTACAACGACTCAAGCAAATTAAACACACAGGCAACAGCTCATTGGTTGCCAAAGGTGCCATACTAATTTTCGCCGCAGGCATGCTCAGCAGTTTTGCAACAGCGAAACAGCCAGAAGCGAAAAACGAAAAACATTCAATTTCACCAATTATGCGCATTGAACCTCTTTACCCAACTCAAGCTGCAGAGCAAGGTATTAGTGGCTCAGTGGTATTGAAATACGATATTAGTCCAACAGGTAAAACTCAAAATGTATCTGTTGTCAGTGCGACTCCTGAAAACGTATTTAATAAAGAAGCGAAGAGAGCGCTAAAAAAATGGGAATACAAGCCGTCTGACTCAGGCTTCAAAAACGTACTTGTGCAATTAGACTTTGCAATCGATGACAATTACAAATCAAGAGATTTAGTAGAAAAAATTACAGTCGCTTCTAAGTAAGCACTCGTACCAGAAGACCCCAAAGCAAGCGCCTTATAATAGCCGCTTGCTTTGGCGTTTTAGCTATTTAATAGCTTCTTATCATTATAATAAGAACATTAAATACTCACCACGATCATTGCCACCGCACTGCCTAGCCCTACAAACCAGACTAACGAGCGCAGCACATCTAAGTTTAAGTAATAAAAAACACAATATAAAATACGCGCAATAATGTGCGTTATGGCAAGTAGCTCTGTTATTTGATGAACATTACTTGTGCCAAACACAACGGCTAAAGCCACAGCAAATACAGCCAAAGCTTCAAAACAGTTTTGGTGGGCAGCCAGTGCTCTTGCACCAAATCCTGTTAATTTAGCTTGTTGGTCCCGTGGATGTTTATTGTCATAGCCATCAAGCTTATTCATTGCAAACGCAACGGGGGCCTTTGCTAAATAAGGCATCAATACTGCAAGTAGCGCACAAATTAGTAGCGTGGTCATATTTACTCCGAGTTAATCTATCGATAAGTCAAATTCAAACTTAACACAGCTAAACTCTTTGGTTTAGTAAATAAAAAAGCCGCAATGGCTGACATAATACCATGCCAGTCATTGCGGCTAACAATAACATCACACTCACTATAGCTCAGATTGAGGCATTTTAAACTGTGGCATATTGTCGCAGTTAACGTATATCACTAAAGTCGATTGGCTTTATCGTGCTGTGGCTGTTAATTTATCATCTAAATTCATAAACCTCCCTAACTCATGACTTGGATATTTTTCACTTTTTTAGCCGCCTTCATGCAAGCATGGCGTAACGCGTTACAAAGCAAATTAAGTAGCAATATGAGCGTCGCCGGCGTGACGCTCGCACGATTTATTCTTGCCAGCCCAATTGCTGCGGTCTATCTGTATTCGCTTTATCACTATCAACCTACCAGTATGCCTAATTTTAACATGCCTTTTTGGGGGTTTATTGTGGGTGCCAGTGTGATGCAAATTCTTGCCACTGGGTTAATGGTCAAGTTGTTTAAAATGAACAATTACGCTGTAGGCGCAGGGCTTGCTAAAAGTGAGGCCTTAGTTGCTGCTATTTTAGGCGTGCTATTTTTTGGTTCAGCATTAAGCTTATTTGGTTGGCTGGGTGTATTTTTGGGATCAATCGCCGTCTTGCTATTAAGCGGTATCACTAAAGTAAAACAGTTTAACGCCAGCACAGCCTTGCTTGGGCTTGCCTGCGGTACCTGCTTCGCTTTAACATCATTGTGGGTGCGCGAGGCAAGTTTAAACTCAGGCCTTTTATTTCCTCACTCTGCAGCGTGGGTACTGTTGTTTGTTATCAGCCTGCAAAGTATTATTTTGCTGATATATTTAGCAATTAAAGAACCCTACACACTTAAGCAAATGTGGCACTACAAAAAAATGGTTTCGTTAGTCAGCTTATTCAGCTGCATAGGTTCAATTGGGTGGTTCAGTGCGATGAGCTTACAACATGTTGCCTATGTAAAAACACTAGGCCAAGTGGAGGTGTTTTTTACTATGCTAATATCTGTTTTATGGCTAAAACAACCATTAAAACGCCAAGATACAGCAGGGCTTGTGTTAATTGCCATTGCAGCCATACTCGTCATGCTGCCTACTGCATGAATAAGCGGTTACTAAAGTAACCGCTTATTCAGTATTAATGGCTAATTTTTAAAGTAATAACGCCGCTTATAATTAACAAAACACCTGCAATCCGGCCAAATGTGGCAGCATCGTTATAAAACAAAATTCCCACTAAAAACGTACCAGCAGCGCCTATGCCCGTCCATACTGCATAAGACGTCCCCATGGATATATCACGCTGTGCTAGCCATAGCATAAAACCACTGGCAACCATAAACGCAACAGCAATGGCAATCCCTAACCAGCGGTTTTCACCGTCTTGTGACATTTTCAATCCAACAGGCCAGCCTATTTCAAGTAAGCCGGCAATAATTAAGTACACCCATGCCATTTAGTTATCTCGCTTCTTTAAGATGACGTCATATAAATCACCACGACGATCTTTTAAATTGCGCACGGTGCCCTCACTGTGGAGGATTTTTAGTTTATCCATATCTAAATCACTAAATAATAACATTTCGGTATTAGGCGTAGCTTCATTAAGTGTTGCATCGTGAGGGAATGAAAAATCAGATGGCGTCAGTACCGCTGATTGCGAATATTGCACATCCAAACTCTCAACTTCAGGTAGGTTACCTACTGAGCCTGCAATAACCACATAACATTCATTTTCAATTGCACGCGCCTGTGCACAGTGACGAACCCGTAAATAACTGTTCTTCGTGTCAGTCCAAAATGGTACAAATAAAATATCTAAGTCTTGTTGTGCCAAAATACGTGATAGTTCTGGAAATTCAACATCATAACAAATCTGAATGCCTACACGGCCTGCGTCTGTTTCAAATACTGCAATTTTGTCACCGCCTTGAATCACCCAATCATTTTGCTCATGCGGGGTGATATGAATCTTGCGCTGCTCATCTATTTTACCACTGCGATGACAGAGATAGCTAACATTGTAAATCTTGTCGCCCTCTGCCAAAGGCATAGAACCTGTAATGATATTTGCATTATATTCAATCGCCATACGCGACATCGCATCACGGAAGGTTTCTGTATATTCAGCTAAATAGCGAATCGCTTCAGTTTGGTTACGCTGCTCAGTTAAGCCCATTAGCGGTGCGTTAAAAAACTCCGGAAATAAGATAAAATCGCTTTTATAATCCGACACCGTATCAACAAAATACTCTACTTGTGTGAGCATTTCTTCAACAGATGCAACACTGCGCATTTGCCACTGCACTGCACCAACTCGCACAATCGACTTGGTTGATTCAAGAACAGTGTCGGTGGGCTCAAACATAATGTTATTCCACTCAAGTAGTGTGGCATAACCAACCGAGTTTTGATCTTCAGGCAAATATTTCTTCAGTAATCGCTTTACTTGAAAGTCATTCGATAACTGAAAGCTTAAGATGGGGTCGTATAACTCTTTTTGATCAACCTTTTCAATATACTGGGTTGGAGTCATCTCATTACTGTAATTGTAATAGCGCGGAATGCGACCACCCGCTAAAATTGCACGTAAATTATACTGCCTGCATAACTCTTTACGCGCATCATAAAGTCTTCTACCTAACCGCATACCTCTGTGTGATGAGGAAATCACCACATCTAAACCATATAACGCATCCCCTTCGGGGTCGCTAAAAACGCGATCATGTCCATCAACAATATCTTCGTATGTGTGCGGGTTTGAGAAACGGCTGTAATCCACTTGAACACTTAGCGCAATGCCAACAAGCACACCATCATCCACCATGCCCAGCTGACCTTCTGGAAACTGGTCAATCAACCTAAAAATTGTATGGCTTGGCCATGCGCCACCTAAATCGGGATAAGCTTGGTCCATGAGCGTCTTGATCTGTGGGTATTGATCTTTGCTTAAATTGCAAATTTCAAGATGGGTTTTTTCAATCGACATACACTACTCCGTGAGAACTCAAATTAACTATTATTAGCTAATAATAAACACAACTCTGTGAACACATACTTATTATTGGCCATTTTTATTTTAAATTGAACGTAATTATTCAATATACAACGGCCCACTTAACTTCAATTTAATGTAAAGCTATTTTTAAACTATATTACCTTCAATGTACCCTGCTTAAAATGCATCTATTTTTAAGGTTAATTTTATAGCATTGGGGTACTCCTCATCAGTATCCGACAACACAACGGAAAAGAAAATTTCACACCCGAAGTTCAGAAGAGCCTGGTAAGGCTTGCGCATAAACTTTCTATTTGCTTATTTTCTCCTATACTTTTTTAAAAGTTCACTTTCTAACTGGAGTAATTTTGTCGTCAAAAAATACCACGGTGAACTTTCAAGATATTGAAAAAGTAATTTTTCAAATCGTAAAAAAAGTATCTTACTTTTCGTTGCTTATTCATATCCTTCTTATTTTTTTGTTCGCGCATATTGGCGCTATAACATTAGCGGCAGTTAATATATTTAGTGTGTTCGCATGGGCACTAGGTATTTTTTTAATTACTCAGGGCTTAAATTCTTTAGCGCTTAGAGTTTTTTGCATTGAAGTAGTTTTACACTCTATTTTTGTGTGTGCAACGCTGGGCTTGGAGGTCGGCTTTCAATTTTATTTATGGACTATTTCGTCAATGTTTTTGATCGATTACCAGCTAAAGTTGAAAAAAGCCTTTATCTATAGCGTGTCGCTAATACTTGCATTTGCTGCGTTATATTTTTTCTTTAAAGATGTCACATACAATTACCCCTACGCTGAATTTATACCATTAATAAACATCAGTAATATTATTATTGCCGGTTTACCTATGATTTACGCCTTTGTTTTAATTCGTGAAACAAGTATTTCACAGCGCAAAGAGCTTACAGAAATGGCAGCCAGGGATCATTTAACAAAATTATATAACCGTCGGTTTGCTAGAAAACTGATTATTGATACTCGCCAAAGGTGCACCGAGTCAGATAGAAAAATGTGCATTGTGATGGGTGATATCGACTTTTTTAAACGCATAAATGATACCTATGGCCATGATAAAGGCGACACGATTTTAATGAGCGTTGCCAATGCAATTACTCAGTATCTTAGCCAAAAAGACATCATAGTTCGCTGGGGCGGGGAAGAGTTTTTGATCATTCTCACCGACACCGAGGAATCTGCAGCATTTGAGCGCATAGAACAACTGCGTCAGAATATACACACCCTCAAGCCTTGCCCCGACGATCCTGAAATATCCATTTCAATGAGTTTTGGTTTAATTGAGTGGCGACCGCTGGTATCGCTCAACGATACGCTTCACCAAGCAGATACTGCACTTTATAAAAGTAAACACAGTGGCCGCAATAAAACAACTATTGCGACACCAGAACAAGACTATATTAACAACCTTAAATCTGTCTAAATGACTGTGCTTATAACTTGGTTGGATTGATAACTATTTTATGACTGATAGTCTGAGGTAATAATGGTGTGAGTGCACCATTTATGTATTCATCAAAGCCCGCTCTATAAAATGGTGATAAAGGATGCCCAGACTGACCACCAGGAATCGCCATAACAGCGCTCTCCAAATAGCCCGGTTGTGCAATAAAACGCTGTGATGCGCCAAAGCTTCGCCCTTGTACTGCAGGCATAAAGCTATCACCAAACCCCGAGGCTTTTGGCATATTTAAAAATTTGCTTAGTTGCGGTATTTGCTTTGCAAATGGATGCTCTATAACAAGTTCATTGACATTGCCCCAGCGCCAATTTTGCATATTTTCACCAAACTGCTCAGTTAAGCTCGCTATGACTTGAGTGAACGCATCACTTAACTGTTCATCCCAACTGTTAAACTCAGGGTTGAGCCAACTTACGGGTTGTTGTTCAATAAGCTGCCACACAGCTGGCTCTAAATCGCGTTTAACATATTTTAAAGACCCACCACTGTGCTCCAACGTATTTTGCATACCACTAAATACGCTATCAATAACTGCACCGCGGTACCTTCTTACTAACGTATAACCAATTGAGTCAGGGCACGCACACGCTTGCCAATTCTCAACAGATGAAATATAAGCTTTATTATCAACAGGTTGCTGCTTTAACTTCGCCAAGAGTAACTTATACCAAGGCATTAAAAACCGTGCCTCATTATCAAGCTGCAATGCATTGAAATCCGACTCATTAAATTTTGTTTTCTCTAAAAGCCTGTCTCTTATTTGTGTTGAGCGTGCACCTAATGCGTAGCCACCATTGCCAAAACGATGATGATCTTGCGCTGAAACCACACGCGAGTTTCCCGTCCACAAGCGCCCATCTTCAGGGTTTTTAATGCTCGGCCTTTGTTGCTCATTTTGTTGCCATAAGGGCGAATAGTTCGCTTCACTTATCGCCACATCACTGGGTGTCTTACGAGCAGGAATGGCCCCCATGTTTTTCCAAGCTGCATTGCCTTGGCTATCTACAACCATTAAGTTCTGTACTGGAATGCCTACATCACTGGCTAATACCAACGCAGCATTAACATCTTTTGCTTGCTCTAGTTTCAATAAATCCATATCCACCGCATAGGGTTGGTGACCCACCCAACTAAGTGCATATTGCTTTGCATCTATTTCACGCACGGGCCCATATTCACTCATTGTTAGTTGGTAGGGCTCGGTAATGCCATCAGCAAGCACAATTTGCTCAGTTTCTTGCCAAGTTTTACTGCTTTCAGATAGTTCAACCCAATCAGCCGTGTCTAAATAGCCATTGGTAAAGCCCCAGGCAATATGATTATTAGTCCCCACTACAATCGCTGGAGCGCCAGGTAGAGAAACACCGGTTACTTGATGGGTTTCGTTATTTTTACGGTAATTAAGTTGCGCACGGTACCAAATAACAGGCACAGCCATAGACAAATGCATATCATCAGAGAGCATGGCTGCGCCTGTCGCTGTTAATTCCCCAGACACCGACCAGTTATTACTGCCCAGCTCTTGCGTTTGATCTATTTGCTTAAACGCATAATCTGACTGCTTAGGTAATGCAGGTATACCTGATTTATAAGGTGATAGAGTGCTTCCATCCAGTGCTGCTTGATAGCGACTTGGTTGGGTCAAAAAATCCAGCATTTTTGACCCATAAAGCTCATTGATTTGAATTAAGGTTTGATCACGCTCAAAGGTAGCAGTCTGCAAATCTAAATACATACTAAAAATGACCAGTAAGCTATCTTCGCTACGCCACGGTTTTTGCTTAGCACCTGTTAATAAGTATTCAAAACTCGAAAAGCCAATTTGAGCCAGACCTTCGTTCACACCAGCGCTGTAGCTATTAAGTAAAGCCTGATCAGCCTGTGGTAATTGCTTAACAATGTTTGCGCTGCGTTTACGCAATTGATGAAAGCGCATTTTTTTATCTAAATTCAGTGCCGCTTTACCAAATAATTCACTGAGTTCACCTGCTGCATTACGGCGTAGTAAGTCCATTTGAAAGAAACGATCTTGCCCGTGAGCAAACCCAAGACCATACGCAGCATCATTACGGCTACTGGCATCAACCACAGCTTGGCCTAAAGCATCTCGCGACACAGACACGCTATTGGCAATGGATTTACTCACTCCTTTTCCGTCAAGCGCGGGCAAACTTAGCGACAACACGCCATAAATAATCGCAGTAGCGGCCAAGCCTAAAATAAGCAATGTTAAAACTAACCACTTGATAACTTTTAGCATACCCAATTCCTTGCATAATTTTTAATGTGTTATAAAACCAGCTACAGCGTTAAATAATAGGCGACTGGAAAACGGTTATATAGTACACATAGTTTTATGAAAGAATAATGTTAATTATTGATTAATTGTATTTTTCATCATGCACTTAAATTCAGACGAAATAACAGTATTTATTTACTTAGGGTATTTTTAATTCCATGATAAATTGACTATAGTTGTTTAGCCTATTCAAAAAGTACACGTTCTAATGCAGCGGTCACAAAAAAAAGAACACAAGCAAGTTGATAGATTTAAGCTGACATTTTGGCTCTCTCTTAGCGTTATATTTATTATCAGTATTGTACTTGATCAGATTAATTATAATCGCGCTACACAAGCTCACCGATTACTTATACTCTCTGAAGTTGACACTTACCGAACTCAGCTATCATCAACATTAATTTCAAACATCCAGCTTGTCCGCGGCTTAGCTGTTGCCGTTGCAGCAGAACCTGATCTCAAGCAAGAGCGCTTTTCACAAATTGCAGCTCCGCTCTTTGAAACATCCTCAGAACTTAGAAATATAGGCGGCGCACCAGATATGGTGATACGTATGACCTACCCACTGAAAGGGAATGAAAAATCAATTGGTCTTAACTTCTTGGAAAATAAAGCACAAAGAGCAGATGCATTAAGAGCACGAGATAGCAATGAAATTGTGATGGCAGGCCCATTGACGCTAGTACAAGGAGGTGAAGCATTAATTGCCAGAATACCTGTATTTTTACCCCCAGAAAATACATTTTGGGGCTTATTATCTGTTGTGCTAGATATTGACAAAGTGTATTTAAATTCAGGAATTAAAGAGTTAGAGAAAACGTTTAATGTTGCCATACAGGGGCGTAATGGCCTTGGTCTGCAAGGTGGTTTTTTTTATGGTAGTGAGGCTATTTTAGATACCAACCCTTTGAAACTTCACCTAGCAATTCAAGGTGGCGAATGGGTTATTTATGTCAGCCCTAAAACGGGTTGGGCTCCTCCAGCATCATCTGTTTGGCCATTACGCATAGCTATTGCGATTATTATGGGTATTTTAATTTGGGCATTTACTTTTTTCTTAAAAATGCTTAACCGCCAAAAACAGAATGAAAAAATGCTATCGTCAATGAGTCGAGTAGCGCAGATTGGTGCATGGTCATACAATTTAGAAACGCAAAAAGTTTATTGGTCTGATACCACCAAAAAAATATTTAAATACCCGCTAGACCAACAGCCTAATTGGCCAAATGATTTAAACTATTTCAAAGAAGGAAAAAGCCGCGATAAAATTAAAGAATTAATAACGCGAGCAATAAAACACGATGAAAACTATGAAACCGAACTGGAAATAGTCGATGCAACTGGCAATACTGTTTGGGTGTTAGTCCACGGAGAAACAGAAGTCCTCAACGGCCGTTGTGTGCGTATTTTTGGTTCGCTGCAAGATATTAACACCCGTAAATGTACTGAACTTGAGAATAATAAATTCGCTCTACACAATGAAGTTTTAGCCTCTTTAACTGTTAACAAAGCTATTTTGACTGGCCACTTAAAACAATCAAAAGATGTAATTACACACGCTATTTGCAATGCTCTAGATGTACAAAGAGCCAGTATTTGGTTATTTAATGATAATAAAGATACGTTACTTTCTTTTGCCTATCATGGTACATTTGCCCCCGAAAGCTCATTGCTCTACACATTGCAAAAAGACGATTTTAGTGCTCTTTTTAACGCTATTGATAGCCACATGATTATTAAAGCTGCGGATGCGCAAACCAATAAACTGACCGCCCCACTGACTGAACTCTATTTAAAACCTCTGGCTATAAAATCAATCCTGAGTGTTACTATTGTCAGTGGTAGCAGTCCAATAGGAGTTGTGTTTGCTGAAAATTGTCACCATACGCGAAATTGGTCACATAATGAGGAAAGCTTTTTACTTGCCGTCGCAGCACTTATTGGTAGCTTATACTCTAGCGAACAACGTTTTGAAACTGAACAACAGCTGGTAACAGCAAAAGAGGCCGCTGAACAGGCTGCTGCCGCTAAAAGTGAATTTCTAGCCAGTATGAGTCATGAGATTCGTACCCCTATGAATGGGGTGCTCGGTATGCTTGATATTGTTCAACAAACCCAACTTGATCCCCAGCAACGTCATCATATTCAATTAGCAAAATCCTCTGGGCACTCATTGCTCAATATTATTAATGATATTTTAGATTTTTCCAAAATTGAAGCTGGTAAACTAGATATTGAAAGTATTCCTTTTAATTTACCTCAGTTACTTGGTGAAGTAGTGGAATCATTTGCTCTAAAAGCAGAGAAAAACAACACTAAACTGATTCTAGATGCGACAAAGATTAGCAAAAGCAAAATTATCAGTGATCCAAATCGGCTGCGCCAAATTATTACCAACCTACTCGGTAATGCAATAAAGTTTACCCAAAATGGTGAGATCATTGTCGTTGCCCAACTAGCAGAAACAACTGATGGCACCTTTTTAAACTGTTCAATAATCGATTCAGGAATTGGTATTAAAGCAGAAAAACAGCTTTCATTATTTGATTCCTTCACACAAGCAGATACATCGACGACACGACAATATGGAGGCACAGGATTAGGCCTAGCAATTGTTAAACAGCTTTGCGATTTAATGAATGGTGAAATCAGTTTCACTAGTTCGTATGGTGAAGGAAGTACATTTACATTTTCGATCAGGGTAAACGCACTCTTAACGACAGCACACGATTTACCTAGCCACTTAATCAAAAACAAGCAAATTTTAATTGTCGATACATGCCAACTCAACAGCTCTATTACCCATAAACAGCTTACTTTGTGGGGGGCGCATTCGCGGATCATCGATCAGTATCAAGCACTCAATGATACTCTTAAAACATTTGAACACCCCGTTGACGCCATGCTAGTTGATTACGCGTATTTTTTATTTGTAGATAAACCCGCTATTAATACATTAAAGAACTATATAAAAGATCAGCAAGTTAAATTAATTTTAATGGCACCGATGAGTTATTCACAGGAAAACACACAATTACCTGTTGACCCAGATTGCATAATATTTAAACCGCTTACACCCTCTGACTTATTTGATTCGCTGGCAAACGAAAAATTTATTGAACATCAACAACACGACTTCTCAGTCAGTCAACAACCAGAACCTGTAAAACCTACGAAAAACGTACAAAGCAAAGTGTTATTAGTTGAAGACAACAAGGTTAACCAGATAGTGGCATGTGCGCTACTTAAGCAAGCAGGCTTAAAGTTTGATATTGCTGAAAATGGAATAGACGCACTCGAAAAATTAAAAGCGGCGTCAAAGGCCCCATACAAACTTTTACTTATGGATTGTCAAATGCCTGAAATGGATGGTTACCAAGCTACTCAAGCGATTCGTAACGGGGATGCAGGGGAGATATATAAAGATATTACTATCATCGCGCTAACGGCTAATGCGATGCAAGGCGATAAAGCTAAATGCTTAGCCGCTGGAATGAATGACTACTTATCAAAACCCCTCGACTTTAATGCCTTAAGCCCTAAGCTCGAACACTGGTTAAAATAAAAAGAATAAGGATACATAATGCAATTAACAACTCATCAGCAACGTGTAATTGGCTGCCTGTTAGAGAAGCAAAGTACAACACCTGAGCACTATCCGCTCTCGCTTAATAGCCTAACAAATGCATGCAATCAAAAATCTAACCGAGAGCCTGTGCTTTCTTTATCTGAAGCGCAAGTACAAGACACAGTAGATGGACTTGTCGCGTTGCGGTTAGTAACATTAGATGAAGGTTTATCTGGGCGCGTTAATAAATACGCACATAGATTTTGTAATACCGAATTTAGTAGCTTGCAATTTAGCGAGCAACAACGTGCGATTATATGCATTTTACTGTTACGCGGGCCACAGACTCCGGGCGAATTAAGAACTCGCAGTAATCGCTTAGCGGATTTTAATAATGTGGCAGACGTTGAAACAGCGCTAAATAACCTCATTGAAAAAGGCTATGTTATCAAACACTCTCGAGAAGCCGGCAAAAGAGAAAGCCGCTACAGTCACTTATTTACTAATGCTGACATGACGGCTTTAAACACTACAAATAATCACGAGCAACCACAGCTTCAGGCAACCGAAATCAATGAACTACTGGCAGAAATTAATGACTTAAAAGCCGAAGTTGAAAAAATTAAGCAGCACTTAGGACTTTAAATTAGACGCCATGAATAACATAATAGCCGTGACAACCCGAAACTAATTAGGAGCTCTAAATGCGTGCCGATATCGTCGCTGAAATGAAAGTTCAGCCAAATATAGATATAAAAAATGAAATTAACCGTCGCGTTGATTTTATCAAAAATCGACTCGTCGCGGCACATTCGCGCTCTTTGGTACTTGGTATTAGTGGTGGTGTTGACTCTTCTACCTGCGGCCGTTTATGTCAGCTTGCTGTTAACCAATTAAATGAAGAACAAAACACTGATAAATATCAATTTATCGCAGTACGCTTGCCTTACGGGGTACAAGCTGATGAAGACGAAGCACAACTTGCTGTTGACTTCATTCAGCCAACTAAACGTTTAACCGTCAATATTAAGCCGGCAGCAGATGGCATGCATGAGCAAGCCCTTGCCGCTATTGTTGGCTGTGGTGAAACCTTACCGGAACAATCCCAAATAGACTTCATCAAAGGTAACGTAAAAGCACGCCAACGCATGATAGCTCAGTACGAAATTGCTGGCTTTACTCAAGGTTTGGTTGTTGGAACGGATCATAGTGCTGAAAACATTACCGGTTTTTACACAAAGTTTGGGGATGGTGCCTGCGATCTAGCTCCCTTGTTTGGGCTATCAAAACGTCAAGTAAGAGCGCTGGCTAAAGAGCTCGGTGCTCCAGAGTTATTAGTCACAAAAGCGCCCACGGCCGACTTAGAATGCGACCGCCCTGGCTTAACAGATGAAGAGGCACTTGGCCTTAGCTACGAACAAATCGATGACTTCCTCGAGGGAAAATCTGTCAGTGACGCGGTCAGCGAAAAACTGATTGCAATTTATCTTCGAACGCAGCATAAGCGCCAAGCGATTCCAACTATTTATGATGAATTTTAATACTGTAGTAGTTCATAAAAAGTAAACGCCATCTTAAGGGCAATTAATAACCATAAAATGCTATTAATTGCCCACTTTTCATTTTTTACATACGTATAAACTCATTACTACAAGTATCTTAAACACCAGTTAATAAAGCATAGCTATAGTGATAGTTGATCGAATAAACTCGTTAATTCGTAAAATTTTAGATAAGCCTATGAGACTATAGGTGAAATATTACTGTAATTTAGTTTATAGTAACTAGAATTAAAACATCGCGTTTAGTAGAGAGTTGCCACATTTATGACATCGCCTATTTTGATAACTGGCGCAGGCCAACGTATAGGCTTAGCGCTTGCAAAGCACCTGCGCAACGCAGGGAAAAAAGTAATTATTACTTACCGCACACGCCACAGCTCAATCGATGAATTAGAATCGTTGGGAATAACATGCTTGCCCGCTGATTTTAAAAGTAATGAAGCAATATATGATTTCATCACAACATTAAAAAGCCACACAGCGTCATTGCAAGCCATTATACACAATGCCTCAAGCTGGGATTGCGAAGCCAATAATCCAGACAGTGCTGACTTATTTGATAATATGATGCGCATCCATGCCAAAGCACCTTATTTAATTAATTTAAATTGCGCGCCACTCTTATTGGAATACCAAAGGCTAACCCAAGCCTCAGCAGACATAATTCACCTGACTGATTATGTTGTAGAAACAGGTAGCCCAAAGCATCTTGCCTACGCCGCAAGTAAAGCGGCTTTAGATAATTTAACAAAGTCATTTTCAGCCAAGTATGCTCCGCGCATAAAAGTAAATTCAATTGCTCCGTCACTGATTATTTTTAATCAAGATGACGATGAGTTTTACCGCGCCAAAACCCTTAAAAAATCTTTAATGGGGATAGAGCCAGGCTGTGAAGAAATAATTAATAGCGTCGACCTACTACTGAAAAGCCAGTACATCACCGGACGTACATTACCTGTCGATGGCGGCAGACATTTAAAATAACGAATTAAAATTGAGAACTTTATGCACAACGAACTAAAAAATAGCTACCAAGAAATTATCAGTGCCGTCGGTGAAGACCCACAACGTGAAGGTCTACTCGACACACCAAAGCGTGCAGCAAAAGCAATGGAGTATTTAACCAAAGGCTACCGTGAGACGCTCGAAGAGATAACAAACAATGCGGTATTCTCCTCAGACGCTGACGATATGGTGTTAATTCAAGATATTGAGCTTTACTCAATGTGTGAGCACCACCTATTACCTTTCGTTGGCCGCTGTCATATTGCATACATACCAAATGGCAAAGTGCTTGGTTTGTCTAAGTTTGCACGCATCGTGGATATGTTTTCTCGCCGCTTTCAAATACAAGAGCAGTTGACTCATCAAATTGCAAAAGCAGTGGAAGAAGTAACAGGCGCTAAAGGAGTCGGCGTTATTGTTGAAGCTAAACACATGTGTATGATGATGCGCGGCGTAGAAAAGCAAAACTCAAGCATGCGTACTTCAGTTATGTTGGGCAACTTTAGAGCAGACCCTAAAACCCGTAACGAGTTTCTACAATTGATTAAAGGCTAACGAATGGCTAATGCAATTATCAATGTCACTAACCTAAGGTTGCGTACTTTTATTGGCTTTAACCCTGAAGAACGCGAAAAAAAGCAGGATGTAGTGATCAACTTAGAGATCCACTATCCTGCTGATCAAGCCTGCGAAACCGATGAAGTAGAACAAGCATTAAACTACAAAACAATTACTAAACAAGTAATAAGCATTGTTGAAAATGGGCATTTTTTGTTACTGGAAAAACTAGTCGCAGAGATACTCGCTGTATGTCACAGTCATAGTAGTGTTAACTATGCAAAAGCACGTGTGGATAAACCACATGCGTTACGCTTTGCCGATTCGGTATCTCTCACTCTTGATTGGAAAAAATCTTAGAGCAGGTTATCTAACCCTACGGCAAAGGCCAGCACCACTAAATAGCGTGCTCCTTTGCCCAAAGTAACTAACCATAAAAAAGTCCACCAGCGCACCTTAAAAATTCCTCCAACCACAGTCAGAGGGTCACCAATGATTGGCAACCATGCAAATAACAAGCTATAGACGCCATATTTTTGAAAGCGAATTTGTGCCTTCTCAATCCCTTGTTGAGAAACAGGGAACCATCTGCGATCTTTAAAGCGCATCACTTGTGTCCCTAGCCAATAATTAACACAACTACCCAATACATTGCCTATCGTTGCACTTACCCATAATAGCCAGAGTACATAGTCGCCTTTGGTGATCATAGCAGTGAGTACGATTTCAGATGAACTAGGTAATAAGGTAGCCGATATAAATGCAGTAAAAAATAATGTTAAATAAGCCATTAAAGCCTTAAATGATACATATAAAAAAACCCAGCTTACCGCTGGGTTTTAAGTAAAAATTGCGTTACTTATTTTATCAAATTTATACTAAATGGATAGTTAAATGGCTTCCCATCATTGGTTTTTATCGCGCCAATAACCACCATAATAAATGAGAAAATGGCCACTATCGGTAATAAAATAGCGCCAATTGCGACGATCATTAATATAAAACATACAATGTAGGCAATTAACATCGTGATTTGAAAATTAAGTGACTTACGACCATGCTCTGCGACAAGTGGCATATCTTCTTTTTTAATTAACCATACAACAAGCGGCCCAATAACACTGCCCATTGGTATAATAAAGCCTGCCAGTGCGCTTAGGTGACAAAGCATTGCCCATGTACGCTGTTCTTTATCAACTAGTACAGGTTCAACCTTTTGATTCTCTTCCATTATCATCTCCTTTTTTTGTTTATAGTGACTGTTTTAAGGCATAATGTCTATAAATCACCCACCTTAAAAGGAATTTAATAATGACACCTTCCCTTATGCGTATCACAATCCTGTGCATTTCACTGACTGGGTTATCGGCCTGCTCGCAAACTGCCAACACACCCCCTACGCAACCAACCCTTGCCACACCAAAAGGTTATGAGACCTACGTAAACATAGGCGAGAATTTCTCACAAACTCATTTTATTGATATTTATAACAACGACGTTCGTCTCGGTGAAAAGAAGAAGTTAGTGATACTTTTTGCTACTTGGTGCTCAGACTCACAACGCCTTATTAAACAGCTTCAACAGTCTCCTCTGAGTAAAGATCCGCAAGTGCAGATCGTTGCTATTGGCCGAGAGGAAAGTGCGGCAACACTTATGCAGTTTAAACAAGAGTATAATATTGCTTACTCACTTATTGCTGACCCGCAGCGAGCAATCTACAACCAATATGCTAACAAAGGAATCCCTCGTCTAATCCTGTTGGATGAGAATAACCACGTCATAAAAACACTCATTGGGGAAGATCCTAATTCGCTGCAAAAAGTCAGTTGGTAGCCTGTGATAAAAAAGTGATAACTTTGTGAGGCTTTCATGATGTTGCTATTTGATACTAAAACTGACTCATCAAAAACAGGAACTAACAATGAAAGCCTCAACATTTACTGTTGCAGTAATAACTGCACTTGCTAGCCAATCTTTATCGGCTGCAGAACTTGATTTAAAACTCACAAACCTTACTCAAGGGTTGCACTTTACACCCATTTTAATCACCGCGCATGCTAGCGACGATACCTTATTTGAAGTTGCAATGCCGGCTACAACAGCATTACAAACCATGGCCGAAGGCGGCAACTTGGCACCGCTTATAGATCAAGCAAATGCTGCAGGCAGTGATGTTATAGCCAACCCAGCTGAGGGGCTTCTAGCACCAAGCACATCTACAATGACCACACTAACGACGGCTGAAGCGAATGAATACTTGTCAATCACAGCAATGCTGTTGCCCACTAATGATGGTTTCGTTGGCCTGAATAGTTGGAAAATACCCAAAGAAGCTGGCACCTACTCAGTCTATTTAAATGCTTATGATGCGGGTACAGAAGGTAACAACGAGCTTGTTGTTGAAGGTTCTGGAGCCCCAGGTACACCGGGTATTCCCGCAGCACCTGGAGGTAATGCAGGCAGTGGCGGCACTGGCTTATCAAGCTCAGATAGCAATACAATGATTCATATTCACCCAGGAAACCTTGGTGATGACGATTTAGCGGCAGGATCAAGTGATTTAAGTAACACCGTACACAGATGGTTAAATCCTGTAGCTAAACTAACCGTTACAGTTAAATAGGAGCAATGCTATGTTAGCCTTTAATCGACCTTTAATGATTATTGCTCTTGCGGGTGCTTTAGCAGCCTGTAGCGATTCAAATGATAACGATGATGACGTTACCCCAACACCAGAGCCTGTCAGCTATTCGTTTACACTACAGGTGAGTAACCTAACTGCTGGGCAACCGTTCTCTCCCATTGCAGTCATAGCTCACACCGAAGGAACACTTTGGAAAGTTGGCGACCCCGCTACAACAGCCTTAGAAAGAATGGCTGAAGGAGGTGACAATAGTGTGCTATTACAATTTGGTTCAGCTATTGCCAATGTATCAAGCGAAGCTCCTGTTGCACCAGGCGCAGAAACAACATTAACCATAACCACAGATAGCATTGAAGAATTAAAATTATCACTAAGCACTATGATGGTGAATACAAATGATGGTTTTACCGGTCTTAATGCTATGGATGTGTCTTCGTTAGCAGTTGATCAAACATTAACACACTTCACATTCGCTTATGATGCTGGTACCGAGAGTAACTCAGAGGCTTCAGGCACAATTCCCGGCCCAGCGGATAGCGGAGAAGGCTTTAATGAAATTAGAGATGATGTAAACGTTATTGCTATGCACCCAGGTGTGGTGGGTCAGCAAGACGGACTAACAAGCTCAGTATTAAGCAGTGAGCATAAGTTTGATAACCCGTTAGCAAAAGTTGTCATTACGCGGACACAGTAATTTATTTCAGGGCGAATGGATGCGCCCTCTCATAGAGATAACTGTATGCAACACGAAAAAATATTAATAATCGAAGATGACCGAGCTATTAGACAACTAATCGTCACACAGCTTGAGCCACTAAACCTTCATATCGATCAGGCTGACAGTGGTGAAGCCGCTTTAAAAAAAATAACGAAACAATCCTATGGCTTATTATTGCTCGATATTAATTTACCACAAATGGACGGCCTGAGTTTATGTCGAAAAGTTAAAGAACATTATCCAACAATCGCCGTGATTTTACTGACCGCCCTAAGCTCAGATATGGATCGGGTTATCGGCCTTGAAATGGGCGCAGATGACTATATTTGTAAACCCTTCTTTGCCCGTGAATTACAAGCCAGAATAAAAACTCAATTGCGTCATCGCGCGCAATTACTGACAGCCAATATAGCCGATGAGCGAGCAGACACTCGCGAAAAAAGCATACAGCTTGGTTCATTGCATATTGAATTTGCCAGTCACCAAGCTTTTTTAGCTAAGCGCGCTATCAATCTTACCGCTACTGAATTTGATTTACTTGCTTACTTTGCCCGTCACCCAAACCATGTTTTTAGTCGCCAACAGTTACTTGATCACGTATGGGGTTATCAACACAGTGGTTATGAACACACCGTAAATTCTCACATAAATCGCCTACGTGCAAAATTAGAGCAACACCATCAAGCCCCTTTTATCGAAACCGTGTGGGGTGTCGGTTATAAGCTAAACCCCAGCCAATTGAGTAATAATACATGAATACCGCTTTTAACTTATCTTTATATCAGAAATTAGCATGGTCGCTAGTGATAATTTTTTGTTTGATTGGCGCACTTGTTTATAGCTGGAGCAAGCAGCTTGAATACAGCTCACAGCACCATGCCGAACAAAACTTACACATCAATTTAGCTGAACACTTAGTACAAGATAACCCACTCATTAAGCAGGGTATTTATGACTATAAAGCACTTGAAAACCTGTTTCATACTTTGATGTTGCTAGGCCCTGCATTTGAGTTTTACTTTGTTGACCCACAAGGAAAAATACTGACCTATTCAGCACAGGCAGGTAAAGTTAAACGAACTCATATAAATCTGTCACCATTAAAGCGCTTGATTAATGACGCCTCATTAACCCCACTCTATGGTGATGATCCTCGCGACCCTAATAAACAAAAAATATTTTCAGCCGCTGCGGTGTATAACCAAGCTCAACTACAAGGCTATATGTATGTCATTATTGGTGGTGAAGCTTACGATACAACGTTAAATAAAATAAAAGCCAATGACAGCCTTTACGTTAAAGGAATATGGCTTATAGCAGCACTGTTATTTTTGTTTATTGCCATGTTGTTACTGTTTAAGTTTTTTACTTCTCCCATTAAACGCTTAGCCAATGATATAAGTCGCATTGAAGCGGCAAACTATCAGCTAACTGATTTTAAATTACCAGCCTATGGCAATAAAAATAATGAAATTGGCCATTTAAGCAAAGGCATACAAGCGATGTTAAGCCGTATCGACGAACAGTTTAAAGCCTTGCAACAAAGTGACTTACGCCGAAGAGAGTTACTTACGCATTTGTCACATGACTTACGTACACCACTGGCCTCTTTGCAAGGTTTTTTAGAAGTACTTATCAGCCCATCAAGGCACTTATCCACTCAAGAACGGCAGCATTACTTAGCTGTTTCAAATAATAATTGTCATCAGCTTAAACTGTTAATTGAGCAAATTTTTGAGTTAGCGAACCTTGAAAATGGCCAAGTAAAAATTAAAACCGAAACATTTAATTTAGGTGAACTGATTTATGACTGTATCGCAAAGTTTAGCCTATCGGCTCAAAGTAAAGGGATCAGCTTAGGAGTCGAACCTGCCATTTGTGATTTTACTGTGGTTGCAGATATTGCCAAGCTTGAGCGAGTACTCAGCAACTTAATCGATAATGCTATACACCATACTAATCAGGGCGATAGCATTAATATACGCGTTACTCAAAAACACACAACACAGTTATATGTCGATGTGAGTGACACAGGGATTGGGATTAATAACGATGAACTGACTGCTATTTTCGAACCTCATTACCAAGGTCGAAATTCTAATAATGCAGGACGCCAGCAAGGGGGGTTGGGGTTGGCTATTTGCAAAGGGTTACTCAAACTTATGGACAGCGACATTAATGTACACAGTGAACTAGGAAAGGGCACACAATTTAGGTTTAACTTAACGCAAAAAATAAAGGCGTGACTTACACCACGCCTTTATTGTGAACCGCTTGGGTTATTCTTTAATACCCGCTAAATCGAGTATGAATGCATAGTTGAACGCGGTGTCTTGCAGGCTTTTAAAGCGCCCCGATGCCCCGCCATGCCCTGCTTCCATATCAATTTTAAATAGCAGCTTATTATTGTCTGTTTTATATTCACGTAGTTTAGCAACCCATTTTGCAGGTTCGAAGTATTGTACTTGCGAGTCATGCAAACCCGTGGTTACAAGCATATTTGGATAGGCTTGTTTGCTTACCTGATCATACGGAGAGTAAGACAACATATAGTCATAATACACTTTCTCGTTAGGGTTACCCCATTCGCCGTATTCATTCGTTGTCAGTGGAAGGCTTGCATCAAGCATAGTTGTCACTACATCAACAAACGGCACTGCTGCTACCATACCTTGATACAGTTCAGGTGCTTGATTTGCAACAGCCCCCATCAATAAACCACCCGCACTGCCACCCATGGCAAATATTTTACTTTCGTCACCATATTGCTGAGTTACTAACCCTTTAGTGACATCAACAAAGTCATTAAATGTGTTCTTTTTATTCAGTAACTTTCCGTCTTCATACCAAGGGCGACCCAACATTTGTGAACCACGAATATGCGCAATGGCAAATACAAAACCACGATCAAGTAAACTTAAACGCGAACTTGAGAAGCGCGGATCCATCGTTGCACCGTATGAACCATACGCATATTGCAATAACGGATTAGTGCCATCTTTTTTGAATTTATCTTTACGGTAAACTAAGCTAACGGGTACTTCGACACCATCGCGTGCCTTAATAAATAAACGCTCTGAGGCATAGTTATCAGCATTAAAGTCACCCACTACGGCTTGTTGCTTCAGTAAGGTTTTTTCTGTGCTATTCAAGTCAATATCATAAGAGCTGCCTGGCGTAGTCATGCTTGCATAGTAGACACGTAAATGAGGGTTATCTAGTTCATTATTGCCGTAAGCATGAATCATGTAACTGCTATCATTAAAGCTTAGAGTTTGCTCATCACCTGATTTTAGATTACGTATAGTTAAGCGAGATTGCCCCATTTCACGCTCTTTATACACAAGGTGGTTTGCGAATAAATCTATCCCTTCCAACTTCACATCGTCGCGCGCTGCAATCACCGTTTGCCAATTAGTTTTGTCATGGGCTTTGTCTTTGTGCACTTTCATTAACTGAAAGTTCACCGCATTTAGGTTAGTTACGATGTAATACCAATCACCGTGTTTAGCAATATCGTATTCTAGGTTTTCTTCACGTTCAATCAAACGTTTGGGCTGTGCTTTAACGTTATTGGCATCAATTACTGAGACACCTGATGCACTAGTACTTCCATGCCAAATATAGATTTCTTGTTTATCTTTACTCTTGCCAAGGCCAGTGTAATAACTGGTATTAGTTTCTTCGTATACCAGCTCATCTTGTGATTGTGGAGTGCCAAGCGTATGGCGGTAAACTTGATAGCCTAATAATGTCTGTAAGTCTTTTTTAATGTAATAAAACGTTTTATTGTCGTTTGCCCACACCACATCACCGTCAGTCCCTTCAAGTTTATCTTCAAGTAGCTCGCCGGTGGTTAAATCTTTGACTAAAATAGTGTATATACGGCGACTTACCGTGTCTTCGCCATATGCAAGTAAATTCCCATTAGGGCTAACTGTTAGCCCTGTAGCGGCATAGTAATCGTGGCCTTTGGCTAATTCATTAACGTCTAAAATAACCTCTTGCTCAGTACCTTTGCCATCTTTAGCGCGTACGTAAGTCGGGTATTCGTTGTCGCCACGCGTTTGCGATGAATAATAGTAGCTTCCATTCTTTGTTGGTACTGAATCATCATCTTTTTGAATACGCCCTTTTAACTCATCGAATAGGGTTGCTTGAAGTTGCGTCGTATGGGCAAGCTGCTGCTCCGTATAAGCATTTTCAGCGTTTAGGTGCGCTATTACAGCTGGATCTTTTCGCTTATCATCACGCATCCAATAATAATTATCGATGCGTGTATCACCATGAATCGTCATTTCATGAGGTACTTTTTTTGCAACAGGCGCTTTTACTGCTGCTTGAGTAGCAACACTGGTGGCTGTCATCGAAGTTGATTGTGAGCTCTGCTCTGGTGCTTTATTACAACCAGAAAGCACGGCAATGGATAATGCAGCCAGTGCAAAAGAGTGTATTGGTTTCATAAATTTCCCTAAGTATTGTTATTTTTCCACCATGGCTAATATATATAAATCTTGCTTACTTACCTATATATGTTTGTAAAGCAATGTAAAAAGGGAGCCGAAGCTCCCTTTTAAAACATAACTAATTTACTAGTCTGCAATTATTTTTGTTTACGACGACGCATAAACGCAAATGGTGCAGCAAGTAGTGTTAACCAAGCTAATGAACCTGCATCACCGTCGTTGTCATCATCATCGCTACCAACAACGTTTTTAACACGAACTTCAACAGTGGCAGCTTCTGAGCTGTTACCTGCAGAATCTACTGCAACAACATTAAACGTAAACATACGTTCGTACTCGTAGTCAATTTCACCTGCAACAACAAGCTCACCTGCGCTGTTAATGGTTACACGATCGGTTCCTGATACTATAAACTTAGTAACAGGCGATGTATCAGCATCTGGATCACTAAACTTTAATGAACCGATAACTGTACCAAAAGGTGTATTCTCATCAACTGTAAAGCTCTGGCCTTGTTCAACAACAGGTGTATTCTCTGCTGCATCCTCAGTGACAGTGATAACAACATCAACTGCCTCAGATGTATTTCCAGCACTATCTACAGCGGTCACTTTTAGTGTAATTTCTGACTCAATATCAAAATCGATTGCACCACTAACAGTAATTTGACCTAAGCTATCAATTTCAAAACCATCATGTCCTTCTACAGAGAAACTTTCAATTGGTGTCATCTCTGTATCTGGATCAACCGCTCTTAGTTGACCGATAACGGTGCCTACAGCTGTATTTTCTTGCACTTTAAAGGTTTGGCCAGCTTCAACGACAGGCGTAACTTCATCACCTTCATCTGCAACATCAAGGATATTAATCGTTACTACTTCAGGAGCAGACTGGTTGGCGTCTTCATCAATTGCTACAACCGTTAGTTCAACGGTACTTTGCTCTTCAAAGTTAAGCGCTTGTGCAACTCTTAGCATACCTGTGTTATCAATAGTAATTGCATCACTACCTTCAATTGTAAACATAGTGATTGAACTATTATCTGGATCGGTAAAGCTCAATTGTGCAATTTCTGTTGAAATCATCGCGTTTTCAGCGATTGAAAACACTTGACCAGGATTGATAACTGGCGTTACTTCAACAGCTTCATCTGCAACATTAGTAATGTTAATTGTTATTAAAGCTGGCTCTGATGTTTGACCCTTTATATCAATGGCCACAACAACTAACTCTGCCGTCTGAGCGCCTGTTTCAAAATCAACAAGGTCACTATTAGCAACAGTTACCTGGCCGTCATTATTAATACCAAACCCTTGGTGCGTTTGTGATTGGACATAATACTCTGAGACTTCAAAATCAAAGTCTGATTCAACCACATTAAGTTGACCAATTACATGACCATTTTCTGAGTTTTCAGCTACCTCAAAAACAGCGTTCTCAAGTACAGGTAAGGTGCTGCTTGGTAACACTAGATCTTCAGCTGTCACTACTTCTAAAACATCTTGAAGTGTATTCGCAGTGAAGGCGAACGGTGTTGTAGCGTTAACAATCGCTTTTTCACCTGGCGCTAGAGAACGAACAGGGGTGTCGCTTCCATCCATTGTAGTTAATGCAACAGGCTGCACTTGATTGAATGGCGTGCTGCCTACAAGGCTGTCAGTTTCAAAATAAACGCCTGTTTGGTAACTCGCATAACCAACAGATGCTTTAATATTTAACGTCTCACCGATGTTATCGGCAGTTAAGCCTAATATGTTACTACATGCTGAGAATGTAATGGTGTCTTCACCTGCTGAATGGTACAGCGGGGTTACGTATTGCAGCGTTTCGTTTCCATCTACATCAATAGAGCCAATTACTGTACGTGAGCGACCTGGTGATGCTGTTCTACGACCACGATCATTGTAGTTTTGCATTAATACATCATATGAACCATCGTTGTCCGTATCGATATCTAAGCGATATCCTGCTTGGAATACGTGCGTCAGTTCATCACGAAGCTGAATCGAAGAGGTAACTAAAATACCTGACTCACACGCTTCTAACGGCAGAATATTAAATGTTGTAGATAAGATATTAAATGGCGCTTCAGTAGCTGATTTCTCTTCACCAACCGCAACTATATTTTCACTCAGTGTAGATACTGTCGTCGCACCCGTGTTTTCAACAACAAGTTGCATCTCATTACCCACAACCTCTGCCGCTATACTTAGTGATGAGGCTGCTTTAGGTAAAACATGGTAAACAACATGAAGAGCATGATCAGACTCAGAATCATCAACATCGTCAAATACAAGTGCGCCATCAAACTCAACTAGCGTTAACTCTGCGCTACGTTCTTCGATATCTTGTGCTGAGAAAGGGTTTGAAAGTCCCCATGTAGGAAGCTTACTAGGATCAACCGTTAAAGTTACGTCAAACTCTACTGTTTGACCCGCAGGAACGGTTACATTTTTAGGTAGCTCCCAACTAATTGCGCTACTGTCTTCATCGTTACTGTAGCGTGCCTCTGTTCGTAAGTTATATGTTTTTTCTTGCGTAGAAAAGTTTTTAACTGTGACGGTTTTAGTGAGTGATGTCACCTCGCTCATACTTTCAAGACCAAATGAAAGTGCCGCTTGGTTAGTATTGTACTCTGAGTTACTGACCCAAGCAGCAACAGGTAAATTGACCGCTTTTTCAACATCAACCAAACCTGCACCAATCATACTAATAGGCGCTAATTCGCTGTCAGGCTTGGCATTACGAGACTCGTTTGTAACATTTAGATTTGCCGAGTTCATTAATGTTGCTTTAATTTCAGACGCATTACGATCTGGGTGAGCTTCACGTACAAGGGCCACAGCACCAGCAGTAATTGGCCCTGAGAAAGAAGTACCCGATGCTGGAGCAAGTTGATCTTGCGTCCCTGTAGCTGCAACCATAATACTGGTTCCGGGAGCTGTGATTTCAGGTTTTAACAATCCATCCATAGACGGGCCACGAGATGAGAAGTTTGCAACACCACCAGCAATATTATCAACTTTACCTTCGAAGCTATATACTGGCTGCTCACCGACTTCTAGTGCAGCCTTCAATTGTTCGCCAATCTCTTGTGTAACAGATACAGTACGAATTGTTACTAATTCAGCGGAGCCAGCACTACCCGCCATACCAGGTGCGTCACCAGGTACATTATTAGCTAGAATAACAAATGCAGCTCCGTTATTTTGAGCATTCAACGCTTTAACAGAGAAACCACAACCACCACGGTCAATAATGACTGCCTTGCCGGTAAAATCCACCTCTTCACCAAATGCTTCGCAACCATTTTGATTAGTACTTGGGTATACAAGTTCAGCATCTTCATTACTAAAGGTAAATTCACCTGTTAAGCCAAAACTTGCAGTGCCTACATTAATATTCTCACCATTAACACTACCTAATAGTATATCTTGCTCTAATGTCGGGTGAGTCATTGCACCCACAGATAATGCATTAGGAGTCGTTGATGGGCCACCGATTCTAAATGGGTGATCACCATCATTACCGGCTGAAATAACAACATTGACACCTAAGTCAACAGCTCTTTGAATCAAGTACTGCGCGCCACCATCAGTGTAAGTGCCACCGAATTCACCACCTAAAGACATATTTACTACGTCAACACGGTCCGAAATATCACCATCACCATTTGGGTCCATTGCTGACTCAAGAGCAGCAGCTTGTGCTGCACTTGGGCAACCACCACCACATACAGAGTACACGTATAGCTCAACCTCTGGAGCGATACCTGTCACAGAGTGAGATACTGATGTACCGTGGCTTGTTGGTGCGTCTTCCTCTGTAGGTGTTTCGGGATCATTTTCAATTGGATCTGCGTCATCACGAATATAATCATAACCGCCTTGTACTATACCCTGCGGCCATGCCACTGAAGTTGGATCTGCTTGAGCTGCATCGTACGCTTCAACAGTTCCTTCACCGCCAAAAATCTTATGAGTATAATCAATACCTGTATCAAGCACCGCCACCTTTTGACCTTTACCTGTCACAATACCATTATTAACCAATGGTGAAGCATTTAGGTAATCAGCACTTGCAGCAACATGTAACTCATAGTCATACATAGGTAAAACTTTTACTACTCGGTGATCTTTCGCTATTTTTTGTAATGCATTTTGGCTAGCTTGCACAATTAACGTCGGGGCTAAAACTTTTGTTTCGCCTATTACCTTTGCGTCAAAGTCGAGGCTGCTCAACTCTAATTTAACCTGAGTTTGTACTTGCTCAATTTGAGCTATTGACGCTCTGCTATCTCCCGCTTGATAAGTGCCTTGTGCCATCAAATCTGCAGCTGTTGTAGCTCTTAAAACAATCATATGAGCAGAAGGCTCTTGTTTTATATGCTCTGCTTGGCTCAAAGCAGAAGAGACAAAATTATTTAATGCAGCGATTTCATTCGTTGTTTGTGCACTAACTGATGTAGCTATTAATGCAGATGATACAGCAATTGACAAAGCGGTTTTTGTAACTAACTTGTTAGACATAAGTTCCCCTGGCGAGATTATTGTTATTTATTGTTCCAATATAGGAACGACAGTCCCGAATACTACACCAGCAATAAACAAAAAAACAACATACAAACAATAAATGTTACAAAAACTTCTCGTACAAAAAAAAATACCGCCAATTGGCGGTATTTTTAAAAGTTAAATTTTAGTGCTGTAGTTTATTTTTGTTTACGACGACGCATAAACGCAAATGGTGCAGCAAGTAGTGTTAACCAAGCTAATGAACCTGACTCATCATTGTCATCGTCATCATTTGCACGTAGGTTGTTAACATCAATTTCAACACTTACCGCTTTAGACACGTAACCTTTACTATCTTCTGCTTGAACACTGAAAACAATTTCACTGTCAAACTCATAGTCAATCTCACCCATGGTTACAATTGAGCCATCTAACTCAACTTTAACTAAAGTAGTGCCAGATACAATAAAGCGAGTAATTGGCGAAATATCAGCATCTGGGTCAGAAAATACAAGCTGACCTAAAACAGTACCAAGCGGTACATTTTCATCAGTACGGAACTGTTGACCACCCTCGATAACAGGAGCATGTGCTTTAGGATCGGCAGTCACATTTAACATCACCGTTGCAGTCTCTGATTCAAGACCGCTATCATCCATCAACATAACTTCAAGAGCAATGGTAGGTGTTTCGTAATAGCTCATGCTACCAGATACGACTAACTCACCCTTGTCGTTAATACTAACTGCATTAGTATTAGTTACTTTACCACCAGAAACCATTGTTGCTGCACTTTCAAATAAAGTGTGGTCAAGCATACCGATAACTGTGCCCTCTGGTGCAGTTTCAATAACACTAAATTTTTGCCCAGGAGTTACAACTGGTAACTCATCAGCATCATTAGTTATCATCACTTTGATAACAGCTTCTTCTGATTCAGTGCCTAACAAATCAGTGGCTTTAACAGTGATCATAATCTCTTTAACTTCAGACTCAAAATCTAACAAGCTACTGTCTTCAACCATGATGTCACCAGTTTCTGCATCAACCATCAAGCCAGGTGCAGACATACCAACAACTGTGTATTCTGTAATACGAAGCGCTGGCTCTTCCACAAACTCAACACGACCGATAGTAATACCGTCTAGTGCCATTTCATTGATAGAAAGTTCAGATGCTACAATATTTGGCACCATTGGCACCTCAGCAGTTTCAGTAATACTGTTAAGGTAGACATCTGTACCATTCGCAGATGTAAGAGCAAAATCGCTTTCAGCTCTGAATACCGCACTTTGTCCCGGAGCAAGCTCTGATACTTTCATTTCTGAATCTTCAGTCGAGACTAGGTCAACTCTAGGAGCTCCGGTAAAGGTTGTAGAACCCGTAACACTGTCAGTTTCAAAGTAAACACCAGCTTGATAGCTTGGGTAACCAACAGAAGCCTGAACATTAATTTGGCTGCCAAGCATACTTGCATCTAAACCCATTAACTCACTACAACCAGAGAATGTCACTGTGTCTTCGCCTGCAGCATGGTACATAGCTGTGCCCCACATCCATCCGTCATTACCATCAGCATCTATTGTACCTATTAATGTACGGCTACGACCTGGAATTGCTGCAGAACGACCTACATCATTTAAGTTCATCATGAAGTGATCATAAACACCATCGTTATCAGTGTCTAAGTTCATGCGAACACCAACTTGGCGCATATGAGTAATTTCGTCACGTAGTTGAATTGAAGAAGTAATTAATACACCAGAATCACAATTCTCAGACGTATAAGCAGCAAATGTAGTACTTAAAATATCGAAGTCTGCTTCAGCATTTTCTTCACTTGTTGCGATAACGCTTTCTGCAATCGGGTAAGCAGATGCTGAACCAACGTTAGTTACAACTACCTCTACAACGCCATTAACCTCTTCATAAGCAAATTCAAGCTCGGCACCTGCTTTAGGTAGTGCATGGTAAACAACGTGTAAATCATGGTCAGTATCTGTTGTTGAAACATCATCAAATACTAATGCACCATCAAATTCTGCCATTGTTAAAGAAGGACTACGTGCAGCTAAATCATCAGCATCAAACGGGTTTTCCAATGTCCAGTCATGTAACTTAGTTGGGTCAACTGTCATAGTTACATCAAATGTGATTTCTTCATTTGCAGCAACCGTAACATTACGTGGGATATCAAAGCTAACTGCACCTGAGTCAGCATCATTCATAAAGCGCTCTTCAATACGAAGGTCGTAAGTTTTATCTTCGTCAGAGAAGTTTTTCAATGTAACAGTTTTAGTGAAACTGCTCATTTCAGTCATACGCTCAAGACCAAATGACAATGCAGCTTGTGCAGTTTGGTACTCGTCATCTACAACCCATGCAGCAACCGGTAGGTTAACCGCTTTTTCTACATCAACTAAACCTGCACCAATTAAGCTGATAGGCGCAAGTGGTGAATCAGGGTTGATTGTAAGTGGGTCAACAGTGACGTTAAGGTCTGCAGCATTCATTATTGTTGCTTTGATTTCAAGCGCGTTACGGTCAGGGTGAGCTTCACGAACAAGTGCTACTGCACCTGCAGTGATTGGACCTGAGAACGAAGTACCTGTTGCTGGTGCAAGACCATCTTGCGTGCCAGTTGCAGCAACCATAATATCGGTACCTGGCGCTGTAATTTCAGGCTTTAATAAGCCATCCATTGATGGACCACGTGATGAGAATGACGCAACTGCACCGGCTGTTACTTTACGCTCAACCATGATGCTGTAAGTCGCTGCATTACCAGCATCTAACTGCGCTTTCATCGCGGCACCTGCGGCAAAGTTAATACCTACATTACGAATAGTAACATCAGCGTCAAAACCACCCATTGGTGCAGGTGTACCGTCATCCGTGTTGTTCGCGATGAATACAAATGCAGCACCACGCGCTTGCGCGTTAAGTACTTTTTGAGTAAACGCACATGCGCCACGGTCGATTAGCACAGCTTTACCTGTGAAATCAATTTCATCAGCGAATGCTTCACAACCATTTTGGTTCGCTTCTGGGTAAACAACTTCAGCGTCAACTTCTGTCATTTCAAACGCTGTTTGCGGACCAAAACCTGAAGGTTGGATTATGGTTTCTTCACCAGCGATTGTACCAGATGCAACACCAATATCATTCGCAGGGTGAGTCATTGCACCTACAGAAAGTGCATTAGGCGTTGTTGATGGGCCACCAATACGGAACGGATTATCACCATCATTACCTGCTGAGATAACAACGTTTACGCCAGCTTCAACAGCTTGCTGAATTAAAAATTGAGTACCACCACCGATGTAAGTATCACCGAATTCGCCACCTAAAGACATATTAATTACGTCTACATGGTCAGATGTGTCGCCATCACCATTTGGATCCATTGCCGCTTCAAGTGCCGCAGATTGTGCATCACTTGGACAACCGCCACCACATACGGAGTAAACATATAGCTCTACGTCAGGGGCAATACCCGTTACAGAGTGAGAAACCGATGTACCATGGCTAGTTGGCGCGTCTTCTTCAGTAGGGTTTTCTGGATCATTTTCAATCGGATCAGCGTCGTCACGCATAAAGTCGTAACCACCCATTACCTGACCTTGAGGCCATGCAACCATAGTAGGATCAGATTGCGCTTCATCATATGCTTCAACAGTACCTGCACCACCAAATATTGCATGAGTGTAATCAATACCAGTATCTAGCACAGCTACTTTTTGAGTTGAGCCTGTGTACATACCGCCAGTAACTACTGGAGTCGCTTTAATGTAATCTGCTGAAGCAGCAACATGTAGGTCATAGTCAAACATTGGTAGGACACGGTCTACGCGCGGATCATTTTTAATTTTTTCAAGTGCACCTGGGCTTGCTTGAATAATGAGGGTCGGTGCTAATATTTTAGTTTCACCAAGAATTTTAACATTTGAGTCAAGGGAGAATAACTCATCTTTAACTTGGCTTTGTAGGGTTTGAACGTTGTCGTAGCTTGCACGAGCACTCGATACACTATACGTCCCTTGCTCCATCATATCTGCAGCTGTGGTTGCTTTTAACACCACTAGGAAAGACGTTGGCTCTTTTTTATCAGCTACGTCAGCTTGAGAAATTGGTGTATAGCCTTGATGCTTTAAAGCTGATTGATTAATTGAATTTGCATTCGCAGCACCTGCAATAAGTACGCTGGTAACAGCTGTTGCAACTGCGGTTCTTTTTATTAAATTCTTAGACATGATTTCCCCTGGGATATGTTATGTTTTATGTTGTCTAACGTGAGTATAAACATATACTGTTGCCTAATATAAAACTACCGAACAGAAAATGGCAACAACACAGTTACAATTGAATTACAAACAAAGAACAAGCGCTCCAACAAGAGAGATTAAGAACCTGATTTAAAACAGAATAAATAAAAAAGACGAATTGTGAAAGATTGTAAATAATAAAGTAGACAATTGTTAACCGTACCACTTAAGGAAACAAATGAACTCAGAAGTTATCAACATATTAACAATGGCCAAAGTAATACAAACCGCGGTAGCGCCCGTTTTTTTAATTACGGGTATTGCAGCCACCTTAGGTGTACTTTCTAACCGTTTGGCTCGCATAACAGACCGTGCTAGGCAACTTGAACGAAAATTGAAAGTGAGTATCGACGAAGAGTTTAATATATCGCTTACTACTGAGCTTAGAGCCCTACTCAAACGCTCTCGCTGTATACATGTGGCATTTAGTTTGAGCGTATTAAGTGCAGTGCTAGTATGCGCGGTGGTTATGTTATTGTTTTTATCTCATATCCAAGCTGTTAATCTCGGTGTTACTATTGGTAGCTGTTTTGTCGGTGCTATGGCGCTGTTGATTTGCGCATTTATGTCGTTACTAGGTGAAGTATTCTTAGCCACACGCAGCATGCGCAGAGGAATGATATTTGCAGACATTGATATCAATGATTAAAAGTTGATATCAATGATTAAAAGCTGATACCAACAATTAATAAAAATACAGCGGTTAAAGCGCGATTAAGTTTAACCGCAATACACTTGTATTATCATCACAGCTAAGATAAAACTACGTCGATACAGCTTATATTATCTCTGAAGGGGCAAAAGGAATGAAATTAAAACATATTTTTTTAGGGGCGATACTATCAACCCTAACACTGGGTGCATCAGCTAACGCAACATTTGAAGACCCAAACGACGCCATTGAGTACCGCCAAGCAGCATTCTCAATGATTCGCGTGCAAATCGGTGACATGGGTGACATGCTCAAAGGCAAAGTAGAGTTTGACGCTGAGCGCTTTAAACACCGCGCAAATAACGCCGCTGCATTATCAAAAATGCCTTGGGAAGCATTTGGTGCAGGTACAGATAAGGGCGATACGTCTGCTTTACCTGCAATTTGGAGCGATAACGAAACGTTCATGAAAAAAGCAGCTTCATTTCAACAATACGCTGATAAATTAGCTGTTGCTGCACAAACTGGTGACAAAAAACTTATTGCTAAAGCGTTTGGTCCTTGGGCTAAAGGCTGTAAAGATTGCCATAAATCTTTTAAAGACTAAGATATACGGACTCTACAAAAAACGGGGCCAATAGGGCCCCATTTTTTCTCGATTTTTTGCTCAGCTAGACAAATAGATTAATGGTTCAGCGCCCCACGTTGCCATTAACACAATGAGTAAAGTTACAAAAATAATAAATGCGAACCAAGGCGCTTTAACAACTTCAGCATCATCACTTGATTGTGTCTGTTCAGCTCGACCTGTGATCATTGCTTTAACCAGCTGCTTGCCTTTTATACGATAAATAATAATGGCCACAACGTGTAAAATAATCGCGTAAAACAGCAGATCAAAGTTATTATGATGAATCCAACCAGCCCACTCAACCACATTACTAGAGGCATATTGCACCAAAGGCCCATCAGTTAGAATGTCGTCCGTGGTCATCAAACCGCTAATTAGTTGTGTCAAAATTAAAATAAAAAATGCGATAACCATATAGCTACCAGCTGCTCCATGTCCTGGCTTAGTATCACCGATCTTGAATGACTTTATCGCAGCAATGGGTGAATGCAATAGAGCGCTCAACTTTGCAGTTTGGCTACCAACTACTCCCCAGACCAACCGAGTTAACAGCAAGGCTAATGTGAAGTACCCCGCGATAAAGTGCAATTCCATCATGCCCTCTTCAGCACTAAAATACAGCGTCGCAATCGCTACAACGAGCAACCAATGAAAACTGCGGATGAAGCCATCCCACACCTTAAGCTTCTCCATACTTACCTCTTTAAACATCAATTACTAAACTTTCGCTAAGTTACCATCTTTACTGTTCAGAGTTAATTGATCTATGGCAGACTACAAGTATTAATTGAATAACAAATATAATAACAATGAAACTAAACACAAAGCGCGCCTTACTAAAAGGTTTTTTAGACATGCTCCCACTATGTCTAGCGGTAATACCTTGGGGAATATTATGTGGGTCACTGGCAGTCCAAAATGGCTTTAGCGCGTTTGAAACTCAAGCTATGTCGCTATTAGTCTTTGCCGGATCGGCACAGCTTGTTGCTATTGAACTGATGGCAGGTAATACACCCTTACTGACGATTCTATTTACCACGTTTATCATTAGCTCTCGTCATTTTTTATATGGCTTGGCTGTGCGCCACAAAGTGATTGATCAACCGCTACGGTGGCGACTACCAGTGAGTTTTGTACTTACAGACGAATTGTTTGCTTTTTCTCACCACCGTAAGGCATATCGAACTCAAACACGTTTAATTTATGCCCTAAGTGCAGGGTTTAGTTTTTATATAGCATGGAACTTATGGACGCTTATTGGCATTGTGGCAGGCAGTTTATTACCAGATTTAACAAACTTAGGATTAGACTTTGCAATCGCGGCAACCTTTATTGCTTTAGTGATACCTGGCATTAAAAATCTTGCCACCTTATTTACAGTAATTACTGCAGGTATTATTGCGACCATTTTAAAAAGCTTACATTTTGAGTTATGGCTTGTGGCAGCGGCCTTAACGGCAATGTCCGTAGGTTACATTGTGAGTCGTTTACAGACAAAAAAGGAGCATAACCAATGATGACCACTATATTACTTATGGCCTGTATTACATTTTTTACTCGCTATCTATTTTTACACAGCGCTTTACCATTTAAGGTAGGCCCTAAAATGCAGCAGTTTCTCAGTTTTAGCGCTCCCGCTGTACTAACAGCGATTTGGGTGCCAATTGTGTTTGTGAATGATGAAGGGATTAATTTAGATTGGCAAAACCCATACCTCAGTGCAGCAATTGCAGCGATTATAGTGGCGTATAAAACACACAACATTTATTACACCACGGTGGTTGGTATGGGTTTATTTTTAATATTAAGCTAAGCGCGTGTTACACACTGGCTAATAAAATAGCACGGCTCTTATCTAATGTGACTTGCTCTCGTTCACCCAAAGCAGTCATACCATGGCGTTCAAGCTGAGTTACAATTTTATCTGCTACCTCTGCGCCTAAGCCATAATCACTTAAGCGTGTTGGCATATTAACACTATGGAAAAACGCCTCGGTTTTAGCAATTGCTTGATCTATTGCCTGCTCTTCATCACTAATATCTAGGCCTAAAACACGATCCGCATACTGTAAAATTTTACCGCGTTTCGTTTCTTTTTGTTCAGCCATCATTCGTGGTAAAACAATCGCAAGTGTTTGCGCATGGTCTAAGCCATATACTGCGGTCATTTCATGGCCCAGCATATGCGTTGCCCAATCTTGTGGTACACCAGCACCAATTAAACCATTAAGCGCCATCGTAGCTGACCACATAACATTTGCACGTACTTGGTAATTATCAGGATCACTAAATGCTTTAGGGCCTTCTTCAATCAGCGTCATTAAAATACCTTCAGCAAAACGGTCTTGTAACTTAGCACCCACATCATAGGTTAAGTATTGCTCCATAGCGTGCACAAATGCATCAACGATACCGTTAGCAACTTGGCGCTCTGGTAGTGAGTAAGTAACTACGGGATCCAGTACTGCGAATTTTGGCAACACTAATGGACTAGCAAATGGTAGCTTATCGTGACTTTCAAGATTCGAAACAACACTATTGCCATTTGATTCTGAACCGGTTGCCGGTAACGTTAACACTGCACCCAGAGCAATGGCTGATTTAATTATCCCCCCTTTAGCAAGAATATCCCACGGCTCACCATCATAATTTGCTGCTGCGGCTATAAATTTACTGCCATCAATGACTGAACCACCACCCACAGCGAGGATGAAGTCAATGTGTTTTTCCTTTACTACACTAACGGCTTTCATACATGTTTGATAACTTGGATTTGGCTCTATGCCTGCAAATTCAAACCAAGTATGTTCATTAAGTGCTTCAACAACCTGATCGTATACACCATTACTTTTAATACTCCCGCCACCATACGTCACTAAAACGTTAGCATCTGCTGGGATTTCATTTTTAATTTTCGCGATTTGTTGTTCACCAAAATGAATTTTGGTCGGGTTAGCAAAACTAAAATTTAACATGCTTGCTCCATTGCTTTGAAGAGGCTCAATTTAGATGAGCGAAATTATTTAACTCATTCATTGTAGGCATTTGAGTCTTAAATTAAAGACGGCAATCGGGCAATCACTTTTGCACAGCTGCAACAATTAATGCAATATACGTATATTACTTACCTTTTGAGATAAAATAATGTGGCAAGGTTTAGATGAGTTTTTACATGTAGTTGAGCATGGCAGCTTTACTAACGCAGCAAAGGCGATGGACGTTTCAACCTCACATATAAGTCGACAGGTTCAGCAATTAGAAAACCGCTTAGGCTCAGTATTATTTCAACGCACCACCCGCAAAATCAGCCTCACTGATGCAGGGAGAGAGTATGCAATAAAGCTCAAAGCAATCAAACAAGAGTTACTCGATGCCAACACCCAGCTGCAAGGGGAACAAAGGCAGCCTAAAGGCTTAATTCGTATTACTGGTGCCGGTGAGTTTGTTGCAAACAAAGTGGCACCCAAAATAGTTGAATTTGTAAAACGATACCCTGAGGTGGAAGTCGAAATGGACTTTAACAATCGCAATGTCGATTTAGTGGAAGAAGGGTTTGATTTAGCCATTCGCTTTGGCCGTATGCAAGACTCTAATTTAATTGCTCGCCCTCTGTGCCCACGAATAATGACCTTAGTAGCTAGCCCTGAATATCTAGCCGCCAATACATCACCACAGACCCCCTTACAACTGATTGATCACAATTGCCTGATTGCTATGAACAAACGTTGGCGATTTAGTTTTGACGGTGATATCAAAGAAGTAAAAGTCAATGGAAACTGGCGTAGCAATCACCCTCAAGCACTGCTCAATGCAACATTAGCTGGCTTGGGGATTGCACATTTAGCGAGCGATATTGTGCAGCCTTATGTGGCATCGGGTAAATTAGTTACATTGCTCAATGAGTTTCAAGTCACTGATAATGCCTCATGGTTAGTGTACCCCCGCAAAGATTTAATGCCTTACCGAGTCAGGCTTTTGATAGAGCATTTACTACAGAGCTTTAACAATGCTTAAATTTTATTCTTTAAGTCTTCAGCTACTCAGGATAGAATTTAGTCAACAATAATAATAAGCGTTCATTATGAAAGACTTTTACCAACTCAGCGCGACTAGCCTACAAGGGCAGCAAATTGAATTTAATGACTTCAAAGATAAAGTTGTACTTATCGTTAATACCGCAAGCCAATGTGGTTTTACCCCTCAATACGAAGGACTGCAAACCCTTCATGAAAAGTACCATTCAAAAGGTTTGGTTATTATAGGTTTTCCTTGCAATCAATTCGGTAAACAAGAACCCGGAGATGCAACACAAATAAAGCAAGGTTGCCTACTAAATTACGGTGTTGAGTTTCAAATCATGAGCAAAGTGGATGTAAATGGCGAGCATGCTCATCCTGTTTTTAGGCATTTAAAATCTGAATTGCCTGGATTTATAACGCGAAAGATAAAGTGGAACTTCACTAAGTTTTTAATCGGTAAAGATGGCGAGGCGATAAAGCGGTTTTCCCCCTTAACTAAGCCACAGTCAATTGAAAACAGCATAATTAAAGCGCTAGGTTTATAAAAAGCAATAAAGAGGCACAAGCCTCTTTATTTTAATTTAATCGCTTAGGTACTCATCAAAGTCTTCGTCACCTAAATTTTTACGTAAGCGTTTTTGCTCAAGGTAATCTTCCAACTTTTTCTTTACCTTTTGCTTTTTCTTGTCGTGTTGATTACGCCCAACCATTTCGTACTCATCTTCAACAAAATCGTCATCTAGCGCATCGTAACTAAATGTCTTGCCCACAACCCACTCCATAAAGTGTTTTAGACCAACACAGCGTGATTACTGTCATTGGCAGAATTAAAAATGTTCGATGTTATTTAGCTGTATAAAAAAACACCAAAGTAAAGCCATAGCCTCATCTTACAAAGGTGATATGTCAGTAATGTGAATAAATAGCGCTAAATTTGAATTCTGGAAAGTGAGAGTTTTTTATCGATACGATAAGTATTTTTTATACTTTTATAAATGTTGGTCAAAATAACCAAAATGTAGCTATTTATTTAAGGTTATTATTATCAACCCTCTACCATAAAAAACATAAACCCATGTTTAATAAAGAATAAAAAGTTGGCACCAAACTTGATAACTACTAATTACACAATCGTTAAAAACAACAGTTAACAGGATTACAAAAATGAAAAAGTTACTTTTAGTCGGTTCTTTATTTATTGCTACAGGCGCAATGGCACATGATGATCACGATACCAACATCTCATTTAGTGGTGATTCGTGTGAAGTCGAGTTTCAAAACGATGTAAGAATTTTACCAAGCGAACTTGAGATTTTTACCGCTGATAATCAAAAGATGGTCTTTACCAGAAATGCTGATTTAGTGATTAACGGACAAACAATGCAATTGAACAGCCAACAGCGTCAAGCTATTACTAATTACTCAGATAGCTTACGCAGCCAGCTACCAGAAGTCGCTAACATTGCGCTTGATGGTGTAAAAATCGCGGGGGTGGCTATTGAAGAAGTAGCCAATGCTTTTAACACCCAAGGTTTTGATAGCATTAATGATCTTATGGCTGACATTGAAGTTGAAGTTGAAGACACATTTTACCAGCAAGGCGCATTTGTAATGGGCCAACAAAGCTTTAACGAGTTTGGTGAAAACTTTGAACACCACTTTGATGAACAAATTGAAAGCGCTGTTGAATCAGCCATGATGCAATCAATGGGCAGTATTTTAATGGCTCTTGGTTCAGAACTAATGGGTTCTGGCGGCGATATGCAAGCATTTGAAGCACGTATGGAAAATATGGGCGCACAAATTGAAGAGCGCGTTCAGGCACAAGCTGATCAACTAGAAAAGCGTGCCGATGCATTGTGCGGAAATTTTTCAACTATTGCCGAGCAAGAGCAACAACTTGTAAAACTAGTCCCTGAGCTTAAAGATTACCAATTATTCACTTATAAAAAAAATAACTAACTGTTATTTAAAAATTTGATATCCCTTTAGCAGCAATTTGGCTTTACCTCATTGCTGCTTTTTTATTTCTTCGCTAAATGTAACAACTCACCGAGTTTCGCAATCGCGTTTTCAAAGCGCTCACTCCAAGGTAAACCATAGCTTAGTCGTATGCAGCTCCGATACTTATTTGTCGCTGAGAATATGTAACCAGGAGTAATACTGATCCCTTCATCTAATGCTAAATGAAACAATTTAACACTGTCGTAGTCTTTACCTAAATCAATCCAGATCACACACCCTCCTTGCGGATCACTAATTCTCACCGTGGTTGGTAACGACTGCTGCAAACACCAGATCATACGCTCTTTATTACTACGCAGCTTTTGCCTGAGCAGCTTTAAATTGCGCTCATACTCGCCACTGGCAACAAACTCATACAGCGTCCACTGATTGATCAATGAGGTGGAGCAACTAAATGCTCGCTTAAAACGGCGGGCTTTTGGCGCAAACTGGCCTGCAATGAGCCAACCAACTCGATAACTGGGTGCCGCGGTCTTCGAAAATGAAGCACACGTGATAACCAATCCTTTTTTGGAATATGCTTGTGCAGGTGTACCACGCTCAGCCCCAAAGTATAAGTCGCCATATACATCGTCTTCAATCAACACAACATTATTAGACTCTAATAGCTCTACCAATTGCTTACGTTTATGATTGGGCATAAAACTGCCAACAGGGTTATTAATCGAAGTTGAAAAAACACATGCTTTAATATCATGATCACTCAGCGCCTGAGTGAGATCATCAAGCCAGATCCCGTCATCTGGACATAAAGGGATCTCCAAGGCTTTTAAGCCCAAACTTTCGATCAACTCGATGATACCAAAATAACAAGGCGATTCGATCGCAATCACGTCTCCTGCTTTAGCAACACATTTAAGCGCGATCGTTAAGGCTTCTTGTGCACCATTGGTGATCACTAATTCTTGGTTATCTATGCCAATACCAAAATCTAAATAACGATGAATGAGTTGTTTTTTTAGCGGTGCGTAACCATCTATTGCGCCATAGTTAATTGCTCTACTGCCTGCCATAGACATAACTCGGCGCATTGTGCGTGATAGCATTTTATCTGTTGGTGCTGCTGCTACAGGGTTCGCAATACCAAAAGGCACCACATCCGCTTTGTGAATAGCATCATAGACTTGCTCAATCAATACCTGCATGTTTACCGACACCGGCTCTCGGCTTAATTTTATCCGCTTTGGTCTTGCCAGTTGCACAGCAGCTGCTTTTAAGAAATAACCCGACTTTTCACGTGCCTCAACCAAGCCTTGCGCTTCAAGCGTTTGATAAGCGAGCTTAACTGTTGGAATGCTTACAGTGAGTTTATCTGCCATTTTCCTCAACGAAGGTAACTTCTCACCAGGCAACAACGTACCTTGCTCACTTAACTCGCGTACTAACTGCATTACTTGTTGATATAAAAAGTCCTGATTACCTTTACTCACCACGAGTGACATAGCATTGATCCTGTTTAACCCTGGTAGACATAAAATCTGTATAGGTTACATTTATAGTTTTCTGTATATGTTAAGTATACACAACCACTCTAAAATACACACTTAATCTACACCCTCCATTAACCTTGGAACAATGCCATGAAAAGTATTGCGCTTTATCTTATTACTGTACTCATTTGGGGCTCAACATGGCTCGCTATTGAATTTCAATTAGGTGATGTCGCCGTTGAAGCATCGCTGTTTTATCGGTTTTCACTTGCCGCTATTATAATGTGGTGTTGGGTAAGCGTTAAAAAGTTACCCATGCAATACACCAAAAAGGATCATGTGTTCTTTGCCTTATTAGCCTTGTGTAACTTTGGTTTAAATTACCTAATGTTGTATTGGGCGCAAAATCACTTAACTTCAGCCATGGCTTCAATCGCCTTTTCATTACTGTTATTAATGAACATTATCAATACACGCTTATTTTTTGGCAAACCGATCGCTAAACGTATTTATTTCGGTGCCCTTTTAGGTGTAATAGGTATTGCTTGCTTATTCTGGCCACAGCTGCAGCAGTTCGACCTGAATAATGAGGTGTTGGTCGGTTTACTACTTGCCCTCACAGGTACCTTTGTGGCTTCATTGGGTAATATGGTGAGCGTGAGAAACTCCAAACAACACATTGGTGTAATGCAGGGCAATGCTTGGGGCATGTTGTACAGCGCTGTTGGCTTATTCGTTTACTTGCTTGTAAGTGATGCAAGTATGAGCTTTTCAGCACCAGCGAGTTACTGGTATTCATTAATCTATTTAGCCGTATTTGGCACTGTTATCGCATTTGCTTGCTACTTCGCACTACTTAAAAATATCGGTCCAGAGCGAGCAAGCTACGTTATTGTTTTGTTTCCATTGGTAGCAGTAACCTTGAGCACATTATTTGAAGGCTTTATGTGGCAGGCCAATACCTTTTTAGGGTTTAGTTTAGTATTGCTTGGCAACGCTATTGTACTGACGCCGACTAAAAAAATTAACGCTTTTTTTGCAGCAAGAGCTATGCAGCAAAAAAGCTCCATCCCCAGTTAGAATGCACAATAGTGCAACTAACGCCAAAGCGTCTACTTGTTAGGCGCTTTTTTTATTTTCTGAAGGCACACAAAACCGTAATGCCTGCGGGTGTACCGTAATCGTTGCAGGTGTTTCGCCTATTAGCTCTCCATCAGCTTCTATAGGTAACCCCTCACTTGTTATACACGCTTTATCCAAGCGCTGATAACTCAACCCTCGCATTGTATGATGACAGCCTAACAACAAGCGGATAAAACTATACAAGTTTGAAAACAATCCATGTGCAGGCATGGCATAGCATTCTAATTTTCCATCCGATAATTGAGCTTTTGGGGCGATGGCTAATCCACCACCAAAATAACGGTGATTCGCAAACACTGTAATCAAATTTTTGTGATCAATAATTTCATTACCAAAGCGTCCATTCAATCTAGCAGGTTTATATTTTAATAAATGTTGAAAGCCTGCGAGACTATAACCCAAAGACGATAAATTAGACTTCTCTTGTAACGCTTTAACAACATGCGCATCAAACCCAACACCGGCCACGTTAATAAAATAGCGGTTATTAATTTGCCCAATATCAATTGCCTGCTCTTGTTCAGCAAACACAGCTTGCTGCCACGCTTCTTTTGAACATGCAAAACCTCTTGCGAAATCATTTCCCGTACCTAAAGGTAATAACGCCAAAGAGCAACCCGTTTTAAGTAGTGCATTTACAGCAAGGTGAAGCGTACCATCTCCCCCTAATACAACAGCACGCACATGCGACTTAGCTAATTGCGCTATTTTTGCACAATCAACGTTAAAATCACCAGTAGTTGCAAATGTATCAACATAAATTTGCCGTTTTTCGCACTCTTCATACAACCAAGTAAACATTTTTTTGTGCTTTTTTTTCGTACTTGGCTTTATTATTATTAGCATTGATTAAACATCCATTAAGCTGCTAATAAAACAGCATCAAACAAAAAATAAATTAATCTGAATAATTAATCACTTTATTCAAAAGTAAATGCATATTAAAAACAAAAAATCCTTTAAACCATTGTAAAAAAGCAATTTACAGCATTAGTAAAATTCATAACCATGCAATGTACTACAAAATAAAAAACTTAACGCCAAATTAATAAACCCTAAATGCATTAGTTATTCTTATCCGGCCACCTTACTTTTTATCGTTTTATTTTTGTGCAATTAAACGTCAGAATAGCCACGTTTTCAAGACAGACATAACCCGGAGCAAAAGTAATGAACACAGTAAATACATTAAATCAAAATACAGCAGCCCATGTTGCCGTAAAACCAACCAATCGCAAAGCAAAAATACTTAAACGACTCAACCAGTACGGTAAAGCACTCGCGCTAGGCGGCGTAATACAATACAAATAATCACCCAACCATGATTATTTTAGCGGTGCAGCAAACACCCAACCACTAAACGAAGATACTTCTTTAGCTCCCTCGTTTGCTGCAACCACTTCTTAAAACAATTAAAAACCTCCTTTTTATAAAAAAACGCACCTTTTAGAACAAAAAACCAGCAAACGATCTTTTTCCTATTTACACACCCCAATCACCTGCGTATTATTCTTTCCCAACGGAGAGATGGCAGAGTGGTCGAATGCACCGGTCTTGAAAACCGGCAGGGGTTTATAGCCCCTCTAGGGTTCAAATCCCTATCTCTCCACCATTATTAGGTTTTGGTGGTTCACTCGATCATCAAAATGACAGTTCATGCGCCGGAGAGGTGGCCGAGTGGCCGAAGGCGCTCCCCTGCTAAGGGAGTATAGGGTTTGTAGCTCTATCGAGGGTTCGAATCCCTCCTTCTCCGCCATTTATTAAATTAAACCGCTTAATTGCGGTTTTTTTATGTCCGTAACCTTTACACCGATGAAGGAGGGTGAAAACCCTCGACCAGGTGAGAACAAACTTTGTCTGGAACAAAGTTAAACGCACGCAGTGCGGCCCGAAGGGCAAAATATAGGGATGTATTTTTTCAAATGTCAGGAACATTTTAGGCCGCTGCAAGCGTCGCGAAGCGATTGATTACATGGACGTAAACAAGCCCATCCCTACATTTGACACAAATATCAGTATGAAAAGCCTATCGTTTTATGTCCGTAACCTTTACACCAATGAAGGAGGGTAAGAATCTACGCAAAAATCGTGCTATTCGCGGTGTTCTTTTTTCTTCGGGTTTCGTAATACTCAACCCAAGCTACGGAGTGTATCGCAACATTTTATTTCAGCAGTCCAAACTAAATCCGTCCGCATCCAAGTGCGCAGGAAAGCTTTGTTTAAATTGCTTAAGTGGCTCTTTATCTAGTGTCGTAATCAAAACAGAACTTTCATTATCCTTCACTTGAGCCAATGCATCCCCTTTAAAGTCATACACTGCGGTACCCCCATTATGTGCCACACCATTACCATCATCACCGATACGGTTAACACCAATTACATAGCATTGATTTTCCATCGCTCGCGCCATTAATAAGGTATCCCACACTTTGCGTCTTGCTGCTGGCCAATTAGCCACATTTATCATCATGTCATAATCATTGCGGCTACGCTGAAATACCGGAAAACGTAGGTCGTAACACACCTGCGGTAAAATTCTGAAGCCATTGAGCGTAAACACTTCGCGCCGCGCGCCCGCTTTAACAAACTCACCTTCTTTACCTAAACAAAATAAGTGGCGCTTGTCGTAATATTTCACCTCTCCATTAGGCCAAGCCCAATAAAATCGATTAGCTTTTTTATCGCCTTGTTGCACGAGCACTGAGCCTGCTATCACGGCATTGGTTGATTTGGCCGTCGCAACCATCCAATCAAGTACTTTACCATTGCCTGACTCCGCACAATCTAAATTAATTGCAAAGCCAGTAGCAAAGGTTTCAGGTAATAAAATTAGATCGACAGCATTATCAATATCAACAATCTTCTCATCAAATGCAGCCAAATTAGCCGCTTTATCCAGCCAGATTAATGATGTTTGAATAGAAGCGATGGTTAGAGTTGACATAAAATCTCCGCTGCTTGGATCAGTGTGGCTTCATTTTTAGCAAAGCATAAACGTATGACCTTATCATTGCTGTGCTTTTCATAAAATACACTAAGCGGGATGGCGGCAACCCCCGCCTGCTCTGCCAACCAATGACAAAACTCGACATCATTGAGCTCTGATACATCACTGTAATCGAGTAATAAAAAGTAGGTACCTTCACTAGGTAACACAGTAAAGCGGCTTTCTTTTAGTGCGTTGCTAAGCACATCGCGCTTTTGTTGGTAAAACTCACTGAGCTCATCAACATGCTCACCTTGCTGCTCTAACATATCAGCCAACGCATGTTGCGCTGGAGTAAAACTTGAAAAAGTAACGTATTGATGAATTTTTCGAAACTCCACCGCAAGCTCAGCTGGAGCTATGCAATACCCCATTTTCCACCCTGTGCTATGAAAGGTCTTGCCAAAGCTTGAAATCACAAAGCTTTTGGTAAATAACGCATCATCACGCAGCACACTTAAATGTGGTTGTTGATCAAATGTAATGTGCTCGTACACTTCATCACTTATTACGTACAAATCATGTTGCGCGACTAAACTTCTTAGTTTATCTATATCAGCTTGCTTAAGCGTTTTACCACTTGGGTTATGGGGTGTATTTATAATAATTGCGCGGGTGTTAGCTGTTATTGCCTTTGTTACCACTGACCAGTCAATTGCGTAATCAGGCGCATGCAATGCAACATGTACAGAGCGCCCTCCAGCCAGCTCTATAGCTGGTTGATACGAATCATAAGCAGGGTCAAATACAATTACTTCATCGCCTTTACGCACAATTGCTTGAATTGCCACAAACAGCGCTTCGGTAGCACCAGACGTCACAGTAACTTGCTCGTTGGCATTAATATTAGCGTTGTATTTGCGCTTTATTAATTTAGCAATTTGCTGCTGAAGACGTGGTACTCCGCTTGATGGCGAGTATTGATTAACTCCTTCAAGTACATAATGATTTAGCTGTTTTTTTAGGAGCTCTGGCGCATCAAACTCAGGGAACCCTTGAGATAAATTTATCGCCGAAAACTGATTTGCAAGCGCGCTCATTTGACTAAAAATACTGGTGCCTAAATTTGGCAATTTACTTTCAAACACTGGTTACCCTTAATGATGGTTTTGCACCCAAAGCGATGCTATCATTGCAAATGACAGAAGTATAGCCGTCTAAACAACTTTGGTAGCTCGAGGAATATATGCATAACAATACCGCTATTTCAGAACTTATAGAAGCAGGAAAGTGGATCAGCCAGCAAGGCTGGGTACCCGCAACCGGTGGGAACTTTTCAGCGCGTACCAGTACAGGTTTTGTTGTCACTGCCAGCGGCTTCGATAAAGGTAAGCTAGGGACTCACACCTTTATTGAGCTTGATCATCAAGGTAATAGGCAAGCAGGAGGCTCTAAACCTTCAGCTGAAACCGAGTTACATTTAAGCATGTATAAGTTAATTCCTAGCGCGAATTTTGTATTGCATACTCACTCTGTCGCGGCGACGGTTTTATCTCGTATTATTAAAGGCCACAGCTTAAATTTACAAGGTTACGAGATGCAAAAATCGCTAAGTGGAGTTAGCTCACATTTAGAGGTTTTGAGTATTCCTATTTTTGATAACGATCAAAATATTGACCGTTTAAGTATATTAGTCAGTGATCATAATCTGCATACCCCTATTGAGCACGGTGTACTTATTCGAGGCCACGGCCTGTATGTAGTTGGCCGTGATGTTCGCGAGGTACGCCGCCAATTAGAAGGCTTAGAGTTCTTATTTAGCTGCGAATTAGAACGCTTAAAATTAGAAGGTCTTCACACAGAGGTCGTATTATGATTAAAGCAATATTAACTGATATTGAAGGCACCATCACCCGTATTTCATTTGTCAAAGAGGTGCTGTTCCCTTATGCCGCAGCGCAATTGCCAACATTTGTAACAGCCAACCAGCAACATGCAATAGTCGCTGAACAAATTGATGCAGTTAAAGTACTGATTGAAAAACCAAATGCTGATATAGACACCGTAGTTAATACATTGCTCGAATGGATAGCTGCCGATAAAAAAATTACCCCTCTTAAACAACTACAAGGCCTCATTTGGCAAACTGGCTACGAAAATGGCGATTTTACTGGCCATTTATACCCTGATGCCTACCAGTTTTTACAAGTTCAACACCAAGCTGGGCAGCAGTTGTATGTCTACTCATCGGGCTCAGTAAAAGCCCAGCAGTTAATTTTTCAATACTCCGATTTTGGTGATATTCGCCCACTGTTTACCGATTATTTTGATACTAACGTAGGCGCTAAACAAGAAGCCGTCGCTTATGAAAATATCATTTCGCAGCTACCGTTTTCCGCCAGTGAAGTGCTGTTCTTAAGTGATGTAGTCGCGGAGCTGGATGCCGCCAAAAGTGCAGGTTTAAAAACTTTACATTTAATCCGTGATAATCAAGAGAGTTCTGCTGAGCATCACTACATAAACGACTTTAGCCAATTTACCTCGGAGCATTTAGCATGAGTCAACTTACTATATTTGCCGATTGTAATGGTTCCAATGCATTACTAACTACTGATAAAGCTTCTGAAATGGCAACAGAGCTTGCAAAAGTGAATGTGCGGTTTGAACAGTGGCAAGCAAACGCAACCATTACCGAGACAACCACTCACGATGAGATTATTAACGCCTACAACAGCGATATAGAGCGCTTAAAACAACAAGGCGGTTATAAAACGGTTGATGTAATTTCGTTAGCAAAAGGTAACCCCGCAGCTGAAGAGCTGCGTGCTAAGTTTTTATTCGAACACACTCACAGTGAAGATGAAGTGCGTTTTTTTGTTAAGGGCCAAGGCCTGTTTTGCCTACATATTAACTATAAAGTGTATCAAGTACTTTGCCAGCAAGGTGACTTAATCTCTGTTCCAGAGCTTACTCCACATTGGTTTGATATGGGTAGCAACCCAGAGTTTACCGCAATTCGTTTATTCAGTAATACTGACGGTTGGGTCGCACAAAGTACTGAGTCTGAGATTGCTAAGCAATTCCCACTTTTAGATTAATGCACCGCTTAATAAAGGAATTTCAATGGAAAAGCTATTTTCATACGGCACACTGCAATTAGAGCAGGTACAGCTTGATACCTTTGGCCGCTTACTTAAAGGCGAACCGGCAACGCTTACTGGGTATATTGTCGGTGAAGTGGAAATTACTGATGCAGCCGTGCTTAAAAGCAGTGGCCAACGGTATCACCCGGCATTAATAAAAACAGGGCAAACAACCGACAGCGTCACGGGCACCATTTTTAGCATTAGCGAGCAAGAACTCGCCAGTGCAGATAGCTACGAAGTAGACGACTACATCCGTGTAGAGGAGCGGTTTAGTAACAGCAACAATGCTTGGGTATATGTGGCGAAAAGTTAAGATTTTTTAAAGTAAGGTGACTTGGGGAACTTATCTCTGTACTATATTTTTAGAATATCTTTTGTTGCTCTTGGGTTCTTATAATGGTTAACGAACAATATCAAAAGTCTAAACAGCAACTAGCTTTTTCACGTAAGCAAGTTGAAAAGGCTGGGCGTATTTTTCGAAAAAAAGAAGGCGATTTTGAGTTTGCTACAGAGGTAATTCAAAACTACCGCGCGGCTCACTTGTACCCACTCACTATCATCAAAAATCTTGTATGGAAGCATGTTAAAAAGTTAAACCTACTTGAATCTGCTACGATAGTAAGGCGACTAAAACGTCTACCTACCATTATTGACAAGTTACAACGTGATACATTGGATGGTAACAGTAATAATGCCATCAACCTCAAACGTATGCATGATATAGGAGGTTGTAGAGTCATTTTAGATAATTTAGATGACCTGAATGAACTCAATAATAGCTTAGATTCAAGCAGAACTGTCCACAGTGTAAAATCGTATAACTATATAGAACACCCTAAAACAACTGGCTATAGAGGTATTCATAGGGTTTATAAAAGTTACAACAATTTAGAATCACACGATTACAAAGGCTTTCAAATTGAAGTTCAGCTACGTACCCGACTACAGCATTTATGGGCAACTACCGTTGAAATAGTCGATATTATTGAAAAAGAAACGTTAAAGACAAACCCAAAGATGGCTGATACAGATTGGAAGCGCCTCTTTTTTATTATGGGTGAGTTTCTAGCTTTAAAAGATGGAGCTCTTCAGTTAACTCCACAGCAAACTCAAGCATATACAGATGAACTTGCCGCATTAAACAAAAAGCTTACTGCTTTTCATAAGCTGGATGCATTTAATCGTGCTTTTCAACTAGACGAAATTAAGAACAAATCCAAAAATACCGGATTTGCCTTGCTAGTACATAATACAGAAACCCAAGAAGGTCGAGTATTTCTTTACGCCCCAAATAAAAAGCAAAAAGCACTCACTCATTATGCAGAACAAGAAAAGCAAACTCAAAATAACGTACTCTTAGTTGCTGGTAGTGACTTAAAATCGATTGAAAAGGCATATCCCAATTACCTAAATGACACCTCGGAGTTTCTTTCTGAGTTTAGCCGTATTTTATTAGCTTAACTCTTTTAGCTTTTCTGCTTCTATTTCCCGTTGGCTATACACACCAGTATCTAACACCCAGCCAGTTATCAGCTTAGCAGGGGTTACATCAAATGCTGGGTTATACACCTGGGCATTACTCGGCGCCCAAAGTGCTTCGCCAAAACTACCACTGACGCCTCGCACCTCTGCGCTACTGCGTTGCTCTATTTCGATATCTGCGCCGCAAGCTGTATTTACATCGAGCGTAGTGAGCGGCGCTACGACATAAAATTCAATATTATGAAAGTGTGCTAAAACCGCTAAATTATACGTGCCTACTTTATTGGCAAAATCACCATTGGCAGCAATGCGGTCAGCACCAACAAATATTTTATCAACCTTGCCTGCAGCCATTAAACTTGCAGCCATATTGTCACAAATAAGCGTATACGGTACCTGCCAACGCTCTAGTTCAAAAGCGGTTAGTCGCCCGCCTTGTAGTAATGGCCGTGTTTCATCAACCCAAACATGAATATTGCCATGTTGCTGCTGCGCTTTATAAATAACACCTAGAGCGGTGCCAATTCCTGCGGTAGCAAGTGCGCCGGTATTACAATGAGTAAGAATATTATCACCACTTTGCACCAGCGCAGCGCCATGATTTGCCATGCTTTCGCATAAAGCGATATCTTCATTAAATAAATTGACCGCGCTGCTTACAATCGCTGTAACAAAGTCACTTTGCTGTAAAGCGATACGTAACTTTGCCATGCAATGCATAAGGTTAACCGCTGTTGGCCGGGTAGCTTCCAGCTCATCAATCGAAGCTGCCAATGTATCTTTTGTAGCACCCTGCTCAGCTAAATGCGCAATCAGTAAGCTTGCACCTATACCAATCAGCGGCGCCCCACGTATTTTTAAGCTTAAGATTAAATCTCGCATAGTCGCTACATCACTGCACACATGCCACGTTTGCTGATGCGGCAATAGGTACTGATCTAACACGCTTAATGTATTATTTTGATATTTTAAGCTACTCGCTATGAGGTCTTGCATCATTAATCCTAATAAGATTTTCGCTGTTATTTATTCTACAGCAGTTTTTAAATCGCACAACCAAGAAGTATAGACATCTAAACGTTTGAGGGTATAGAATGCTGCAACTACTTAGTTTATGAGATTCTTTTTATGGCCGACTATTTTGCTTTTAATGCACAACACGCTGTTGATTATATTAAACACCTTATTAAAAATGATGGTCTGAAATGTTTTCAAAAAGAGGCCGATCTCACAGCCTATGAGTTTGGTGATGGTAATTTAAATCTCGTATTTAGAGTGAGCGATGAAAATAATAACAGTATTATCTTAAAACAGGCGCTACCGTATGCTCGCTGTGTTGGAGAGTCATGGCCGCTTACATTAGACCGCGCCCGTATTGAGGCTGAAGTACTCATTAACCACGGTGCTATTTGCTCAGAACATACTGCACAAGTAGTGCATTACAACCCTAAATTAGCCCTTACGGTGCTTGAAGATTTAGGTCACCTACAAATTTTGCGTGGCGCGCAAATTAACGCTGAGCAGTTTCCTTTACTTGCTGAGCATGTTGCACATTACCTAAGTCATACTAGTTTTTATAATTCAGATTTTTATCTGGCCGCACAAGATAAAAAAGCGAAAGTCAGTCAGTTTAGTAACCCAGAGTTGTGCCAAATCACCGAAGATTTATTTTTTAGTGACCCCTATGTTATGCATGAGCGTAATAATTTCCCTGCAGAACTTAGCGATCATGTTGCCAGCATTCGCAATAACTCAGCACTTAAATTAGCCGCTGCAAAGTTAAAAGCCAAGTTTTTAGCATGCCCACAGACACTGTTACATGGTGACATGCACAGCGGCAGCATTTTTGTTGATCAACAAACAACAAAGATAATCGACCCTGAGTTTGGCTTTTTTGGCCCCGTCGGCTTTGATATCGGCTCGTTTATGGGTAACATCTTATTAAATTATTGTGCGCAGAATGCGCGTATCGCTGAACTGGCTAAGCGCCGTCAATATCAAACTCACTTACTTACTTGCCTACAAGATTGTTACACTCTATTTGAGCAAAAATGGATTAATCTCATTGCTCAGTATAGTCATGATACAAGTTTGGCTAACCCTGAATTTGCACGCTATTACCTACAACAAGTACTACAAGATGCTGTCGGATACTGTGGCGCAGAGCTTATTCGCCGCACAATAGGCTTGGCCCATGTTGCAGACATTGATGGAATTAAAGACGAGAAAGCACGCTTAGCAGTGCAGCAGCAAACTCTCATTCTTGGTGAACAACTAATGGTAAATGCTCAAAGTTGTAACGATAAAGATGACTTCTTTGCTTTGTTAATCAGTTTATTAAATTAAAATTGTAGGGTCAGTAGCATTGCACTACTAACCCTGCAACATGCGTTATGCGTCAGATTTAGCCAGTTCAGATTGAATGTATAAGCGAACTTGCTCTTCTAATACAGAAAGTGGTACCGAACCATGGCGCAAAATTTGATTGTGAAACTCACGAATATCAAAGTTTTGACCTAACGCCTGCTCAGCTTCTTTACGCAAGCGCTTAATCGTCAGCTCACCAATTTTGTATGACAGTGCTTGGGCTGGCCATGAAATATAACGGTCAGTCTCTGTTTTAACATTGTGTAATGAGAGCGCGGTGTTTTCACTCATAAAGTTCATTGCACGCTCACGACTCCAGCCATACATGTGCATGCCCGTATCAACCACTAAACGTGCGGCACGCCACATTTCATAGGTTAGGCGACCAAAATTACTGTATGGGTCTTGATAAAAACCTGCTTCAAGGCCCAAGTATTCTGAATACAATCCCCAGCCTTCACCAAATGCTGATAAATATGCATCACGACGGTAACTTGGTAAATATTCTAACTCAGCGTTTAAAGCAATTTGTAAGTGATGACCTGGCACGGCTTCATGCAATGTTAGTGCTTCTAATACATACAAAGGACGCTTATCAAGTGCGTAAGTATTTACCCAATAGTAGCCAGCCTGATCATCTCGGCGTGACCCTGAATAGCGACCCGTTGTGTACTTAGGTGCAATACTCGCAGGCACCGGGGCAACGCCATATGGCAAACGTGGTAAGGTATGAAATAATTTTGGTAATTGCGCATCCATTTTTTTTGCAATGAAAGAGGCTTCCTTCAACAGCTCTTCTGGCGTAGTTGCATAAAACTGAGGATCTGTACGTAAAAAGTGCACAAATTCAGCAAATGTACCTTCAAAACCCACTTGCTTAATAACTTCATCCATCTCAGCACGAATACGCGCAACTTCTTTTAAGCCCAGTTCATGAATTTCTTTTGGCGTCATATCAGTCGTTGTGTAGTACTTTGCACGGTTAGCATAAAACGCTTCGCCATTAGGTGTAGACGAAATACCAATGTCATTGCGTGCACCCGGTTGATACTCTTTATTAAAGAAAGTCAGGTAATCTTTATAGGCACCAATCACTTGCTCTTTGATTACTTTTTTAGCTTGCTGCTGCAGCGCGCTAAACTCATCATTAGGTAGCCCTGCGGTGTTAGTTAAAAATGGCTTATAAAACTCTGATTGCGTTACGTCATCCACAATATAGGCCGTGATTGAGTCTTGATAACCCAGTAATACCGCTTTAGGCTGAGTTAGCCCAACCTCTAAGCCTTTACGCATCCAACCAATATTTTGCGCAAAAAAGCGAGGAACTTGCTGCAAACGTTCTAAATATAGTTCGAAGTCTGCCAGAGTCTTAAAATCAGATTGCGACACCATAAATGATAGGCTCGAATGAAAACCATATTCCGAGGTAAGCGGCATATAATGGCTATTAAATACGTATTCATCCACACTATTTTGTACTTGCGCACGTATGATAGTTAAGTTTATACGGTTTTCTTCACTTAGCTTGTTTACATCAATCGCACCTAACTGTGCCAAAAGTGCAGTATTTTTTTGATATTTAGCCTCTAAAAATTCAGCACTTAAATTATTTAGTAAGTAACCATCAACCCCCTCGGGACTACTAAATGGACTAATACTCTGGCGATAATCAACGATTGATTGCGCCACAGTAGTAAACTGCTGATCGCTATCTACCGTGGTAGTTTGGCAGGCGCTAAGCGAGCAGATAAATGCAATGCTCAATAATGAGTGGCGCAATACGCCGCGTGGTTTTTTATTAGTATTCATTTTCATATTAAAGTTCTGCAATCATTACGTGGTGTTTAAATTACCTTAAGCTAGGAGTTTTACCAAAATAAATGCGACCAAAGTCGACGCTCAAATATTAACCACGCCATGTCTAGTACTTAATCAGTAGTTAATTATTGATGATAAAACAGGCGATAGTGCAAAAAAAATCGATGTATCTGTGCCAAAAATCACATTTTTACTTTTAAAAAGGCGCGATACAGATTAATGTAGTGAGAATGTCGTATGCTAGGAAAGCACTGATGCCTTATGGAGCGAGGAAGTTAATTTAGCTATTTTGCGTATTTAGTTGGTATAAATAAATGATGTTCCATGACTCCATGGCTATTGCTCAAGAAAAAATGACAAAAGTATGTATCTTTTTAGAGCATCACGCATTACCACCGTCGCCGCTAAATTATAACGTTGTCTATACCTACATCAGCCAAGCTAATACAGAATTAAATGCAACCATTGATCGTGCTTTAGCCCTTGGCCAAACAATTGATTGTGTTTACATTGAACAATTGTACTTTGATTATATGGATAAAGCTCACCAAGCAGAGACATCCATGGTGCGAAATGTTGATGGAATAATAAGCTCGTTATCACGCAGCGCAAACTCAACAGAAAAAGATATTATGCGCTTTGCCAATCAGGTTAGTGATTGTGTTCACTCCTTAGATGAAAAAAACATTCAGCAAAGCCGCAATGCATTAAATACACTAAGCAAACAGACAGCTCACTTACTTACTCAGCACCAACAGTTTAAACAAGAACTTATTAAAGCTAAAAGACTTCAAGAAAAGACTCAGCAGCAACTTGTGCAACTGCGTACAAAACACATTACCGACCAGCAAACTGGCTTATATAAGCGTCACTACCTTAATCAACAAACTCAATTATGGTTAGATCAGCAAAAATCGGTGTGTGCTATTGCAATTCAAATAGATAATTTAGACCACTTTATTGATAATTATGGTGACGTGATAGGCGAAGTCATTTTAAACAAAGTGGCCAAGCAAATTCAAAAGTATGTATTTGAAAGTGGCTTACCAGGACGTACAGGAAAAGCTGAATTTACCGTTTTGTTAGCTGACATAGACCCTGAAACTGCTAACGTCATCGCAGAAAAGGTCCGTAACGGCGTTGAAAAACTGCGATTTGTAAGCTCTAAAAGCGGAATTAAATTACCCACAATAGACCTATCTTTAGGCATCGCAGAGCACAGTGACGAAAAAGACTTTAATAAACTTGCCCGTAAAGCATCTAATGCAGCTCATAAGGCGCGTTCATTGGGGCAAAGCAGCTTTATCGCAGGTCAATGATCTGCACCTTGATCCACAAGCATTTTTTCCATAATCAAATTGCACCTCAGGGTCACTATCAAGTACACTAGTCTCTATAATCAAGAAAGAGATTTATCATGAACGAGAATCAACAAAAGACGACGCATTTTGGCTATCAAACAGTAGCTGAAACCGACAAAGCCTCGATGGTTGCCGACGTATTTCACTCTGTTGCAGCTAAATACGATGTGATGAATGACTTAATGTCTTTTGGTATTCACCGTTTATGGAAGCGACAAACTATCGCTAGTTCAGGTGTTCGTAAAGGCCACCACGTGCTTGATTTAGCAGGTGGGACTGGCGACTTAACCGCTAAGTTTAGTCAACTAGTAGGTGAAACAGGCCAAGTAGTACTTGGTGACATAAACTCTTCTATGCTCAAAGTTGGCCGTGAAAAGCTGCATAACTTAGGCCTCGTAGGTAATATCGATTACGTGCAAATGAACGCTGAAGCATTACCGTTCCCAGATAACAGCTTCGATTTGATCACCATCGCATTTGGCCTTCGTAATGTTACCGATAAAGATAAAGCATTGCGCTCAATGTACCGCATTTTAAAACCAGGTGGCCGTTTACTGGTGTTAGAATTTTCAAAGCCAGAGCATGAAGCGCTCAGTAAAGCCTATGACTTTTATTCATTTAACCTACTGCCAACAATGGGCAAATTAGTCGCAAATGATAGTGAGTCATATAAATATTTGGCTGAGTCTATTCGTATGCACCCTGACCAAGACACGCTAAAAGCAATGATGAATGATGCCGGCTTTGAACAAACCACTTATCAGAATTTAACTGGCGGCATTGTTGCTCTACATCGTGGTTTTAAATATTAAAATATAAATCGGCCAAAACCGAATTAAGGTGTTGTTATGTTTACTAACTTTTTAGTTGCAATAGTAGAACGTATTTTAAATACCAGCTTAAAACTAGACAGCACCTTAATAGATAAGCTTGCGCCGATTGCGCATAAGCAGTTGTTAATTGAAATACGCGATTGGCAACAACGATTTTTATTGGTTTTTTCAGGCCAACAACTGCATCTATACAGCACCGTCGAAAATCAATATGACTGCATGATTAGTGGTGACATTGACACACTAATGACATTGCAAAACCCCGCAATGCTGACTCAACTCATTCGCCAAGATAAGTTGGATCTGCAAGGCGATTTAAATATTGCACAAGGCTTTAGTAATGCCTTTGCAGCGATGGACGTAGATTGGCCGAAGCATTTTTCACGCTATTTAGGCGACGCCCCTGCCCAGCAATTATGGCTATCATTAAAAAGCGCGCAGCAAAAAGGTCAAGCTGCTGATGAAAAGCTCGCCACAACACTCAGTCAGTTATGTCAAGACGAGCTAAAAGTAACCATTCATCCTATTGAGCTTGAACAGTTCAAACAGCATACGCGCCAGTTAAAAGGGAGTGTTGCTCAACTAGAACAACGCATTAACCGATTACTTCAAAACCACTCAATTCAGTAAGGATTCTTTGTGTCTGCAGCTCGGCTTTATTACATTACCAAAACCCTGCTTAATTATGGTTTAGATGAGTTAATCCCACCCCAAAAAATTCCTTGGTATGGCAAAATAGGACGCGCTTGTTTGTTTTGGCTAAAAAACAAACACAAAGAAAAACCTGCGGGATTGCGCCTGCGCTTAGCGTTACAGCAGCTCGGCCCTGTTTGGATTAAATTTGGCCAAATGCTCTCAACGCGACGTGATTTACTGCCTCATGATATCGCCTTAGAGCTAGCCTTGTTGCAAGATAAAGTGTTACCTTTTGAAGGCGAACTCGCACAACAACTTATCGAAAGTGCACTGGAAATAGACGATATCAGTGAGTGCTTTAGCGATTTTGAGCAAACCCCTCTTGCCTCCGCATCTATCGCACAAGTACATACTGCTACGCTAATTGATGAAAATAACCAACCACAAGACGTCGTTATTAAGGTTATTCGCCCAGATATCAAAGTACAAATTGATGCCGATCTAGCCTTAATGGAAAAGTTTGCTAAGGTGGTAGCAAAGCTGGTAAATGAAGCAAAGCGTCTACGCCCTGTAGAAGTGGTCAAAGAGTATAAAAAAACATTACTTGATGAACTCGATTTAATGCGTGAAGGCGCCAACGCAATTCAGCTTAGACGCAATTTTGAAGACTCTGATTCACTTTATATCCCATACGTTTATAGCGACTATAGCCGGGCAAATATTTTAGTTATGGAACGCATATACGGTATTGCAGTCTCCGACACTGAATCGTTATTAGCTCAAAACACTAACATGAAACTGCTTGCTGAACGCGGGGTTGAGGTGTTTTTCACACAAGTGTTCCGCGACAGCTTTTTTCACGCGGATATGCACCCAGGTAATATATTTGTCTCTTATGATACGCCTGAAAACCCTAAGTTTATTGGTATAGATTGCGGTATTGTTGGCACACTAAATAAAGAAGATAAACGTTATTTAGCAGAAAACTTTATTGCCTTTTTTAACCGTGACTACCGCCAAGTTGCGCAACTACATGTTGATTCTGGTTGGGTACCTAAAGATACGAGTGTTGAAGAATTTGAGTTTGCTATTCGCACTGTCTGTGAGCCTATATTTAATAAACCCCTTGCTGAAATTTCATTTGGTCACGTTTTAGTCAATCTGTTTAACACCGCTCGTCGCTTTAATATGCAGGTTCAACCCCAATTAGTTCTACTACAAAAAACCTTACTGTATGTTGAAGGCTTGGGGCGCCAACTTTATCCACAATTAGATTTGTGGAAAACAGCGAAACCCTTTTTAGAAGATTGGGTTAAGCAGCAAGTGGGCCCGCTTTCAGTACTTAAGCAAATGTATGCAAATCTTCCCTTTTGGGCAGAAAAAATGCCTGAGCTGCCAGATTTGATTTATCACAATTTAAAGCAGCAGCATAAAGCATCTTCTCCGCCAGCAGCACCAGTGTCACACAAGCCACTTATTATGAGTGTATTTGCAGGAGCTGTAATGGTGGTATCGGGTTTGTGTTATTTGCAAAACGATTTAATTGCGAGCAGTATTGCAGCAAGCTGCTCATTAATTGGTTTTGTTTTAGCGTGGCGAAGCGCATAAATTAAGTGCTATTTACATATTGCTGAGTATAATCAGCGTTAACACGACAATAAATTTTGGAGTAAGTCATGGGTTTTGGTGGTATCAGTATTTGGCAATTGTTAATTGTTTTAGCAATCATAGTATTACTTTTCGGCACTAAAAAGTTGCGTGGTATTGGTGGTGATTTAGGAAACGCTGTTAAAGGCTTCAAAAAAGCAGTCTCTGAAGAAGAACAAACAAAAACGACTGATAATATAGAGCAAGCTAATCATTCTGTGCAAAACAAAGACACGGCTGAAAAAAGCAAAGAAGACCATAAGGCTTAAACTAAATGGGCATGTGGGAACTTGTTATAGTTTTAATCGTTGGCCTTGTGGTTCTTGGGCCAGAGCGGCTTCCAGTCGCTATTAGAACGGTAAGTCGATGGATTAAAACTATAAAATCTTTGGCCAACTCGGTCAAAGCAGAAGTAAATGAAGAACTTCGTGTACATGAATTACACCAAAACTTAAAAAAAGCAGAGCAGCAAAGCATGCAAGACTTAAGTCCTGCGTTAAAAGATTCAGTTGATGAGTTACAAAAAGCTGCTGACTCTGTTACCCACAGTTATAAAAAAACATCTTCTGAGCAAACAGATAAAGTGAATATTGATGAACAAAAATGAAATCTTTTTTGCGATCTGTGGTCAATTAATAGGTAACAAGTAACAATGGCCGAACAAACTCAATCTGGCTTTGTGGGTCATTTAATAGAATTACGTAATAGATTAATGAAAGCTATGTTGGCTATCTTATTATTTTTTATTGCGTTTGTTTACTTTGCGAATGATATTTATAGCTTTGTTGCTGCTCCTTTGGTTGCGCACTTACCCAGTACCGCAACCATGATAGCAACCGATGTAACAGCACCGTTTTTTGCGCCATTTAAACTGACACTTTTTGTAGCTTTATTTGCCGCGATTCCGTTTATTTTACATCAAATTTGGGGGTTTATAGCTCCAGGTTTGTACAAAAGTGAAAAACGTATGTTAATGCCGATTTTGGCATCGAGCATTATCTTGTTTTATAGCGGCATCGCTTTTTGTTACTTCGTAGTACTGCCTATTATACTTGGTTTTTTTACCAGTGTTGGGCCACAGATGATGACGCTTGCACCTGACATTAGTAGTTACTTAAGTTTTGCCTTAAAGCTATTTTTTGCCTTTGGAGTCGCGTTTGAAATACCTGTAGCAATTATGTTGTTATGTTGGAGTGGTGCAACAACGACGCAAAGCTTAAAAGAAAAACGACCTTATATTGTGGTGGGTGTATTTGTTGTGGCAATGTTTTTAACGCCACCTGATGTACTATCGCAAACATTATTAGCATTTCCTATGCTACTGTTATTTGAATTGGGGTTAATTTTAGCCGCTTTTTACAGCGCTAAACCTCAGCAAGATGAGTCAGAGGAATAAATGAAAAAACAACTCGTACCAATAATTGCATTATTAAGCATATCAACGGCATACGCGAATGAAGTGAATGTTCAAGCACTGCAAGCATGTACATTTGTTGAAAATGATTTTAACCGCCTATTGTGTTACGACAACACGATGGCCGGTAAATCATTAAGTAGACCCAATAACGAAAAAAAACAAGTATCTGCAACCAAGCCTGCGGCCACAGCAGCAACCGCAGTGGTTGCGAACAATCAAATTGTCAAAACAAAAAATGACGACTTTGGCCTAGAGCACAAAGAAGCCGTAAAGGTTAATGATGATGAAATTACAGCAAGCGTAACGAGTGTTAAAGAAGCCCCTTATGGTGAGCTAATCATAACATTAGATAACGCCCAGCAATGGCGTCAAATTGGTTCTGATCGTTTACGTATTGATGCCGGCGACACAGTTGTTATTGTTCGCGGTATGTTCAATTCATTCTTACTGAAAAAAGAAGGGCAAAATCGCTCAATTCGCGTGAAGCGAACAAATTAATGAGTGAGCGGTTGATAGATGCGGGTGTAAACCTTACGAACCATCAATTTGATAGTCACCATGAGGCCATCATTGCCCGCGCAACCGCACAAAACATTTCGCAAATGCTATTGATTGGGTGTGATATAGATAGCAGCCAGCAAGGTTTACGCTTAGCAAAAAAATATAGTTTACTTGCCACCGCAGGTGTCCACCCTCATGATGCTAAAGCCGCCGATACTCAGCTTGAACAGCAGATTAGCTTGTTAGCTGATCACCCTGAAGTTGTAGCCATTGGCGAATGTGGCTTAGATTATAACCGTGACTTTTCACCCAGAGACATCCAGCGTAGTGTTTTTTCTCGTCAGTTAAAGCTTGCCGAGCAGCTCGACATGCCCGTTTACTTACATGAGCGAGACGCCAGCGAGGATATGCTATCGATTCTTAAAGAGCACAAAGTACGCGGCGTATTGCACTGTTTTACGGGTAATGGGCATGCGTTAGAGCAGTATTTATCACTGGGCTTGCATATTGGTATAACAGGCTGGGTATGCGATGAGCGCCGTGGTGAAGCATTGCAGCAGCTTATCCCCAGTATCCCATTAGAACGGCTACTAATTGAAACAGATGCGCCATTTTTAATTCCGCGCACAATAACACCAAAACCTAAATCACGTAGAAATGAACCCAGCTACCTCCCTTATGTATGTCAAACGATTGCAAACCTAAAGGGGTTAGAATTTGCAACCGTCGCAAAGCAAACTACACTTAATTTTCAACAGTTATTCAGCCATAAGGCCTAATAATGACGTTTGCTTGGAGGGTGCTTTATTGTTTACTTTTGTTTAGTTCGCTCTACTCGTTTGCATCTAACATCACTCTTGATAAAGATATTAAAAAGCTACAAGACATCCCATTTGAATATATTGGCGAACCACTTACGCTAAAACAAGCTCAGATCGCCACGCGGTGGCAGCCAATAAATAATAAAATTTTAAACCTAGGTATGTCTGAAAAAGTCGCTTGGCTGCGCGTTAATTTAACAAATCAAGAGCCCCTTGAGTTGCCAATTATATTGTCTATCGATAACCCATTGTTAGATAAAGTATCTGTTTACCAATACCATAATAATGACATTGTATTGTTTAAAGAAATTGGTGATGCATTGCCCCTGCAAAACAGACAAATAAAAAATGAGTCTTTGCTGGTAAAGCTTATTTTGCCTGCAAAAAGTACTTCAGCATTACTGTTGCGAATTGAAAATGAAGCGGGTTTACGAGCACCTTTGAGCCTATGGCAAAGTGATGAATATTTAAAATACAAAAGTAAGTTCAATCTTTTATATGGTTTGCTTGCGGGTTTTATTTTATCGCTAGCGCTAACTTGTTTTGTATTATTTGCCTTTTCAAGAAAGCATTATTTTGCGTTAAGCGGTGCTATATTACTTACGCTATGGTTCTTACTTATTTATCTATATGGCTTTGGTTACCGTTACTTTCACCCTTCACTACCGAGCCTTCAGCAAGTTGCTATACCTAGCTTACTTCTGCTTGCTTGCTATTTATTTAAACCGCTGCTTGAAAAGCTTAAAAGCGAGTTAAAAACGCCAATAGACATACCCTATACTTGGTGCAATAACCTGTTATTTATAAGTATTTTTGTTATGTGGCTGCTCCCTACAAGCATTATTATCATTTATAGCTTAGTAGCGAGTATGCTAATAATGCTGATGAATATCGCCGTAATCATTATGAACATTAGGTACACACGCAGCCAACCATTGAGTGGCCTGTTAGTCGGTGCCATAATATATTGCGCATTTTTGGTGTACATAAACATTGTTGTATTTAGCGTTTTCGATTTTGACTCTCGCAATCTTCCCTTTATGTTTGGTAGTTTTTTAATATGCGCATTAAGCTTAAGCTTTGCCACAATAAAACATTTTTTAATTGAGCGAGATGCGCAAGTAGCCGCGCAGCACGCCAAGATTGCTCAAAGCGAAGCACAAGATCAGCTGCTACAAGAGCGCCTCGATTTACAAGAGCAAGCTCGCCTCGACCTAGAAGCAAATATAGAAGAACGTACGTTTGAGCTACAAGTGACGTTACGCGAGCTCGAAGAAAAGAACCGTGCACTAGAACAGCTCAATATGGAAGACCCTCTCACACAAATTAAAAACCGCCGTTACTTTAACAAAAAATTAGTCATGGACCTGCGTCGCTCACGCCGAGAACAAACACCTTTAAGCATCATTATGTTGGATATTGACCATTTTAAGTCGATCAACGATAACTATGGCCACTTAATAGGTGATCAAACTATTCGCGCTGTTGCTGATTTAATAAAAAGCCAATTAAAACGCCCGCTTGACGAAGTAGCTCGTTATGGCGGTGAAGAGTTCGTTGTACTTTTACCAAATACACCTCTGCCTGGTGCGCTTGAAATAGCTAATAATATACGCACAGCCATTATGGACTCAACGATCACCGTGGCTAATAGTCAAATTACATTTACAATAAGCGCCGGTGTTTATAGCGCAATTGCCGAAGATATTAACAACCCAGCATTTTTTACTGACTGCGCTGATAAGGCACTTTATCATGCTAAACAATCCGGCAGAAACCGTGTAGTTAGTTTTCCAATAGTAGACTAGGAGCAAATAATGGCCCAATCAGGTCTTGATCTTTTCCCTTACACGCGGATGCGCAGAATGCGCCGCAATGATTTTTCTCGTCGTTTGATGGCTGAAAACCAACTCAGCGTGAATGATCTCATTTTCCCAGTATTTGTACTTGAAGGCAAAAATCGCCGCGAAGCAATTGAGTCAATGCCCGGTATCGAACGCTTATCAATCGATCTATTACTAGAAGAAGCGAAAGAGCTTGTTGAGCTTGGTGTGCCTGCAATCGCTATTTTCCCTGTGACTCCTGCTGATAAAAAGTCTCTTTTAGCGGAAGAGGCCTACAGTGATGATGGTCTAGCCCAACGAACTGTTCGTGCTTTGAAGGAATCATTTCCAGAGCTGGGTGTAATTACCGACGTTGCACTTGACCCTTTTACCGTTCATGGCCAAGACGGGATCATTGATGATGAAGGCTACGTGATTAATGATGTCACCACCGAAATATTAGTTAAACAAGCGTTATCCCATGCAGAAGCTGGCGCAGACGTTGTTGCACCATCAGATATGATGGATGGCCGTATAGGCGCTATTCGTGAAGCTCTCGAAGCAGATGGTTTTATTCACACTCGAATTATGGCCTATTCAGCTAAATACGCATCTAGCTACTATGGTCCATTTAGAGATGCAGTTGGCTCTGCAGGCAACTTAAAAGGGGCTGATAAAAAAACTTATCAAATGGATCCTGCAAATTCCGATGAAGCAATTCGTGAAGTTGCGCTGGACTTACAAGAGGGTGCAGACATGGTTATGGTTAAACCTGGAATGCCTTACCTCGATATCGTTCGCCGAGTCAAAGATGAGTTTGGCGTTCCTACATTTGCTTACCAGGTTAGTGGTGAATATGCGATGCATAAAGCCGCAATTAATAATGGCTGGCTAAATGAGGAAGCCACGATAATGGAATCGCTATTGGCGTTTAAACGTGCTGGTGCCGACGGTATTCTCACTTACTTTGCTAAACAAGCAGCACAGCTTCTCAAGAAATAAATGCATGCCTACTGATGTTTGATAAAAAGGGCTAGATCGCCCTTTTTATTTCCATTTTGTTAACAATTATTATTTTATTTGTCATAAATTTTCCTTACACTGTTTGTCCCATTTGGGACACAATACACGGGAAAAAATAATAATGTTAAAAACAACTCTTACGCCACTGGCGCTTGTCGTTGCAAGCCTTAGTGCGCCAGCCTCAGCTAATCTAATTATCTCTGAATATGTTGAAGGTGGTTCCAACAATAAAGCCGTTGAACTTTATAATAACTCAGGCGCGGAGTTATCGTTGGATGGGTACAATATTAGCCTTTACTCAAACGGTAACGGTGACTTAACAAGCCCAAATAACACCCTTGACCTATCAGGAACCTTACCTGCCAATGGTACTTATGTCATTGTAAATGCAGGATCTGTCGACGAACTGAAAGCAAAAGCAGACACTGAAGCGACTGTTACTTACTTTAACGGCGACGATGCACTCGTGCTAACTAAGGACGGTGTTATTGTAGACAGCTTTGGTCAACTAGGCGTAGACCCAGGTAAAGAATGGTCAGCTGGAGGCGTAACTACGAAAGACAAGTCATTACGTCGTAAACTCGATATCACAGCGGGTCGCGTTGATGCGACATCTGCTTTTGACCCAAGTGAACAATGGGAGCAGTTTGATAAAGATGACTTTTCGGGCATTGGTTTTCATGGTGAAAGCACAGAGCCTACACCTGATCCTGATCCAGTTACTCCACTAGAGTGCGGCGCAGCTAAAACACTCATTAATGAAATACAAGGTGAAGGGGGTGACAGCCCACTTTTAAACCAAGAAGTAGAATTCGAAGGTGTTGTTACTGCTGATTTGCAGGGTGACCAGCAATTAAATGGCTTCTTTGTTTCATCTCTTGAAGCTGATGTTGATACTAACGCACTCACATCTGAAGGTGTATTTGTGTACTTCTCAGATATTGATGTGGCTGTGGGCGACCATGTTCGTGTTAAAGGCAGTGTTGCTGAGTATTATAATGCAACTCAAATTGGCGATGTAAGCCAAGTAGAGATCTGTGCTTCTGGGTTGACTACAGGGGCTACAAAAATATCTTTACCAGTGGCAGATATTGCCGACTTAGAAGCCTTTGAGGGTATGCTGGTGACTTTAGACCAAACTTTAGTTGTCACAAATAACTATGGTTTAGGTCGCTATGGTGAAGTAGACTTAGCCACTGAGCGCTTATACCAAGGTACACAAATCGCTCTTCCTGGTGAAGCTGCTAACGCTGTTGAAGCTGAAAACCAGAAAAAGCAAATCCTACTCGATGATGGATCAACTAAACAAAACCTTGATCCTATTTCTTACCCTGGTGTTGGCTTAGACGCATACAATACCTTACGTTTAGGTGATTCAGTAAACACAATCACAGGTGTGTTAGGCTATAGCTTCAACCGCTACCGTATTCACCCAACTGTTCAACCTGAATTTACTGCTACAAACCCACGTACAGAGGCTCCAGCACTTCACAGTGATGCTAACTTACGTATCGCAAGCTTCAACGTACTTAACTACTTTAATGGTGATGGTCAAGGTGGTGGATTCCCAACTAGCCGTGGCGCGGACTCTGAGCAAGAACTAATTCGTCAAGAAGCTAAACTAGTCAGTGCAATCACAGCACTCGACGCTGATGTGATTGGTTTAATGGAAATCGAAAATGATGGCTTCGGTGAGCTAAGCGCTGTAGCAAGTTTAGTGTCTGCACTAAATGATGCAGACAGCACTAATGAATACGCCTTTGTTGATTTCAATATGAATCAAATTGGTACTGATGCCATTACTACAGCACTCATTTATCGTTCAAATATGATCAAAGAAGTAGGTACTGCTGCAACAACTTCAGAGTACCCTTTTGATTACAGCAACCGTGCGCCTATCGCACAAAGCTTTGAAGCACTTAGTTCAGGTGAAGTATTTACTGTGGCTGTTGCACATTTAAAATCTAAAGGTGGCTGTGGAAGTGCCGAAGGTAACAATGAAGACCAAGGTGATGGCCAAGCATGTTGGAACGAAATTCGTGTTGCTGGTGCAAATTCATTTGCTGACTGGTTAGACAGCAAACCTACAGGTGTTGAAGATGAAGATATTATCCTAGTAGGTGATATGAATGCTTACGCGATGGAAGATCCTATCCGCGCGCTCGCCGATAAAGGTTATAAAAACGTTGTCGCTGAAATTGATGGCGATACTCTAGGTTATTCATACAGTTTTTCAGGCCGCCTAGGTAGCCTAGATCACGCTGTAGCAACGCAGAGCTTGCTTGATAAAGTAGTCGCTGCAACCGATTGGCACATTAATGCTGACGAGCCTATCAGCTTAGATTACAACGTTGAGTATAAGTCAGATACGCAAGTAGCGAGTCTTTATTCACAAAGTGCTTATCGCGCCTCTGACCATGATCCTGTCATCATTGATATCAAATCAATGGCAGAGCCTGAGCCTACACCAGAACCTCAAGCACCTGTATTAACGCCAGAACAAAGCTTTAATATTATCGAAAGTGCAGCTATTGGTACCGTTATTGGGCAGCTTGAATTTACAGATGCAGATAGTGATTACACGCCTGTGGTTGAGTTTATTGTATCAGGGCATTCAGCCATCACTATTAATGAACAAGGCCAATTAATTGTTGCTGCTGGGCTTGATTACGAATTTGAGCGTAAGATCACTTTAATGGTTCAAGCTAAAGATAGTGCTGGCAACCTCTCTGCTGCACAATTAGTTTTCATCAATATTAATAATGATGAAGCTGATGACGAAGACGAGTCAGGCTCATTAGGGTGGTTAAGCTTATTAGCATTGCCATTTTTAGCTCGCCGACGCGTTAAAAAGTAATTAGCTAATACTATAAATGCCACTTTATTTCTTAAAGTGGCATTTACTTAACCAGAACTCTGGTGAACAGGTTACTTAGTTCATCTATTATTTAAAGAACTTGCACAAATGGTAATTAGACATTACCCGTATTTCCTATGCATTTCCCTTCATACAAGTTACATATTGCTTGTTTTTGTTCTTCTGATACTTGCCAATTTACAAAACGATGTGATTTATTTGAATGTGTCACAACATTAAAAGCTGTTATAACCCATAAACGTTTAAAGCTTAGATTTTTAATTTCATCTGCATTTATGTACTGCTTTCCAGCTCCGCGAGAATAGTTGATCCCAGCCTTATAGCAATGTAAAAACCTTAATTGCATAATATTGAAAAAGCTGATTATCAAAAATAGAGGTAATATTATGATACTTACAGACTTAAACTCCAGTGGAGTGGCTGCACTCAAGATATAGGTGATAAACAAAGCCAAGCTAATTTTAATTAGTTGTAACGTCCAATTAGGTGAAATTTTTACTACATTCATTGCGGTCCCTTTACGCCCACCCCTTTATTAAAAAGGTGCCTTTTCTTGTACTGATTTTAGAAAAACAAGACGTAATTTTACCTATAACAGAAATCTAAACAAGAGTAATTACCCTACTTTTTAACTAGAACAAAAGCATTTAAAGTAACTCTTTAATATACATAGAATTAATAATAAAAAAAATATCTATATTATTTTAGTATATACATTAATCGCTAATACTTAGGATTAAAGCAACAAACAATAGATAACAACAAAGTTTGTACCTTTATTTGAATCAAACTACTTATGACTTAAACCGATGGTGACTAACGGCTTATTTAAATAGCCGTTTTATAAAAACAAAAAACCCGCAACAAGTGCGGGTTTTTTAAAGAGTGAAAGTGCTAATTACTTAGCAGCGTTTTTCTCTTTTTCTGCAGCGATTACAGTGTCAGCTACGTTTTGTGGACATGCAGCGTAGTGTGAGAACTCCATAGAGAACTGACCACGACCCGATGTCATTGTACGAAGTGAACCGATGTAACCGAACATTTCTGATAATGGTACGTCAGCTTTAATACGAACGCCAGTTAAACCAGCTTCTTGATTACTTAACATACCACGACGACGGTTAAGGTCACCGATTACATCACCAACGTGATCTTCTGGTGTGAACACGTCAACTTTCATGATTGGCTCAAGAAGTTGTGCACCCGCTTTAGGGATAGACTGACGGAAAGCGCCTTTAGCAGCGATTTCGAAAGCAATTGCAGATGAATCCACGGCGTGGAAGCCACCGTCGAAAAGCTCAACTTCAACGTCAAGTACTGGGAAGCCAGCTAGAACACCTTCACCCATCATTGATTTGAAGCCTTTCTCAACTGCAGGCCAGAATTCTTTAGGTACGTTACCACCAACAACTGATGAAGTGAACGCGAAACCTGAACCCACTTCGCCTGGCTTGATGCGGTAATCGATTTTACCGAACTGACCAGAACCACCAGATTGTTTCTTATGCGTGTAGCTATCTTCGATTTCACGAGTGATAGTTTCACGGTAAGCAACCTGTGGTTGACCAACGATAAGGTCTACACCGTAAGTACGCTTAAGGATATCTACTTTGATATCTAAGTGAAGCTCACCCATACCTTTAAGGATAGTTTCGCCTGAATCTTCATCAGTCTCAACTTGGAAAGATGGATCTTCTGCAACCATTTTACCGATAGCAACACCCATTTTCTCATTACCGCCTTTATCTTTAGGCTGTACAGCAATCGAGATTACTGGCGTTGGGAAAACCATTGGCTCTAGAGTTACTGGGTGCTTAGGATCACATAGAGTGTGACCAGTTTGCACGTTCTTCATACCAACGATAGCGATGATATCGCCCGCTTGTGCTGAAGTAAGCTCTTTACGCTCATCTGCTTGCATCTCAACCATACGGCCAACACGCTCAGTTTTACCAGTAAATGCATTAAGGATGGTGTCACCCTTGTTAAGCTTACCAGAGTAGATACGTACGAAAGTTAATGCGCCAAAACGGTCATCCATGATTTTGAATGCTAACGCTTTGAAAGGTTCGTCTGCAGATACAATTGCATGCTCGCCGTTTTCGTTACCTTCTTCATCCATAAGAGGTTGAGGATCAACTTCTGTAGGTGCAGGTAAGTAATCAACAACAGCATCAAGTACTAGTTGCATACCTTTGTTTTTGAATGCAGAACCACAGAACGTTGGGAAGAAAGCAAGGTCACGAGTACCTTTACGGATACAACGCTTGATATCTTCAACTGAAGGCATTTCACCTTCCATGTATGCTTCCATTAGATCATCGTCTTGCTCAACAGCAGTTTCGATAAGCATTTCATGGTATTCTTCAACTTTGTCTACCATGTCTGCAGGAACATCTTCGATTTTGTAGTTCTCTGGAAGACCAGTGTCATCCCATACGTATGCTTGTTTGTTTAAAACGTCAACAACACCAACGAAATCATCTTCAATACCGATTGGTAAAGTCATGATAAGTGGAGTAGCACCAAGTACTTTTTGTACTTGCGCTGTTACACGGTAAAAATCAGCACCCATACGGTCTAATTTGTTTACGAAAATAATACGTGCAACACCTGATTCGTTCGCGTAGCGCCAGTTAGTTTCTGATTGTGGCTCAACACCACCAGAACCACAGAATACACCAACACCGCCATCTAATACTTTAAGTGAACGGTAAACTTCAACTGTGAAGTCAACGTGTCCAGGAGTATCGATAACGTTAAAACGGTGATCTTTCCAGAAACAGCTTACTGCCGCAGACTGGATAGTAATACCGCGCTCAGCTTCTTGATCCATGAAATCTGTAGTAGATTCACCATCATGAACCTCACCTGTTTTATGGATAGTACCTGTAAGCTTCAGGATACGCTCAGTAGTCGTGGTTTTACCCGCATCAACGTGCGCGAAAATACCAATGTTTCTGTACTTCGATAAATCTGCCATTATTTTACTCTTAATAAAGTCGAAAAATTATTCGGCGGGAGTATAACATCACTTAAAGCGAACATCACCATAGAAGTCGCTTAAAATGCAATCAATTCTAGAAAATATTTCTTTCTTGTTAGTTTGAACAATATATCTTCGCTAAAGCCCTTGTTTTTCGCTCACTTCTATATCGTTTAAAAAACATTGCCGCCCTTTGATATAAGTTGCTTGAATTGTAAAATCTCTATCTAAAATGGCAAAGTTAGCTTGTTTACCGCTTTCAAGCGAACCTACTTTATCCGCCATACCTAGAAACCTAGCAGGTACAATACTGGCCATATTGAGTGCCTCTCGTAAGTCTATACAACCCAATTCATGCATATTCTTAACTGCATTTTCCAGAGTTAAAGTGCTCCCTGCCAGTGATCCTGATGCCGTTTTTGCTATTCCCTCACTAACAAAAACATCCATTTTCCCTAATTTATATTGCCCATCAATTAACCCGCCCGCATTAATGCAATCACTTATCAGCGCGATTTTTTGTGGGCCTTTTAGCTTATAAATTAACTGTAAAATAGTTGGATGAAGATGCACACCATCAGCAATAACCTCTACCATAGCCTTATCATTCATCAAGACCGCGCCAGCACAACCAGGGTCGCGATGATGAATGCCGCGCATGCCATTAAAAACATGCACTCCACCGCACGCACCATGCTCAAGAGCTTGCTGTGTTTGCTCAAAATTAGCATCACAATGACCAAGCATTACCCGAATGCCTTGCGCTGTCAGGTATTTAATTAATGTATTTGCTTTTGGCTTTTCTGGGGCTAATGCAACCACTTTTAAACTACCGTTGGCGGCACTAATCATTGCCTTTAAATGGTCCTGCGATAACTCTAAAAAGTAGTCTTGGTTATGCGCCCCTTTATGTTTTTCACTAAAAAACAAACCTTCGCTATAGCCACCTAGCACCTGCGCACCGCTAGGTTGCTTTGTATATGCTTGGCCAATTACAGCCATCGCCTCAAGAGTTTGTTGCCAGTCAGTCGTCACAGTTGTTGCTAAAAAACCCGTAACTCCATGCTGTGCAAGTGAGCATGAGATAGTCTCGATACTACTCATTTTACAATCAATTACATCACAGCCTTCGCGACCATGAATGTGTAAATCTATTAAGCCAGGAATAATTGCAGCATCACCATAATCATGAATTGGCACACCCGCTTTAGGGTTTTCTGTAAAGCCACTAATACAGCCATCAACAACTAACATTAGATGATTTTTGAGTACCGTCTCTTGGCAATAAATAGCATGCGCCTTAACGTAAAATACCGACTCTGTCATGATAACGCTCCACCTTGCGCCTTCGCTAAAATAGCAGCACCGCGGGCACCACTGGCATCGCCAAACTCAGCCAACACAATCTTTGGTACACGGATATCAGCAAAAACATACGGCACTATTGCCGCGTCTAAATTACCCATAAGCTCGTCAACCAGTGACATACCACCACCAACAACGATGACCTCAGGATCATAAGCCATGACAATTGCCGCAAAGGTACTGCCCAATAGATCTAAGTAGCATGCAAAGCTCTGTTGACAAAGTACATCGCCTTTTCGCAACCCTTCCACAATTTCATAAGTGCTGAGCTTTTCACCTGAAAAGTGATGATAGATTCGTGCCAGCCCTGGGCCAGCAATATAACTTTCAATACACCCGGTCAAACCACAGCCACATTTTAGAATCGGTAATTGGTATTTTTGTTGTAACACGGCAGAAAGCGGATAATGCCCATATTCGCCTGCAATACCTTGCGCACTTTTGTACAGCTCACCATCGATGCATAACCCACCACCAGTACCAGTGCCAATGATCGCACCAAATACACGAGTGTTTTGCAAACCAACAGGACTTTGTGCTTCAGAAAGGGCGAAACAACGACAATCGTTTTCGATAGCAACGGGTCGATTTATCAACGTTGCTAAATCGCGTGCTGCATTTTTACCTGTTGCATGAGGCACGTTCGCGGATAAAACCTCCTGCTTCGCATTTATAATCCCTGGCATACCAATACCTACCGCGCCTTGGCATTGATATTTATTATCGGCACTTGAAATCATATCGACTAACGCGTTTAAAAAGTCTTGATAACTGCTTTGCGGTGTAGCAATGCGCCATGATTCAAGTTGATTTAAGGAAGCGTCAAACACGGCAAGTTCGATTTTACTACCGCCAATATCAATGCCATAAATATACTGCTTAGTCATTAGCATTACCTTGTGGGAATGGGTAAATATTTACCCCTTGAACCACCCTATTTACCTCACCGGTTGGGCATGGATTATCTACCGTAATACCTAATTGCCACGCTTTGTAAAAGGAAATTATTTGTGCACACACCATATAATACAGGCCATTAAATACATCATCTAATGGCTCATCAGAAGCCTCACTTGGCAAGGCTAACGCATGAACTGCAAGTGCTTGGTTATCGCCTTTCAATTCATTCAATAGGTCAATATCATATTGTTTTGTATAGTTATTGCTGGAACCAAATAATACAATTAACGTTTTGTCATCAACCAATGATTTTGGCCCATGGCGAAAACCAAGTGGAGATTCAAAATACCCCATCACCTGTCCTGCACTTAATTCCAGTAGTTTTAAAGCTGATTCTTGCGCATAACCTTTTAACGACCCAGCTCCTAAATAAACTAAACGGTGCATAGGCAATTCAGCTAATGCTTTTAATTGAGTAAGTTGTTGTGGAATATTCTTTTCAACACAATCAGCCATCACCGACACTGCGTTATCCACATCGCTAAACACCGCGAGACTTGCAATCAACATTGAAGTAAAACTGCTGGTCATCGCAAAGCTTTGATCGAGCGTTTGCAATGGCATCAATAGCGAAAAACAGTTCTCATGCTCTTTGGCTTGCTGGTTCAGTGCGCCATCTGGATTACAGGTTATAAAGAGGTGGGCAGATTCCTGCACATAATTATTCACTACATCTACAGCAGCGACACTTTCCGGGCTATTACCCGAACGCGCAAAAGACACAAGTAAAGTCGGTGTACTTTTTTGTAAATACTGCTCCGGGCAAGCCACTAATTCCGTGCTACTAACACTTACACATAACGTTGATAACTTTTGGTTTAAATAACCAACAACCGCCTCTCCAACATAGGCAGATGTACCAGCACCGGTAAAAATGATTTGCGCATTAGGCTTATCCAGCACATGGTCAAGCCAACTATCAAGCTGCTTACGCGCAAGCTCAACAATAGTCAGTGTTTCTCGCCAACAGCTGCTTTGCTGCATAATTTCTTTTGCTGTCCATGCACTATTTCTAGATTCTAGAAGGGTTTTATCAATTGCTAAATAACTCGACATTGCTACCTCACTTACGTCTATTATTGTTTAAAGCACGCGTCTGCGTAGCGACTGGTTACTTGCATTATGTGATGAATAACCAAGGCTTTAGGGTTGTTTTCAAGTGTTTTATTTCGCACAGCAAGATACTGTAATGGCATGTATTGGCTTAGTAATGGCAATGGGATTGGCTGATTTTGTAAATTGCAAAGCAGCTTTTCAACCGCATTTTGATTGCCTTGTTTACCCCAGTAATAACGAATGCGATCACTAAAGCTAAAGCGACGGTATAGCTGCTGCAATGATTGTTCAACTTGATAAAAGCGCTGCCAGTCTTTTGGATGCTGCTGCATATCAGCATCAACTACTGTACGCAAATGCGAACACTGTTCGGTATCTATTAGTGCATCTTCAATATGGCTTAATGCGAATAATGCTTCACGTAACGCAAATGTAAGCTCAGGCCCCACTTTTAAAATCGCAAAATGGTCATTCACTAACTGCTGATATGCGATCGGTGTTTGGTAATCAGTTGAATGTGCTTCAAAAGCAATACCATCTACAGATTTTATGTAATGTTTAAGTTGTTGAGCTGCACTGCTGACATAATCAAATACTTGCGTATTATCAAATTCAACACCCGGTTGCACAACTAGACCAACAACACGTTGCCATGCCGATGATAAATTAAGTTGTAAAAAAGCTTCATGATGCAATGCTAAAGTGCTTGCAACGTGCTTTGTATCTGTAACGGCTAACGTATCTATATGTTCATCAGCCCCACCAGGTGGTGGCACCTCAGTACCTATAACATACACCAAGTCACTATGACCAAATACTTTCAGTGCTGTTTTCTCAGCTACTTCACATAACTGTGCCGCTCGTATTGCCACGGTTTCATCCGCTAAAATCTCGTCATCATCAGCACAGCGCATACTGGTATCTAAGTGAATTTTCTTAAACCCTGCCGCTACATAACTAGCAATTAATTGCTCCGCCTTGTGCATTGCTGCTTCAGCACTCTCATCGCACCAACACACCGGACCTAGATGGTCACCACCGAGGATCAGTTTATCAACCGCAAAGCCCTGCTCTTCTGCAAGCCTTTCAACAAACGTCATAAAATCAGCAGGTAACATGCCAGTATAACCGCCAAATTGATTAACCTGATTAGCCGTCGCTTCTATTAATAAGTAACTATTGTCTTGCTTGGCTTGCAATATGGCGGCTTCAAGCACCAATGGATGCGCCGAACATACGGCATAAATGCCTTGCCTTTCACCCCGTTTATTCGCTGCGATTAATTGCTGTAATATCGTCATTGCAAGCCTCTGTATTGGTTATTTTAATTGATATTCGTACTATGGAAATTAAAGGTCGATTATGTGTAACTGAACACCTGCACTTTCAAGAGCGGTTTTAATATCGGCAGGGATCCCACTGTCTGTCACTACTGTATTTACTTCACTGGCAGAAATTATTTTATGTACCCCTTTACGATTAAATTTACTCGAATCGGTAACAACTATTATTTCTCTCGATACTTCACACATCACCCGGTTTAATAAGGCTTCAAGCTCAAAATGCGTAGTAATACCGATGTCTTTCTCAAAACCATCGACACCTAAAATTAATTTATCAAAGTGGTATTGCTGCAAATGCTGCTCTGCTTGGCGACCATAAAATGACAATGATTTTTTTCGCAATGTTCCACCGGTCATCAATACTTCAACCGATGGTGCATTTAACAGCGAGTGCGCGACATTTAACCCATTAGTCATCACTACTACACTGTGATGGTTGGTTAAGTTTTTAGCGACCTCTTCCGTTGTAGTCCCTGAGTCTAAAATGATCGATTCACCGTCTTTAATTAAGCTGGCAGCAAATTTACCTAAACGCTCTTTAATGCTGCGGTTCGCATCGTGCTTCTCTTTTAATGACAACTCTTGCGTAAGACGGTTACTCATCACAGCACCACCTCGAGAACGCACTAACAAACCCTTTTCATTCAGTTCATTTAAATCGTTTCTAATAGTAACTGTCGATACACCGAACAACTGAGCAAGCTCAGGAACCTGTACGCGCTCTTGTTTACAAACTAATTGCACAATTTCATGACGTCTTTCGATAGTGTTAAGCATGCCCGCTCTCTTTCATTATTTACTTTCATTCATTGTACGCAGCTTTCACTTACTTTCAATTCAATTTTTTTACATTTTTTATTTATTAGCAATAATTAAACATAAGAAACTGATTTTAAACAGCAAATGTAAAAATAAAAATAAAACCACAAGACAAATGAAAGCAAACGAAAGATTTTTATCTTGCTTTGACATTCTCTTGGGTGTACAAATAAAAGCCTGTGAAAACAAATTTACAAATAATAAACACATAAGGGCACTATTATGGGCGATCTCAACCGCAGACGATTCCTTCAATCAATGGCCGCAATTGCAGCAACAAGCGCCGCGTTAGGTTGCACTTCCACAACCAATGCCAACTCAATGCTAAAAACCGCAACACAAGGACGCTCAACGCTAGGCTTAACCGTACCTAAAATGGATGTGGTAAGAGTCGGCTTTATAGGTGTAGGTGAGCGAGGTGTTGGTGCCGTTAAACATTTTTGTCATTTAGACGGTGTTGAAATCAAAGCAATTTGCGATACCCATCAGGCTGTTGTAGATAGAGCAGTAAAAATAGTGGTCGATAAAGGCTTTAAAAAGCCAGATACCTACGGCAAAGACGATCATGATTATCTTCGCATGCTAGAGCGCAAAGATATTGATATCGTTATTATCTCAACGCCTTGGAAATGGCATACCCCCATGGCAGTAGCGACCATGGAAAGTGGTAAACATGCGTTTGTTGAAGTGCCCGCAGCCGTAACCGTTGAAGAAGCATGGCAATTAGTAAACACCTCTGAACGTACCCAAATGAACTGCATGATGTTGGAAAATGTCTGCTATGGACGTGATGAGCTCATGGTATTGAATATGGTTCGCCAAGGTATTTTTGGTGAGTTGCTCCATGGTGAAGCAGCGTATATCCATGAATTACGCTGGCAAATGAAAGAGATTGACCATAAAACAGGTTCTTGGCGCACGCCTTGGCACGCCGCGGTTGACGGTAACTTATACCCAACCCATGGTTTGGGACCCGTTTCACAGTATATGAATATTAATCGCGGTGATCGTTTTGACTACATAACATCAATGAGCTCACCGTCACTGGGCCGTGCAGCATACGCTAAAAAAGAATTTCCAGCAGATCATGGTCGCAACAAGCTGAATTATGTCGCTGGCGATATGAATACCAGCATCATTAAAACGGTTAAAGGCCGCAGCATCATGGTGCAACACGATACAACCACACCGCGCCCTTACTCTCGTCACAACCTAATTCAAGGTACCAATGGCGTATTTGCTGGTTTCCCTAATCGTATTGCACTTGAGCAAGGTGGCAGCAAAAGCTACCACGAGTGGGATTACGATATGGCAGATTGGTATAACAAATATGATCACCCGCTTTGGCAAAAAATGGGCGCAGAAGCTGAGCGCAACGGCGGCCATGGTGGTATGGACTTCCTTATGTTTTGGCGCATTATTTTCTGCCTTCGCAATGGCGAGCCACTTGATCAGGATGTATATGACGCTGCGGCGTGGTCAGCAGTGTTTCCACTCTCTGTTGACTCGGTTGCCGATCGCAGTAACAGCAAAGACTTCCCGGATTTCACTCGTGGACTTTGGCAACAAGCCAAGCCACTTGGCATTATTTCGTAATTAAATAAAGCGTATTGGTAGGTAACGACTACCAGTACGCCTAACCCTAAGTAAAGCAATAAAAAAACAACCATCAACAAGTAAAATACAGGTAACTATTATGAAAGCACAACTAAAACTGTCCACCCTGTTTTTGTCCATGAGTGCCATTTTCAGTGGCGCAACCTTGGCTGCTGAAGAAGATAAAAAAACGGAAAAAGAAGCCGAGGCTGAGCAAGTAGAAGTAATCGAAGTCAGAGGTGTTCGCTCGAGTATTAAGGAATCCCTGTATTTAAAACAGCAAGCTGTTGGGGTTATGGATGCCATCGTTGCAGAAGATATCGGTAAGTTCCCAGACCAAAATATTGCAGAAGCACTACAACGAATGACAGGTATTGCAATTACCCGTAACGGTGGCGAGGGGCAAAACGTGACCGTGCGGGGTTTAGGTGGTGACTATAACGTGACCACCGTTAATGGTCGGCGCATGGCATCAGAGCATTCCAGCCGTAATTTTAATTTTGATTTAATCGCCCCAGAAATTGTCCAATCCCTCGAAGTATATAAATCTCCACAAAGTAAAACACAAGAAGGCGGCATAGGCTCTGTCATCAATATTAAAACCCGTAAACCGCTTGATTTAGATGGATTTACTTTATCAGGCAGTGCCAAAGGCATTTATGAAGAACGAACGGGTGATGTAAATCCGCAAGCATCTTTCTTAATTAGCGATACATTTTTTGATGACACCTTTGGCGCATTATTTACTGCTGTTTACTCTGAGCGTACACAACGTGCTGATTCATATGAAGGCCAAGGCTTCTATGACCCAGATGAAAACGTAGACGTTCGTATTCCAATCGATAGTAATGGCAATGGTGAGCTTGAGGACAATGAGAAATCATATCCGTCTATAATTCCAGGCTACGTGCGCTACTCAAACTGGCAAGATACACGCGAACGTCTTGGCGCAAGTCTAGCGTTGCAATGGCGCCCATCAGATAAGTTTGATGTGAACTTTGATAGTATGTATTCACAGTATGAAACTAATGGTGAGCAATACCAAATCTCCTTTGTGACCTACGATGAGTCTTGGACTCCCGGCATTCCGGCAATCGGTGAGGTAAAGTTTAATGAAGATGGCAATGCAAACTACGTAGAACTTGTTGATGGCGCTATGGCCGAGCTGCTGAATGTTTCCGTACCGCGCAATACCGATACATGGCAATGGGGCTTCAATACTGTTTGGTATGCCACTGATAACTTAACTGTTGATCTAGATATCTCACAATCACAAGCTAAAAATGTTAGCAATGGTAATAACCGCTTTATTGTAGCCCGTGGTTTTGTTGATGGCATCACCATCGACCAAACTGGCAGTAATATGCTACCAGATGTAACGATGACACCAGCGCTTAGCTCAGAGCAACCTTTTGGTGCGCACTACAGCTATAACTCTGGCACCGATGTGAAAGACAAAATCGAAGAAGTACGTCTCGCAGCAACTTATATTCCTTCTTTTGAGCTAGTAAAAGATGTGCAATTTGGCTTACATTACGGCAAACAAACGAAAGAGCGCAGCGTATTTAAATCTAAAAATGCCTCCATGTTTAGTAACGGTGGTGCTTACTTTAAAAACTCTGAATACGATAGCTTTGATGACTCTAGTGTTGAAGAGCTTGGCGGCTTAAGTTTATTCCGCTTACCTGCTGATGTGCTAGTCCCAGCTAATTTTGATAACTTCTTAGATGGCGAACCAGGCAAGCACCCAGATCCATGGGCCAGCTTTGATTACGATAAGCTTTATGCTTTTTATGAAACAATCAACCCACAAGCCGCTAAAGATAAAATTATTGCAAAAAACAGCCCGCAAGACTCCTTTGCATTAACAGAGCAAACCCTAGCAGCCTTTGTTGAAACAAACCTACAAGGCGATATCGGTCAATTCCCTTTTGCACTGAACATGGGTGTTCGCGTTATTAAAACCGATGTCACATCGGATGGCTATACCTTTGATGTTGAAAATGTTCGCTACAATGTGACTGAAAAAGACGGTGCGTTAAGCTATCGTGTTGATGGTGATATTGACGATTATTATGCACGTTCAACAACAGATGAAAGCTACACCGACGTACTACCTAGCTTAAACTTCAAGCTTAACTTACGCGACGATTTACTGTATCGCTTTAGTGCCGCAAAAGTGATCACACGGCCAAACCTTAGTTACTTATCACCGTATAGTTACTTAGACTTTAATAATGCTGAGTACCATGCCTCTAACCCTGGTATTGAGCCACTCAGAGCAAACCAGCTTGATAGCACAATTGAATGGTATTTTTCTGATTATGGCGCACTTACATTTGCAGCGTATTATAAAGATATAGAATCTGTCATAGCTCGTGGCCGTGTCGGCACCGCGCAAGTGGGTAATTACTTTAAAGATGACGTTGAAGTTGAAGGGCCTGTTTTTACTAAAATCTCACCAACGTCAGAAAAAGGCGCAACCATATTAGGCTTTGAAACAGCTTACCAGCAATCGTTTGATGAAGTACTTCCTGCCCCCTTTGATGGCTTAGGTGTACAAGTAAACTATACTTACACAGACAGCAGCTACGATGATGAAGAGCTAAACGATCTTCCTTTTGTTGGCATGTCTGAACACTCATATAATGCTGTGATTTATTATGAGAAAGGTGATTACCAAACGCGTATTGCTTATAACTGGCGTGATGATTACTTAGTATACCCAGATGCATGGGGCGGACCTGAGTGGGCGGCCGATTATGGTCAGTATGATTTTAGTGCAAGTTACAACATTACTAAAAAAATGCGCGTTGATTTAAGCGTCACTAATTTAACAAACGAGCGACAATGGTCGTATGTTAAAACTGAAGAACAAATTCGTCGCTTGGCGCGCTATGGCCGCTCGATTAGCTTAGGCTTTTCTGCGTCATTTTAATAGCACCTCTTCAACTAAGCGCCGTTTATCGGCGCTTTTTTATGGAACATACTATGAGATTTTTACTACTTGTTAGCTTATTATTGGGCGGTTTACTTTCTCCCTTAGTCGCAGCAAATCAAACCACTGACTACTTCATTCCCAGCTATGGCAATAGTGCCACCAACCATAGCATTGTAGAAAATAAAAACCTGCTCAGTGACCAAGGAATTACTCACTGGCAAGACCCTGCAGTACCAATTAGCCACTACTTTTATTTGCCAACAAACGCCCCTTTCAATTTAAAAATACGTGCAAAAGTTACTGGCGGAAACAGCCAATTAAAAGTCACTTTTAATCAGCAAAGCCAGATCATCAAGCTCACAAATCAACAATTCCAAGATATCGACCTGGGGCAATTTAACCCAACAGATGCAGGCTACCAGCAGCTGATATTGAGTGGACTCACTCGAAGTGCAAGAACCTTTGCAGATATTGAAGGGATCATTATCACGCTAGATAAAAACATCGCCGCACCTTTATATGTCAAAGACGATATTTACTGGGGCCGTCGTGGTCCGTCAGTACATTTAAATTACCCTATAGATGACACTTCAAAAGACTATCAATGGTTTTACTCTGAGCTCACAGTACCAAAAGGCTATGATCATCAGGGCTCATATTTTATGGCTAACGGGTTTGCTGAGGGTTACTTTGGTATACAGGTTAACTCTGAAACCGAACGCAGAGTTTTGTTTTCAGTGTGGAGCCCATTTCAAACGGATGATCCGACAGCTATCCCTGTTGAAATGAGAATTCAACTCTTAGCAAAAGGCAACAATGTATACACAGGTAAATTTGGTAACGAAGGCTCTGGCGGTCAAAGTTACCTCGTTTTCCCATGGCAGGCAGAGCAAACCTATCGTTTTTTATTAAAAGTAAACCCGACTGAAAACCTTAATAACAAAACCGATTACAGCGCATACTTTTATGATCCTAGTAATGAAAAGTGGCTCTTCATCGCTTCTTTCAGGCGCCCCAATACCAATACATATGTAGCAAGGCCACACAGCTTCTTAGAGAATTTCATTCCAGATGCAGGGCAATTCGAGCGCAAAGCGTTATACGGTAATCAGTGGCTCAGGGATACTGATGGCAAATGGCACGCACTGACTAAAGCACGTTTTACCTATGATGCAACTGCCGCCAAGCAATCTAGAATGGATTATCAAGGTGGCACTGAAAACGCAGGCTTTTACTTACGCAACACAGGCTTTTTTACAGGCCCTACTAAATTGCATAGCGAGTTTGAGCGCCCAGCAAGTAAAGCACCTAAGGTAAACTTAAACGCCTTACCTAATCGCTAAGGTTATTACAACGTCGTGTTAGTCCAATCCGTATATTTGTCGCACCTTCAAGCGACAAATATACGCAAGATGTAAGCGTCGTTGGAATTGAAAGGGACTGCCATTCTTGCAAGTAACGTCTTGATATTAAGCTCTTCTGAAATGCTGAATCCTGCATTTTGAGGTGGTTTTGATATAAACGATTAAATAAGAGTTGCCGTGTGCTTGTAGCTTGGTAAGTAAATGTGGGGCTCCTTATGGACCTGCATTCGTGCCTCTACCTGTGTAAATTGAACTTGGAATATGTTCGCTAATACGAATTAGGGCTATAAGCGCAATCTAATAGTAAAAAATGATTAAAATAATTTTTCAAGAAAACTTCTCATTATAAAAGTTCAAAAATAGGGTTCGTGCTGCAAACCCTATTTTCATATTATCAAAATTTCACATCAATAAATTCAATTTGCGCCTCTGTGGTTGCACAACTCGCATTATTTTGAAAAACCACGTCGACTTTTTTGCCAGCGGCAGCTGCCGTTAAAGCTACAGATAGCATTGATTTATAATAATCGTTTGTTAAATATATTTTAGTGTACTTGGCACACCCTTCAAATAATACATAGGCGACCATTGGCCTGACACGAATGTTTTCAATCAACTTTCCTGACGCCCGATTATAAGCAAACACTGTGTCACTTAAAAATAAAAACACGAGTAAAATTAATGGTTTTTCATTATTTTCTTTAATTTATTAGAAGGAAACAGGTCAACAAAATGTAAGACCTGTTCCTGATATTTTGTAAAGGGCAAGATTCAAGACCTGACCCTATTCACTCCATATCACGATATGAATGCCACGCACCTAGGTGAATTACATCGCCCGGTGACGCGCTAGACCACGTTAAGCGACCCGTTGCAGCAAGTGTTAAGCTGTCATCTTCATCATGCCCAGATGCACCAAATGCGTCATTTTTATACACACCAACAGCATAGCGCACGCCGCTATTTTCAGAGTATTGATAAGCCGATACACCCCAACGGAAAAAAGGAGAGAAGGTATTTGCTAACGTACTGCGCTCAATTGTATTTATATGTTTAGAGCTGGTTAAAGCATTAAGCGACATATCCTCACGAATTTTACCGGCTTTAATTTTGAGGCCATTATCAAATGCATAACGAACCCGAGCCAAAACAATTTCTGCAGTCCCCTCACCAAATTCAAGAAGTAATTTATGATCCCAATTACCGTGCTCACTTTCTACATAAGTACGAATACGACGCGGGAAAAATCACTCCCTGCATCACCATCATTATTGGCGTTATACGCGCCGTTAAAATAGTTGTAATCGAGCTGAACACGACCACCAAATTCAAGGTCAAAGGCTTTATTACCTTCTAAAGAATCAACCTCTTTTTGCAATTTATCTAGTTGTTGCTGTAATTTTTCAGTATCGTTATTTGCCAATGCTGTCGAGCTTGCTAATGCCGCTACAACACAAAGCGCTAATTGTGTGTTACTTGCTTTCATTTGTGTTCTCCACACTCATTTTTATAATGGTTTGTTGTCAAAGATCAGGGCTACCTACTACGATCTAAATCGGAGCATAGTGTTAACGTGAAATTAACGAAATGTTTAGAAGTTAAGCTGCATTGATCGATCTAAAAATGATTAAAACCATAAAGTGCATGAACTTTATGAGCACAATAAATTAATGCGCGGTGGTAATTGGTTGATTTTTTATTTGGTTATACAAGTGATGTGCAAGAAAACACAGCTGCCTGCTTGACCGGAACTTTCTAATGGATGACCCTATTAACTTCCTTCTTTCTATTCACCTCATTTTAATTCTATCAGTAGCAATTATCACTTGAGGTCAAAAGCCTGTTGGACCTAAAGACTTTAAAGTCGAGCGGATAACTATTTATATAAGCAGAAAATGTTAGGTATAACACGTATTCGTCGCCTGATTTTAATTCAAATTCTTTATCATAAAAAACATCAAACTCTCGCTTTGAATATGGAGCAAGGACTAAACTCGATATAGGGTCATTACCTTCATAACTAGAAAGCTTGTTCTTTCTAGCATATTCCCAACGTGTGTAATGCTCTGAATATGATTTCTTTTGAACAACTTTAATGGCATCCGACTCCCAAATGCCGAACTTGTCATTTGCACCTTCTATATTTACATAGGTGCCTGTCATATTATGAAACTTTAAAGTAGCAATGCCTTTAACCACTGAACAAGTCACATCAATATAGACCTTACTATACAAACCAACACTATGTTCAGCAGCCATGCTAGACATAGTGTGAGATGATAAAATAGCACCCCCCAACAGTATCAATTTATCAATCACTTATAACCTCTTATTTTGGAGCACAAAATCAAGTGTATGAACATTTTTATATAGAGCAGCTCTATCTAACCTTTGACTGTCTAACGCCTGAGTGTCTGTATAAAAAGGGCGATACCGAGCATTATTAGCACGAATACTAATATTCTTTTTATTAAAATGGTAACCTCCATTCTGATGCTCCCCGCCAAATGAATGTGAAATCTCGTGTATCAAACCACTCACTGAACTACCATTTAAATAAGTTGTAGTCATTGATATCTCACCAGTAATTGTATTATAAATACTGGACTTCCCATGCATGATAAAGCTCATGAGCAGAAGTATAGAACCCTTCTGTTGATTTATATTACACTGCGCTTTCAGCATTTTGATGAGTGAATATAGGGGGGCAGGTCTTGTTTTTACCACTAATTACATAAAGTCAAAATGCACGACCTGACCCTACTCACTTTTCCTTTTGTTCCTGATATTTCATAAAAGGCAAAATACAAGACCTGACCCTATTTACCTCATTCAAGACCTGACCCTATTTACCTCATTTCTGTTTTCACCGTTCTCCTAGCTCGGCGAAAACATCCTTATTCAGATAGTTAATTTGACTATCTTTCATCCGGAAAAGGTGCTCTTCCTGATTAAAGACGCTCTCTCTTTTACTAAAGATTTCATTAATTATCTTTACTGAGACAGGATGTGATTCATTTGTATATTTCAATACCTTAGAGTTTTCATCTCTATACTCAGTTACAGCACAAGAGCTATGAAATAATTTAGACTCACTAGCTGGTTCAGTAGATAGAGCTCTTAACTTATCAAAAATCAATCGACCTTCTCCAACCTCTAAATTTTGAGACTTCCACCCTCCAAACTGAAAGAACTCATGCAACTCAAAGTGATTTTTCTTTTCAACAAGTAAATAATACATTAATGAATTTCCACCTGCTGTCTTAAATACAAAGTAAGAACCATCACTTATAATATTTGCACCTTTTTTTACTGGAGAGTTACTAAGCTCAAAAAATGAGTTTAAATTAGCCAACGTTAACCTGCACTTTTCTTTTTCTTTATAAGATTCAATAAAGAAAAAAGCTAAAAAAATAGCAATTAATATTGGTATAAATAAAACTTTAGTCAATTCTTGATTTCGCATCTTTATAACTATCCACAAAGCTATTTGAATTTTTACCTAGATCATGTGATAAACGAACCCACTGAGACCTTCTCTGTAACCTGATTTGATTGGTCCATTGAATAGCTTGCCTTTTTGCACTTCCACTTAACGGGGCGCCCAAAGTATTATCCCATGCATGGTAAAGCTCATGAGCAGAAGTATAGAACCCTTCTATTTATTTATATTACACTGCGCTTTTAACATTTTGATGAGTGAATATAGGGGGGCAGGTCTTGTTTTTACCACTAATTACATAAAGTCAAAATGCACGACCTGACCCTACTCACTTTTCCTTTATTCTTTATCGACTATTATCAGTAGTAAGCGAGTGCCGCTGCTCTTTCTATTTTACTAACAAACTCATAAAAATCGGAATTTCTAGTCATCCCTACAAAGTTATAGCTCTTGTAACTAGAGCTATTATTAACTTTGATTGAATAACAAGAAAAACCAAAAACATTTTCAGTTGTAAAATGATCAGAAACATTAACACTTTCTAATGATTTGGAAGAGGTAAGAACATTATTAACATATTGAGGTGATAATATACTAAAGACTTTACCTTCCTCATTATCTATATAATAAACAGTTCCTTTTGATATCTCATTTTCGAAAAGTGTTACACTATAGCTGTTACTGCTAGGATGCATATGTCGAACCAACATGAAGTTACTTAACTCCGAAGGTCCATTAACCCTCTCATGAACTTCACTTTCTAAGCTATCGATCACCTTCTCATTAAAGTTACATAACTTCTCATATTCATGTAAATTTGTTTCAAAATTGGAGCATGAAGTTATCAATGTAACACTAAGAGCAAGTAAAAATTTAAGGTATTGCATATAAGGTCCCTTTTCCAAGGTGATGCGTACGTTGATAATTTGCACCAGCTTGCATTCTTGTTCTGTTTGTATATCTAACAGCATGGGCTTTCATTACACCAAGCCCCCTGACAGGCCTACCCATCCTAATCCGATCGTTTGCTCCAAAGTAGCCACGAGTCATGGGTCTCCAAACATAAAATACTTTATGAGCTAATGCGAAGCTTGGAGAATCATTTACAACTCCTCTATTTATATGAATCGAAATCCTTTTTCTAGGATTAAAAACAATTACTGCAGAAACTATCGGGGTCAAGCTTTGTTTTTTTGCCACTAATTACATAAAGGCAAATGTAAGAACTGACCCTGCCCACTTACAAGCGACAAATATAAGCAGGTTTAATTGATAAAAGTTTTACGACGATATTAAAGCCTCATTTCAGGTGTGTCTTTAGGGATGACTAAATGCCCGTGTGTTTTAGCTTTAATTTCATCAACACTTACACCGGGGGCGCGTTCTAATAAGTGAAAAGCGCCGTCTTTAATTTCTAATAAGGCTAAATCGGTAATCACTTTATTAATACACCCCACACCAGTCAGCGGTAAGCTGCATTCTGAGAGTAGCTTTGATTCACCATGTTTATTCGCATGGGTCATGGTGCAAATAATGTTTTTTGCTCCTGCCACTAAGTCCATTGCCCCGCCCATGCCTTTAACTAACTTATTAGGGATCATCCAACTGGCGATACTGCCGTTTTGATCCACTTCAAACGCACCGAGCACAGTTAAATCGACATGGCCGCCGCGGATCATGGCAAAGCTCTCTGCGGAGTTAAAAATGGCAGCGCCTTTCGCCGCCGTGACGGTTTCTTTCCCTGCGTTGATCATATCTGCATCGACTTGCGATTCACTTGGATATGGCCCCATACCTAGCAATCCGTTTTCCGATTGCAACATTACCTCAATGCCCTCAGGCACATAGTTCGCCACTAACGTAGGTATTCCAATTCCTAAATTAGCATAGTAGCCATCTTGTAATTCCATCGCTACGCGCTTTGCTATTTGCTCTCGTGTTAACGCCATTATTTACTCCTTAAAGCTTTGCCGCTTGCGTAGTGATTTTCTCGATGCGCTTTTCAAATTCGCCTTTTATTACTCTATCGATATAGATACCTGGAGTATGAATTTGGCTTGGTTCAAGCTCGCCAGGCTCTACGATTTCTTCAACTTCGAGTACGGTTATCTTCCCTGCTGTAGCGGCCATGGGGTTAAAGTTCATCGCCGTATGGCGGTAAATGCAGTTACCGTAGCGGTCCGCCTTCCATGCTTTAACAATGGCAAAATCTCCGGTAATACTCGGCTCTAGTAAATAATCACGGCCATTAATGTTTCGGGTTTCTTTGCCCTCAGCCACAGGGGTACCCACTCCAGTTGCGGTGTAAAAGGCTGGTATGCCCGCACCACCAGCACGCATTTTTTCAGCTAAGGTGCCTTGTGGAGTTAGCTGTACTTCAAGCTCGCCACTGAGTAATTGTTGCTCGAATAGTGCGTTTTCACCCACATAAGAAGCTACCATTTTGCTAATTTGTTTATCTTCAAGCAGCACCCCAAGGCCAAAGCCATCAACCCCGCAGTTATTTGACACGACGGTTAAATCTCGCGTGCCTTGGCGTTTAATTTGCGCAATAAGCCCTTCAGGAATCCCACATAAACCAAAACCACCAGCAATCACCGTCATGCCATCTTCAAGGCCTGCTATAGCCTCATTGTAATTAGCTACTACTTTATCAAAACCTGCCATACGTCCTCCTATTGCGCTGTCCAACCGCCATCAATAGCGATTGCTTGTGCGGTAATATTACGTGCCGCATCTGCCATTAAAAATGTCACTGTATGATGTATTTCATCCAAACCAATAAAGGATTTTTTAGGCATAGGCGCAAGCATAATAGTATCGATAACTTGCTGCTCTGATAGACCATGTTCTTTAGCTTGCGAGGCAATTTGCTGCTCGACTAACGGCGTTTTTACATATGCAGGGCATACCGTATTAATGGTGATGTTGGCATCCCCTGTTTCCAGCGCCATGGTTTTAGCAAAGCCAATTAAGCCATGCTTAGCAGCAATATAAGCTGACTTATATTTAGACGCGACCATCGCATGAATAGAGCCAATATTAATAATACGGCCAAACTCTTGCTCCCGCATACGCGGTAACACCGCTTTGGTCATCATCGCTGGCCCAACCAACATCACTTGCTGTAAAAACTGCCATTTATCAGCAGGAAAATCCTCAAGTTTAGCTACATGCTGAATGCCCGCATTATTGATCAATACATCAATCGGCTGTTTAAATTCATTAAAAAATATCTCTATTGCATCACTATCAGCTACATTAAGCGCAAAACCTTGTGCATTTCCGCCTTGATCAATAATGTTAGCAGCGGCTTGTTCAGCGCTGTGCTGATGTAAATCAGTGACGATAATAAGATGACCTGCTTTGGCGAGTTGCTCAGCAATATAAAAGCCGATACCACTTGCAGCCCCTGTAATTAGTACCGTTTTACTCATGCGATTACTCCTTTAAAAAGTCACTGATAAGCTGAGCCTTTGGTGAGATAGAAAAAATGCCGTCTAAATGCCCCCAGCCGCCTTCAATCTCTGACATTTCAACGTCTTTACCTGCTGCTTTCATGGCTTTATAAACCGTTCGCATATTTTCAGGACGCAGTAATAAATCGTTTGTTGCAGGCAATAGTAAGGTTTTTGCTTTCACGTTTTTCAGTGCACTCGTTAAATCTCCTTGCATACCCGCGGTGAACAGCTGTGATGCACGGACTAAATACAACACGTGATTAGCATCTTGGGTTTTCGCACGTGCCATGGCTCGTGTTGCTAATGTTTGGCTAAGCTGTGGCAAGGTACGAATATCATTTAAAGCTCCTTGATCAAGTACGGTAAATTTAGGGAAACTGGCGTTATAAATAATCGGGTGCATGGCATCTTGAGTAATGTTCAACATGGTTGCAGCCAAACCATCTAGCGGCCGCTCTTTGTTGTAATAGTTGCCTTGCTGCCAGTTCTTATCTAATCGAATTGGCAATGCCCATTTTTCAAGGGCCGCCACCGTCCACGCATCCATGGTGGCAGCACCAATCACATGAATAAGTCGCTCAACTTGATCTGGGTAACGCACCGCCCACTCAAGCGCCTGGAATGACCCCATTGATGCGCCCATCACGGCGTGTAGCTTTTTGATGCCTAAGCTATCGAGCAACCGCTTTTGCACATTTACAAAGTCAGTAATTGTCACCACAGGAAAGTCGAGCCCATAGGGTTTATTAGTAGCAGGATTGATTGATGCAGGGCCCGTTGTAATTACATTTGGATCATGCCAATTGGCATTGACTAAAGTGTCAGAGCTGATCACAAAATACTTATTCGTATCAATGGCTTTGCCTGGGCCAATAATCGCATCCCAATACCCTGGTAAAGCGTCATCAGCGTTGTATTTACCTGCCGCATGGGAGGTGCCAGAAAAATAATGAGTAATTAAAATCACATTATCTTTGGCTTTATTCAACGTGCCGTAGCTTTCCCAGCCAATATCGACTTTGGCAATTTTTTTACCTGATACAGTGGTAAAATCTTTGGTGGTAAAATGTTGTTTCTCCACCAGCATGGGTGCAGCTTTGCCTGCACTAAATGCGGCACTGGTATAAAATAAAAGCAATCCGATAATTATTAATGTTGTTTTCATTGCCCTTCCTTAAAAAGTTATAAATAGACCTAATGCCAACGCGACACCAATAAGCGGAATAACCACAGTTAATGCAGCCAGCGGCCAGTAAGCGCGTTGATGTGTTTCATTACAGATAGCCCGTATCGTTGTCACCACGTAGCCATTGTGCGGCAAGCTATCGAGTGCGCCGGAGCTAATAGCCACCACACGGTGCAATTGTTCAGGATTAACGCCCATATCCAAATAACCCGGGGCAACAAGCGGTAGCGCAATGGCTTGACCGCCCGAGGCTGAACCTGTTAAGCCAGCAATAACGCTCACCGCCACCGCTGCACCAACCAGCTCATTACCGGGCATCTGGGTCATTAAATCAACCGCTGCAATAAATGCCGGCGACACTTTAGCCACCGCACCAAAACCGACCACAGCGGCCGTATTACCAATGGCAACCAAGGCACCCGTGGTCCCGACATTGATGGCATTAGCCATGTTATGAAAGTATTTAAAATTGATTGCCACAATACTTAACACGCCGCCGAGTAACGCCACAATTAAGGCGGTTTGCTGTAAAATATCGTGCAACATAAATGATAAAAGCAACACCACTATGAGCGGAATGACCCCAGTGATTGGGTGCGGTCGTTCACGCTCTAAGATCACCGGATCGTCATCACGGGCAGCAAATCGCTCACCGTTTGAAACTGCCTTTTTAATCATTTTGTTAAGCCAAACGTAACCCACTATCGCCATAAAAATAGCCACTACAAGGCTCACTTCCCATGCGGCATAGGGTGATGTACCAAGGTGCTTAACCGGTATCCAGTTTTGAATCTCTGGCGAGCCTGCCGAGGTCATGGTGAATGTCACCGAGCCAAATGCTAACGTGGCAGGAATAAAGCGCCGGGGTAAATCAGCGTCTTTAAACAAACTCAGCGCCATCGGGTAGACCGAAAACGCCACAATAAACACGCTAACGCCGCCATAAGTCAGTACCGCACAAGCAATGACCACTGCGAGTACGGCATGTTTCATGCCTAACTTGCCAACTATGTAGCTTGCTACGCTATCTGCCGCGCCGGTGTCTTCCATAAACTTACCGAATAATGACCCAAGTAAGAACATAAAAAACCATGCACTTAAAAAGCCAGCAAAACCATCCATATAGGCAGTAATAAAATTACTCTCTGCCGTTACTGGAAATATCGCCATCCCACTACTTAGCGCAACCAGCAGTGCACAGATTGGCGCGGCAATAAACAAGTTTACGCCACGCAACGTTAATATAATCAGCAGTATTAAACCGCCTAACAGCCCTATCATGCTCAGCATAGACATTCCTATAATTATTGTTATTACACAGATGAGGTGACATCGCAGTAATTGAATTTAGTCTTACGTTAAAACAGTAAAAATGACATAACACTAAGGTACTACATCGTTTAAATTTGGCTTAAAAGCTAGATAAGTCAAGGTATTGAGAGCGTATAGCACTATGGTACTAATTCCTTTTTCGCAACTATCTTCTACATTAAATGCAGGTGACATGAGCAATTAAGCAATCAACAAAGACAACAAAGACAACAAAAACAGGAACACACCATGATTAAGCTCAATCAAAAAATTACACCGGTTACTCTCGCCGTTTCACTGGCATTATTAAGTGCCAGCAGTATTGCCGCCGAGCAAACCACTCAAGCCAAAGGCGAGTTAGAACGCATTGAAGTAACTGCACGTAAAACCGTAGAGAACCTGCAAGAAGTCCCTGTGGCAGTGACCTCTATTGGCGCACAAGAACTTGCTGAGAATGGCATTAGCGTAATGACCGAAGTACAGCAGTTTTCCCCAAACACTACACTGCAAGCCAGCCGCGGTACCAATTCAACCATCACGGCATTTATTCGCGGTGTAGGCCAACAAGACCCACTGTGGGGTTATGAACCAGGCGTTGGTATTTATATTGATGACGTATATTTAGCGCGCCCGCAAGGTGCGGTACTGGATTTGCTCGATGTACAACAAATTGAAGTACTACGTGGCCCACAAGGCACGCTATATGGTAAAAATACCATTGGTGGCGCAATTAAATATGTGACTAAAGAAATGAGCGGCGATGCTACACTCAATGTGCAAGGCACCGTAGGTAGCTACAATCAAAAAGATTTAAAAATTACCGGGCAACTGCCACTGGTTGATGAGAAACTTTATGTTGGCTTTGGTTTTGCCACTTTAAACCGCGATGGCTTTGGCTCATTTTTAACCTCAGACCTTGATAATCAAGACCGTGAAAACTACAACAAAGACGTCACCGCCGCACGCGTAACGTTAGAATACACACCCACAGACGATTTATTTTTTAGACTCGCTTGGGATAAAACCGAAGATAAATCTAACGCTAAAGGCGGCTATCGTTTACTGCCAAGCTTACTCACTAATGCACCTGTGCCAGATAGCGTATACGACTCTTACACCAGCATGCCAACATGGAACAAAGTCGAGCTTGAAGGCTATAGCCTAACAGCGCGCTGGGATATAAGTAACAACACTAGCTTAAAGTATGTTGGCGCTAGCCGTGAAAGTTACTCGCCAACGAATATTGATTTTGATAATACGTCAATCCGCATTTTTGATGTTCCCGCTATTTACGATGATGAACAAACTACCCATGAGTTACAACTCAATCATCAGGGCGATAACTACAAAATGGTATCTGGGTTGTACTACTATGATGGCCAGTCATGCGGTCAGTTTGAAGCTATTTTAGAAGAGCTCGGTAAAAGCCTTGGTGCTCCAGGCCTCACTCGTGAAGTAAGTGGGTGCAGCAACTCCACCAGCAAAGCTGCCTACATTCAAGGTAGTTATGACTTTGACGATAAATGGTCTATGACACTCGGTGCGCGTTACACCCAAGACAGCAAAGAGGCAAAGGTTAATAACGGCCTGATCTTTGATACCGTTTATCCTGAATCTGGGTGGGTGCCAGGCTATGTTCGCCCAGAGGGTGACTTAGTCCCTACAGTCCTCGATGACAGTGAAGATTGGTCTCGCTTTACGCCTAGAGCGGGTATCGAATACCAATACAGCTCAGACATTATGTTCTTTGCAAGTTATGCACAAGGCTTTAAATCAGGCACGTTTAACCCACGGGCAACCACAGCAGAACCTGCCGCGAGACCAGAAGTGGTTGATTCAATAGAGCTAGGGATGAAAAGTGAGTGGAATAATAACCTTCGAGCTAATGTCACCGTGTTTACGCTTGATCACAAAGACCGCCAGTATATCTCAGTTCTACCGGGCGACAGCGCCGCTGATTTAAACCAGCGTTTAGGTAACATCGGTGAATCAACTTCAGACGGTGTTGAAGTCGAGCTCAGCTATGTAGCCACAGAATCACTCAGCCTTGATGCATCCATTGGTTACATAGATAGCAGCTTTGATAACGTAATTGATTACGACCCTACAACTGGCGAAGCATTTGATAAATCAGACCGTTTCAGTGTATCGAACACGCCGGACTTAACCTTTAACCTTGGCGCGACTTACCGTATGTATACCGACATGGGCGACTTTGTTATGAACGGTAATTACTACCACCGTGGTGACTATTCATTATTTGAAGAAGACAGCTTATTAACACAAGACGCTTACGGCATATTAAATGTCGGGATCACTTGGTACAGCACCGATGGCCAGTGGAGTGCTGGTTTATACGGTAAAAACCTCACTGATGAGCAGTATATGATTGGCGGCTACCAATTTGTTACTCCTGATCCTACTGCCCCTGCTGATGTCAGTAAATACACACCAGGCCTTGGTGGAGACAATACCTTGATTGGTTACTACGGCGACCCTCGTACGGTATCACTTACTATAGGCTATAGCTTCTAAGTGAGTGTTTTAAAGGTTTACCTGATATTTCCCTAGCAGGTAAACCTTGTTTCAACCCAAAAAATCACTTATAACTTATTGCCTTGGAGTATTAGGAATGTCTTTTGCTGTGAACACAATAATTGCCGATGATCACCCACTATTTAGAAGCGCATTGCGCCAAGCGGCTGCAACCTGTGTGCCTGAAGAGCATATAAAAGAAACCAGTGATATCGACGGCTTATTCACTTTACTCGCGAATCATCCTGAAACAGAACTGATTTTTTTAGACTTAACCATTCCCGGTGCCAATGGCTTACAAGCACTGTCACAACTGCGAAACCGTTACCCTGACATTTTAGTTATTATGGTCTCAGCTAACGAAACACCCACTATAATCAAACAAGCAATGAGCTTAGGTGCTGCGGGGTATATTCCAAAGTCATCATCTTTGGATGTCATAAGCGAAGCCATTAGCCATGTTCTCAATGGCGATACTTGGCTGCCAGTCGACATTGATTTAACCGATGTAGTCGTCAATGACGAGCAAAGCAGTTTTGCCCGTAACCTAGAAAAGCTCACCCCGCAACAATACCGTGTTTTAGCCATGATTGCTGATGGGCTGCTGAATAAACAAATCGCGTTTGAAATGTCGATTCAAGAAACCACCATCAAACAACATGTATCCGCTATTTTGCGCAAACTCAACGTATATAACCGCACCCAAGCAGGCATTTTATTTAACCAGCTATCTCAGGTGGGTAAAACCGAAGGCAGCCAATAAACCAAAACGCTTCCCAGTTTTCAGCGTTTTTCCCATAAATGGGAAAGACACTCATATCTAAAAAATAAAAACAATATATTTCAGCACCTTATATTCTGGCATGTTCTTAGCTTTAGTACTCGCAACGTGAGTTTAAAATTTTTTATCTCATGCACTAATCAAATAAACACTAAGGACGATCACGTGTATACAGCGAGCAAATCACTGGGTAAAAACCGAATACTACGCATTATTGCTTTTTTCACCGTTATTTTAAGTGCTTTTAGCGTCAATGCGGATGAGCTTGATCAGTGGATGCAAACACTTATGCATAAGCGCAATATTCCCGGCTTACAACTGGCCATTGTCAAAGATAATAAAATAATAAAAACAGCTCATTATGGGCACGCCAATATAGAAGATGATATCGCGGTAGACTCAGACACTTTATTTTCTATTAATTCAGTCACTAAGGCCTTTGTTGGCGTTGCCCTAATGCAATTAGTTGAGCAGAAAAAACTCACCCTTGATGCGCCTATTGCTACATATTTACCTGAGCTACCTAAGCAGTGGCATAGCGTAACGATTAAACAATTGATGAGCCACACTTCTGGTTTACCGGCTATTTTGAAAGACGATGTAGGTAACTTAATCGCTGATCTTGCGCCAAAAGATGCGTGGCAAAAAGTGCAATTATTACCTGTAGAGTTTGAAAAAGGCAGCCGTTTTAAATACAACCAAACTAATTATATTATCATTGGTCAGCTAATTAATAAGCTATCAGGCATGCCATTTCAGCAGTTTATCATAAAAAATCAGTTGCAGCGGGTTCAAATGAATAGAACCATTGACGCCGGTTTTAACAATCTTAATCACGTCGTTAAGCATTCAGCAAGGCGCTATGAAAACCAAGGCACTACCCTTATAAACTTAAGAGCAGCTACTTTTTCTCCTATGCTACAAACAGCAGCAGGTATGGCATCAACGGCCACTGAAATAGCAAACTGGTTAATTGCATTGCAAACTAACAAATTGATCAATGATGATAGCGTACGTCAAATGTGGACTCCAGCTCGATTAAATAATGGTAATACGCAAGGGTTTAACAGACTCCTAAATGGTTATAGCTTAGGTTGGCCAGTCATGGGACGTGAAGAACACCCAGCAATCGCGGCCGTTGGAGGAAATAGAGCCGGTATATTTGTTTACCCTGAAGATAATATGTCTATCGTTATTTTAACCAACCTTGCTGGCGCACTTCCTTCACAGTTTGCAGATGAAATTGCCGGGTTTTATATCCCGCAAATGAAACGCGAGAACGGCTTTGGTTTAACTAAAAACATAAAATTATTGTGGCAAACTCTTGAAGCCCAAGGCTATGAAAATGCCATTGAAGCTGCGCGCACCTTAAGCCAAAAGCAACATTTCCAGTTTGATGAAAACAATCTTAATCTGTGTGGCTACTCACTGATTAGCCAAGAAAAACTACATGAAGCCTTGGCTATTTTTAAACTTAATACGCATTTGTTCCCACAAAGTTACAACACATTTGATAGCTTAGCTGAAGCCTATTGGCACCTTGGGGACTATCAACACGCCATTGCAAACTATAAGCATGTGCTTAAGCTCAAACCTGATAACGCATATGCGCAAAAGCAATTGATTAAATTAGCCAAGCTTAATCAATAAGCTTACCACTGCTCTCGTCCCACTTTTGATTTCACTCTCCCAAAAGTGGGAAATACTTTATTTAAAACAAAACAAAAAACAATAAAATTCAATAGTTTAAAAATTGGCACACTCCTCGCTACTGTGTTTATTAATTAGAATATAATGAAACACAAGCCATGGATTTAGATAGCACCTTAAAGCCGAGTAAAAAACCAAATCAGCGTAAAAAACTGATTATTGGCGCTTTACTCATTAGCATCACACTGGTTATTTGGCTTATTAAGTTGTGGCTTGCCCCAACATCATTGCCAGCCAAACAACTGCAAATAGCCAGCGTGACACAAGCTGATTTTGTTGTAAAAGTGAAAGGCTTTGGTCGATTAAAATCAAAATATCAGCGCTACTTAACCAACACAGATGTCGCAATGGTTGAAGCAATTCACGTTTACCCAGGTACCCAAGTCAAAAAAGACACCGTTATTTTAAGCCTTGTTAATCCACTGCAAGCCCAGCGTTTATCAGTCGCAAGACTGGAGCTTGCAAGGCAAAAGGCCAGCGCTAGTGAACAACAAATCAATCAAAAGAGTCAGCTACTAGAGCGCGAAGCTAACCTAACTATTTTGCAAAGTGAGCTTGAAAGCGCTCAGCTTAGAAGCGAAGCAGAGAGTCAATTAATCGAACAAGGTATCGTATCGAGTTTAGATTACAAACGCAGCTTACTCACCGTAAAACAACTTAAGCAGCGTGTAGAGATTGAGAAAAAGCGCCTCGCACAACTTGCGCAAATGCACCTACAACGCAGCAAAGTGCAACAAGAGTTATTGCGCCAATTTGAATTAAATTATCAAGTACAGCAACAAGCTTTTGACGACCTACAAATCACTGCGGGCATAGATGGCATGCTGCAAGAGCTCAATGTAGAGCTGGGTCAAAACCTCACACCCGGAACCCGCTTAGCGGTGGTGGGCTCTGACAACGCACTCAAAGCAGAGCTCAGTATTAAACAAAGTGACGCTGAAAAGATCGCACTCAATATGGATGCCCGCGTTAATACCTTTAGCAATTCAAAGCAAGGTGAAGTGGCAGCTAAAGTGACCCGAATTGACCCCATTGTTAGTGATGGCCGTGTCATGATTGAGCTCGACCTTATTGGTGAATTACCTGCCAATGCACGCCCTGACTTAAGCATAGAAGGCCATGTTATAAGCAATGTAATAGCTAATGCACTGACCATTAAATTACCGCAAAAAGCAAAAGCTCACTCAAAAGCGATGCTTTTTAAACTTAACCCCAACACTCATTTAGCCGCCCCGATAGATATTGAATTTGGTACACTCAGTGATAATAAAATTCAACTTTTAAATGGCGCCAAGGTGGGCGAACAGCTGATCATTTCAGACCTTTCTAAATGGCAGCATTTGGCAACTATAAAAATCGAACAGGAAAGTTTATGAACAACAATACGCTTATCTCATTAAAGAACATCGCCAAGGTTTATCGCAGCCAAAATGTTGAAACCTATGCTTTAAAAGATATCGACCTGACTATTCATGAAGGTGATTATATTTGTATTAGCGGCCCTTCAGGCTGCGGGAAATCGACCTTGCTGTCGTTATTAGGTTTGCTTGATAGCCCAACAGGCGGCCAATATGCCATTAAAAACGTCGATACCAAAACCCTTGATATGGACCAACAAGCCGAGCTACGCAATTTACACATTGGCTTTATTTTTCAGTCGTTTAATTTAATCGATGAGCTATCAGTATTTGATAACGTCGCCCTGCCGCTGACTTATCGTGAGCCTGCGATGAGCCAAGCTGACATTCAAAGTGCAGTAAAACATGCCCTTGATGAAGTTGAAATGGGTCACCGCGCGCAACATAAGCCCAACCAGCTCTCAGGTGGTCAACAACAGCGTATTGCTATTGCTCGCGCCCTTGCCGGAAAGCCCAGTATTTTATTGGTCGATGAGCCAACAGGTAACCTTGACTCTAAAAACGGCGATGCAGTGATGGACTTACTTGATGCACTTAATCAAAAAGGCACCACCATTTGTATGGTAACCCATGACTTACGCTACGCTGGGCGGGCAAAAACTCAGCTAAAACTACTCGATGGCGAAATTGTCTCTTACTCGCATGCACGCCAAAATGACACGCTTAGCAATGATGCTCTAACAAGCGAAACCACTGATACTGCAGAGGTGGTGTAGCATGAGCCGTTTAACAAAAACGCGTAGCCAACTGCGCTTAGCATGGGCATCACTGATGAATGCACCGGGGTTTGTCACCGCCGTTGTCTCAACACTCGCACTGACTTTAGCGGCATTATTTGTCGTACTAAGTTTAGTCAATAGCTACTTTTTAAAACCGCTCGATGTATTTGATGAAAGCCGCATGGTGGTGGTCGAACAAAGCCTCACTTATGATGATTATGATGCGGCTGGCTTTCAAAGTTATCAATCCATGGTGCACTGGTTTAAGAACAATAAATCTTTTGAAAATGCATTTATTATCAATGCCAATGAAATGATTTTTAAAAATATTGCAGGGGAGCCCAAAGAAGATATTTTATATGTCAGTGGCGAATATTTTGAGCTACTCAATACAGAATTTATCCTCGGGCAGCCTTTTAGTAGCGGTGACACACTAGAGCAGGTTGATGACAGTGTGGTTATTTCAGAACGATTTTGGCGCGAGCACTTAAACAGTGACCCTGATGTAATTGGCACATCACTACAAACTCTCGGCAGTATAAGCTACACCATAAAGGCTGTCGTGTCGGAAGAATTTAGTCCGTCATACATGATTAAAACGGGCCTGGTTGACGTGTGGCTACCAATGAGTGCTGACCGTCGTTTTTTCCATAATGATGACTGGCAAAGCCCGTGGACCAACACCTTTAGAAATCTCAAGTTAATAGCAGTATTAAAGCCCGGCGTCACAAACGAGCAAGTCAAAACCGATTTAAAAGCCCAAATTGATACCATTAAATCTGAGTGGCTTGATAATGGCGGTATTACTGATGTAAACCCTGTTGTTACACCCTATCGCGAGGTTGAACTGGGTAATAATGATCAACTGAGTTTAATGATGCTTGCCGGTGCCTTAGGCTTATTTATTATTGCTGTACTTAACGTGAGCACGTTGTTTTTTTCTCGTGCCTTGGCGCAACACAAAACATTAGTACTGCAAGCTGTACTGGGCGCAAAGCGTAAAACGTTATTTAATAGTATTCTATTGCAGTCGCTTATATTGATGACGATCTCTGTCAGCATTGCGCTGTTTTTGTCAGTCTGGGGCATTAGGCTGTTTAAAGTGTTAGCCGAAGGCCGTTTACCGCTAGTAAATAGCTTAGCCGTCGACACCAGCTTGGTGCTCATTGCCATTGCTATCTGTATTGCCTTGGCTTATGTATTTTCAATTATTACAGCTCGCTTAATTAACTACAAAACCCTCAGTGGCCAAATGCAAAGTAGCGGTAAAGGCGGTGTATCACAGGTCTCAGGTCGCACCGTGCGCATACTGATCGGTAGCCAAATGTTTGTAGCTGCTTTATTAGTGAGCTTTTCAGTGATGATTGTAAGCAAATCTCTTGAAACCATTAACCGCCCACTCGGCAGCGATACAGAAAACCTATACTTTGCCCAACTTTTTCAAGCCAATAATAATGCAACACTCCCTGAGCGCTATGAACAACTTAAGCAATATCAAAAAGTACTAAAAAATAGCGACGGAATCAAAGATGTGGCTATCGGCCACAGCCCTGTAACGCCAAGGCAAAATGCCAACACGCTGACCGATGTTGAAGGAAAAAGCTCTATCTTCTTCCCAAGCCAATGGGTCGGGCCTGAGTATTTTGATTTAGTAAACACCAAGATACTCGCTGGCCGCACTTTCAGTGAACAAGCTATGCGCGGGGAAACAAATGAGCTATTGGTGTCTATCAGTGTTGCGAATTGGTTATTACCCGATCAAGAATACACAAATATTATCGGTAAAAGTTACCAAGGCTTAGAAGATAAAATGTTTGAGATTGTCGGGGTAACCGAAGATTTTAATCACCCTAAGTACTATGATGAATCGTTTGGTCGGCACATGTGGTGGCCAGCGACACCATGGAGCTACATGTTTACGATTAAAATGGACGCTGGTGCCACACTCAATAGTGAAAAAATATTAAGCCTACTCAGAGAAGCCAATAGCCATTTAACGTTATGGCAATTTAAAGACTTACAGCAAGAATATGATGGCCTACTCTACATGAGCCGTTTAACTGTTGTTCTGTGCAGTACCTTGGCACTATTCACTTTGCTATTAGCGGCAATTGGAATATTTGGGGTCTTGAGCTACAACCTAGGCCTGCGTCGTTATGAGTTTGGCATTCGCATGGCACTGGGAGCTAAAAAGGCACGTTTATTTAAACTTATGAGTAAAGAGGCGATCATCCCAGTGTTAATTGGCTTTACCGTGGCACTTATTATCGTAATAGCAGGTTACTTTGTCTTGCAAGAACAGCTTGTCTCATGGTTAATTTTAGACGTGCGTTTACAATTAATGGCGTGGTTTATCACGTTGATTATTGCAATGTTCGCCTGCTTTAGGCCACTATTGCTGTTAATTAAAGCCAAACCCATGGCCGCACTTCGTAACGAATAATAATGATAAGGGTGGCCCAAACAGGGCCACCACGACAGGACTATACATATAAAATGGACCCAATTTTAGTAATTGATGACCAAGCCGATGTTCGCATGGCAGCCATCGTCGCCTTAAACCAACTTGGCTTGCAATGTATTGAAGCACAAGGCCCTGAGCAAGCTCTTGATATTATAAACAGCAATGCAATTAGCCTTATTTTGCTCGATATGAACTTTCGCCTCGATACCACTTCCGGTGAAGAAGGGTTGCGATTTTTAAAGCAACTGCAATCACTTGGCTCAACCATTCCTGTTATCGTAATGACCGCATGGGCGAGTGTAGATGTCGCGGTAAAAGCGATGCAATTAGGCGCTGCTGATTTTGTTGAGAAACCTTGGAATAACCTGCGTCTAACAAGCGTTGTACAACAGCAACTAACGCTGAAAAAAAGCAATCACGATAATGCTTGTTTAAAAGCACTGAACTTACCAAAAAATACTGATTACATCGCCAATTCAGCGGTGATGCAACAATTACTAACACGTGCTAACCGCGCCGCAAAAACCGATGCCAGTATTTTAATCACCGGAGAAAATGGCACCGGTAAAAGCCTACTAGCAAACTATATTCACCAACACTCTAACCGCTGCGAGCAACGCTATGTGAGCGTAAATATTGGCGCGATTGCGCCCTCTTTATTTGAAAGCGAATTATTTGGTCACAAAAAAGGCGCCTTTACCGACGCCAAAGAAGACCGTTTAGGTCGCTTTGAAATAGCCAATGGCGGCACCTTATTTTTAGATGAAATAGCCACACTCCCCCTTGAGCTACAAAGTAAAATGCTGCGCGTACTAGAAAGCCAAGAGTTTGAAGTATTAGGCTCAAGCCAAACCCAAACAGCAGACGTACGGATCATTGCAGCCACTAACGCAGAGCTTGCTAAAGCCATTGAGGCGGGTGAGTTTCGTCGCGATTTATTGTTCAGGCTCAACACCATTGAACTACATATTCCGCCACTACGTGAGCGCCCTGAAGACATTATAGAATTAGCCCATCATTTACTTGCAACGCACAGTAAAAAATACCAACGTGAAGGCATGTCACTGTCAGCCTCTGCGACCAAGGCGCTCACAAACTACACGTGGCCGGGCAATGTGCGAGAACTTAGCCATTGTATTGAACGTGCCGTAATCATGAGCGATAACGACAATATTGACGCCAGTGATTTAATTCTTGAACAACCCAGTAGTGATGCAAGCAACACCGCAACGAGTGAATCATTACCCCTGCTGCCTCTGGAAGAACTTGAAAAACAGATGATTCAAAAAGCATTGGCGCAATTTAATGGTAATGTTGTGGCCGCAGGTGAGTTTTTAGGCTTGAGTAAATCAGCGATTTACAGACGAATCGATAAACACCAGCTTGATTTAAAAGAAGCAGACTTTTGATGGCCCGCACTCAATCGCTCGAACAACGCCTAATGCGTTATGCCGCCTTAGTGATGTTTATTGTATTATTGCTGTGTATTTTGCTTGTAATAACGTGGGGGCTCGATTGGTTTGCAAGCATTAGTATTATACTCCCCATTGTTGCAGTAAGCCTGTTTGCAGTTGTCAAAAGCTACAAGCTAACCCTTGATGTTATCGAACGCTTTGGAACACAGCTCGATGCACTGGCTAACAACGAGAGTAATAGTTGGCATTTAGCGCAGTACCAAATCGGGCGAGTCGCCAACCTTAAAAATGACTTTACCAAGCTCAGTGACAAAATAGCGCAAAGTAAACGCCATTATATGCAAACCGAAGAGTTCGTGTTTGAGTTTGCCAGCATGCTTGATTTACCTATTGTTATTTTAGACCCTCACAGGCAAGTTTACTTTACCAATAAAGCATTTTTAAACACCTTAACAACACCTAATGTTGAAGGGTTAAGTAGCGCCGATTTAGGGTTGGTTTATAACAACGGTAGTTGGCAAATAAAGAAAGAGTCTCGTTTTAAACGCCGCTTTATCGTATCAGCACAAACATTTTGGCGCACAGGGCGAAACTACGAACTGCTTACCCTATTTTCAATCGAACAACAGCTACGCGCAAATGAACAAGACATTTGGCAGCGCTTAATTCGCGTGCTCAACCATGAGGTACGTAACTCCTTAACGCCAATTTACTCGATGAGCCAATCATTACAAACCATGAAACAGCAAGGGCAAATAACCCCGAGCCCAGACCTTGCCCAAGATATGCTGCAAGTGATTGAAAAACGCGCCCAACATTTGCTTGATTTTGTAAGTAGCTACAGTGCATTTTCAAAACTCCCCACCCCAAATAAACAGCAAATCAATAACGAGCAAGTGAACTTACGACTACAGGCAATATTCCCTGAGCTCGAAATTCACCCTTCTCAGCCAGTTAATTTTACAGCCGATTTAGGCCAGCTTGAGCAAGCACTTATCAACCTGATAAAAAATGCCTTTGAAGCGGGCGGTAACACGCCTCCCACACTTAACTGGCAACAGCAAAACGATAACGTTGTGATCGAACTGACTGACAGCGGCACGGGTATTGCCAACCCTGATAACCTCTTTGTGCCCTTTTACTCAACCAAAGCACAAGGCGCAGGAATCGGTTTGGTGATCAGTCGCGAATTGATACGCAACCAAGGGGGCGAGCTGAGTGTTAACGCCCGACAAAATAAATCGGGAACCCAAGTATTCGTGTCCTTGCAATTATGTTAGCCGTTTTATCATCCGTTTTAAGGCGGGTGCTTTAAGTGGTTTATAGAGCAGCGGGTAGCCTGCATCTAGCACCCGCTCTCGAATACCCTCATCATGATTCGCTGTGTTGACTATAGCCGGCAGTGTTTCAAGACCTGCTTGCTCAATAACGTCAAGTCCAGTCACACCGTCATCTAGTTGATAATCAACTATGAGTAGTTGCGGTAAATCGTGAGCCACTTTCAATTGCTCAAGCTCGGTTAAGTTAGTGGCGGTGGCAATTGCACAGCCCCAGTTTTCAAGTAATTGTTTGAGCGCTTCAAGCACATTGCTATCGTTATCTATCAGCCAAATACGTAGACGGCCCAATTCTGTCTCTTGGTTATGCTCATGGGGTTGAGTAGTGCTTTTGTTATAGTTCTCTTTACAAGGCAGGGTTAATGTAAATTGCGTGCCTTTGCCAAGCTCAGATCCCATCACCAACGGAATAGTCAGCAAATCACAAATTCGCTTAGTAATTGCTAAGCCTAGCCCTAAACCTTCTGCATTGTGCTTGGCACCTAACTGTTTAAACTCTTGATAAATTTTTTGTTGGTCGGCTGTGGCAATGCCAATTCCCGTGTCTTCTACAATAAACGAAACATGTCCATCTTGCTGTTGCATCTTCAATCGCACTTCACCTTGCTCTGTATAGCGAATTGCATTACTTAGTAAGTTACGTAACACGCGCCTTAATAATGCTTTGTCTGTTATCAAACGCACATCGCAGGTTTCAATAACAAAGCCGAGCCCTTTCTCTTTGGCAAGAGCCGCATAATCATTACGCAGCGGCTCAATTAGACTACTTGCCAAAAACTCACTGACTTGCACTTTAAATGCACCAGAATCAAGCTTGGTGAGCTCTAAAATACTCGATAGCAGCTCTTCTGCACTGGATAATGAATTTTTGATATTTAAGGCAAGATCTTTAAGTTCTGTGTCTTGCGCTTTTTCATTCATCAATGAGCAAAATAAGCTGGCTGCATTAAAAGGTTGCAGTAAATCGTGACTAGCAGCAGCAAAAAAACGCGTTTTGCTCACCGTGGCTTGCTCTGCGACTTGTTTGGCTTGTGATAGTTCATGATTTGCTTGCGTTAACGCAGTCGTGCGCGCCGCTACTTTTTCCTCTAGGCTCACATTAGCTTGTGTTAGTGCTTTTTGCTGTTTAACAAATTCAGATATATCCGTGTAAGTGGTAACAAAACCACCGCCTGGTAAAGGGTTGCCTTGCATTTCAAATACCCGACCGTCACTGTGTGAGCGCTGATATTTATACGCGCTGCCCTGTTTAATGTATGCCAAACGCTTATCAACTTCGGTGTCTATATCGTCAGTGCTAAACAATCCTCGCTCTGCATTAAAACGAATCATATCAGCCACTGGACGACCTATAAAAAGCGCATCTTCTGGGTAGGCAAACATCTGCTTATAGCCCTGATTCCAGGCGACTAAACGTAGTTCACTGTCAACCACGCTAATGCCTTGCTGAATATTTTCGATGGTGGATTGCAATAAGTCACGATTAAACTTTAGAACTTGTGTGGCTTCGTCAACGAACTCCGCCACTTGCTCTAGCGGTTGGCGCTGTTCGTTTTTCGCCACATCTAAAATAAGCCTTGCCGACGCCCCGCCAATGACCGCTGACATTTCACGTTCAATGAGTAGCTCTAATTCAACATTAGCTGGCTGTTTCCACTTACTTTTATCGATAGGGAAATAGTCATTGACCAATATTTGGCTGGCTTCTTTCTCTGCAAAACGTTGCAGCAGAGCGCTTAAATCATTGTAACTTAGCGGCTGAAGCGCTGCGTTAACACGAGAGTCCGTTGCTTGAGTAATAAATTTATTGCTCTGTAAACGCTCAGCTAATGTGGCTTGGCTAAATAGCGGCACCAGAAAATAGACGAGACAATTAGCGCCTAATGAAAGTAATAATGCCTGGCTTATACTTTCCAGCTCAAGGGAAAATAAATCAGTCGGTGCGAGCCATGCAATCTGCCATGGACCATTAATTAACCAGCCATTATCACTCCCTAAACCACCTGCTAGGCTCGGTAATAGCAGGGTATAACCCCAAATAATAAAACCACTTAAAATTCCTAATTGCGCCCCTTTGCAAGAGGCTTGTCGCCACCATAGGCCAATCACCATTGCAGGGGCAAACTGCGCAACAAGGGTAAACGACATCAAACCAACATTCGCAAGCGTATTTGTTTCACCTAATATTCGATGCGTAAAGTAACTAAGCAGTAATATCAGCACGATAACAATTTTTCGTGCATGCAATAAGTTGTTCTTATTTAAGCCTCTGCTACCTGAATTCAATTGGGATCGGCGCAAAATAAACTGGTTTATAAAGTCATTGGTGATCATCACCGACAACACAATAGCCGACACAATTACCATACTGGTTGCCGCGGAGAAGCCTCCCAAAAATGCTAATAGTGCGATAAACGGATTGTCTGCCGACATGGGTAATGCCAGAACAAATGTATCGTAACCGACATCACTGCCTTGAAAATAAATAAGCCCCGCATAAGCAATAGGCAGTATAAACAGGTTGATCAAAAGTAAATAAATGGGGAACAACCAACGGGCGGTGGCAAGCTCCTTATTGTTATTATTTTCAATAAAACTCATATGAAATTGCCGTGGTAAACACAGCGTCGCCAATACCCCTAATACGGTATGTGCAACGTAGACATAAGTTGGGCTTTGAGTCGCTACCACTTGTTTATCTATATTCAGTTCGGTGGCTTTATTAAATAAGTCCATAGGGCTGTCAAATAGTGCAAAACACACATACAAACCCACCACAATAAATGCCAACAACTTAACCACAGATTCAAATGCGATACTGGCAATTAACCCGGGGTTATGTTCACTGGGCTTTAAGCGCCGGGCACCAAATAAAATAGCAAATAGCGCTAATAGTAACGTAATATAAAACGTGCTGTCCGCCCACACTTGAGGATTTTGTGAGGCAGTCTGTGCTGTTAACAGGTTAATACTTTGCGCCGTAGCGCTTAATTGTAAAGAGATATACGGTACAATCGCAATCACTGAAATAAGTGAAATCAACCCCGATAAACTAGAAGATTGGCCATAACGCGTGGCAATAAAATCAGCCATTGATGTTAGCTTTTGCTGACGACAAATGTGGGCAATGCGGCAGTAAATTTGCCAACCAAATATAAATAACAAAATGGTTCCCGCATAAGTAGGCGCCAACCACCAGCCATTATTTGCAGCTTGTGCTGTCGTACCAAAAAATGCCCAAGACGTGCAGTAAACACCTAGCGAAAGCCCGTATGTTAAACCTTTAAACGGTAAAACTTTACGCTTGTCAGCCCACCCAGCAACCGCAAATAAAATGGCTAAATACACCACGGCAAGCAAACTTATCGACCAAATAGTAAACATAAAACCGACTATTCTAATTATTATTTAACCAGCATAGGTGTTTTAGACAAAAAAATCAGCACTAACTTTAGTGCTAAACAACTGTTTTATATGTACCTTTAAATAAAACAAAAACTAAATGAGAATTATTTTCAAATGAGTGTTGACAGCTGGTTAAATCTAACTGATAATCAATATCAACAAGACGATAAAGCACGACGACTTGTACTGAATAAACTGACTTTTGTTTCTCGACCCTGAAACAACGTGTAGCCCACGTTAAAGCGATGGTTACCTGTTATTAATGCAACGCCCCTTGATATTAATATCGGGTAACCGCCCTACTATTTTACTTGCTACATTGCTCATATCGGTGACGGTAGATATGATACTAAAAAAGCCCTAACGGGCTTTTTTTATGCCTGAAATCCAGGCAAAGTAAATGAGAATTATTTTCAATAAACTATTGACACACGAATTAATCTAATTGATAATCAATATCAACAAGACGGTAAAGTACGACGGCTTGTAAGGAATAAACTGAATTTGTTTCTCGACCCTGAAACAACGTGTAGCCCACGCTAAAGTGATGATTACCTGTTATTAATTGCAACGCCCCTTGATGTTAATAACAGATAATCGCCCTACTATATTTACTTGCTACATTGCTCATATCGGTGACGGTTGATATGACACTAAAAAAGCCCTTTCGGGCTTTTTTTATGGCTGTTATTTAGTGAGCTAACCCGTGTAAAAACAACTAGCGACGATTTTTACGCGCTCGTGCACGACGTTGCTTTTTCTCTTCTTCTTTTGCTGCTTTTTTTGCTTCAGCGGCAGCGCGTAACTCAGCAACCATTTTTTCTTCTTCTTCACGCATGGCAGGTGTTTCCATGGTAATACGGCCAATGATACCGTCTCGTAATTCATTAATTAGAATTTCTGACATTTTATACGTATCGATTTGGTTTCCACCGCGAATACAGCCACGCTTTTTGCCCGCCATTTCAACAAATTCCCAATCACTTTGTGGTAATTCATCAATTTTATAACGCGCTTTTAAAAGCTCAGGGTAGGCAAGCAATAAATATTCAGCGGTGTAGCTGGCCACTTCTTCGTAGTCAATTGCGGTATCACGAATAGCGCCTGTTGCACCCAATCGGTAACCTGAGTTTTCATTTTCAACTTTTGGCCATAACATACCCGGTGTGTCATAAAGCATAATGCCATCTTCAAGCTTAATACGTTGCTGCGCTTTAGTGACGGCAGGCTCATTACCTGTTTTTGCCACTATACGACCTGCTAAGGTATTAATAAGTGTAGACTTGCCTACATTGGGAATACCCATGATCATGGCTTTAATCTGCTTATCAGCGCCCACCTTATGCGGCACGAGCTTTTTACATAGCTCATTAATCGTATGCACTTGCCCCGCTTTATCATTACCAAACGCAATGGCTTTTACACCACTTTCTTGCTCAAAGTAATCTTTCCACGCTTGCGTCATTTTAGGGTCAGCTAAATCCGCTTTATTTAAAATTTTAATGACCGGCTTGCCTTCACGCAGGCTCGTCACCATCGGGTTTTCACTACTGTAAGGAATGCGCGCATCAAGCACTTCAATGATCACATCCATCTGTGGCATGATTTCTTTAATTTCATTTCGGGCTTTATTCATATGCCCAGGGAACCACTGTATTCCTGCTCTACTCATTTGATTTACAAGACCTTTAATTAAAGGCCGCAGCCTATGGGTACTAATATGGGTACTAAAAGTAAAACTATGCTTTTGTACTTTTCGTTTATGGAGGGAGTTTACTACATAACTAACAATTATTGCAGGTGCTTGTAGTAGTGAATAACTAACAGAAAATCTCTTAATACGCTTTTACTTGCAGGCAACTTTTAGGGCCAAGCCCAAAGCCTTCATGTAACGCATTTTACATTTTAACTAAGAATTCCTCACTTAAAGATTTACGGGCCGTAGAATGATACTTAACCTCACCTTTAGATGTGCATTTATAAGAGTAAATATAATGGATTAAACCTTCCTTTAAAGGTGAATCACTAAACATAAAACCACAGAAAGTTAAAAGATCTACAACCACCTCGATGTTTATTATCGAACGCGATGTAAAATCTGCTACCAAAAATCAAAATTACTGCCTGGCTCGAACCAACCGTACAAAACCATAACCATTAGCCTCAGTATCGTTGCCTACATAGCCATAACCGAAATTGACACCCCAAGCGAGACTACCATAGTTGGTATAGGGCGAAGACGACCGAGTGGTATTGGGCGTCGTCGACCAGAACCTGCTACCTGGTGTATCTGGGAAAATAGCCTCATTTATACTCGGGTTATAACAACGCTGCTCTACAATAGAGGCCAGCTCATTTTTATTCGGTAGTCGCCAATCACTGTACTCCGCATAATTAGTGCCGCTTTGAGTCAATGCTTGCTGCCAAGTAAACACACTTGGAACACCTATACAGCTTTCATTTTGCCATGTTTGCCCAATAATACACCGCATCCACATCAAGCCCGTAACACTATGTGTGACCGTGCCGTTATCATGGATGGTAAAATCACTACTGGACGTACTAAAGGGAATGGCCGTATTTTCGTTATTGCAACTTCCATTGGCTAAAATGTGCGGGCTAAAGCTCAGTAACACAAAAAGGATTAGTAAAGTTTTAAATTGAATCTGCATAGTTGAGCTCCTGTGGTGTATTAACTGTAAATATGCCGCTTTTACTATCATACTAGTATAAAAAAATGACTGTGCTTTACCCCATTTACAACGCCTGCGAGCCATATAAGCTTGATAAACGGATATATGGAGAATTTATCAGATCACTCTCTGGTTCTCACCAACCGCACATGGTGGCTGTAGTCATTATCGGTGATACCAACATAGCCAACGAAGAAAGAGACGCGCCATGCGTAAATGCCATTGAAGGCATTGGGCGACGACGACCAAAACCAATCTGACCGAGTTTGCGAAAAGTACTGCGCGTCAATCGCTGGACCTTTAGTGCCATTGTTCACAATACCCATTAACTCTAATCTTGTAGGCATACGCCAATCGTTGGCACCACATAAGCGTTGTGTATTCACCCGCTCAACATACGCGTGGGTATTGCAGTAACTAGCTTCGTTATTGGCATCATAGCCATAGCAAATATTGCCATCGTCATTTTGATAGCCTGGATTTCCACCATTGGTGTTGCTATCAGGGTTATACCAGTTATAAAGGTCGTTTTTATCGTGCAGGCCGCCATCATCGGTTTTTACTTCCCATATTAACCCTGTGTGGTTATCGCGCACGCACGACCAGGCACTTGCCGATTCTGGTAAGTCATTGCCGTTAGCATCCAGCTTGGTAAAGTCAAACCCAGCATTACCGCCACCGACTTTTTCCAAGGTCCCAGCTTTAGCCTCTGCATCACGGCCGTGCTCGGCGTCTTGTCCTTCGTAACCGGTGACTGGGCAGTCAAGGTTGTTGTTACTGCCATCTGCGCACCACGTTATGCCCGTGTCATTGAGTTTAATTGTGAGGCTAGATTCTTGTTCTGTGCTTACAGATATAACTCCAACCTTAGATACCTCACCAGTTTGCACCTGAACGAAGTAAGTAAGCTCCAGCACTGCTCCTTCAGCTACATCCTCCTCTACTTTCATACCAAAGTGATTGACTATATCTGCGCCGGTCGCACGCAGTCCATCATCTATAGTGTCTATTAGTAGCTTAATTTCTAAGGAGTCACCCTTTCCTGACCATTGCGTAAGTGGAGCTAAAGGCAGTTGATATGTATCGCCCACTTTTATATTTATCGATAATGATTCAGGAACCTGAGGTGAAGATCTTGTAGGGTCGTAGCCTGAATAAGCAATACCTAGTTCAAGTGTTAACTCAAACTCAGTTAAATTAGATAGCTCATCATTATCGGGGTCTAAATCTTTATCAGTGGCATCATTGGGGTCTAGGCCGTAGAGCACTTCCCACGTATCAGCCATACCATCATTATCACTATCTAAATGATAACGACTGTCGTTAGGAAATGCATCAACGATATCATCATATCCATCGCCATCGCTGTCTGTTAACTCACGATAGCCAAAACTGATATCAAGTTTGATAGGCGTATTAACGAAAGTGCTTGTAGCTTCACCGTAAGCACCAGACACCTTTGCAGCTTCTAAATCATCTACATTGGCAACAAATGTCGCTAACTTTATATTTTCACCAGAAATACTATTAACTGCAGCTCCAGGGTTAGGCAAATAAGCTTTTATTTTTATGGCGTTGCCACCATACTTTTTACACTGTAATGCTTCTAACAATCGCTTGCTCGCACCTAAAACAACTTTTTTTGATGTTTTACCACTTGCTGTAAAGTGCCAAGTAACACTTTGGACGTTTGCATAAATAGGTTTGTCTGTCTTGTCTTTCATAGTGAATTGGTCAGAGCGGCCCTTGGCGTTTAGGCGTAAACAGTCCTTCTCAATTTCCTTTCTGATTTCTTTTGAATAGCTCATTGGTCCGGCTTTGACTTCATGAGTTTCAACATCTATTGACTTAGAGCCATCGCGATTTAGATAGACAGGGCTTTTCTCTACTAGAATATCATCCCTTCTTTTATTCATATCCTCACTAGCTTCAGAGCTACCGAGATACTTCCTGTCTTTAGGTGGAGTCATTGTCACTTCTTGTTTGGCAACCACACCATAAGTTTCTCTTAAGTAGTGCTCAACAAAATTCTGTGCATTTTTCCAATGTTCAGTATCGAGTGATTTATGAAACACACCATTGAAAGCCCCGAATTCAGACGTAGACGATGGAGCTTTTTCCACTTCAATACTGTTATCATCAAGCATGTTCTTTAGCTTTGCTACATCAACTCCTTTTGCAATAGCTATAACTTCATCAATAGTTAGCCTTAGTGGTATGGCTGTAACATCTGCTCTATTGAGCAATAAATTTAAATCACTGACTGATGAATTGTTCTTGCTTTCAGAGCTCCCAGCTCCTTCATACATCAAAGAATTTAATACATCAGCGCCTAATAAAGCAGCCATGATTGTAATTTTTTGTTTATTAGAAAACCTTGATGCGTATTTAAAAAGTAAATTTACAACTACATTTGAGAATTGTTTATTATTTCCGAACCTTCTAGCAAGAGGAACGACCTTGTCATAAATTTTAACCGCATCGCCCGCAGGGACTAAAGAAACGATATCGATTAAAGCGTCATTAAAGCGACCATAAAGGACATTAGCTGTTATATCCCTTGCCGTTGCGGGTATATCTGCAAAAGGAACAAATGCAACAAACATACCTGTAACTTGCCCTATAGCTTGGTAAGAGTTTTTAGCCTCAAAGCCTGTGCCTTTTCGTATTCCATACTCTATTTGTGTTAGCTTGTAATCGTTATAAAGCTCTTTCAAACTTTTAGCCTTCCTGTAGAGGGCTGACTGCTCGTTATAATTGTTGATTTCTACGTATCTAAATTCATGAACTCTATCCCCATCAAGAAAATGATTATGTATAGTAGAGTTATTCATGCCAAGTTGTTCAATCTTTTCTAACTGGGCTTGATATAAACCCAATGCTATATCTTTATGCAGTGAATCAAAAAAGCCTTCATCTTCTTTGTTGATCAAATAACTAATTACCAGTTTAATCTCTTCAATACCTTCGTAAGTATTGATATTATTAGCTGAAGTAGGATCTAATCCAAAGTCTACATTTTTATCTAATAAAGGAAGAGTTGCCTCACCAGATAAGTAATATTCCATTCCATCTAATAACCCGTCCCCATCTGTATCTGGATCGGAAGGGTCTGTCTCTAAATAAAGCTCAAAACGATCTGGTAACCCATCAAGATCTGAATCATAGTAGTAAGAGTTAGTACCTAAAAAGTATTCATCTGCATCCGATATACCATCACGGTCTGTATCTACGATTAAAGGATCTGAAATATTTGCATATGTTTTTAAATAGATTCTGCATTGTTGATAGGAATTTGATATAAAGGCCCCTTCACAGTAATTAATAGTATAAGAAGAGCTATTTTGTATGCTCGCACTTTGGGACCCATGAGCTTTTAATGAGGGTAAAGCATTAGAGCCTATGTTCAGATACCTTTGCAATTCTTCATTGTCATTTAGAGAGTCAAAATCAGTATCTGCTTCTAGATAGTTCGTTTGGATTATTTTTGATGAACCATAAATAACAAAACCCAATAGTTCATCAACATTCGATAATGTATCTGAATCTGAATCTGTATCAGACATATAAGATTCGTATTTTCTGCGGACTGTTTTACGTACTTCTGCGAGCGAAAGCGCTTGCTCATAAAACTCTAACCCAAGTAACACACCTTCTAATTGTTTGTTATTTGCACATGATGAAGTGTCGTTATCAGGGTCGCAATTTACCAGTGGTTTACCAATTGTTATTGGCATCAACGTTGAATATTGAGCTATATCCCCTGACGCTTCCCTTTCTTGATAAAGCTTACCGTTAAGGTATACCGAAAATTCATTTTCTTTTTTTACAAGCGTTACCGCTGTGGGTTTATTTGAGGGTTGATCAATAAATATATAATTGTAATAACCTAAGTTTTCTGTATTTTCTTGTGATAGCAAAACGCCTTCTTTATCTATCCGATCAAAATATAAAGTAAGGCTATATGTATTAGTCGACGTAAGAGGTGAGAAAGCAACACTTCCCCCCTCATTAATCAATAAGCCTGAGCTTTCTATATGAGATCCATTAGTAAATATTGGGCTAAGACCTAAATTAATAGCACGATGACCAGATGACCCAGAGAAATTAAATTCAATACTTGGTGGTACATTTTGGTTTGTAAAAAAGCGGTCATATATAGCTTTACTCTTATCAGCACTTACAACAAAAAACATAATTGAGCTTATAATGCTATTAGAGGTAGTCGCTACATCTAACTGGCTTGAATTGTTATCTGATGAGAGTTTCTGAGTTGCAGCCGTTGCATCTTTAGATTGCAGTGCTACCAATTCTTGAGCGGTGGCTTTTACAGTTACCGAACCATCCACTAAGCTATCGATCATAGATTTTGGAACAGGCTGTAAGCCTAGCGAGTTATTATAATAAAATACCTCTCCACTTCCTGATTCATTTTGTGTATTTAATGTTAAAGATATCGGTTCGATGAAATCAACCGGTAAGTCTATAATATCTAGCTGATAAGAAACCGGAGTATTTTTTAGTTCGTTATCATTAAAGGTCTGATTTACAGTTACACTAAAGTGTTTTTTAAAGCTTGGAGTTGCATCTGTTTTTAACGTTACTGAATCACTGCTAACGAATGTTAACTCTTGAGAATCATCCAAATCACCTATTCCATCACCATCAGAATCGGCTTTAGATGGATCTAAACCAAGTAGAACTTCATCTCCATCTAGTAGACCATCTTTGTCGCTGTCGCTATTGAGTGGATCGGTCCCTACCGTAACTTCTTTGTCGTCTGATAAACCATCAAAGTCTGAATCATGTAAAAAAGGCGAAGTTGCTAGCGCTTGTTCCTGGAGATTTGTTAAGCCATCGTTGTCATTATCTTCACTTGCATCGGATATACCGTTTTCATCTGCATCTGCGATACTAGGAGACATATATTCATTAGCATATGTTATCTCATAGTCGTCTTTAAGACCGTCTCCATCTGTGTCTGATACGTAAGGATCTAAGCCTAAACGCTCAATAACATCATCAGAATAAATAGATTCAGCCAAGACAGGAGTTGGAACAGGGACTGGAACGGGTGTATCATTTTTTTCAGACCCACCACCACATGCTGTTAAACCTAAAATATAACAACTACTAACTAATACCCTAAAGTTAAATCGAGGTCCATTCATAGAAGATCCTAATAAATTTAATTAAGTGGCAGACAAAGTCCAAAAATAAAAAACACATTAAATATACATTGAAAGAACATTAAATACATCAAAGTTGCAATTTAGTTAGAATTTAAATTGTCAAATAAAGGCTGGGAAGACCAGGCTTTGTTGATATTATAGGGAAGACATTAAAAAGAGTTTTAGCTAGGATTTATCAGCGCTAAAGCTTAGATACAAATTAAAAGCTCACCATAAAAACCATTGTATAAACAATGGCTAGTAAAACTTCATCATTATAAAACTTAGCTTATAGCGCTATCCTAAGACGGTATTATTATCTGGCACACACCAGTCTTTTCCAGGAAGTCAGTCCCTATCAAGTAAGGCCTATAATAGCCCTCAATTGGATCTTCTTTTTCATTTGGAGCAGATAAGTGTAAACACTCATGCAGTGGAAAGTCACCTCGATTAAATATTAAATCAGCATGCGCTTCTCCAGTACAATCAAGTATTGTTCCATCTGTTAACGTTAGCCAGACATGTGCTTTTATTGGCTCATTCACCTGTGGATTTTTTAGTTCTTTTTCTATGCTTTCATACGACATTTCACAATAAATATAATCATGCCAATATCGATCTCCGATTGTGATATAGGTAGTTATATTCAAGTTTGTCTTTAAAAAATACTGAAGCATTAGATGTACATCGGTACATTTGCTTGCCAAGTCCTCTGACGAGTTAAATCCATGGAATTGTAGGACTTCGAAACAGTGAGTTAAGATTTCTTGTTTTTTATCTTCACTAATTTTTTCGCTAAAGGGAATTGGGTTAGAGGTCATTACCAACTTTAACTCTCTGGTTTTAATTACAGCATCTTCAATTCTTTTTTTATAGTTCATACTACTTCCTTGTTAAATATTCAATCGGGAAAATGTTGTATGAATGAGGCCCAATCTTCATACATATACTTTTACTACACCTCATATATCCCCAAAATATAGCGTTGATTGACAACTGCAGACCGATTTTCAAACGCCTCGCTAACCACTCTTTTTAATTTTAACTTAAGAACAGCACTTATAATTACGTTAATTGACTTACAATACTCTAAATCAATAATTAGTGTTTAAAAGCGCAAACACGAATTACTAGTCATTTCGTATCACTCCACCCTGATGTCATCAACTCACTAAAATCTCGACGAGATAAAACATCTGAACAATCTCGCCAATCTTTTTCTGAAGGTTCCATCGTTGAGGTGTAGCGCAGGTCAAATCCATTGGCCTGTTTCTGGGCGTTGATGTACTCATCCATTTTTTCGCCCATGGTTTCTATATCTGCAATCCATTCATCTTTGATAGTGTCGGGAAGTGAACCAAACAAGTTGTAGCGATCTTGCATACGCTCAGATAACTTATCGTAAACTTTCTCATCAACGGTTTTCTCATTGACTAAATTAAGCATATCGACTTTATCGCGTACCTGACCAAAACGCTTGATGCGACCAATTCTTTGTTCAAGTTTTGTTGGGTTCCAAGGCAGGTCGATATTCATTAACGTGCCTAGTGTTTGTAGGTTCAAACCTTCACAGGCAGCGTCAGTGGCTACCATAATTTCTAATTGATGTTCTGCAACCATGCGTTTTAAGGTTTCACGTTCAATATTAACGCTATCCCCTTTTTGGTAAAGCCTACTGCGGCCAGCGCCTGCGTATAAACCCACAGGTTGATCAGGGTAACGAGCAGCTAATGAGTCTGCCACCCATCTAGCAGTGTCGTAATATTGGCTAAAGATAATTACTCCATGCTTAAGCCACTGCTCTTTTTCAAGATAATGGATGATGGCTTCAAGTTTAGGGTCTACTTTTATTTTTTCTAAACGAGCGATCATACGCTCAAGAACGGCAATCTCATCTGAGTTTTTATCAACTTTTATTTCAATTAGCTGTTCATCGCTTTCTTCTTGGACTGTTCTTCCTTCTAAAAGCATTTTGGCGGTATTAAGGCCCGCTACAATACTGGAACAAATTCGTTGCTCCATAAGGTTTTTCATAAAGCCACTGCCTTTTCCGCTTTGAGCTAGTGCTTTACCAAAATTACGCGCTTCCGCATAAGCTTGTTGAAAATCTTCGCTTGTTCTAAGTGCTTTCCCTTCGAATAAACTTGTGAAGGTATGCTCGTCTTTCGACAAGCTCCTCTGAGGATGAACGTCTACACCAATGCGGGGTAATAATTTTGCATCTTCCAGTGTGACTCGTTTACGTAAAACGATATGACGAATAAAGGGGTTCTCTCTTTGAAAAAAACTTGCGCCAGCTATATCTCGCTCTAACTCATCTTCAAGGTAGTCCCTTGAGTCATCTGATAAATCAGTTAGTGGATTTCTAATATCCCACTTTTTGTTATTCAAAAGATCTAGGTCTTCTCTGATCGATCGAAATAATTTTCTAGAATGCTGTTCGTTTGAAGAATCAACGTCAGGTAATGGTGAGCGTAATAACTCCCAAGCAAAACTAGGCTCAGTTACTCGCTGCTCACCTGAAAGTATCGGTAACACTTTTTCGGGCCAATGCCAGTTAGCAAAATCATTACCTAGAACAAAGTTACCACTACCTTGGTGCAATATACCCATAAGGTCCCATAGGTCTTCTGGGCGGGTTTGTATTGGTGTAGCCGTACCAAGAAGAACATGATCAGAACGAGCCGCAATGTCTCGCATGAAGGCAAGCAAGTTATTATGTTCACCTGCGTCTTTGCCAAATCCTTGCTTACTTCTGGCTTTATGTGCTTCATCTAAAATAGATAGACCAAAACGCATACCAAGCAAATATTCCTTTTCTGGAGAACTTTGCATCATTAAGCCTGTTGAAACGATACCAATTCGCAATGGGCATTTGGCAATGAACTGTTGGCCGGATGGTGAAATTATCCGGCCTTCAGGGTCTAGCCAGGCTTTCTTTTGTGTATGCCAGCGAGCACAAGGAATACCCAATTTATCAATCATTTCTGTCTGCCATTGCTCACATAAGGTAGCTGGGCAAAAAATAATAACGGGTTTTCTTTTTTTATGTTCTTTGTCGCTAAGTAAGCATAAGCTGAGTGCAGCAGTCCCCATAGACAACGTTTTACCTAAGCCGACTTCATCGGCTATTAATAGGCGAACAATGCCATGATTATGATAATGGCGAATACATTCACTGACAAAGCCCTGCTGCCAAGGTTGTAATGAAAACCCTTGTCGGTACAGTGGCGACTCAATGAGTGCCGCTGGCGCTACATCATCATCGTCAATATCTTCAAAATCAATTTCTCGACGATATCCTCTGCGCTTGACTTCTCGAATAACCGCATCAGGCAGTTGACGAGCGGCATTCCATAAAAACTCGAATTCCTCTTCTATCCAAGCGACACCTTCCGGCGAATCATCTTCCCACAGAATTTCATAATGCCGTTGCCAGCCACTACTGGTTTCATTCATAGAGCCCATAAAGCCGAGCTTACGCCCATCTGCGCATTCAATAACACCGGCTTTACCGTGTAAAAAACCACAAATACTATCTGGCGCAACGCGAATGACCTGACCATGTTTAGCCAGAAAGCTGTCAAGTCTTCTGTAGCGATCACGGTTTAACAATGCTTCAGTTTCTATATCTTGCTCGTTCCAGCGACCAATCATTTTTGATTCACGTAATTGAGCAACTTTGAGGTCATCGGGGTGAATATCGACATTACAGACAATTTTGACTTCAGGAATAGCCTCAATTAACTCATGAGCAACTTCAAATAACGAGCTAGTAAAGTAGCCCGCTATACGTTTATAGCTGCGGGCACCTTTTAAATGCTCCAGTAAAAAACTACTGTCTAGCTTATGAGTACGTGAAGAAAACCTTCTGATTGTCATTGTTTTACTTAACCTTATTCCATGGATTTTTAATTACTTGAATTTAAAAATAAACTCCTAGTTCCCTATTGCACGCATATTACGTAAACGTGCACCTAATACCTCCGCAGCATCACGGGTCGCTTTTTCAGGCGCTTTATTTTCAATGAAGGTCAGTACATCAAGCAATAACACGCGTATCTCCATAAAATCTGGAAGGTCTGCTTGAAATTGACTAATCACCACTTGCGGATCAACTTCTGCTAATAATTGCTGTAAACCTATAATCAAATGCCCAAGCCAAGTTGAACCTATTTCGTTACTTTCAGTAAGGTCACGAGAAGCAAATTCAGGAATACGTTTTAGCTGTGCTTTGTTGGCCGCCATACTCCCCATTACTCTTGAATAGTCTTCCACCCGAAACGCTTTGGCAAAGTTTTGATAATTATCTAACTTAGCGGCGCCAGTTGTTTCAATATCCATCATGCGCAAGTAAAAGCGCTGAATACCACTGAGTTTTTGCCAGGTATCTGTAGTCAATCCTTCTGGCACTAATAAGCTATTGGCAGCTTCAGCAGCCTGTTGCACAATTTCATCTACAACGGTTACTTCGCCTTTAGTGCGAGGTTTTAATGCAAATGCTGTGACATCCTCGCCACCAATATGGGTATATGCGGTTAATACTTTTAAAGCAGCAGCATAACCGGCCATTTGTAAGTCGGAATCGTTAAATACTGGCTCACCCATTTTGTCTTTTATCTCGTCATTCAAGTGCATCATATTTTCGATTTGACGCTTTACCTCTGCACGCACAGCAGGCAATAACCGCTGTTTAAAGCCCGCATTTTCGCCCGCTGGTCGTTTACGTAGCATCAAAATAACAGTGCCTTGAACGTAGCCACCTTTTTTTAATTCCGATGTGGTTTCTGTAGCGATATACCAAGCTCCAACCACTTGTAAACCCGCAGCCCAGAATATGCCGATCATGTCAGACCAAACACCAGTATCTTGGTGGGTAAACATTACGCACTGCATACCGTTATCTGGCATGTGGTCAGCCATTGCTTTATAGGCATTGACCATGCCTTTTCGGAAATCATCACCAGAACCTTTTACCGCTAAAGCTCGTCTTGAGTCCCAAACCCAGTTTGCAAATTCTTTTGGAGGATTTTTTCGTAACCAAGCTATAAAGTATTCTGTAATTTCATGATAATTTACCGCATCAGCATAAGGTGGATCGGTTACCCAGATATCACTTTTCTGAACAATATTTTCAGCACTACAAGTTTCAATATTAATTATTGGTTTTTTTGAAAAGCTGCGCTCTTTTTCTGGGAACGTCTTGAAAAAAATATTTTCAGTCAAAACATAGTTAGAATATTGCCCGAAATTGTACTGTGTATTTAGTGCTTGATTAGTAAAGACATGGACCGGACCACCATCCCATTTAGTACTCGTTCCCCATCCACATAATTTTGAATTAAAATCCAAACAATTAGCTAAACCGATAGCAGTCTCAGGTTTACTACTCATTTCGCCTAGTAAAGCAAAGTATAGTATTTGTCTAGAATTATAGAGATGATGCCAGTATGACCAACCTCTGGTTCTAATTGGTTCATCGGTTTTATCTCCGGCCTCAATTGCCATGTCGGGTATGAAACCTTGTTCTTGCCAATTTATAATATTTCTTTCAACCAACTGTTCGACTAGTTTCTCTCTCTCCAAGTCTCTAGGTGATACCGTAGAGAAAAATGTTTCTTCTCTCGACTTTCCTAAAGTATCGTTGGTTATCCATTGAACCGCGTACAATCTTTCTTGGAAAATATCATCTTGAGCTGGTTTGAAATCAGCTTTATTCCACTTACGCAATCTATTAGTATTATTTCCATTTTCGTCTGTGTAATCACCACGAATTGTTTTTATTGGTGTACGATACGTTTTACCATTAAGTTCGTATACAAGATGCCCATCTTGAACAGTTCCTGATTCGGCCTGCTTCATTTCTTCTCTTGAAACACCTGTTACTACCTCAATATCGAAGCGCTTAAGATCATGATTTGGGGTCAATCTACCTATAATGTTTCTCATTTTAGATATTGCCCAACTTGAAGCCATAGGAACTAACCACCCAGTTTCAGGGCATTTTGTTTCTAGACAATATAGGTAAGCTTTTGCTCGGTTACCTTTTTCATCATGCTCAATTTTTAGTTCTGTGATGTGTTGGTCAAGTTTATCGAGTAATTCTCTCTGTTCACTGGCAATTTGCTTTCGTTTTTCAGTACTCTCCCCAACGATATTAATTGCCCCCCAAGTTAACATACAAGCTATTGGGTTTAAGTCTGAAGCATTAACATCGCACCCTAATCTAGCTGCCTCAAAAGGAATTGAGCCTCCGCCACTGAATGCATCACCGACTTTAGGTCGAGAACCATATCTTAAAATCCCTAACTGTTCAGTTAGTTGATCAATTGAATTTGCATTAATACCTAGATGTGCGTAATGCAAATTTACATGTTTCCAAATATGTTCATACAACCAGTTTTGATCAACTTCCTCTGGTCGTTTTGACAATAAGGATTTTGTCTCATAATCACCAATATTGTTAAGATATTGCATAATTAAATTTAACTTTTCACACTCAGTGATATCTCTGCGCCAGCGAATCTTCAATCCTTTAGAGGTGATATCACATGGAAAAGTTAATTCGGAAACCTCTGTAAACTTATCATCTTCAGGCTTAATACTATGCAGAAAGTAATCCCAAGGATTATCTAAGTTTATTGAGTTTGTAAAATCTATTGGTTTTAATGAATTTTGAATATAAACACGTTTCGCTAAACTCAAAGAGTCAAATGCCATTAGCATTTCAAAGACTTCTAAATCTTTTTCTTTGTCGTTTGTTTGAGGAAGTAAACTGCCAAGCACAATAGCTCTAACCAAAATCAAGGGCTTACGACCTTTCCAATATGAACCAATAGAAGGTAATGTTTGAGCAGGTCCTGCTTTTCTTTCTCTTTGTGCTTCCGTTGATACTTTTTGTGCAGGAAACACAGCCTCGATAAGTGCTGGAGCATCTTTTAGTGCAAAGGGTGTTAATTGTGTCATGTAATTTTCATCTCCAAACAGCGCGAACATGAGTAAATTAACTGATGAAATGCATCGCTCTGTATTGTATTAGGTATCGTTTTTAGGCCTCGAAGTAGCGTTCTACTTTAAAGCAAAATATTCGTTATTACTTCTTGCCAAAACCAAGTTCTTTAAGGCTGCGGCCTTTTAAGTCTCGCCATGCATCCATACCACTGCGTGGGTTGCCTGCTATCACACAAGCTGCTGCACTTGGACTTTTAAATTGGTATTCGCAGGTAAATGAATAAATATCGCCGTCTTTTACAAACACGCCATCATCTACAAGCTTTTGACGAAGCTCTCGAATAGCTGGGCGTAGTGATTTAGCTTGTGCAATATTGGCAGTAGAGCCTTTTGTCACCAAAAATTCCGGTTTACTCATTTCACCTATAGGATGCCCAGCGGCTTTAGCCTGCTTTGCTTCAAACAAAAACAAGTCATTTTCAGTGGATAGAATTTGATGAGTTGATTCATCGAATGGCAATGAATTGGTGTCATCCTCAGTCACTGAAACTTCATAACCAGGTGACGATTCTTTTACGTCATTAGTTGTCGGTAACTCTGTGCTTTCATCATTGGATGGCTGCGGTTTTGTACCTGCCGACTTCAATAAAACGCTAGCAGTAGTATTGGATGTTTGGCTGCGTTCCGCTTGTTCTGTTTGTACAATATCACCAAGAGCATGACGCAAAGCAATGCGCCAGCCGACATCACGATCTTCAATACCGCCGGTACTCATGGCCGTCATGCCAAATAGCCACCAGCGCTCTTCAGGCTGAAGTGCCAGCCAGTTTCGTATTGCTACAGGGATATTATCAATATCCATGCCCTCGACAGCCCAAGCTAGTACACAAAGTTCTTTGCCTAGTAAGCGGTCAACAAAGTTTTCACCTACTTGCCAAGAGCTGGTTTTTAAGCCGTAGCTTTTCAAGCGCGCATTGAAAGCACGCTGAACTTCAGCACGAATTGCCGACCAACAAGGGCGATCGAGAATAACGCGATCAATTACGGACAATTCTTCGCTTTGTGCTTGTAGTCCAAGATGTTCACGAATTTCAATTTTGCCGCTATTGGCTTTAGGAATAATGACCTTAAAGTGATGGGGATCACTCGATGCAGGCACACCAAAGCCCAGCGTTGGATGTTTAGCCGCCGCTTGTTCTGTGGATGTTTTCGCCTTTGCCATTATTTTATCCTCTCTAGTGTCATCATTATCGGTTGTATACCCTCAATTTTTTATTCATCTTGAGAGACGTCGCCAGGTTTCAATTCAATACCCACTAATTTTGCGAATTCTTTAGCTTCAAAGCCGTTTTCAAACTCAATACCGTCTTTAACTGAGATAGTAACCTGAGCATCCGCTTCCTTTAGTACATCGCGTAAACTGTTAATAGTGTTTTCTATCATGGCGGCAGTAACCTGACGCTCACCAAATCGAATACCTACGGTATTTTCGCCTTCTCCAATCTCTATTCTAACGCCTTTAAATTTGGTTGACGTTTGATCTCGAAAACGATTGATAACTCCAAATACTTTGTCTGTGCTATCAAGCGGCACTCGTTTAGTACTGTTTAACCGTGCAGGCTTGGTATCATCTACTTGTACAGTTTTGTCACCACTATGCGGTATTGAAAAATCTGCTGTTTTGTTGGCTTCACCTGATTTTGCATAAACGAGCAAGCGGGCAGCGTCAGTGCCAATTTCAAACGGCGCATCATAAGCTTTACCGTCTTTTGGATTGGAGCCATCTAAGGTGTAAAACATTTGCGCACTTGGGGTGCATTGCAAGGTGATCTTACGTTTGTCTGCTAGCGGCTCTACTTGATGGCGAATTTTTAAATCAGCCAACCAACGCGTTATAGGACCTACTTCATATTTGCCACTTGGATCTTTTACTGAAAAATACAATGTGCCTTGCGTTGAGCTGAAACTTTCTAAATCTTCGACTTGTGCGTCAGCTTCTGTTACTTCAGGTTTAGTTGAATAATAAATCACAGGGCTTTCACCAGCATTGCGCGGTGTTAGACTGAGATGTGATTCTCCAGTGTCTGGATTAGTACTAAGCAAAGAAACATTAACGCTGGTTTTTTCTTTAGGGAATGGACCTTTTTCAATATAGCCATCTTCACCCAAGCGCCAGCGACCTTGTTTTAATGCTTCAGTTTTAAGCGTATCCATGCCACTACTACCAGGCATCCACGGCCAACCAGGATTACACTTGGCTTTACTTACAACATCTTTCCATGGAGTACGTCGGTTGTTTGCGCCCGATGGCCATAATTCATATTCTGCCAAGGCAAAGAATTCACTAAATTTGTCCTTTAGCTCTGCGGCTAACTTATAATTTGCGCGAGGATCTGCCATTAATTTTTCAATCTGCGCTTCAGCTGATTGATCACCTTCACCTACTTTCAAGCCATTGTCGATAGTGACTTTTAGTAAACGCTCTGAACCGTCTATTTCGTCTATACCTGGGAATAAAATGGTGTTGTATGCAGCTGATAGTGCCTTAGTAAAACGACCTTCAGCCTCTTCAAGTCGGTCTCGCGCTTCTTCGTACAAGGTATCGCCAGCCTTTAGGCGTTGATTAATTTGTTCTATGGCATAAAGCTCGCGCAGGCGCTCTTCAACCGCTTCAGCCATTAAACTATCTTGGCCTGTTAGTACCAATAAGTTATTTTTTTCTTGTTGAAACTCGAAAAAATTTATCAACTTGCTAGGCGGTACTTTTCCATCTGGCTTTATGACGATCAATACACGTGGACCAGTTAATTTTAACTCATCCATGCGTGGTAATATTTGCACTTCCTGATAAGCATTACGCTTGTTTGGCTGCAATATCCCTTTTAAGCGATTAATTAAAGCAGTATCTATTTTCGGCTGAGGAATTTCTTTGGCATTGCGCTCAATCTGACGGGATAAATTCTCTGTTTCTTTAATGAAAAAACGTTGGTCTTCACGGTGCAGGTACCATGCATGTTCACGCAGGTTTTTTATCGCATCTAGAAACTCATCGGCTTTTCTATTAGGGGCAGCCAAGAACTCAATAATTTCACTTTCAGATAAACCAATACGACCACCTACTGCACGAGACAAAGATGATACCAGTAATAGCGTCATCAACTGAGTAGCAGCATCATTACTTTGTTCTGCATCTACAGTTTCAGCAATTGCGTCACCTTTATCAGCGATGTCTCGAGTTATCGCAGGTACGAGTTTTGGTGCAATTCTTTCGATTTCATCCTTAACTTGCTCATCGTTTAAATCTAGGTGCTGGGTACCGATTAAAAACACATCATCGGTTTTACGCTGATCGACACTTTTAAGTAAACGGGCAGTAAACTGCATTAACCCACGAGTTTGACGAAAGCCTTCATTCTCTTTAAAAAGTGCAACAAGGTGTTTAAAAGAAGGATGGAACGGGTAAGTTTCACGCACCTGCTCTGCAATTTGTTCAATACTTGAAGCAATAATGTAACCACCAGCTTCAGCTTTTTTAATTTGTTGAGCATACTCTTCAGCTATTTCATTAATAACTTGATCATCTGGCATTTCATCAACAAGACGCTTTTTAAGAATTTCATAAATCTCATTACCAGCCATCTGAACTGGAGTAATGGTCATCGATTGGCGTCGAGTTTCTTGCTGGAGGTTTGAAATTGAGTCGCCTAATGCCTTAGTTTGGGCTTTATAACTACCTGAGAGGTTAGCCATGACGATACAGCAGTTTGGTAACTCTAAAGCTGCACTCATTAACGTACTTAAGCTATATACAACCATATTTGCAAGCGTACCAGAGCCATAAACCTGGGTGCTGGCATTATCTAAGTATGGCGGTAACTCATCGATCATTATCAGCGTTGGTGTATCACCGATAATATCTTTCCACTTTTGTTGATCAACTGCCTTGGGGCCGTTAACCCAATAATCTTTGATTTCGTCTTCAGCACCTAGCTGAGTGGCTATTTCACCCCAGATATAATTATCAGGGTTATTACGCCCATTAAATGCAGCAATCCGAGCGTTACCAAAATCTAAACGGTTATTGAGGTCTGCTGGTAAAACACTAGGTCGCAAGTGAGCATGCTTTGCGAGCAATCCTAAGGCGATCATCATATGTGTTTTACCACCACCCATTGCTTGGGTTAGTTCGAAAACAGCTTGATCAGACTTACCAGATAACCTTAGCATGCCTTCACGGAATAGCTGCTCCATACCGTGTGTGACAAAGTTTCTTGAAAAGAAATCTCCTCCGTCACCTGCGTCGGTGATGAGGTCAGCCAAGTTCTCTATTCCTTGGCTCATTCTGTAATCCTGAATGACAGGATTAAAACGACATGCTTGTTTAACCGTTTTGAGCATTTGATACTCCCTTATTTTTACTCTAAATTGTTGTTACACCTTATCCCTTCAATATACCAAAAAGAAAGATTAAATATTAGCTTTAATATCAATTCTACCTACGAGCAAATAATAAATTAACCATATAGTCTCTATTAGCCACTAAACGTCCCTTTCCCCTATTCTGTCCATTATCCAATCATCAACTTCTGACTCTAACCAAGCTACTGACTTAGCACCTAGCGATACTTGCTTTGGAAATGTGCCTTTAGTCATAAACTCATAAATTGTTGAACGACCAAGTGATGTTTTTTCGATTACTTCTTTTAATTTGATTAAACGCATGGAATTTCTCCGGTTGGTTATTAGTTCATAACCTTTCCTGAATCAGTATTTTTTTATGCCCTCAAACAAAAAACTTAAACATATACATCACTAACTTGCATGAACCACTTAAGAGGAATTTACAATGCAAGGTAAACAGTCGTTTTATGAATTTAAACACCCCGTAAATGATGAGCAGATACTAGAAGCCGCCGCGTATATCATCGCTAAAAAACAGTTTCGTGATGGCGTTTTAAATAGCCCTAATGATTGCGAAGAATACTTAAAACACAAACTCGCGATACATGAGCATGAAGTATTTGCCGTACTGTTTTTAGATAGTCAGAACCGCATACTGGAGTTTAAAGAGCTATTTAGAGGCACTATTAACGCTGCCAGCGTTTACCCTAGAGAAGTTGTTAAAGAGGTGCTGGAGCTTAATGCTGCATCCGTTATATTGGCGCATAACCACCCTTCAGGCGTTACTACGCCTTCTCAAGCAGACAAGCTTATTACTACCAAATTACAGCAGGCACTTAACCTAATTGATGTATCTGTGCTTGATCACATCATCATTGGCGAGAACACGTATTCATTCGCTGAGCATGGCTTAATTTAAAAGGAGATAAATATGGCGTTAAAAATAGAACAAATATCAGGCTTTAAAGTGCCTGACTCTTTTATTGGTGTGATTGTAAGTGCTATTGCGAATAGAGGTAATTCTGTAGGCGGAGCTAAGGCGATTACGCTTAACTTTAGAGATCCAGATTACAGCCCTGAAGCTGGAGGCTTTCACCCTGTAGAGGTTAGGTTAGAAAAGCAGGCCACCTGCTGGCAGCTTGTTTATATTACTGACTTTTCGTATCAGGGACGTTATACCCCTGAACTGATAAAAGAAATTGATGTGTGCTTTAGCATTAAACAGGTTTATCACTTCTTAGCTGGTTGGTTAAATGCTAGGGAAGGTAAAGAGTTGTTAGCCTTGTTCATTTCAAACTTTGTTGAATACTACAACACTGGTTGTTATCAGGTAACAATTACGACTGAGTAAGGAGTTAGTAATGGCTGAAGTACAAGCGGTTAAAGATCTTGATACAGTAAGACTTGTTAGTTATTTGCTAGAAAAGCGTTGCTCAAGGCAAATGAGCCAAATATGGAACATTGGCTTAAACCTCGCGCTTAGAATATCTGACTTACTTGCAGTGAAGTTCACTGACATAAATAACGATAGGTTAATTATTTATGAGTCAAAGACCTCGAAACTAGCTGAAATAAAGCTAAATGATAAGGCGCTTACCTTAATCAACGAAATTAAGCTTACTCATCCACAGCACATCTACTTATTTCAATCATACCGAAATCAACAAGCGATCAATTCAAAACCTAAACCGCTATCACGTAGAGCGGTTACAAAAGCATTTGCGCTCGTTGGTGAAGAACTAAATATTCATTTAGGTACTCACTCAATGCGTAAAACACGTGGCTATCACTTGTATCAGAAAACCCACGACATCGCCCGAGTAATGAAAATGCTTCGCCATAGCTCCGAAGCAACAACACTTCGTTATATAGGCATAACACAGGAGGAAATAGATAAAGACTTTGAAGAACTAGAGCTATAACCCTTAGTAGCGTCATTCTGGCGCTTGTTTTACTTTAACTAAAAGGAAGGCATTATGTCTTTAGATAAAGCCGTTTCGTGCGGCTTAGTTGGTAATGAACTATCTAAACAGATAACTGGCAGTAGTGATTCTAGTGTAAGCAGAACAGCCGTGGCTATAGGCTCCGGTGCAGCCGCTGGAGCGCTTACATCCGGTGCAATAGTAATTGGTGCAGGTGTCGCATCTGCGCCTGTTACAATCCCTTTGGCGGTAGCTGGTGGGATAGTTGCTGGCATTGCTAGTTTGTTTGATTAAAGTATAAAGGGCGCACTTTAAAGTGCGCCCTATTTATTGTTAAAGAATGGAAAACTAGACAGAAATAGTTTTCGACTTTAATACCGCTCGTAAGACTTCTTTTCCACGAGCAACAAATTGCTCTTCTGTTTCACCAACTCTCGGCGTCCCCAAAATAACACTGACCTCTTTAAGTACTTCAGGGCTATTAGTAAGAGAAACCAACTGCTCTGAAAGTATTTTTGCCTTGTTGCCAGTAAGTGTTCTACCAGTAATTATTTTAGCCTCTACAGTACTTGATGTTTTTTTAATTGGAACTAAATGATTTTCTCGAGCAGAAAGCATAAATGTTTTTAAATCTGTTAACGAAATTAATTTAGCCATTACTCTTCTCCGCATCTGGACTTTCAGCCTTAGACGCACGGTAAAATTGCTTAAAAATTTCAGCTGCAGCATCTACAACGCTATCAATGATTTTATCTTTATCATCGCTAGGCACTTTCCCCCATAGCAACTTAAGATGCCCAAACATCACCCTTATCCAGTCAAACATGAACACCCCTTTTAAATTATAATTATTAAAAATATACACTAAACTAAGCATTTAAAATCATGTAAATATATTTCTAAGCTAAAAGCAAGTTCCCATAATGGTATTTTGGGAACTTGCCATCCCTTATATACTAAGGGTTTAAGCTTATTTAGCTAGTTGAAGGTCTCAAAAGGACGTTAGAACAAATATTGAGAAGTACAGGTCTTAATTAAAATATTACCTCTGACTATAACCAAAACAACGCTGCCCTGAACCATATTGTTTCGTATTAAGCTTTGCGAGGTAACTCAGTCGATAATACAGAGCATGATAGTCTTCAACAAATTTCGGCTTGTTGCCATCAAGATAGTAGTGTGCATTATTTGGTAAATGTACTAATTGCATCGTTTCATCCAACGGTAAGCTCAACGCACTCGCCCAGGCCTTAACTATTCGAGTAAACAGATTATCACTCTCAAAACTAATCTTTCCAGTACAGTGATACCTATCCTTATTGAAAAACAGCACACAATGATAATGCTGGTGGTGAGCAGTGTTCTGCTCCCTAGCCCAAATATGCCTAATATTGCATGAATGTGGAGTTTTACCCACACGAGCTTTACGTTTTGTATCAGCTTTAATCTGCGCATCAAGGGAGGCAACAAACCGAGTACACACTTTGTTGCCATCTAAATTAATCGTATTTGAATAAGCAGGTAGTCTTAAATCAATTCTCACTGCAAACGTTCTTTTATGCTCAGCGCATGCAGCATTTATTACCTTTTCAATTGCATCTAAGTAGGGAATAACTAAGGGCTGATTGTCTCTGGCGAGTGTTTGATATTGCTTGTAGGTAGGGTTGGTAGTTACTGGGTATTGTGCTGGATTATTCATTAACTTTCTCCTGTTATGTATTGGTTCATATCAGGTGCATGAGTCGTAGTTTTTTAATTGGTATTTGTTGTGACAATAGCTTCGTTACTAGTAACTCTAATAAATATTACCAAACCGAGAATTGGCGATAATAAACCAGCTCAGTTTATGGAGATTAACTTCATTAACGCATTACTAAGCAATTGCTTTACAAATTTAAAGTTACTCTGAAGTTATAACAAGTAAAGCCTTGATTTTTTAATACAAATAAAAAATTTATTATATGCATTTATGACATATTAAATATATAGAGTTGACACTAAAAACAAATAAAAATGACGCTTTTAAAATGAGTGAATGACAAAAAACAGGAGCTATATGACAGGTAAAATATGTATGATAGACTGATAGTCAAATTAATAAATGAATAATACATATTGAAATTCAATGGATAATTTAAGGGAACACTGGACACTGATTCTAAACTTATTGAGTTCTGATCAGAGAGCTTTAATGTGGTCAGTAAAGAAGATTATGGAAGATACTCCAAGTCGGCACAAACAGCCAAAAAATAAGTTTGAAGCCTTTACAATTATAAAAGAACACTGCGCTTATTTGGATTCAATGGAGTTGATGTCTGTTTTTCCAAGCGCAGTAGATGAGATGACCCGCATACTCTCTTGTTATGAAGATATAACAATTGAAGAATCTGATTTATCTTGGATTTCAGAGAAGAATAAGCAACAGCTTTTTTGGGCTTGGGTTTACATTCACCAAAATCCAATAAAAGAAGTTCATTACAAGCCAGAAAACCCGCTAGCTAAAGAGGCTGTTTATACTTTTGAAGAGATATATCCTTTGTTAGTTGAAAAATTCGACTCATTTAAAACAACAAAGCAATGCAAGCGCAATTATATAAAAAACATGAAACACTCCTATCACCAATTCCTTACAAGCAAGCCAAGTTTAGAATGGCTCACAGATAAAGCTGATGATGATTGCATATGGGTTTGGGGTTATTTGACAGATAAACTCACGAGCTTAAATTTTTTAAAACCTTTATCTAATGAAGATTTATTTCATAGTATAATCGCAATTATAGCTAATTGGGATTTGCTCCACCATAATGCAAATACACTAAATAAAGATTTTATAGGTGACCTTGACCCAATTGTAACTAAACCTCAAGAGAAAACTCCAACAAAAAAAGAGCTTATTTCCAAATTAACGAATGCTTATAAACAAAGAGAAATTAGAACAAAATCGCAATCGCTAAGCATACTAACAAAGAATAACCACAAGCTTTTGTTAAAATACATGAAAGAACATAGCGTCTCTGAAAAAAAAGCCCTCAATGAAATAGTCGAAGCAATGCTTGATTAGGTTTTATTACTTTAAATTGGCTTGCTCAATAAACTCACTCCACCAGCGCATAATAGACCTACGTTGCTCTAAATAGTCTGAGCGGTTATATGCCGCTCTTGTTTCATTTTCATCTGCATGAGCTAAGCAGGCTTCAACTAAAAGGCTATCGTAACCTTTTTCATGAAGCGCTGTAGAAGCAACTGAGCGCAAGCCATGTGCTACCAGTTTATCTTTGTAACCCAAGCTACGTTTAATCGCTGCATTCACCGTATAGGTACTTGCATGGCTCTTTTCATTACGCTCACTCGGGAATACATATTCATGGTGACCGCTGAGTGGTTTCATTTGCTCAAGTATTGCCAAAGTAGCAGACGTTAAAGGTACTCGGTGCGCTCTTCTGCGTTTCATTTCTTCAGCTGGAATCATCCATACAGCATCTTCAACATTAATATCGGCCCACTTAGTACCTGCGGCTTCTTTTGAGCGAGTAATAGTGTGCAGTTGCCACAAAATTAAAAGCTTTGTTTTGTTCTGGATGGTTTGCGAGCCATTCAGAGCGGTTAAAAAATCAGGTAGCTCTTCAGGTCTAATCGTTGCCATATGCTCTACTGTATTTTTAGTAAATACTTTTATGATTTTTGCTAGTGGATTGGCATTGATAAAGCCATGATTTACTGAGTAATCCATGATCTGGTTTAAGCTTTGGCAAATACGTTTGATTGTGGAGTGTTTACCGTCAGTCTCAAGTGGCCTGAGAATTTCAATAGTATCAATCGCTGTAATGCTTTCTAAAGGTGTGTCTTGCAACTTTGGGAAAATATACATCTCAAGTGTTCGCCACTCCCTAGCTGCGTGATGAGGCGTAACAGTTGGCTTTTTTCGTTCAAACCAAAGTTCTGCGGCAGCTAAAAAAGTATTTGCAGCTTTACGGCTCTCTGCCTGTTTTTTAGCGAGTTCATGTGCCTTTGGATTAATACCTTGCGCCAATATTTCTTGGTACTCAATAGCTTTAGTACGTGCGTTAGCAAGCGATAGTGCAGGATAAAGCCCTAAAGGTAATTTATTAAATTTATCACTTATTGGGTCTTTAAACTTAAATTGCCAAGATTTAGTACCGCTAGGTAAAACACGCAGTTGAAGGCCGCCACCGTCAGAAAGCGTTTGCTCTTTGCCTGTACTAGTAATTGACTTTATCTTTTTATCCGTTAGACGTACTACAGGCCTAGCCATAATAAGCTCCACAATGATGATTAAGACTAGTATATATAAAATACAATCTCATGGGTACTAACGTGGGTACTAAAAATAGTAGAAGCAACAAGATTAGACTGGACAAATACGGAATAAAAACAGGTCAAAACTATGTTTTAAATGGGATTTTATTATCTCTACGGAGCGGCGCGGAAGTTAATCCAAGCGCCCAGGGAACCACTGGATAGCCATTTTTAAACTCCTACGTATAAATTAGCGCTATTTTAACTGGCTCAGCGGTTAATTGCGCTATACTGGCGAAAATTTTTTCAAATAAACTGTTATGGCTCTTAAATCTACCATTATTAAGGCGCAATTATCGCTAAGCGATATGGATCGCCATCTTTACCAAGATTTCAATTTAACTTTGGCGCAGCACCCATCTGAAAATGACCAACGCTTGATGGTTCGTTTACTTGCTTATGCCCTTAATGCATGTGATGGCCTTGAGTTTACCAAGGGGTTGTCGGCTGACGATGAGCCAGAAGTGTGGCACAAAAACTACAGCGATGAGATTGAGCTGTGGATTGAGCTTGGCCTTCCAGATGAAAAGCGCCTGAAAAAAGCCTGTAATAAAGCGAAAAAGGTGGTGCTGTATACTTACGGTGAAAATAATCAAGCTATTTGGTGGCAAAAGCATCAACCTAAGTTGTATGATTTTAAAAACTTGAGCATTTATAGTTTAGACTTTGAAGCAACACAAGCTCTTGCAGCATTAGTGGATCGCAATATATCGCTAACAATCACGATTCAAGATGGTGATGTGTGGGTGAGCTCTGATTCAGTTAACATTGAAGTAAAACCAGTACAATTAATGTAGTGATAGATTACATAAATTAAGAGGGCGTATGGCAATTCAACAAGTAGTAGTGTTACATGGCTTATATATGTCTGGCTTTGTTATGCGCCCACTGTGTTCTCGCCTTGAGAAAGAAGGGTTGAGTATACTGAACTTATCCTATAATACGCTTACTCCAGATCGTGAAACTATTTTTAATCAAATAGATGCTTTTATTAGTGATAAAGAAACTGCGCTGGTGTGCCACTCTATGGGGGGGTTAGTCGCAAGGGCTTACCTTGAAGCGCACTCTTCACAAAGTGAAAATGTTACGAAAGTGATTACATTAGGCACGCCACATAAAGGCAGCCATATCGCGCATCAAATGCAGCAAAAGGGATTTGAAGTATTTTTGAAAAACAGCGTAGAGTTTCTGCTGTCTAAAAATGGGGAGTGGCCTTTTAAAGCTAAACTTTACAGTATAGCAGGTGATTTACCCTTGGGCTTAATGCCATTAATAGCAAAAGGCAGTCAGTCTGATGGTACCGTCTTGTTAGATGAAACCAAATTAAATGGCATGGCAGAGCATAAAGTGTTTCACTTAAGTCATACCGCTATGATCTACTCACGCCAGGTAATGAACTACATTGTTGGGTTGCTTGTTTAATCTTCTGCACTAGCAGCCACTTTGTAAGCAATAAATGCAATGATTGCCAAAATTAAGGGCGTCGGTGCTGCAATATAACCAAAAGTATCAAAGTTTGCGAAGCTTGCACCTGCTAAGTGCCCTACCAACCCTACAACAAATGCAATCAACGCAATACCTATCACCACTAATTCCATTTTGCTTTCTTTTTGTGTTTTAGCCTGCATGAATCATCTCCTAATTGTTTAACTAGGTTGATTATGCGCCCACTAAAAACTCAGTTTTTGACCTAAATCAAATTCAAGTTCCACATGCTCATTGGCCCTTAGTAAGTTTGTTTTAGATCATATTATTTTAATCTAATTTTATGTTTTAGCTATTTTGGGGTCGTTTTTATCTAAATCGCTCCCATGTCTAGTTAGAACGCTTAAAGTTTTCTTTTGATAGGTTTAAACTATCAATATGATTGGTTTTAGCCATTTTACAGATTGCTAAAAATGACTAATACTCTGTCTTAACAACAGCGAATACGTTAATTATCCATTTAAGGAGAGATCATGTCACAGGTAAATGCAATTGGTCTTAACAGTGCAGAAAGTGAAGATATCGTGAAATCACTCAACGTACTGCTGAGCAGCTACCAAATTCAATATATGAACGCTCGTGGGTTTCACTGGAACATTAAAGGCCGTAACTTCTTTGAGTTACACCTTAAATTTGAAGAGATCTACAACTTACTACTTTTAAAAGTGGATGAAATTGCAGAGCGTATTTTAACGCTTGACGGTGCACCACTGCATGCGTTCTCTGATTATTTAAAGATCAGCGAGATTAAGGAAGCTAAAGGTATCAGTGACGGTGTAACAGCAGTAGAGAATTTGCTGGGCGGTTACAGCACCCTGATAAAAATGCAACGCGATATTTTAGCAAAAGCAGGTGATGCACAAGATGAAGGTACGGCCTCATTAATGGGCGACTATATCACTGAACAAGAAAAGCTTGTTTGGATGTTAAAAGCGTATTTAGATTAGAAATAGTTAGGCTTGAGAAAGCCCTCCTTAGAGGGCTTTAGTAGGGATAAATCGTTAAATAATCGATTCGTTTTACATACTACCGCTTGCCTAACAAACAACAACGCCACTGTTACCAGCGGCGTTGTTTTAGGTTTAAGCGGCTCATCTAGATTTACGGTTACTTATTTGCCACTTTATTTACTATCCAAATAAAAATGCCAGCAAACTGATTAACTGGCATTTTTTATACGCTATTAACGCTCTTTTGATCTTTTCAATTAAAAGTCTTGCTTGTAATTAAGGAACCATGTTCCACCAGGAATATCATGCACAGAGTAAAATGAGTTCGCAAATGGATTTAATGCAATAGGCGGCTCTTTTTGAAATACATTGCGCATTCCTAAACGAACACTGGCTTGCCAAGGTAACGTATAACTTGCAGATAAATCATGATAGATCACACTCCCTATGCGATTTAAGCCATTTGGGTTATCTTCACTGGTGTGATCTCGTTGATTACACAGCTCTCGTGTTGCTAAGCCATCGTCAACAAAGCTATCTGGAATAGAGCAAGACTCGGTAATATCACTCGTATAACGCATACCCCAGGTTACCGATAAATCATCGTAAGTCCATGTTGTATTAAACGTGCCACGCCAGCGTAAAATATCACTGTCAATTGCCGCGACTTGGTTGTCGGCATCATTAATACTTTCCTCACTCCCTGCTGAGCGATATTTGTCGGTGTATGAGCCATTCAAACGAAATGCAAAACTACCCATTTCATGCGTATCGAAACGGTAGTTTGCGTTAAAATCATACCCTTCAACTTGTAGTTGCGCTAAGTTAAATTGCGAGGTTCTAACTGTGGCGATGCGACCGTCTTCACGACGCTCAATAAATCCACAAAACTCATCTTCTCCTTGAACGTAACAACGATTAAGCATGCCCGCAGCAGAGATCGAAGACAGCGCTTCTTGTAGCTCAATTCTGTAGTAATCAACCGTCATATCAAACCCGTCTAACCAACTTGGGTTATACACAAAACCAAATGTTTTAGTGTTGCCCTCTTCTGGCTCAAGAGTTGGGTTACCGCCATTTAACGAGCGTAACTGCCCTGTCGGTTGTATCGACCCACCATTGGGTACATTATCGGCTAAACAACGTGACTGTGTATCTGCTGACTGTAAACTAAATTGTGTTGTGTTACATGGATCTTGAGTCGATGGAAATCCTTCACCGCCGCCGGCAAATAAATTATTAACTGAAGGCGCTCTGAAGGTATCTGAATAATTACCGCGAAGCATTAAATCGTCATAGATTCGCCATGTAAAGCCGAGTTTAAAGCTTTCGTTATCAAATTTTGAAGTAACAGGATCAACCCCGACAAAACCACTGTTTTCAAAATCAGAAACACGCCCAGCCAAACTAATATCGAGCTGTTGAATACCCGGTAAGTCAGAAAGTACTGGCACTGCAAATTCAAAATAAGCTTCTTCCGCTGTTTGTTTTCCGTTAGTAGGCTCTCTAAAGTTACTTGAGCTTAAACCTGCCGCGATTAAGGCGTCAGGGCTGTCAGAAAAGGTGTTGGTGCGTTTTTCAATGCCGGCCGCAAACCCGACCCATCCTGCGGGTAATTCAAATATTTCACCACTGATATTAGCGGCAAAGTTAGTTGCGCCCGTGTTCACTTGATCATTTAATTCATAGCCAATGTAGTTCGCCATTTCATCAGTAAAACCCGTTTCGCCATTAAACAAGTTAAGTGGTACACAGCCTGCAATGGTATTTTCAGCGGTGCCACACTGCGCCACGCCGTCAGCCATAAACGAGGGACCCACTGCATTTCTTAAGTTTTGAAGATTGACATAGTTTTCACCTTTAACGCTGCGGCTAGAGTCACCTCTCGACATGGAGATATCCCACAACAATATTCTATCTGCAATTTCAAAATCGCCTTCTAATCCACCTGTTATGAAGTATGTATCATAATCTTGAATGCTGGTGCGAGGACCTATGGGCAATGTTCTAAAGCCAAATGAAGTAAGGTCTTCACCAAAGGGGTTATAAATATTGTCTTTGCTGTAAGGGATTTCCCACTGTGGACCAGAAAAACCAGCGGTTAATGGTACTGCTGCAATTTGTGTGACTGATTTTCGTTGATTATAAGTGAAGTCAATAAAGGCACTGAGTGAATCATCGAATTCATGATTTACTTTTGCAAAAACATTAAACCTATCCGAAGGCGTTTTTAAGTAATTAGTTGGAGCAAAGTTATAGCGATGTTTTGTACCAAAGGGTTCAAAGTCATCGGCTGTGCGATCACCGCTGCCTTCTTTCGTAGGATCCAAAGAAACAAGCCCATCTGATGTGCCAAAAATGCCGTAAAGACCAAATGCACTACCAAACCGTTGCGGAACATAAGCAACCGGGTATTTTGATATTTCCCTGTCTCCGGCGCCGATTTCTTTTTCTTCAGATTTAGAAATATTTAAAAAAAGTGAGGTATCCCCTTTAATTGTGCCAATAGAAAGCCCTGCTTGTTTATATTCACCGTCACCTTCAAAGTTAGCACCAATACTTGCGTCTAAGCTTACCCCTTCAAAGCCATCTTTAGTAATAATATTTACCACCCCGGCAATTGCATCGGTACCGTAAACGGCAGACGCGCCATCCGCTAAAATATCAACGCGTTCAACAATGGCGATTGGGATTTGAGAAATATCAACCTGACCACCTCCTAATGCTAAAAACCGGCGACCATCAACCAAAACTAGCGTTCGGTTATCGCCTAAGTTTCGCAGTGATATTGTTTGCGATCCATCGTTACCGTTGGTGTTATTTGTCAATTGCGTTAACCCGGACAAATCAGCCTGAGCAACAGTTTGTAATAATTCACCAATGTTTTGCACACCTGACGACTCAATCGCTAAGCGTCCAATTGAGGTTACTGGTGATGCACCTTCTATATCAGCCCGTTTAATACGCGAGCCAGTGACTTCAATCCGCTCTACTTTTTCAGCGCTTGTGGCATCAGCTGCGCTCGCTTGCAATGAAAAACCACTCAATAATGCCCCCCCCATGGCTAATGCTATTGAGGATCGTTTAAACCTTACCACTTGATTGCCTGTTGTTATTTTCATATGTATTCCCCTGAAGAATGACTGTAAGTAACGAAAATGTTACTAAGTGGCCACGTTAGGGAAATATATTCTTAGACTCTATCGCTGTTCTTTTACTTGCATTCATGGCGGTATAACAGGCGGGTTCTATGTGACTAAATAAATATACGAGTGAAAAATTAACAATTTAAACTCATTGTGAAATAAATTGGGACAGACAGGGTCTTCTAATATATACACATGATGAGGTTTCCAAATGTTTACTGCTTTTTTTAATGCCTTAACACTCGTTAACGATGAACAATTCAATACATTGCTCAGTATACAGCTTGCTAGTAACCGACACTTTGATTCCCATACCTCCGCAACTTTAGATCAATTAACCAAGCTCGATACAAGCCAATTTAATGTCATATTGTTGCAACTGAGCGAAGCTCCACAACAAAATTTACTGTTCCAACTTATTGATCTGAGTAAAAATGCTAAATTGGTAATTATTGCTGACGATCCAAACCTTGCGACGTTAGCTTTTGAAGTGGGGGCTATTGATTTTATAACAACACGAAGCCCAATTTCACGGTTGAATAAGTGCTTTGATAAACTTATCCATTTATGCCCTTTAGCCAGTGCAATGGAGCAAGCGCACCCAATGACAAAATCATTAACTCACTCACATCTAATTGTGAAAGATATTGGTAAAGTAAGGCTAATAGAAATAGATGATATTATTTGGATTAATGGCGCAGGCAATTATGTCGAGCTGCATTTTTGGCAACAAGGAGCAAGCGTATTACACCGTGTAACAATGAAAAACATTGAACAGCAACTTGCACCCGCGGGGTTCATCAGAGTTCACCGCTCAACACTGGTAAAACAAACGGTTATATCAGAGCTGGCTGTGACAGACAGTGGGGACTATAAACTAAAACTAAAAAATGGCGTGCAATTAAACTTATCTAGGCGCTACAAAAACAGTTTATCGGCTATATTGTAATCGGTTTAATCACAGCCAGTTTTTTACATATACCCTATCTGGATAGTCTGCTAGGTAGTTATGCGCAGTAGAATAAAAATTAATATTCATTCCACTACCACTCCACACGCTTTCTAAAATACTTTTAGCAATCGCACTGGTGCTAATATAATCTACCTGCTTATAACCGCGCTCTTTAACACCACGGAAGTACTCTCTGGCTATTGTTAAACTATCTGCTGTTGCCAGCTCAAATTCAGCTAAATGAATAACGGCTTGTTCAATTGTACCGACTGGCAATGCAGAAATCGCAGTCTGCACGTCTTTAACAAACCCTAAAACACCTTCGCGATTAAAGCACCCTGAAATCTTAATGTAGATAACAGGGGCCTCAATAGTGTATTGCCAACTGCCATGTGGTTTAAACATGTGAGAACCTCAGTAAACTGCTTTATGTTTACAAATTAGCAAGGCTTATGAAAAAGGCCATCTCCAATGCTTTTTCTTCTAAGCTTTTAAATCGTCCCGATGCACCACCATGGCCTGCATCCATATCTGTTTTAAAGATTAACACGTTTTTGTTAGTTTTATATTCACGCATTTTCGCCACCCACTTCATTGGCTCCCAGTATTGTACCTGAGAGTCGTGTAAGCCAGTTGTGACTAGTATATGTGGGTAAGCTTGCGCTTTAATATTATCATACGGTGAATAGTCAGCAATTAGATCGTAATACGCTGGATCATTCGGATTCCCCCACTCATCGTATTCATTTGTGGTAAGTGGGATTGACTCATCAAGCATGGTCGTTAGCACATCTAAAAATGGTACATGACAACCCACTCCTAAATAGAGTTCTGGCGCTTGGTTAACAACCGCTCCCATCAATAAGCCACCAGCACTACCACCCGAGGCAAATACCTTATCTTTTGCGCCGTAACCTTGTTCAACTAACGCTTTTGTTACGTCAATAAAATCATTAAAACTATTTTGCTTATCCTGCTTTTTGCCTTGTTCATACCAATGACGACCCAACATTTCACTGCCGCGAACATGCGCTATTGCGTACACAAACCCGCGATCTAACAAGCTTAAAGAAGCACTCGAAAAACTAGGATCAATTGTTATACCGTAGGCGCCATAGCCATATTGAAATAATGGGTTCGTTCCGTCTTTCTCAAAGGTGTCTTTACGGTACACTAACGAAACAGGCACACTTTTACCGTCTCGTGCTGCTACCATTATGCGCTCTGAGCCATAATGTGAAGGGTTAAAGTCACCCAAAACTTGCTGTTGTTTTAAAAGTGTTTTTTCACCACTGCTTAAGTCAACTTCATACAGTGAACCCGGTGTCGTTAAGCTTGAGTAATAAATACGCGCTGTTTTAGCGCTACTCTCTGGATTAGTCGCTATAGCGGCATAATAACACGGGTCATCAAACGCTAACGCCATTCGTTGTTGTAAGTTATCTACAACAATAAAACGTGTTTGCCCCAGTTCTCGTTCAGTGAGAACTAAAAACTCATCAAAGATTTCAACGCCTTCTAACAATACATTGTCACGATGAGCCGTGTGCTCTTGCCATAATGCTTTATCCGATATTGTAGCGGTAGTGGCGGTCATCAAGCGAAAGTTCTTAGCCTGCCAATTACTCACGATATAAAAGGTGTCGCCGAGTTTATCAATATCGAATTCATGACCCTCTTCGCGCGGCATTAACTGCTTAAACTCACCTAGAGGTTGGTCTGCATCAAGCACCCAAGTGTCGTTGGTTTCTGTGGATGCTAAATCAATAATAATTAAACTTTCATCGCGACTTTTACCCAGCCCCATAAAAAAGCTACTGTCGTGTTCTTCGTATACTAATACATCGTCTGCTTGTGGTGTACCTAGCACATGGCGAAACACCTGAAAGCCGAGCAGCGTTTTGAGATCTTTTTTTACGTAAAAAACCGTCTTGTTATCATTTGCCCATACAACTTGGCCTTCTGTGTTTTCCAACACATCATCCAATAACGCGTCTTCATCAATAGATTTAAATTTAATCGCATAAATACGGCGCCCTTCAGTATCTTCTGAATAAGCAAGCAACTGCTCATTAGGACTTACAGCCACTTCTCCAAGTTCATAAAATTCAATCCCTTGTGCAAGGCTATTAACATCAAGTAAGACTTGCTTATCTTGCATGGTAATATCGCGGCTGCGATAGTGGCGGGCATACTCATCATCACCACGCACTTCTGCGTGATACCAAAATTGGCCATCTTTAACCGGAAAACTGTTATCGTCTTTTACTATTCGCCCTTTTAATTCTTCAAATAACTGTGTTTGAAGCGGTTTCATTGGCGCAAGCTGCTTGTCACAATAATCATTCTCTGCTTTTAAATGCGCCAATATTTCGCTATTTTCTCTATTATCGTCACGCATCCAATAATAATCATCAATACGTGTTTTATTATGTGTTGTTAAAGCGTGTGGTTGCTTGCGCGCACGCGGCGCGTTAGAAAGGGCAGATAATGATAAATTTTGTTGAGACACAGCTGAGCCAGTAAAAGTTTTTGTTGAGCCCAGTTTACCATATTTTTTAAATACGCATAAAAAAGCCCACTCAAAATGAGTGGGCATAAAAATGCTAAATAGCATCAGAGGGAACTGTTTAATTGCACGACACCTGCTGCCATGCTAAACCCCAACTTTGACCTACGCCGGGTTCATAAAGCGGGTTACTTTCTTCTTTTACTTTACAAAACTGGTCAAATGGCCAAGGTTTGCATCTGTAGATCAACCCTGTTTTGGGCTGTAAAACTTTAACACCTGCATTATAATCGCAACTTTTGTTTGGGTAAACATAGTCATACGCAGGTTCATCTTTTTTCTCGTTGTCGCATTGAGCTATACAGTGAAAGGTCAGCTCTGCATTTATAATACCCGATCCTTTAAGGGCATAAATCTGATTAGAGCGATAAGCAACAACCAAACCATGCTCTGTCATTTTGCCCGCTTCCACGAGCGGAATATACATGTTGATATGTTCCGCTATATATCGCGGCCAGCTCTGCGGCTCACCTTGCTCACTGCTGGTAATCTTATAATCAAATGATAAATCGACTAGCTCTCCTTGCGCGTCATAAAAAGTTACCGTCACCATATCACCCACAAATAATCGGGTATGATGATTTAAGCAACCTATTGTCGACCACTCTCCGCAGGTCAATGACGAATGCATAAACAAAGCGACACCTTAATAACACTTAATAGGTACTATCTAACATTTAAAGGGCAAAAGAAATACTTTTTAATAACGCAGGTACACAATAAGACAATAACTATGTGTAGCAGCCCCGCTATCTTAGTTTTAAAACCTTAGATCGGAAACTTTGCGTCCTAATCTTTCGACTAGTTTGCCAAAACAATTGGATTATAGTGCCCCACTATACAAATATCAAACAAAAGAATGTAATCAACTATATACAAGTCATCTCAAGGTACGAGTTCAAGTTGAAATTAAACCAAGCCTTTGAGCGTTTAATAGGCACTTACTCTTATCGTTGTTCCTTTTTAAACGGGACTGTCATTTTTACAAAGTAACGCCTTGATATTAAGCCCTGTGAAGCGCTTTACTCTGCATTTTGAGGTGGTTTGGGTATATAAAAACTAGCACTTAAAACCGACTAAAAAAAAGCCAGTACAAAATGCACTGGCTATTTATTTGCTGTTCAAGAATACTTAAGCGAGTTGTTTTTTACGCTGAAATAGACCTTTAATTTTATTAAATATACCGCGAAAGAACCCGCGAATATCACTTAATATAATGTACAAGCACGGTACTAATAATAAAGTGATCAGCGTTGCGAACATTACGGCAAAACCAAGTGCAACAGCCATTGGAATCACAAACTTCGCTTGTAAGCTGGTTTCAAACATTATAGGTAAAACACCGGCAAATGTCGTAATTGAAGTTAGCAGTATTGGCCTAAAGCGGGCACAGCCTGCTTCAATAACCGCTTCTTTCACGCTTATTCCACCACGGCGTGCTTGGTTAACAAAGTCAGTCATTACCAGCGAGTCATTGATCACAACCCCAGCGGCAGCGATTAAACCAAAGCCTGACATTAAACTGATATCCAAACCAAACCAATAATGGCCCCAAATAGCACCCGTTAAGCTAAACGGAATAACCGACATAACAATTAATGGCTGCGAATAACTCTTTAACGGTACAGCGAGTAAAATATACACCAAGAACATGCCGCCAATAAAAAACATGATTTGTTCGTTGGCTTGCGCTTGCTGCTCCTCGATAGCACCACCTAGCTCAGATTTTACGCTTGGAAACTCTTCCTTAAGTTGTGGTAGCAAGTTGTCTTTTACTTGTTTAACGACTTCACCTGGCTCAATGACTTCTTCATCGATACTGCCATAGACATAAACCGTTCGATAGCCACCTTCACGACGAATATAACTAATCCCCGGTTTTTCAGTTAACTCAACCACATCACCGAGTAATACTTCTTTACCCTGAGGGGTCGTTACAACAGCATGCTTAAGTGATGAAAATGCTTCACGTGTTAATTTAGGGTAACGCACCATTACACGTACTTCTTCGCCACCACGAATAACACGCTGCGCTTCACCACCGTAGAAGCTAGCGCCAACTTGGTTGGCAATGGAAGCTAAGTCTAACCCTAAGTCATATGCAACAGGTTTTAAGCTCATTTGTACTTCTTTGCTTGCAGGATCGATCGTTGAACTAATATCAAACAACCCTTCTTGCTGTTGCAATAGCTGAATAAAGCGACGACCTGCGTCATTTAAAGTATCAATATCGGAGCCGAAGAGTAAGTAACCAAACTCACCATTGCCGCCCCCGCCATTCACATCATCTTGGATCGTCAACGACTTAACACCTGCGATATTAGGCATTGCCTCGCGCCAACGACGTGATAGCTCAAATGCATTGTATGGGCGTAAGTCTTCTTCAACGAGCGGAGCTAATAATTGTGCCTCAGTACGACCTTGGTTAAAGACCAGTAAGTCACGCACTATTTTTTGACCAAATTCACGCTCTGTTTGCTTATCCACATCAAGCACCATGGCTTCAATTTCACGGATCGCGTTGATGGTTTGAATATCAGATGCGTTATCATTCATCTCCAAATTAATCTGCGGGAAATCATGTGGTACTTTTGGTGTTGGCACCGTACGAACTTGATTTGATGAAATTAGTCCAAAGGTCAAAATAAGCAACGCAATGAACGAAAACAATACTGCCCAACGCCATTCCACACAGCGTTTTACAAAACGCTTATAGGGTCCATTAACAAAGCCAAAAAAGCGATTGTTAAAACGGGCACGCCATCCATTTGGATTAATAGGCGAAAAGTGGGTATGCGCGATATGTGCAGGTAGTATAAGTTTTGATTCAATCAAACTAAAAATTAAACACAGAATGACGATAACAGCAATTCCATAAAAGAACGCACTTTCAGGGCCGCTTGATAGTGTGAAGGGAGCGAATACTGCAATGGTTGTTAATACGCCAAATGTCGCAGGCGTTGCAACGCGTTTAGCACCATTGACGACATTGACAACACCACCGCCTTTTTTCTCTATTTCGGTATAGGCACTTTCACCGATGACAATGGCGTCGTCCACCACAATCCCTAGCACCATAATAAACGCAAACAATGAAATAATATTAATGGTGACACCAAACAACGGCATCATCATCATCGCACCTAAAAAGCACACTGGAAGGCCAATCATTACCCATAACGCCAATTTAAAGCGTAAGAAGATGGATAACATAATTGCCACTAATACCGCACCTTGTAAAAGGTTCGACAACATCATATCTAAACGGGCATTGAGGTAGTAAGTCATGTCCATTAGTGGTACTAAACGCACGCCTAATGGCAGGTCTTTATTCTTTTGCTCAATAAAAGCTTTCACTGATTCTGCAACAGGAATCATGTTTTGATCTTCTGTTGCTTTTACCGACAAATAAACCGCATTCTCACCGTTAAACTTAAAGTAACGCTCACCTTCCGTAAACTGGTCCTTAATTACCGCAATATCTTGCAGCAGCACCTTCGCTCCATTATTGCCTATTTTTACAGGGATTTGACGAAACTCTTCGCCAGAGTAAAACTGGTTCTCAACGCGAACAGAAATAACACCGGCATCAGTTTTTAACTGGCCCGCTGAAAAGTTTGCAGAGTAACGACGAATTGCAGCAGAAACATCATTGAGCGTGAGGTTGTATTGGCGCAAAGTGTCAGGTTCGATTTCGATTGCAATTTCATCCAGTGGCACATCATTCACCACCAGCGATACGTTTGAAAGCTGCAAGAGTTCATCTTCAATGCGATTAGCAATCGGTTTAAGCTCGCTTAGCGGCAGATCAGCAACCAGTGTCATACCAATAACATCTTGGCGAAACTCAATTTGACTTATGGTGACCGGTTCCATACCTGCTGGAAAAGTCGCAATACCGTCAACGCGTAGCTTCACTTTATCAAGCACTTCACTTAATTCAGCGTCGGTATTAATTTCTAACTGGGCACTCCCGCCGTTACGAAATGAGCGGTACACCCCTTTCTTTATTTCTGTAATGTCTTTTAGAGACTCTTCAATCTTAATTAAAATGCTTTCTTCCATCTCCTGAGGCGATGCCCCTGGGTAGTTAGCATTAATAGAAATGTAATTAATTTCAACGTTTGGAAACATCTGACGTTGCATGGTGAAAAAGCTAATAACACCCATGATGATAATAAAAAACATCATCAGGTTAGCTGCAACTGAGTTATTAGCAAAATAGGCTATGATACCAGTTTGCTTTTCGTGTTTTGGAGCAGCTTGTGGTTGCTCAGAGCTGGGTAGTTCAGTGTTATTCATAACGCAGTCACCCTATTAAAGCTTTTCTGTGTCAGCACTTTGAAGTGCCTCATTTTGTTTAACGTCAGGCATACCTGCAATTTTTACCGCCATCCCTTTTTGCGGGTACTCTGGTAGCGTTACAACTAGCCTATCGTCAGCTTCTAAGCCATCACTAATGTAAAAATACTCACCTTCTTCACGCACAACGTTTACTTTACGCGCCTCAAGCTGCTGCTCAGCGTTCACAATCCACACTGTTTGGTTGTTAACCAACTCTTGCGGCAAACGATAAATATTTTCAAGCATGGCGCCTGCAAAGTTAACTTGCACATACGTGCCAAATTTAATCGCTGGGTGTTTGTTAGCTAATCCATATGGGTCATTAATGCGAACAACCAAGCTACTCATACGTGTTGCTGTGTCAACAATCCCTAAATCGCGGTCGATTTGCGCTTCGCGACTAAAGCCATGTAAACCAGATTTAATCACTGTTGCTTTAACGCCTTTTACACGCTCTGGTAAAAATACGCTGTCAAAGCCTGCAATTGGAATAATAACTTCTGCTGATTCAATGTTATTTAGCTCAGCTACTTGAGAGCCCATATTGATATACTGACCAACACCAATTTCTCGGCTAACTACTAATGCATCGTAAGGTGCAGTTACTTCACAGTTATCTAAATCTCGTTGCGCGCGCTTTAAACGTGCTTGAGCTGACTTCACAGATGCTTGTGCACTAAGTACTTGCGGTTCACGTAAAAAAAGCGCTGTTCGCTCTTTATTTGGAAAACGCTTCGCTTCATCTTCTGCTACTTTAGCCTGTGCTTGCTCTTCAATTAATTGTGCTTGCGCTTGCGCCAGTTCAGCCTCAGCTTGTAGTAATGCAGCTTCATAATTGTCTTTTTCAATGGTAAACAAGGTTTCACCGCGTGCCACAATACCACCGGCAACAAAATTAGGGTGCCAACTTACCACTTCACCAGACACTTGCGCAGATAAACGTGTACTTTCCAGCGGCTTAACCTCACCATAACTATTAATAACCACTTGGTGGTTATTAGCAGATACAGGCTCAACTTCTACCGTAGGGCGTGTGTCTACTATCTCTTTGCTCTCTGTCTCTTGTGCAATGGCATTAATTGCCATGAATCCAGCGACACCAAAGCCCAGAATCACAAAAGGAAGGATCCCTTTAAGTAACGTTGTTCGCATAATTAATCTCCTTAATTTTTTACTGAGACCATAATAACAGAGCTAGATGAAACATTAACGTGACATTTGTAAGTAACTGTTACAAAAACTCATCTAATTATATTAGCCGCTTGTTATATTTTGATACAAAAAAACAATTTATAAAATTCAAGAAGATAACTCTAAAAACTTTCCTTTCATCTTAGATGTGTTTTTTATATGACTAAGTTCGGTACAATCCAGATGATTTTAACAAGCCAAAAAGAGCAGAAAATGAAATTAACCACCCTTACGCTAGCATTAAGTTTAGCTTTAGCGACCAGCGGCCACGCATTAGCTGCAGACAAAAAAGATGACAAAAAAGACAAAACAATTGCCGAATTAATTAAAGACAAAACTGAATTTGCGGGTATCTTTAGCTTATATCAGGACGAAAAAACCGGTGACCACTTAATGGTTATCAATGAGTCTCAACTTGATACACCTTTTGTATATTTTGCACATACTGTTGATGGTGTAACCGATGCAGGGCATTTTCGTGGTGCGTACCGTGAAACGAAGCTAATTGAGTTTAGAAAGTACTTTGACCGTATTGATATTATCAGCAAAACTCCACGCTACCAGTTTGATGAAAACAGCGCCATTGCTAAAGCAGCCGATGCCAATATCAGCGAAGCCGTACTTGCCAGTATCAAAATTGAAAAACACGAAGCAGAAAAAATTGCCTTTAAGGTAGATAAACTATTTTTAAGTGAAGCACTGCACAAAGTATCGCCATGGCCAAACCCGAACGATAAAAATGCTAAAAAGCGTTTTAAAGTCGGTAAATTAAGCGCTAAAAAGTCACGTATTATTAAACAGCGCCCATACGCAAATAACCTAGATGTTGTTGTTGATTATGTATTTGAAAATGCTAACCCAAGCGTTCGCGGCTCAAGCGCAGTTAGTGACCCGCGTAATGTCTCAGTAAAAGTACAGCATTCATTTGTAGCCTTACCAGAGAACGACTACCAACCTCGTATTGACGATGCACGTATTGGTTATTTCACTAATCAGTTTGACCAAATGACCTCGCCAGATTGGGCCCCTTATCAAGATGTAATTAAACGTTGGGACTTGCAAAAGAAAGACCCAAGCGCAGCACTATCAGAGCCTGTTAAACCAATTACTTGGTGGATTGAGAACACTACGCCAATTGAATGGCGCGACACTATTAAAGAAGCCACATTGGCTTGGAACAGCTCATTTGAAAAAGCGGGCTTTAAAAATGCCATCGAAGTGAAAATTCAGCCTGATAATGCAGACTGGGATGCTGGCGATATTAACTACAACGTACTACGTTGGACATCTTCGCCTAAACCTCCATTTGGCGGCTACGGCCCAGCACTTGCCAACCCATTAACCGGTGAAATACTTGGCTCAGATATCATGCTTGAGTTTGTATTCATGAAGAACCGTTGGATCTATGACACGCTGTTTACTCAAGGTACTATGAGCCACAGCAACAACCCTGTAAGTACTGGCGAATTAAACTGTTCTTTAGGACACGAAATTCAACAAAATATGATGTTGGCCAATAGTCTTTCAACAGGCGCAAGTATTGAAGACAAAGAAATCTTACGCCAAGGTTTAACACAGTTAGTACTGCACGAAGTTGGTCATACTCTAGGCCTAAACCACAATATGAAATCATCTATCTTGTGGGATGAAAAAGAAGTCCACGATAAAGCCAAAACACAAGGTATTGTCACAGGTTCAGTAATGGATTATGCCCCAGCTAATATTGCCCCTATTGGCATGCAACAAGGTGATATTTTCCAAACTAAACCGGGTCCATATGATGATTGGGCTATTGAATTTGGTTACAGCCAAGCACTTGCAGATGATGCTGCCGAGCAACAACGCCTAGAGCAGATTCTTGCCCGCTCAACAGAGCATGAACTTGCTTTTGGTAACGATGCCGATGATATGCGTGCACCAGGTCGTCACATTGATCCACGCGTAATGATTGGTGATATGTCATCAAACCCAGCGGCTTACGGCGCAGACAGAATGGCGCTGATCAACAAGCTGTTCTCTGAATTAAAAGACACAGCGCGCGTTGAAGGTGAATCTCACCAACAGCTACTTATTTCTGCAAACAGCCTATTTGGCCAATACCGAGCGCAAGCTAACGTCATTTCTCGCCAAATCGGTGGTGTGTATGTCGAACGTGCAGTCGTTGGTGGTAATGACGATGTAAAACCATTTACTCCTGTGCCACTTGAGCGTCAGCAGCAAGCGATGCAAATTTTAGCTAAGAACGTATTTGCACCAGATGTACTAAGCAGCATGAAGCCACTGTATAACTATATGCAGCAGCAGCGTCGTGGTTTTAATCATTACGGTAAAAACGAAGATCCAAAACCACATAAAATGATTTTAGGAATGCAAAAGTCTGTGCTTGCACAACTATTACATCCAGCTGTAATGCAGCGTATTTCAGATACCGCACTGTACGGCAATGAATACAGCTTAAATCAGTTTATGGGCGATTTAACAGCAAGTATTTTTGTTGATACTAAAGAAGCAAACTCAATTAGCCATAACTTACAAATTCAATATGTAAATCAGCTAATTGCAATTGCGGGTCTGGGTAAAGCGAGTAAGCACGACAACTTAGCAAGAACAGCTGCGCTTTATCAGCTAACACAAATTGCAGATAGCAGTACCCCATGGGGTGCTGATACGGCAACTAAAGCGCATAAGCAATATATCGACCGCTTAATCAGCAAAGCGCTCGAAGCATAAAACACTATGCAATAATATTAAGCCGCACTTCAAGTGCGGCTTTTTTTGTTTTCAAAACCGAACAGTCCCGTGTTCGATATCGAACATCCTTTCTTTTAAAAAAGCGAAACAAAATCTTAAGACACTGAAATTAAAGCATATTTAATTTTGGCATCAAATTTTCATTATCGACTGTATCAACCAAAATGATGAGTAGATAATGAACATCAATATTGACCAAAAAACAAAACCAAACAGATTTAAACGCACGCTGATTATGGCAGTGCTTGTGGTTGTCACATTTGTAGGCTATTTCACAATTAAACCTACCACACCACAACTTAACGCAGACATGCTTAATGTCGTTACTGTTAAGCAAGGTGATATCGATATTATGACACCCGTATATGGTCAATACGCTTCACGCTATGAGCGCCTGATCAGTGCTCCCGCGACAGGCCAAGTCAGTGAAATTTACCTGCGCGCTGGCGCTGATGTTGAAGCCGACACAATTATTGCTAAGCTCACAAACCCAGATCTAGAACAGCAACAATTTGAAGCACAAGCAAAGCTTGAACGCATGAACTCTGAATTTGCGGCCTTTAAATTTCAAAAACAAAACGAGCAACTCACCTTCCAAGCCGAACTCGCTGATATAGATAGCCAGATACAAGGCGCTAAATTAGATGTTGATGTAAACCAGCGCCTATCAGATCAAGGCATTGCGGCCAAAATTGATTTAGAACGCGCTATTCTTAAACATAACCAGCTAAGAAAGCGTTTAGAGTTTGCAAATTACCGCTTTGAAAAACAAAAAGAAATGCACAAGTTAGAGCTTGAGCAACAAAAAATTTTATTAAAGCAGCAACAAAAACAAGTCGACTTAGTCAGCAGTAAAGTAGCGGCATTGACCATCACCACAGGAATGGCTGGCACCCTGCAACGTTTAGATATTGAACTTGGGGAGCGGGTAAATCAAGGGCAAGCAATGGCGCGCGTTGGTTCAAAAACGCAATTAATGGCAACGCTGAATATCCCACAACGCATTGCTGAGCGTATCCAACTTGGCGCGGCTGTTGAGTTAAAACACCCCACAGGCAAGCTAAAAGGGACCGTTGAACAACTTGCCTCTGTGGTTGAAAACGGCTTTATTGTTGCAGAAGTCCACCTAAGCGGCCCCTTACCAAGCAGCTTACGCCCAGCACAACCAGTTAATGCACTCGTATTTGTTGAGCGTAAAGAAAACGCCTTGTATGTAAGCCAACAACCCGGTCTAAAACCACTTGGCGCACAACAACTCTATAAACACATTCCTAACCAACCACAACTACACCAGCAGCAAATTACCTTTGGCGAGCTAACGGGTACTGACCTGATCATTACCCTGGGGGCCATTGCTGGCGAAAAAATTATCACAAATGATTTAAGCCAATGGCATAATTACAGCCACTTGGCTTTAGATACTTCAAAACTTTAAGGAAAATATCATGACTGCACTCGTAACAATTAATAATATCAATAAAGTGTATAGCAAAGGCCAAGTTAAAACGCATGCCTTGCAAGATGTATCTTTAACGATAAATAAAGGTGAGTTCATCGCTATTTCTGGCGCATCAGGTTGCGGTAAATCTACCTTACTCAGTATTTTAGGCCTACTAGACACCCCAACGGATGGTCATTACCAATTAGCTAATATTGATACACAGAGCCTTAAAATCGATCAACGATCTAGCGTACGTAACAAGCATATTGGCTATGTATTTCAGTCATTCAATTTAATTGATAGCTTAACTGTATTTGAAAATGTAGCACTGCCACTTGAGCACCGCGGAGCATTGAGCAGTACTATAAAGGCAGCAGTCGAGAAGCAACTGGCTGCGGTAAACATGGGTGCACGCTTAGACCATAAACCAAATCAGTTATCTGGTGGGCAACAGCAACGTGCTGCCATTGCCCGCGCTTTAGTAGGCAACCCTGATTTACTGCTAGTCGATGAACCAACCGGTAACTTAGATAGCCAAAACGGCGATGCTGTCATGCAACTGTTGCTTGATTTAAACAAGCAAGGCGCCACCGTTGTAATGGTGACGCATGACGAACGTTATAGCCAAATGGCGCAGCGTCAAATTCGTTTATTCGATGGTAAAGTATTGGTTGAGCATCAGGAGGCTGTCGCATGAGTTTTTATCTTCGCGCACTGCGCCACGGTGTTTTACGGTTATTTACATTGCCACGCTTGTCACTGCCCATCTTGCTTACACTAAGCTTAACATTGGCTGCGGTACTTGCCGTTGTCGCTATGAGCAGCCACCTTATATTTAAGCCTTTACCTGATATAAAAGACGAAAAAAACCTGTATGTTATTAACCGCACCATGGCGGTTTCAGAAGATATGCGTGTTTCTATGTTTACTGCTAAACGCTTGGCATTATTAGCTGAGCAATACAAAGGATATGGCCAGTTTGCTGCATACCAAGCTGACGAAAGTGCGGTAACTGTAAACGAAACGAATTACCCCGTCTCACGCTTCGATGCCAGTCATAACTTTATGCCAGTAGTTGGAGGTACGTTACTACTAGGTGAGCAGCCAAACAACGTCAATACACAAAACTCGGTATGGATCTCACAAAGCTTATGGCAAAGCGCATTTCAAAAAAGCGTAAACGCCATAGGTCAAACATTACAAATAGAGGGTACATCACTGCAAATTCGCGGAGTGGTCAGTGACTTTTCATCATTTAATTCCGATAACGATGAAAAGTATGCTCAGCAAGTATGGCGTTATTATGATTTAGCCGAAAAAGCAGCAATGCCGACACAAATGTCTATCAACGGCAGCCTGCTGCCCCTATTTCGCCAAACCGAACGTGCATTTACGGCCGATGACATGGAGAGTTTTTGGCAGCAGTATTATCTTGACCAAGGTGAACAGCTTGGCCCTATGAAACAAATGTTTGAGAGCATGGCCCCAGAAAGCACGGCAACCTTATATCGCGATAACCTGATGGAAGATCAGCAAACCATGCTGTTGTTTTTATTAGCAACGGTGGTCATCTTACTCGTAATGGCAAGCCTCAACCTACTAAACCTATTTATTGCCCATTACCAACAACGCGAACAAGAATTTGCCACACAGTTATGTATGGGCGCATCACGCAACAAATTATTAGTAATGAGCTTTTTAGAAAACCTGAGCACCTTTTTACTCGCCGCAGTATTAGGTTTGCTAGGTGCCGCTTGGCTGATCAGATTATTACCTATCATCAGTGGCGGTAATATCGCGATGCTTGAACTGGTGCAAATTGATGCAATAACTATTGCTGTTGCGGTTGCAATTGTGCTGATTATCAATTTATTTTTTGCATTTCTATCAACCCGTCAGTTTGATCAAACACAACTAATTAGCAACCTTAATAACGGTAATAAGGGTGTCAATGCAGGTAAAGTGACCCGTCTTAGTCAAGTGTTATTTATTGCACAGTTAAGCTCCGCTGCGGTTATTTTAACGGGCACCGCTATGCTGGCAAATACCGCCTACGATAAGCTAAATATTCACTTAGGTTTTGAGCCAGGCAATACGCTAATAGCCAATGTACGCCTACAAAATAACGATGACCCTGTGTTAAATACTGCAGAGATTGAGGAACAAGCAAAACAAGATCCTATCGCGACAGAGCAAAAAACAAAACAACGCTATCAGGGTGCGCTTGAAATAAAAAACCAACTTGAACAGGCCGTTTTGCAAGTGCAGCCTGGTATCACCTCACTACAAAGCCAAGGCGAACCTTTTAACTTTAACACTGTTATTAATATGACCGAGGATGAGCAAACCCGAGAGCGCTTTACCTATATGACGATTAACATTGCTCCCGATTATTTACAGACCTATAAGCTCAACTTGCTGGCTGGGCAAAATATGAGCCAAACGCAATATCAAAATTTAGAGCCCGTGGCATTAATCAACGAAACCTTTGCTAAGCAATTGTCCACCGATGGCACCATTGAATCGGTAATAGGTAAAGAAGTTTCTCTTCGTCAAATTATCGGAGTGGTCGCAGATAATTACACCATCATGGCTAAAGATCAGGGTTATCCGACCATGCTTTACAGCTATTCACATGATGCCCCGAATTTTGGGATCACGCTTGCTATGCAACTGCCGCCAGGGCAACGCTTTGATAAACATGCCATTATGCATGCAATTAAATATGCTCACCCACAAGTTATTGAAGTAGATGCACGCACACTTGATGAACGCTGGGATGAACAAGTCATGCCGCAACGCGTGCAATTTTATTTTATCAGTGCATTGTCTCTCTTAACTTTGCTACTTGCAGCCGTGGGCAGTAATGGTATGGCAATGAGCTTTACAGAGTTAAAACGCTTTGAACTTGCTATACGTATGGCAACCGGGGCAAGCCGCTTAAACCTCATGAAACGAACGTTAAAAAGCTTTAATGGCTTACTACTGAGTGCGCTAGCTATTGCTATCACCCTCGCCTGTGGTCTTTATTTAACACTGCAAAGCGCCATTCCTTTATTACCCGCATTTTCTTGGCAAGCACTCACAATTTTTACTAGTTTATTGATTGCTATCGTCTTTTCTGCCATTGTTTTGGTAGTATGGCGTATTATTAATGCAGACCCTATGCGCGCGCTTAGAGAGCAATAAACTTTTAAGGTAATGGCAGCACACGCTGCCATTAAAACCACGATGATCCCACATACTATTTTAATCGTTGATGACGACGATGACATTCGCTTTGCACTCTCGATGCTACTCGAGCAAGCAGGCTATCGGGTGGTTGAAGCTGATGGGCCAACTCAATGCATGCAATTGCTTGGTCGGTTAACGCCTGCGCTGGTGTTACTAGACATGAACTTCACCCGTGATACCACCTCGGGTAAAGAAGGCCTTGCACTACTCGAACAAATCACCCCCTTGGGTATTCCCATTATGCTAATGACTGCTTGGGCCAATATTGAACTGGCAGTCACCGGGTTGCAAAAAGGCGCGAAAGACTTTATTGAAAAACCATGGCGAAAGGAAAAATTACTCAACCAGATAGCCAATCACATTAACCCCATTACGACAACGCCTACACAAGGTGATTGGATAGCTTGCTCACTTGCAATGCAGTCGCTCGATACACTGATTACACAGCTTGCGCCAACCGATGCTAACTTATTAATTTTAGGTGAAAATGGCACAGGGAAATCGCAACTAGCCAAGCGTATACACCAATTAAGCACACGCAACCAAGCCCCCTTTGTGAGCCTAAATATGGGTGCTATTGCAGAGTCTTTATTTGAAAGTGAATTATTCGGTCATCATAAAGGCGCATTCACCGACGCTAAACAAGACCGAATAGGGGCGTTTAGTCGCGCCAAAAGTGGCACGTTATTTATGGATGAAATAGGCACTTTACCTGTTCATTTACAGCCTAAATTATTGCAAGTGCTTGAGACGGGTGAATTTACGCCGCTTGGTGCAAACGCCAGTGAACAAGTTAACGTACGCTTGATCGCCGCAACCAATCAAGACCTCTATAAAGCCATTACTGATGGGCAATTTCGCCAAGATTTATATTATCGCTTAAACACCTTTGTTATTCGCCTACCTGCGTTACGTGAACGAAAAGACGATATTTTGCCACTCGCCACACATTTTATTAATCATTTTGCTGCTAAATATAATAAGCCGCCCTGCACGTTATCCCAAAACGTTGAAGAGTTGTTATGCAGCCACGGTTGGCCGGGTAATATTCGTGAACTGAGCCATGTGATAGAACGCGCCATGTTGATGTGCACGGGAAGCATCATCGAGTTATCGCAAATAATGTTGGATAGCCAAACGAATCAAAACCAATCAATTCCCAAACTCACACTTGAAGAACTTGAAAAACAACGTATTACTGACGCACTAAAACAACATAACCACCAAATTACAGCCGCGGCAAAAAGCTTAGGTATCTCACGCAATGCGCTGTACCGACGGATGGAAAAGTATCAACTAGAGGGGCTTGATGAGTAACTTTAAAATAAGCCATAAAGCCAAGGTGATGAGTATATTTGCAACTATTTTTTGCGCCATTATCGTGCCAAGTACTGGCTGGGTTTATCAATTAAGCCAAGACTTACTGCTGACTGCCACCTTGGCTATTTGCTTAAGTTACCTGCTTATTATGTGCATCTATCGGTTATTTAACGCTTACTTTTCACCTATCGCTCAACTGCAAGCCTATATTGATGCAAAACAGCAAGGGCAAAGTAATCTCAGCTTGGGCTTTAGCGGCTCGCGCTCCCCATGGGCCATGCTCGGCGAACAAATTGACACACTGTTTAACAAGCCAATGCCACACGCAACGCATTTGATCGATGGACTATTTCATCATTGGCCGCACCCAATCGCCGTATTCAATGAAAAAGAGCGGCTTATTTTCTTCAATCAACCTATGTATCAACAACTTAAAATGCCATTACTACGCGGTATGAGCATGGCCGAATGCGGTTTTACCGTTAAAAACGCACAATGCCGCCATGCCCAATTAAATCAAGATTGGCAAGTGCAACGCATTGCGCTCAGTGATGCAAAGCAAACGGTGATCACAGCCAGCTATATTGGCCACCAACTGCAAAATGCTAAACGCCAATCTCAAGCTGATTTAATTCGCATATTATCGCATGAGCTAAATAACTCGATCACCCCTATGGCATCCATGGCAGATACACTGCTAAGTGCAGAGACATTAAATGAAAAACAAACCAGACAAGTATTAGAGCGAGTAAAATCACGCAGTGAATCACTGTTACAGTTTATAAAAGCCTACTCTGAGCTGAGTCGATTACCCGCAGCAAAACCACACGACTTTAATTTAAAAACTTTAGCTACACTAAACGCAGCAGAGCAAAGTATTCACCTTAACTTTGACGGTGAATCACAATGCTTTGCTGATAAGCTGCTTATTGAGCAGCTATTAATTAACCTATTTAAAAATACATTTGAAGCCGTTAATAGTGCACCATGTATTACTTTAAGGTGTTTTCAGCAAGCTAATATGCAAATACTGCTGCTCACCGACAACGGCCCTGGCTTTGCAAATCTAGACAACGCGCTCCAGCCTTTATATACAACTAAAAAAACCGGTCACGGACTTGGTCTAGCGCTATGTAATGATATTGTGCAAAAGCACAGCGGCCAGCTACAGTTAGCAAATACCGAACATGGCGCGCAAATCACCATTAAACTTCCACAAGGCACAAAGAACAATTATAAATAAATTGTGCCTTGCATGTAGCGTACAGCTCGCCCTGTTAAAGTTACCGCATCATCACCTACATCACATTGCATATGCCCACCCCGGCTTGAAGCTTGATAAGCGCTTAGCGTGTTTCTAGCAAATTGCTGCGCCCAATAAGGCGCAAGTCCAGTATGAATTGAGCCCGTCACAAAGTCTTCATCACCACCGTTGGCAGGCCAAAAATAACGCGAAACAAAATCATATTGCGTGCTTGGCGCAGTGGCAACAACATCAAATGGATGCAATGTTTTAAGTAACCCTGAGTCTGTTTTAAGATTTAATACATCCTGCTCACTGTCATAGATAGAAAAGTAAACCTGCCTATTTTTCAACACCTTAGATGGTTGTATAGACAAGTCTTTGAGAAGTGCTGGCGGGATAATTTGTATCTCCTCTGGCGCTTACTTTGGAAATGTCATGGCAAAACTGCCATCGGCATTTTTATTTATTATCAATTCACCCACAGCGGCTGCCTGAAAGCGTACCTGTGACACATCATGCTGTTCGCACAACACATAGGCAGCGGCAAGTGTTGCATGCCCACAAAAGTCTATTTCCATTAACGGTGAAAACCAACGTATTGCAAAGCTTCCATCGGCTTGTTTGCATGTAAACGCGGTTTCAGACACATTATTCTCAGCGCCTATTTTGAGCATCAACTCATCACTGAGCCACGCTTCAACATCGATTACCGCAGCATAGTTACCTTTAAACAGTTCATTAGTAAACGCGTCAATTTGATGGATAGTTAGTTGCATTAAAAGCTCAGTGTATGGAAACCTTTATAGGATAAGTTGCCATACACGGAGCTAATTGAACATCAAAATTATTTCACTTTTAGAAAGCTAAGCTGCGACTGGGCGCATTTTGTAATATTGAATACAGCCAAGTTGTGCAGCATTCGTCAGCAGTATCATGACAAACGTTAAGATGTGAGAGGTACTTGGGGTCGCCATGGCAAGTTCGGCAAATAAGCCACATAAGCCCGCTATAAACTGCAAGCTAAAGTAGCGAGCACTTAAATTGCTAATATCACCACTGCGAAGTGTTTTATAGGTTTGTGGCATTACTCGCACTGAGCTCATGATCAAGCCAACAAACGTCAGCCACGTAAGTACTTGAGCAGCCTCTAACTGAGGATTTAACAGCAATAAAAAAGGAAGCAATGAAAAACCTAGCATCGCTGCTAACTGGATCCGCTGCTCACGCTTGGCATTGTAGCGCGCAAAGTAATACAAAATAAGGCCACTTAAACCACCCGTTACGACAAAGGGTAAGACCATGTAAAAACGCTCAAAATACACGTTATAGGTAATAAAGTACGTACTTTGCGCTACGCCAAACGTCATCATCAATAATGATAATCCCGATACACTTCGGTTTTTGCGGATTTTATTTAGTAGTGGTAAAAAGCTAAACACTAAAATAAATGATGATAATATAGGCAAATAATGCGCCAAAGCAAACCTCGCTAGTTACAAATCAGTTAATAAGTTAAGGACTTTTAAATAAAACAAAACAAAAATGTAAACCACTGTTTTTGTTTGATTTATGTAAGGCGCGGCATTGTATAGATCTAAATCTAACACGCAACTATTGATGAAAAAAAAGACAAGCTTTGTTGGCAAGTTTACATTACAGTATGAATAGATTTTAAACGCATTTAGCATCAAATTGATTAAGAAAGAGATGAGCAACCCAGTTTAACTTTCTTGCTTAATTAAAAAGTGTCCTTCAGCGTCACTTAAAAATAAACGGGGGGATTATGAAGTTTTCTTTTATATTTTTTATATGCTTACTCGCAGGGTGCGCCTCAACAACCACACCCAAAGCGTCCTCAATTCAGGAGGTTCCTTCATTAACACAGCTGATTAATCATTCGCTATTCACACTTGAATCCGTGCCTTCTGAGCAGCAGCTTTTTCAACTCCCACAGCAAGAACAGCAAAAATTTATTGCTTACGTAAAGGCAAACCGCTTACTAGGCGAGTCTGACGAACTCATTATATATAATTACATTGAAAGTAGTTTGGGCGGGTTTACTTATCATGGTGATACCTTAACGGCTTCGCAAACACTCGAGAAAGCCCAAGGCAACTGTATAAGTCTAGCTATTGTAACTCAAGCGTATGCCAATATTATTGGGCTTGAAACAGCCTTTCAAGAAATGACCAGCGAACCTGTTTATGCCAAAGAAGGTAATTTGGTGTTTATTGCAAATCACTTTAGAACAAAGCTGTATAAACCGCTTGAAAAGCAAGAAGGCAAAATCGTTTTTATCCGCCCAGGTGTCATCGTTGATTACTTCCCATCAAGAGGGAGTTTTTACTCTGGTAGCGCAGACATTAATGACCTCATTGCGAAATATTACGCTAATCTCGCAGCCGAAGCGCTGTCGCAAGAAAACTACAACTTAGCTTATAGCTTATTAACGAAAGCCAATACGTTTACGCCTAATGATCCTGAGTTGTTTAATTTAGCTGCTATTCTCCACAAGCGCGTGAATGATCAAGCAACAACTCAGCGTATTTACCAAAGTGCATTTGACCATCATCTAGAGAGCCTAAACTTATTAAGCAATTACAAAGCATTGGCTGAAGATATTGGCAACGAGATGCTGGTTGAACAGATTAACCAAAAATTGGATCTAACTGAGAAAGATCCTTATCAGCTAATTGTGTTAGGTGAAACAGAGGCATTAAGCGGACAATACCTGCATGCTAGAAAATATATCAATCAAGCCATTGATAAAGCCCCTTATTTATCAGAGCCCTATGTTGCATTAGCAAAAATTCGCTATCAACAAGGTCATTTAGGTGCTACTAAAAGGCTGTTGGAGCAAGCGATGAAGCTTGAGCGAGATGAGACGCAGCGCAATGTATATGCTGCAAAGCTGGCGTCAGTATTTGCTAAATCAAAATAAGCCTAACCCAAACGACTTCAACTAAGAATATAAGCGGTTTGAAGTCGTCGTTAAAATGCCTTGAAATACATCAAGGCATTTGCAAGATTAAAGAGAATAATAAAAGCCTAACCATCCTCTTAACTCATCCTCAAAGCTATCGCCTTCTACTTTTGCCAGGCCAAAATCAACATGAAGGTCGTTGATACCCGCACTTGCAAGGCCAAAGCCTATTGAGTCTTGAAATTTAATGCCATAGCTTTGCGCAAAAACTTCACTGTCAATTTGATGCTGCTGATAATAAAGCCACGGCATCCCTTGGGTGAAACTTGCCCCACCGCCGTAGCTCAGGTAACGCTCTGCCGTTGTTGCATGAAAAGGAAGTTCTTTCGCAAACACATAATCTGCATGGGTATTGTTAGCAATTAATGACGAACTATAACCACCAAGCGTCAAACTGGCATTATCACGATGCCGTTGTTGGTAGTTCACATATAAAGGAATGTCATACACTTTACCAAAAACATTGGCTGCAAAATCATAACCTTGCCAATCATCTTCATCATTATCTCCCTCATACCATTGAGCAAGAATATTTTGACCAATCGAAAATGATTGACGGTCATGATTCCAGCGCTGTGAAACACTCGCTCTTAACCACTGCTGATTACGTTTACTGCCTAAATTTGTATCTATATCAGTGTAGTTGTATGCAATTGAGGGGGTTATTTTTAGTTGGCCGACACTAATTAAGTATTTCGCATCAACATAGCCACCTTGTTTGGCATATTTAGGGCTATTTGTTGCACGTGCTTGTTTTGTGCCATCCATATCAAACATAAAAAACTTAGCGTTATATTCAAGCTGGTTCAATCCATATTTTACTTCAGCAAATCCCCCTGAAAGCGCCTCATTATCAAGGCTGGCACTGTAGCCTATTTGCCAATCAAGTTGTTTGAGTAAGTCACTGCCTTTTAGGCTTACATTAAGTAATGATGATGAAGCCGAGTTATATTGCGCTCCCAAAGCTGCCGTTGCATTTTGTTGCCACGGATCATAATCCAGCGATTTACCAGCTTCTGCAGTGTATACCTGTGCTGCCGGTAATTGGTGCTTCTCAACTATAAATTGCGGCGCGAGAGTGTTTGTTGCAAGCTCGGTTATAACCTCGCCTTTGTAGGTAGGTACAAGTTGTTTAAAGTCTAACCCTTCATGTGTAATGGCTAGATACAAAATAGTGCCATCACTCATAACCTGAGGATAAGCGACCGCTTCTTGGCCTTGGGTCATTTGAACTAATGTATTTTCAGCTATATCAAAGCGATAAATATCCAGTGCACCATTCAACCCCGCCACAAAATACAGCGATTGGCCATTATGCCCCCAGCTTGGCTGAGACAAGTATTGGTAGCCTGTTGGCATAGGTACTCGATGGCTGCTTCCAGTGTCAAAGTCTTGTATATACAACTGCCAATTGTGATTATAGGTTGTTCTTAAATAAGCTAATTTAGCTTTATTAGGGCTAAGTACTGGGTAATCAAATACATCTTCTAAGCTTTTATTAAATAGTGGCGTGGCTGTGGCCGTTTGAATATCGTATTTAACCAGTTCAGAGTAACCTGAACGAGAACGCTCAGCGTATAAGGTCTGGCCATTGTCAGCAATACTAAAGCGGCGTAGCCCAGCAAGCTCAGTGAGTTGCTTTACTTCGCCCGTACTAACATGCCAGCTAAAAATATCCGCCACTCGGGTATTCTCAATATCATCATTACGTGTGTACGCACCAAAATATATCTCCTCATCATTTAGCCACTGAGGATTTTGAATGCCCGCACGATTAATTTGGTTCAGTACTTTTTGTTGTTTTCGTTTAAATACCGCAGGGGCAGAATCTACAATATCAAGTGGATCGTTCTTCAAAATCTCTTGCTGAGTTTGTGCAAACTCCTCTGCCGCTTGCGTATTTTGCTCTGTACTGTAAATGACGAGTTTTGTTTTACCATCTTTATCCCTTTCAACAACCGCAACTTTTTGCTTGTCTGGCGATAAAGCAGGGTTACTAGCGTGATACGCTAAATCGAGCCAAAGTGTGCCCTTTGGTTTAATTTCTGTTTGCTCTTTAGCCATGGCTTTGTAGGTGTATTCAGCAATGAAACGACGGTAAAGTGACTTAGCAGAATCACCGAATACACCGCTAAATGCCTCATCAAAATCACGCTTTTTAACCCCTTGCATACGCGTCCAAACAGCATCTAATGTATCTGCTGAGTGACGCTCCTCTAACCAACGTAAAAAGCGAGCTCCTAACAAGTAAGCCATAGAACCTGCCATATAGCCCCCCTCAACATCACTCAGCTGGTCATAACTAGGAAATGAACCTTGCTGAGCAAACTCGGTCAAAATCGCTTCACTGTAATTATCATATAGCCGCCCACGCCCTGTCATTTTAGACTCTAATAACGTTGCATACCCTTCAGCGGCCCAACGCGGCATAGACTCATATGTTAAATCGTATATATCCCACACCTCTCTGATAGCTTGGCGCCAGTCACTGCGTGTAGGTTGTGCTAAATGTACCAAGTGAACATATTCATGCAATATGAGTAATTGCTGCCAACCGGCAGTATTTGACACGACAGTGTCAGATTGAGGAGGTGTTGTAAAAAGTGCCATCATAGGATTAGTTGAGGGAGGAATCGCAAACCCATTTGCGCTGTTTAGAGGGTCAAAAACGATAACATCGATTATTTCATCTAGCGCACGATTTTGCTGCGCTAACACCTTAGTCCGCACTATTTCCAATTCATTTGCAGCGGAGAGAGCCCAATCATGAGACTCTTGCGTGTAATGAACATTAAAATGTTCTGTGTGGATAGTTTGCCAGTTTGCTTGCGCATAGAGGTTGGTTGCGAGCAGTAAAAATAGAGTGGCGAGTACTTTTTTCATCACGATCCCTGATATTTTATTTTCAGATATTATGCGCGTAATCGACAAAAAAAGTGAGTGTTTAAATGTAAAAAAACGTGTTATTCAATCTCTAAAGGCTGCACTAAGCTAACGAGTAAACTGACTATAAACACTGAAACAACAAAGACTAGCAATGCCCTCAACAGCCCAATACCACCACTATACATAGCCAACGTAATTAAACATCCGACTGTTAACACGCCACAACGAGCACATAAAAGTGATGCTTTTTTACAGCAGCGAATATGAAACATTAATACCAATACACAGCAAAACGCTATTAAACATAATGTTAAAACCATCATATCCCTGATTCTTTAAAAACTGATATTGATTAGTATAATATCAGTGTGAAAAGAGTCAATGCAATTGATAACTATTTGCAATAAAGGGGTTTTACATCCAGTTTCGTTTCTCTGATTCAGCCTGAAACATCATAAAGTCGATTATACCGTTAGCGATGTCTTTTTTAAGATAAGGTAATGAAACCGTGCCTGACGCTAGTTGTATAGACAAGCTTTTCAAACCACTTTTACGCATAAAGTAGGTGCTGATGCTATTAGCACTTTGCGCTTTATATAATTCAAATACGCGATATTGCACACCCAGCATGCCGCTTCTGAAAATGCCGTAGTAGCGCCCCTCATGTTGATAAAAATAATACCCGTATCGTTTATATGACAAAAATGCGAACATACTTAATAAAGCAAAAATAAAAATACAATACAAGGGGTTAATAACGTCAGTAACATAGCTAAAAGCAGCTAATAAGACACTTGGAGTCAGCGCGTAAAAGCAAAGATTTTTTAGCAGCAAAGCTCTCTCAACACCTTTAAAGTTAAGTGCTTTCAAGTCAAATCCTGTTTGATCCAGCCAAGGGTAAATCCATAACAGCATTTGGTTGACTTGCGTAACATCGAGTACAGGCATGACTAAACTTTGCTTGTTTTTTGCACCTATCGCATGCCCACTAGTGGCCTGAAAACATTGGATGGTGTAACGTTTTAAAACACGTGCGATCAGGTTTTGTTTAATAGATATTGATTGAACCTTTTCCAAGCTCACTGATAATTGGTGTCGCTCTAATAAGCCCGCAATACGTTTAAACTTACCTTCACTGAAATATAACTCATAATTATAAAACCGTATCAGCGCCATCACCACAGACAGGAAAATTGCGACGATAACGACTAAAAATAAAATCGAAAATACAGCCAATGCAGCTGCATTTACTAGCATGCCAACTTCTTGCTCATAAAAAGTTTCGAGACGATTAATAACCGCCTCTTCTAAAAACTCAAATAAAACATTCATAAACGGTGCTAAGGCAGCAAGCGCAAGAATAGCCATGTTCGATATTAAGCCAAACTTAGCCACCTCTTTATTACTGAGCGTTAAGTTGCGTTGCGATTGCTCTTCAGCCAAATCAGTTGTAGAAGGCTCTGAGCTCTGCTCTTGCTCATTTTCTTTATAAGTAAGTACACGCTCACGCATCGCATCAGCATATTTAGCCGTTACACCAGGCAATATAACTTCTTGTGACACACTTCCTGCGGCGTCGAAAATACAATTAACCAAACCTAGGGGCTTAAAATAAAAAGGCTCGGCTACATTTACATTCTGTACCCGCAAAAAGCTCAGCGTTAAACGCTCTTTTTTGAATACACCTTTGTTAAGTAAAATATCGTGTTCATCAGTTATACAAAATCGAAAGTTTATATAGTAAGCAACCGAATAAATAAGTAATGCTATAACAGCAACAACCGCAGCAACTTGACCCCAAAATAGTTTATTTTGGACTTGAGTAACAAATAGGACTGCGATTGGTAATAAATTAAAAATGCCATCTTTTATAAAGCGAAAAGCAAAGTGCAATACAAAGTACACTAACGCCCATGGCGATACTCTTTGCCATTGTTGCTCATCCATTGCTTGGGGCTTCACTTATCGTTGCGTCATTGAGTTGGGTATTTGAGTGTGTTGGCTGAGTATAATCTTGTACAAATTGGCGAATGTCTTTGCAATCATAGTGGCTTAAGCCACTAATGCTTAAGTCTGCACTCATCCCCCCAGCACTGTATAAACGAAGGCTACCAAGGCCTAGCTTTCGCTCTAAAGGGCCTCTGTGTATTTCTGTATGTTGTACTCGAGAGAGCGGCAAAATTGTAACTTGCTGCCAAATAACGCCTTTTTTAAAGGCAATATCATGATTTCGTACTGCGATCCCCCGCAGCCTGACACTTAGCACGTTATAAGCTAATGACAATATTAAAATAATCGGGAGCGCAATTAACAAGGGGAGTTGCGCCATGCTGGCAAATTTATCATTAAAATAACAAACAGCAGCTAGAATTAGCATTAAGGGCACGTAGAACAACAGCCAACTCAGTTGCACATAAAGTAATGCATTATCTGCAAGCGGTTTAAATACGATATCTTGGTGTTGCGGTAAAGAGTCGAGTTGGTAATTTTCAAACACGGTGCATCTATCCTTTTACAAGCCAACATAACGTACGTTGGCTTGGTTTTGCCTGTAAACGATTAAACCCAGCTAATGGTCGTGCCTAATGTGTGGCTTTGCCCAGGCGCCACAGTTGCACTATCATCCATCACGTTTGCAGCTTCTAAACACAGCATTGTATGGTATTCATCATCAGCAAAGTTAGACAAGCGCTTTGATTTATCTATCCACGGGTTCCATAGCACACAAGACGTTGAGTTTTCGCGACCCACTTCGATAATCCCATCAGGGGTAATAATTCTTTGTGTAGCAGGTGCTTGGGTATAAACCATGTCAGTCTCACGCGCAAACCCGACCAGCTCACTTTGATCAAATGGACCTTCACCGAACTCTATGAATTTAGAACCTTGAAGCCCGTCTACTTTAGTTTCTTCAATTGCGGGCGTAGGAAAATACGTATGTAAAGCTTGAGTAAAAGTAATTGCTTGGTCGCTAAGGTTAGTTGTGGTTAAACGAACTTCAAGCTTACTCGTTAATATGAATTCAACTTTCAAGGTCGATTTATATGGCCAATAAGTCTCATCTATTTGCGTCATTGGGAGCGTTAAGCTAACCCGAATTACGCCATCATTTTCTGATACTTCATCTGCACGCCAAAGATGAGTGCGTGCTACACCGTGAATAGGCCAATCAGGATTCGAGTTAACGCCAAACCAAGGCCAGCAAATAGGAATACCACCACGTATACTTTTACCTTCTTGATAATCTTCTTCACTTGATACCCAAATCAGCGGCTTTTTCCCCGCCGGCGTGAACTGGGTTAACTGCGCGCCTTGGAGGTAAATTTTAGCCGTGCACGTGTCGCTTGCGACATTAATGTACTCTAAGCCTGAATCAGAATGTTCGATGCTTACAGATGGAGATAACTTCATAATACGTCCCATAATAATGAAAAAGCCTGCCATACCTTACCCAATACTTTACGCAATAGTAAATATTTATTAAGCGTTTTTAGTTCAAAGTTATAATTTCTCACTCTGTCGCCTAAGTTCAGTAGTGTGAGTGTGAACAACATTTAATAAAATGAGAGCCCAGTTAAGTTATTTTCATTTCAACTCAAAGCAATTTTAACCTCCTTTGCATCATATCTATTAAGCTAAAACCATTCACTTTCTAAACAACATCTCGATTACCTTTACTTTGCCCATACACAAATTATTGTGCATGGCTTATGCTATATAGAGCGACTAGCAGCAATATATTGACTAAACTTTGCCCTCAACACACAAACACATTTTTCTATTTGAACTCTATTTATTTGAAGTGTAATATTTATCAACTGCGATCGCGCTAAGATCGTAATAACCTCCTTTTTTACGAGATACAAAATGCAAAAATATGATGAGTTACTGGTCGCTTTACGCCGCGTGATCCGGGCTATTGATCTTCATTCAAAGCAATTAAATAAAACATCTGGCTTAACAGGCCCCCAACTACTTATCATGCATGAGGTTGATCAAAGCGATGGCATAACAGCTAGCCGCATCGCTCAGAATGTCAATTTGAGCCCTGCAACTGTAACGAATATCCTCGACCGTCTTGAAAACCGCAACTTGGTTAGTCGTGTACGAAGCCAGTTAGACAAGCGTCGGGTTAGCTTGTATCTAACACAGATAGGTAAAGAGCTGCTCGCTAATGCCCCACAACCTTTACAAGAGCACTTTATCGAAAAGTTTACGGCCTTAGATGAGTGGGAACAAAGCCAGTTATTATCATCTATGCAACGAATTGCAGCGATGATGGATGCAGATAAAATAGATGCCTCCCCATTACTTGAAGTAGGTGCGTTAACAAAGCAAGCTGAGCAAAAAACACCTGAACAATAGAGTTTGCAAGCCTATCTGAATATAGGTCGCGCTGTGATTAACGCAACGCGAGACTAGCAATCAGTAGGCTTCATAACAGCTGAGAAATTCCCTTATTAGCTCGCATTCTTACCACAATATAATAAAAAGCTATTTATTCAAAACGACTTAAGTTTTGAAATTTATTGCTTTTTACGTCTAATTTACCGTCAAGACTTGGGTTAAAAGCTAATTTAATCTATCCTAAATAGTACCTAAATTCACATTAGCGATGACTCATGCTTAAACCTTCAAAGATAGCCCTCGCAATTATGCTGGGCGCCGTTTCAACCTCTTCAAATGCATCAGATATTGATGACATGCAAGCTCAGCTAAAGCTACTGCAACAACAGATGCAGCAACTCCAGAAAAAACTAGATGCTGCCGAGCAAAAATCGACACAACAACAGCAAGCCATTGATCGACAAATAGCGAAACAACAAAAAGTTGAAGAGCAACTCGTTGCTGAAGCTAAACCTGTTAAAGAGTCGCAGGGTATTAAAGTTGGCGGCGCAGTAAGAACCAACTACAGCCACACATCTTATGATGAAGACAGTAAAGATCGTGGTGGTGACTACGACTTTGACATTTTCAGACTGAATTTCTCTGGTGATGTTGGCGGCGTGATGCTCAATGCGGAAATTCGCTTTTTTGATTACATGACCGCAGTTAAATATGCTTATGCTGCTTATGACTTTGCCGATGATTGGCAAGTCCAAGCAGGTATCACTAAAGTGCCATTCGGCAACTGGCCATATAATTCTCATAACTATTTCTTCGGTACTACATATTACATTGGCCTTGAAGATGACCACGATATGGGTGTGCTCTTCAAGCGTAAAATCGCCGACAACTGGCAGCTTGACCTTGGCTTTTTCAAAAATGATGAGCAAGGGGGAGTTGATGGCTATGTTGATAACCGCAGCGATCGCTACTCATATGATGTTGTTGGCTTTAGAGCTGTTGATGAAGGCGTTTACGCTGAGCCTGCCAGTGCGATAGGCGAATACAATACTTTTTCAGGGCGCTATGCTTATCACCTTGAACACGAAGGTGGTACTACAGAGTTAGGTTTCTCAGCCTTAGCTGGTGGTTTACATGACGGTGTTGATCGTGCTGGTGATTACAATGCATGGGCAATGCACTTAAATAGCACTGTAGGTCAGTGGAACTTTCAGTTACAACACGGTGAATACAATTACGACGTTGATAACGCCAACCGCATGGCCGTTGGCGCTTATTCGTTCTATGACAGTATTGCTGCAGAAGCAACCATGACCAATGCAAACATTGCTTACAGTGTACCTGTAGAATGGGGCCCTGTAACAGGCCTACAGTTTTATAATGACTATGGCATCATTTACGATAAGTCAGATAATACAGAAGATACTTGGATGAACGTAACCGGCTTTTCAATTGCCGCTGGTGGCCTGTTCACCTATGTAGATTACGTCTTCGCGAAAAACCAACCATTTGTCGGCGGCTCAATTGCTGGTGATAGCAGCGAAACCGAACGCCGCTTCAACATAAATGTTGGTTATTACTTTTAAGCCCCCCTCAGCCCGGTAGTCATACTGGGCTGACCTTAAATCAAACAGCTGCTTTTAAAACACACAAATACAAATAAAAACTATTGTCATTTGAGTGAATTAACGTTAGTATCCGCCCCCTTTTTAGAAACCTTAAATTGGTGCGCCTTGGAACGCTATTATGCTGAAGTATTAAGTTATATTTCTCGCTCTGTTGGTTGCAAAGATAAAGCGCAAAACATCGTTCAAGAAGCATACACACGCTTATTAAGCTACCGCAAACGCAACCCTGAGCATGACACATCCCAGCAGCGGGCTTTATTTTTCAAAACGGCTAAACACATCGTTATTGATAACTATCGCCGTAATTACACCGTTACAGACCCTGTTGAGCAAGAGTTGATCGCACCTAGCGATTATGAACCCGAAGCAAAGCTGGCCAGCCAACAACAGCTCAGTCTGCTTTATAGGTGTATTGAGCAATTACCTCAGAAAACTAAACAAGCCTTTGTACTTTATAAATTTAAAAACCTAACGTACCAACAAGTTGCAGATCAGATGGGGATTTCTGTCAGCATGGTTGAAAAACATTTAGCCATCGCTATGCTGGCATGTCGCAATACAATAAAAAAATAACCACGGGAATATAAGCAATGGACCGTCAGCAAACACAATTGCAACTGCAAGCAAATACCTGGCTTGAAAAACAAAAAGTTGGGTTAACTGCATCACAAAAACAGGCTTTTATTCAATGGCTCAATACCAGTAAAGCGCATCAAACCGCTTTCCAAGAAAGTGTGCAGATTGAACGGCTATTAACGCAATTTAGTGAACATGAAATTGAACAACTCAATACACCAAAACCTAAAAGATTTTTATCTACATGGGCTATAGCAGCATGTGCTGCCTGTTTAATGCTCACTATTACCGGGTATCAGTTGTGGCCAAATGAAGTATCGCCCACCCAGTATACTGCTCATTATAAATCAAACCGAGGTGAACAATTTGATATTGCTCTACCCGATGGTTCCCAGCTAAGCGTAGATGCTAAAACACAAATTTCACTCGACTTTAACCCTAACTCACGTAAAAACAAACTCGTTCAAGGGCGTGTATTTTTTAATGTGGCCAATGACTTACAGCGTCCTTTTATTGTTAGCACTGATGATACAAAAATCACCGTACTGGGCACTCGCTTCAGCGTTGATAAAAAAAAGCATAGCACGCGTATCAGCGTCGAACATGGAAGGGTAAAGATACAAAACAACCACCACCTAATTGAGTTAGTACAAGGACAGCACGTTGTATTTAACGAGCTTGGAATGAATGTGCAAACAATAGACCCCACACTTGTTGATGCGTGGCGTAGTGGTCGGTTAGTTTTTAGTAATGCACCGCTTGTTGAAGTATGTGCTGAATTTAACCGTTATCATGACACTGAGTTTACGTTCTCCGATAATCGAGTTGCTGCGCTAAAGTTATCTGGGACATTTTCAGCTGTTCAACTTGATAACTTTCTAAATCTATTACCACACGTGCTCCCTGTTGAAATTAAAAGCCATAATAATCAAGTTATTATAAGTAAGGCGGACAATTCTTAAAAATAAATCATCTTTTTATTGAGGGATTCTCATTATCATTCGTTTTCATATAAACAACTTTGCTTTATATGGAACAATTGCAATGAATACAATAACTCGTTACGGTATTAAACTATCTCCCATCGCCTTAGCTTTAGGGGTTGCTGTTAGCTTTCCCACAACAGCTCAAAGTACCTCCACTATAGTAACGTTTAATATTGCTCAACAGCCTTTGAGTACTTCACTTAATTTGCTCGCTGAGCAAGCAAATATGAATCTCATTGCAGATGCATCTTTATTGCAAGGGCTAAAAGCACCAGCCATTTATGGACAAAAAACACTAATAGGCGCTTTAACATTTACATTAGAAGACACTGGCCTCAGTGCAAAAGTTGTCAATAACAGCATTATTATCCAGAAAAATGGGGCTATAAAAGAAACAAAACAACAAAATAAGCGTGATTTGCACAATAAAAAAGCGAATAAGCACGCCCATAAAGATACCCCTGAAAACATCGAAGTCATTGTTGTAAGTGGCAACAAAATTCAATTAGACCGCCACCAGCTCGACCGCAGTAAAGGCAGTTCAAATTCAGATATTTTTTCAACGTTTACCGGCATCGACGCAAATAATTTACGTAACGAAGCTGGCGCACTCGATATTGGTATTCGTGGTGTTCAAGGTGAAGGTCGAGTGCCTATTTTTATTGATGGGAGCTTGCAGTCCACCCACACAAACCGTGGTTACATGGGCACCTCAGATAGAACCTACATCGACTCAGATTTTATTAGTACTGTTGCCATTGAAAAGGGTGCAACAGCAAAAAGTAGCGCATTTAGTGCTGGCGCAATTGGCGGAACAGTTAATATCAGAACACTCAACACCACTGATATTTTGACAAAGGATCAAAGCGTTGGCGCGTTGATTAAGCTTAAAACGTATAATAATAATCACACACCTACAGTTTCCGATAACCCATGGCAGCAACAGTACTATCAGGTGAGTAACCACAATAGCACTAGTGACTTTGATAATGGCGGTATTTTACTCGCAGGTGCATTTAAAACGGATCAATTAAATGCTGTGCTTGCCTATAGTGATAAAAAAACAGGTAACTATTTTGCTGGTAAACACGGCTTTGAAAACTTTGTTGAAACGTATGAGTGGGGCCAAGTATTACCCCCTGTTAATCAAAACGGTGAAGTAGTCAATACCAGCTTTGAAAGCGAATCCTACCTTGCAAAAGTACAGTATGCTTTTAACGATGAACATGACATTGAATTAAATACTCGCCATCACCAGCAACAAGCGGGTGAAATGTTGGCTTCATACTGGTTCAAGCAACGTGAAGGGGATTTTTGGATACTCCCTGATGGTGAATATGGCACAATACCCGCCAATATAGAAACCATGCCACAATGGCAGCCTGGTACAGCGCTGGTTAATAGCGCAAGCTTGCTTTATCGCTTTCTACCCACAAATAATCCATTAATCGATTTAAAGATCAACGCATGGACAACCAACGCAAAGTTACAACAGTATAACGCCTTGGCCAGTAATTTAGGCCCTAATGCACTGCAATACTTTCACGAATACAGCAACCAACGCCACGGTGTCGGAATTTATAACAGCGCTGCTTTTACTGTTTCTTCAATCCCCACAGTATTAATGTATGGCGCTTCTTGGCAAAACGAGGTACTAAAACCTAAAGCAGGAGCACTGGAGTATTTTTACACAGATAAAACCACCTCTCGTGACGGCAAACAAACTGTTCGCAGTGTGTTTGCAAATGGCCAGTTTGATTTCGATCCCATTGAGTTAACCTTGAACCTAAACCACCATGATTCTAGTACGCATGACTATCAAGGGGAGCATGAAATAAAGTTTTCGCCAAAAACAGATTTTACAGCACTGCTTCATTACAATGTATTTGATAACACCACGCTAAAAGCAAAGTACAGCAAAGCGTATCGAATGCCTAATATCTACGAGACGACTATTTCAAATGAAGTATTTACCTACTCGTCTGATTACCCTGTTATACCTGAAAACAGCAACACCTTTGAATTAGGTATTGAAAGCCATTTTAGTAATGCGTTAATTAAAGGGGATCGTCTAACGCTATCCGCTAGCTATTTCGACACTCGTATTGAGCACATGTTAGCAACCGCACAATTGCCAAATAAAGATCCGGATGCTGAACCATGGCAAACTACAAAATATACATTCACCAATTACGATAGCTTTGAGTTACCAGGTATTGAGCTTAATCTTAATTACCAAAGTGATTTATTTTACAGCACAGTTTCATATACCAATTACACCAATATAAAAATCTGTTCTGCCTTAATTAGTGATATTGAGCAAGTTGATCGCTGTAACGGTCAAGGTTTTTCAGGCAGTTTAACGCCCCTTCGTATTCCTCCTAAACGAAACCTTGTTGTTGGCTTTGGGAGCACCTTTATTGATGATCAACTGGACATCGGCTTCACTTATAAAGGGCATTCTGACAAGCAGCATCCTGCAGGATTTTTAAGCGGTACTGGTGCCAAGGCAGTTAGTAAAATTCCAGCAAGTTATCAACTCGATTTTTACGCGAACTATAAGTTTAACGATATGTTCAGCGGATTTACCACAATCACTAACCTCACAGATAGATACATAGTGTCATCCGGTTCAATTGTTGCCATGCCAGAGCCAGGCAGAACTGTAACTTTGGGGCTAGAGATAAAGCTATAGCTAATTAGGGCTATTCACTTAGCCCACTTTTACTTAAACCGTCATAACTAGGAGTCAACATGACTAGCACCACTTTAGCACCCTCTCGTGCATTACAATTAAAAGCCAGTACAGCTGACGTACATGACAACATAGATAAAAGCATTATGGATAAAGACCCATTTGCAAACACTGAAAACTATATCCAGTTTTTAACGTTACAATATTATTTTTTAAATGATGTAACTGCGCTTTATGAACACAGTGAATTAAATATGGTCATTGAAAATTTAGCAGCGCGCCGACGTTTAAATATGCTTGAGCAAGACTTTCAAGATCTTGAATACCCCGTGCCTGCATCAGCGTTCACTTCATTAATTAGCAACGAAACTGACTTTGCAACAGCGCTGGGCTGGCTTTATGTAGTAGAAGGTTCAAAAGTGGGCGCTGCAATGCTAGGCAAACAAGCGCAAGCTAGACTACAGTTAACAAAAGAGTATGGCGCTCATTATTTAGCAGGCCCTGGTGCAGGTCGTGGCAGTGACTGGCGTCATCTAGTACAATTAATTGATAGTATTGAGCTAAATGACACACAAGAGCGCGCACTGATTGATGGTGCTCGCCAAGCATTTACTCGATTCCAACTTTTTCAGGCGCATGTCTATTCATGAATTTAAAGGTCGCTTTAGTCGCATATAAGAATACGGGATACCAACTATTAGGGTTAGCGTTAGTTGGTTTGGGCATCATTGGCATTTTGTTACCTGTAATGCCCACCACTATTTTCTTTATTTTGGCGTTGGCATGCTTTACACGCTCATCGCCAAAGCTTGCGACTTGGTTACTTGAACATCCTCGTTATGGCGCGACTTTGCGCCATTGGCACAGCCATAAGGTCGTGCCACTAAAAGCTAAATGGTTTGCTGGCATAGGCATGCTTGCAGGATTTATTTTATTAGTGTTAAGCACCCCACCCATTTGGATCATTGCTCTTGTTGCGGGAATTGAACTAGCTGTTATGGCCTACTTATTAACGCGCCCTTCTCGTATACCAGAAATGTAAACTTCGTAAATTTTGTTGTTATAGTTAATACAAATCATTATCATAAACAAAATAATTAATTTTACTTTGTTATCTATGCCATTTATGAATAAGCGTGCGATGTACAGTATTAGCCGTATGCTGCATATTTACCTTTCTACCGCCCTGTTATTTTTACTCATTTTGTTTTGTATCAGCGGCATTGTATTAAACCATGTTGATTGGCTTAAGGGCGACAAAACAGATGGCCATCAAACCATCGCATTGCCCGAAGCCATGATAACTAAAGCCAAACATAATATTGATGCGCTTCCTACTCTTTACCCTGAAATAGAAGCCTATTTAGCCGTAGAGTATGGCTTAACACAGGTTAAAAGTATCGACTGGGAAAAAGAAGATGCACTCGTCATGCTCGACTACCCACTTCCTGCCGGCTTTGCCTTTGCTGAAATTGATTTTATGAGTGGTGAGCTCAATCTTGAATATCAAACAGGTGGTTTATTGAGCCTAATTGGTGACTTACATAAAGGCCGCCACACCGGTAAAGCATGGAGCTGGGTGATTGATATTTCTGCTGCTTTGATGATTTTATTTGCTATCACCGGCATGGTTATTTTGTTTCAAAATAGAAAAAAACGCTTGGTAGGAATATGGCTAACAGTGCTTGGGGTCGCAACGCCTGCTGTCATTTATTTATGCTGGGTTCCACAACTAAAAGGAGTGTCTTAATGTTAAAAATTAATACGTTATGCAGTGCAATAATACTATTTACAGCTGCTTTATTTCAATCAAATACCAGCGCAGCAGAGCTCGAAATAGAGCTCACCTTACCAGAACTTGATGTACAACCTTACCACCGCCCGTACGTAGCAGTGTGGCTTGAAACTCCCAAACGTAAACATGTGACCACTGTTTCACTCTGGGTAGAAAAAGCTGAATGGTTTAAAGATTTACGCCAATGGTGGCGTAAAGCAGGTAAAAGCGATGCTAATTTTGATGGCGTAACAGGCGCAACAAAACGCCCTGGCAGCTACACAATTAACTGGGATGGTAAGGATCTAGAAGGAAACCCCGTCACAGCTGGTAAGTATTTACTTAATCTAGAAGTAGTGCGAGAAGAAGGCGGCAGAGACTATAAACGCATGGAATTGGATCTAAGCGAAGATGGAAAAATGACTATTGCAGGCAAAAAAGAATTCTCCGAGAGCTTCATCACGATCAAAGCCAAATAACAGCAATAACTAGCAAGTAAAAATGCTTATACATTATTTAAATAAGGAAAGATCATGAAAACCAATTTACTTAAAAGCGCTCTTGTTGGCGCGCTAACATTAACCGCCCTTGCCTCTAGCTATGCAAGTGCCCATGCACAGTGGTTAGTGCCTTCGCATACATCGCTATCTGGTGATAAAGCGCATTATGTAATGATCGATGCCAGCATCTCTAACGAAATTTTTTCTGCTGATAAAGCGTATCGCCCAAAACAAAAAGGGGCTGAGTATGACGATAATCTGATTATAGCTCTTGATCCGAATGGTGAGCTGGTAAGTGATAGAATTCGCGCCTACTACTTACAACGTAAAAACTCAGCAGCGGTAAAGTTAGCTGATGAAGGCACTTATCATATCGCCATGAAACGCGAGCCGCGCATAATGACTTTTTACAAAGATGCGCAAGGCGAACGTGGCCGCGTATTTGGCCCTAAAAATAGCAAAGACATTCCAGCCGGCGCAAAAGATATCAGAACCATGAAGTCATTCTCAACTGTTGATACTTTTGTTAGCCGTAACGGCACATCTAAGCCAGCCCTACTAGGTAGCGGTTTAGAGATCAGTGGCCCAACTCACCCAAATGATTTATTTGTTGGTGAAGAAGCACGCTTTCAATTATTAAAAGATGGTAAACCAGCTGCAAATGTTGAGCTTGCGATTTTAAAAGGTGACACACGCTACCGCAACGAACGCAACGAAGTAAAAGTAACAACTGATAAGCAAGGCTTCTTTACAAATACTTGGCAGCACCCTGGTTTATACCTTATTGAGGCAAGTGTCAGCGAAGACTCAACAGAAAAAGGTATCGACACTGTTCGCTACGCTTTGTTTACTACTTTAGACGTTGCGCCTGAGTAGTCGGCTTTTATAGAGTGGTTAACAATGTTAGCCACTTTCACTACTTTTTAGTACTGCGCGCTAAATGCGTATTGGATTATTTAAACTAATATAAATTAGTTTCTTATAAAACAGTATGTTAAATATTGGCTTTGTTTTTGCTTTTAGAAACCTAAGCAGTTAATCTAAATAAAAAACGAGCATACTAACAATGATGAATAAATCACTCTCTTTACTCACTAAAGCACTTCCTATTGCAACAAGCCTTCTTTTGATGAGCGGCTGTGTTGTTCATATTTCTACGGCAAGTGCCAATATAGAACAACAGCAACAACTTTCTTTATCAGCGGCTCAATTACAACAACTCGATATTGAAGCAGAAGCCGGCTCACTCAAAGTAATAGGCTCAAACACCGCCACTGAAATCACTGTTGATGCAACCATTTACACTGCAAAAGCAGATGACCCTTATATCTTAACACTTGAGCAAAAGGGCGACAAAGCAGTCCTTGTTGCCAAAAATGAGAGTGCATCGGGCATGGTCGTTTACCAAGGCAGCTCTCCAAGTATCGATTTAGTTGTGACTGTACCAAATTCATTTAACCTTGATATTGAAGATGGCTCTGGTGATATTGATATTAATGGTGTGCTGGGCAATATGGACATCGATGATGGCTCAGGCAGTATCAATATAGAACAAGGCCATGACCTCGAAATAGATGATGGCTCAGGCGATATCTACTTACAAAACATTACTGGAAATATCGAGATAAGTGATGGCTCAGGCAGTATCACCGCAAAAAATGTTGCTGGCATGATGGACATTGAAGACGGCTCAGGCGATTTAAGCTTAACTGATATTACTGGTAGCGTAGAGATTGATGATAATTCTGGCAGCATCAATGCCGAACGTTTAGGTAATTATTTAACGATTGAAGACGGCTCTGGTGATATATATGTCGAGCATATTAATGGCTTAGTCACTATTGAAGATGGCTCAGGCAGCATTCGCGTTAATCATGCTAAAGGCCTGACCATTATCGATGATGGATCTGGCGATTTGAGTATCGACAATATTAATGGCCCAGTAAAACTTAATTAAATAACAGGTTAACGAAACTGAATGTTAGCGAACAAGCCAACCTTCAGCAGCACTCTCTACGCGAATTGGTAGGCTGTTAATAGCCCACCAATTCTGCATACCCTTTCCCTTCAAATCCACCGTGGGTTTTAATACGCCCTTCCCAATACGGGATACTTAATTGATTACGTGAATCAGGATTACGTGCATCAATTATAATAGATTCAAACCCTTTTATGTTGAGCGCCCACTTAGTTGGGTAGGTCTTCGTTGCAAGCTCGTGTGTTTTTAATACTTGTAGACTCACCTCTTGATTGGCAATGGCACGTACCTGCCCAGTACGGGTAATATGTGATGCACTGCAATAATCATACTCTTGCTGACTATTACGAATACAAAACGCCATCAAGCCACCTAAAGCGGGATCATCAGCCTGAATGCTAAACCAGTCCCAACCATTTTGGGTTGGATCGATTAGCGCCGAAGACCACTCTCTGTCTAACCAAGCATCTCCAGTTACTTTAAAAGTTTTACCCGCAAATGTGATGTCGCCTTTGGCTTGTAAAAACGGGTAGCTGTAGTAATAAGACGCATGCCCTTGGTGGGTTTTTTGGCTATAACCTTGCTCGCCATGCTTTACAAGCGGGCTATTAGCCAGCACCAGATTAGCGCTGTAATTTTCCTGCTGCGCCTTTAAGCTAAGCGGTAAAAATGTTGCCTCTTTACTTGCTAGCTGCCAATCATCTAGGCGAGCCTCAAATGGCTGCGCTGTTATCTTTACTTGTCCCGAGCGGCCATATTTCTCGAACGCCTGATGTTGGTTATCGGTTTGTATTGCAAAGTGAGCGAAATATAGTTGCCCATTCCACCAAGGTGATGGTTCTGTTTGTGAGCCTTGCTCATCGACAGAGAGTCTAAATAAAGTCCATTGCACACCAAAGGTGTCGCCATTATCTGCCTTTAAATTAGCAGTAACGTACCACCATTCAATTCCTTGTTGATGATGCGCCCCATGATCGCGTGGAAAGCTCAGCCCTTGGTGTTTATTTACAGGTTCACCAAATTGCTGTGCAAATCCGCTATGCATTTGTTTATTTTTACTTATTTGCTCTACTTCTGGCTGGCACGCGCTTAATACGCCAATAAAAATAAAGGTAACGGCTGCTTTTAGTCTATTCATGTAAGTCCTATAGCTTGGCAACATTATCGGCAACGGCGCTTCGCGTTAATTTTATTAGCGGTAACGCACTCACAAATAAGGCTAAAATAAATATAAGCACAGTAAAACCACCTAATTGCAGCCAGTTAACTGCCATAGCCATGGTCCAACCAAAGGCAATTGGCATTACGTAAGTTAATAATACCCACCCAAGGCTAAGCCCCAGTGGTATAGCTAATAACAATGTGGTTAAAATAATAAGTGCGGCTTGCAATATTTTTGCACCCAATAATTGCTGTTGGGTGACACCCAGCGTTTGCAATACCGCCATGGGCTGTAATTGCCCGCGCCCTAAAGTTAAAAAGCTTACCCACATGCCAAATAATGCAATCAGCATAATAAATATATTAAGCGCCTGAGTAACATAAAAAGTTTTACCAAATAGCTGTTTTGCAAAGCGCTTAAACTGCTGATTAGCAATGACTTGTTGGCTATCTAATTGGTGCTGTTTTTGAATATATTCGGCTATGGCGTCAACGTCACTATTGGGCTTTAACCAAAGCGATAAACCATACTCGGTGTAGTTTAAGCCACTATCCAATAATGCTGTTGTAGTGACTACCACATTTAACCCTTGCTCGCCGTAATCAAAATAGGCAGCGCGTACTTGGCACGTTAGTGTATTAATATGCTGTTTTAGGGTTATTACATCACCGACTGTAAGCGAATACTGCAGCAAGGCGGGTTCGTTCACTAAACAACCTACAACCCCGTTTTTGTTTTTTTCAAATACTGTAGATGTAGGTGCTTTATTGTTTAACAAAGTAAGGTGTTGGTTGTAGCTGGCCGTTGCACCAAATGCCATAACATCAACAGCTATCGTATTTTTAGGTGTTTTAAGCTCACTGTTAGCTGACCAATATACGCCTACCTTTTCAACTTCTGGGAGTTCAGTCAGTTTGGTTCCTAAGGCTTGAATGTTTTGATCGGGCCTTACGTACAAATCAGCGCTTAGGCGCTTTTCAAGGTGTGTATCTAAGGTGTCGCTAAAACTGCCAACCATAATTTGCATGCCTACAGCGGCACCCATCGCCATTAAAATAGCGAGTGCTGAGCTCAATAATGCAGGTAATTGCACTATGCTGTCGGCTTTTAACCACTGAATAATCGGGTTTTGTGTGGGCCATGGCAGCTTAAATACGGCTTTAACTACCGGGGGCGTAACCACAAAAAAGAGCAGTAGCACACAAACACACAGCAATAAGGCACTTATTTTAGTATTTGCAGTTAATGATAAGTAGCTAGCTGCAAAAATAGCTAACGAAAACATTAGCCATTTAATACGCGCAAAAAAAGTACTTAATCGAGCCGATTGGCTGGCCAAAAACCCCAACAAAACAACAACATTAAGTGTAAAGCCGCTAGCAATCATGCTGCTATCAAGATTTACTACAAAGCTTCTATCTAGCTGGTAAAGCCCTCGAAGAGTCGCCGATACATCCATAACTAAGGTGTTTGCCAGTGCCGCGCCTAATAACGCACCTAATAACGCAGCAAAAAAACTAAGTACCGTTAATTCAATAACCAGCGCTTTAATTAACGCCGACCGTTGACAACCCAGCACCCACATTTGCTGCTGCAAGTGAGCACGCGCATTGTACGCCAGCTTAATTGCATTAAAACTTAAAAATGCACCCACCACATAACCCAACAATGCCAGCGCTTGTAAATTAAAGAAAAACGCCTCCGATAGCGCGTCAAAAGCTTGCTCTTGCGCAGCTTCAAGGCGTGCTTGATCGCCTAACAATACGTTTAACTGGGCTGCTTGTTTGTTATTTAAGCCACTTACTTCAAAGTAACTGATCACCCCATTTGCGCGCAGTAATTTGTCGGCAAGGCTAATATCCGCCAGCATGGTCATGCCTAAACCTTGTAATTCGCTTACCGCTAAAGTAACAGTGGCATCGCCCATGTTTATATTAATACGGCTGTTTTTTAAATTTAGCCGCTGCATTAATTTAGGATCGATATAAACAGTATTTAGTAACTGTTCAAACCCAGAGTAACTATTGTTGGTTGTTGATGCTGAGCCACTGGTATTTTGTGTAAGCCACTGTAATAAATTGACACCTCTAAGCACGAGTTTTTGCTGCTTATCGGCTTCAATTACGCCTTCTAAAACGGGTTGAACCTGCGTAAAGCCAGCCGCTCGAATGCGCGACCACAAACTATTGGGCAACCTGTTTTCACCTAGCACAGGGCGTATAAAATGCGTCACTGGGTTTGCAATTAGTGCTGTGGTTTGTTGATAGCGCTTACCGGCCTCTAAATTTAATCCCTGTATTGCAGTAAGTAGCGCCGCGCCTAAACTAAAACCAATGAAAAACAGTAATAATAGCCCTACATGACGGCGATAAAACTGCATATACGTTATTAATATAAGTTTAAGCTCAGCCATTAATTTGGCCATCTTTTAAAAACAATTGCGTAGTAAATTGATTAGCCAATCGCTGACTATGAGTGACCATAATAAGTATTATTTGTTGCTCTTCGCACAGGCTTTTTAATAGCGTAACGATATCGAGTGAGCGAGCGGCATCAAGGTTACCCGTAGGTTCATCAGCCAATAATAGCCTAGGCTTATTTAATAGCGCACGACCTATGCCCACCCGTTGCTGCTCCCCACCAGAGAGTTGCTCAGGCATTGCTGTAAGCTTGCCTTCTAACCCCAGTTTTTTAGCCATCGTATTTACTTCATCGTCGCTAGGCGATAACCCATTAAGCCTTGCTTGAAAGCACATGTTGTCTTTTACATTTAATGGGCTGAGTAATTGGTAATGCTGAAAAATAATACCTATTTTACGCCGATAAAGCGCAAGCTCATTAGCACTCAATTCACTAATTTTTTGCTCATTAACCGTAATAGTTCCAGCATCTGGAGACAATAAACCGGCTAATAAATTTAATAATGTTGTTTTACCCGAGCCACTATCACCTAGTAAGGCAATATGCGCCGCAGGCAAGATAGTTAACGATAAGTCATTAATTATTTGTCGTTTCAAGCCACCATCCTGGCGAGTAAAAAACACTTTATTTAGCGAAATCATAAAGAAAAGATTATTCCTGTAATAAAAATATGGCTCGATATATAAACGATACCATAACAGTAATGCGTTCACTTAAGTGGATTTTCGGTTGATTTTTTACACGCAATAAGCGCGTTTACTTAACTAAATCAGTAACTAAAAACCAAATCACTAAAGAGCGAAAAAAACTTTGTTTTTTTTTGCTTTATTTATTTTTTAGGTACATATTAATATCAATTTTATAAGGATATTAATATGAAACGGATACTTTTAATTATATTACCCACTTTACTCACACTTCTCGGGTGTGGTGGTTCAGGCAGCTCTGAAACTAAGCAAGTCACTCCCCCAGTTAGCACAAATGCACAACCAGTGGCTGTTATTAGCAGTGAACAATCAGAATATAAAGCCAATACACCCATTACTTTTAGTGCTGCAAATAGTAGCGATCCTGACGGCGATACACTCACATACCAGTGGCAACTCCTTAGCGCAGACGAGCAACAAAACATATCGCTTAATACCAACAACCAACGCACTGTGACCTTTTCGGTAGCACAAACGCAAAATTACACCTTAAAGCTGATTGTGAACGACGGCAAAATTTCAAGCTCGGTAGTAAGCAAACAAATTACCGTTACCTCAAACGCACAGCTCATTGCAAACGCAGGCAGCACACAAACCGTAAAACAAGGTGATGTAGTTAAATTAACAGCAGCACAAAGCACCGCTACTAATGCGGTAATTAATAGCTACCAATGGCAACTTACTAACAAACCGACATCAAGCGCTGCACAACTTGAAAATAGCACCCGCGTTAACAGCCAATTTATTGCTGATAAAGTAGGCGAATATAGCGTTAAATTAACTATTACTAACTCAGTTGGCGATACTGCCAGCAGTAACGTACTTATAAAAAGTGAGCAGCTTGCTGTAAATTCTGCGCCAAACGCTGTTATTTCAGTTCAAAACAGTACACTTTCACCCAACCAACTCGTAACATTAAATGGTGAACAAAGTACCGATCCAGATGCAAACGGCACGCTAAGTTATCAATGGGCAATAACCTCTAAGCCTGAGAACAGCGACCCAAGCTTATCGAATGCAATTGCCAAAAATGCAGGCTTTGCATCGAATGAATTGGGTGAATACACAATCTCCCTAAGCGTAACCGATGAAGGTAATCTAAGTGATACCGCGCAAGTAACCTTAAGCGTTACCACCGAAAACAAAGCGCCTATTGCCGTACTTGCAGAGCAAACAGATATAACCTTAAATACATTAACTACCCTACAATGCCTGCAATGTAGCGACCCCGATAGCGACTCTCTAATTTACAACTGGCAACTGCAAGCAAAACCTGAAAGTAGCACAGCGCAATTACAGCAAAGCACATCGGCTACCCCTTCGTTTACTGCTGATGTTGAAGGCGATTACGTTGTTACCCTAGTTGTATCTGACGGTGAACTCAGCTCACCACAAGTAACTTCGGTGCTGCATACAAAGGATAATAAAAAACCAGTTACTCTAGTAAGTTACAAGTCTTCAATTAGTGTTAATCAGCAAGTTAGTTTAGATGCCTCAGCCAGTTACGACCCCGAAGGCGCAGTTTTAAGTTACCATTGGGAAATAGTTTCGTCGTCAAATCAAGCGGTATTAAGCAGTACAAGTAGCTCAGCCCCCACGCTTAGCGCGCCAGCAGAAGGGCAAGTTGTTGTTTCACTTAAAACCAATGATGGTGAGCAGTTTTCAGACACACAAACACTCACTATTAATGTTACACAAAACGCCAAGCCCGTTATTATGCATACCGGTGATAAAGCTCGCTACAGCACCGTTGGTAGCACCGTTAACTTTGATGCTAGCCAAAGCTATGATCCAGAGGGCACCGCGCTTAGCTATGAATGGGAGCTCTCTATACCAGCAGGTTCATCTGCTAGTTTAAGTAGCACCAACCAAAACGTAACCGAATTAACACCCGATCTAACTGGTAACTATATCTTAACTTTCACGGTAACTGATGCTGACAACTACCAAGCCATTACTCAGTTTTCGGTTACAGCTACTAATTCATCGCAAATAACGGGCAACATAAAAGGGCAAATTACCAACGTGCAACGAACCGCAATTAGTAATGCCAAACTCACAATTAACAATGTGCCGTACACCACAAATAGCGCAGGTCAGTTTAACGAAACACTTAACTTAGCTGAAGGTGAAAACATTACTATAACCAGCAACGATCCGCGCCTTGCTAATGCCATCTATAACTCTCCCGCAATTACCCAAAATAACTTTACGATAGACTTAGAACAAAACAGTTTACCCGTATTTCAAAGCGTGGAGGTTACCGTATTTGTATGTCCTGAGTTTACCGGGCCAGATACCATTAACGTAAACTTTAACATGACCGAAACACTGCTAGCCTCTGCACGTTTTGAATATCAATTTAACCAAACTCAGGCACTCGTTTTGCAAAAATCAGGAAGCACCTACCTAGATAGCGAACTGCTTATAGACCTACCAGCAACTGCTAAATTTGAGGTGACGGTAACCGAAAGCAACGTTGAGAACACTTATAATTGGCCTATTACTATTTTTTATTCAGCGTCTGACGATCCAAGATCAGCTATTATAAACATATGTAATATTTAGCCTTGTTGTGTGCGTTTTTAAAACGCACACAACAAATAACAGCATATATCCACATAACTCATTGTATTTTATACGCACCTAAGCCATGCTATTTATCTCAACGTTAATAAGGTAAGCACGTGTTAGAAATAGCGTTAATTTACTTAGCTGCTGCCATTGTTGCAGTTCCCATAGCAAAACGACTTGGACTTGGCTCTGTGCTAGGTTATTTAATTGCAGGCATTTTGATAGGCCCATATGCATTAGGTGTCGTAGGCGACCAAACTGATGTAATGCACTTTGCCGAATTTGGCGTTGTGATGATGTTATTTTTAGTTGGCCTTGAACTGCAACCTTCGCGTTTGTGGACTCTGCGCCACTCAATATTAGGGCTTGGCGGATTACAGGTGGTACTAAGTGCAGCGGCTATTTTTGCCTTTTGTTATTGGTTTTTTGCCATGCATTGGCAAACGGCTTTAGCTATTGGTTTAATGCTCGCGCTGTCTTCAACTGCTATTGTGCTGCAAAGCCTTGAAGAAAAAGGCTGGCTAAAACAAGAAGCTGGGCAAGATGCATTTTCGGTTTTATTATTTCAAGATATTGCGATTATTCCTATTTTAGCGCTACTTCCGCTACTCGCTTTTGCACCACAAGGTAACTCAAAAGACATTAACGACTCCATCATTGCAGGCTGGCCTATTTGGCAGCAAGTAGGGGTTTCTGTTGCTGTTATTGCCGCTATCATTGCTGGCGGTAAATATGTGTCGGCACCACTATTTAGATACATAGCACAAACCCATATGCGTGAAATATTCACTATTTTTGCATTGTTTTTAGTGGTGGCTATTTCGCTAGTGATGCAAAGTATTGGATTATCGCCCGCACTCGGTACTTTTTTAGCCGGTGTTGTATTGGCAGAAAGTGAATTTAGACACGAGTTAGAAGCCGATATAGAGCCCTTTAAAGGCTTATTACTGGGATTATTTTTTATCACGGTTGGCGCATCAATTAATTTTGAATTGCTATTTAACCAATTCAGTACCGTGATTGCATTAGTGGTGTTATTAATTGTCATTAAAGCCTGTATTTTATTTGCTTTGGCAATGGCTTTTAATATTAGCCGTAAACAACAACTTCTATTTACCTTAGCACTTGCTCAGGGCGGCGAGTTTGCCTTTGTGCTGCTTAGTGTAACAACCACCTTGAGTATTTTAACCCCAGAGCAAACTAATTTAGTTACCCTTGTGGTTGCCGTTTCCATGCTAATAGCACCTTTACTGCTTATGCTGTATGAGCAAATTCAAAAACGCAACTATAACAGCACGGCACCTGAGTTTGATAAACCAGAACAAATAAGCACAGCCAAACATGTGATCATTGCCGGATACGGTCGTTTTGGACAAATAATGGGGCGTTTATTACATGCGCAAGGCTACGAAATTACCGTACTTGATCACAGTCCAAGTCAAATAGAACTGCTGCGCCGCTTTGGTAATACCGTATTTTATGGTGATGCGGCACGCCAAGAGCTGCTTGAAGCCGCGGGCGCACATACCGCACAAATGCTGGTTGTAGCGATTGATGACCCTGACAAAACCATTGAAATTATTAAGCTGGCGCATAAAAACTACCCCCAATTAAAAATAGTGGCGCGCGCCATAGATCGCCGCCATGCATATCAATTACTTAATTTAAAAGTAGATGCGTTTAACCGCGAAACCGTCGACTCAGCTATAAACTTAGCCATAGAATCATTGCAATTGCTTGGTAATAGTAAAGAAGATGCCGAGCGTGCTGGTAAATTATTTAGAGATCACGACCGTGCTGCGGTACTGCAACTTGCCGAGTTGTGGGGTGATGATGCCAGTTATGGCGTAGCCGTACGCCAACGTATGAAAGATTTAAAGCACGTACTCAATCAAGATAAACTCGCAAGATCGAAGCTAAACTCATGTGATCATGGTGAATGCGAGGATAACAATAAAAATGCTTAGAATTACTTTAGAACAATGGCGCATGTTTAGAGCTGTTGTAGATCATGGCGGCTTTAACCAAGCGGCGCAAAAAATTCATAAGAGTCAATCGAGTATTCATAATGCGGTGAGCAAAATTGAAGCCTCACTCAATGTGAAACTATTAATGATTGAAGGTCGTAAAACAGTGCTCACCGAAGCAGGAACAATGATGCTACGACGCGCCAATTATTTACTAGACGAGGCTGCAAAAATAGAAGCGGTTGGACATACATTAAGTGAAGGAGTCGAAAGTAAACTAAGTATTGCTGTTGATGAAATATTTCCTCAGGCATTGCTTTATAAAGTGCTCAATGCAACATCAGAGCAATACCCGTTATTACGCATAGAGCTTCATGAATCAATACTTACTGGTGCTAATGAGTTACTTGCAAATACGCATGCTGATATTGCAATTTCTGGCTTTACCGATGCGGCAGGCTTTAGTGAAGAGCTATGCTCAATAGAATTCGTTGCTGTTGCTCACCCAAAGCATGCCCTTCACAGTATTAACCGCCCACTCACACTCGAAGACCTTAAATCATATCGACAAATTGTAGTACGTGACTCTGCACTGCAAAACAAACAAGATGGCGGCTGGCTCGGTGCAGAGCAACGTTGGACGGTGAGTCATATGCGCACCTCTGTTGAGATGATTTGCAATGGTTTTGGCTTCGCATGGTTACCAAAAAGCGCCATCAGTGAGCAACTTAAACATGGCCTGGTGAAGCCGCTGAACCTTGCACACAATACGACACGAAACGCGAAGCTGCACTTACTCTTTAAAGACGGCGATCGGTTAGGGCCGGCAGCGCGTACTTTTATAAGCTTGCTACGCCATCAACTATTGGAATCAACACAGTCCTAATATGACCGATATATTAGACAGACTCGATGAATATTAACAAATAAATACAGGGGCTTATCTTGCCTACAAGCACAACTTTACGCCAACCTTTCTCGGTTTTAGTGGTTATTTATAAAAAGAATAAAGATTTTTTATTGATCCAACGTGCTGACGATGCAAGTTTTTGGCAATCAGTCACCGGTGGTATTGATGCAGATGAAACACCTGAAATTACTGCACATAGAGAGTTACTTGAAGAAACAGGAATAAATGCAACTGCATTAGGCTTGACCATTCGTAACCATAAAAAAACCAACCAATATACAATTCGCGAAAGCTGGCGTCATCGTTATCATGCTAACGCACTAATCAATACTGAGCATGTATTTAGTATTTGCGTCCCTGATGATATTAGCATTCAACTCGACCCCTGCGAACATACTGACTATATGTGGTTATCACAGCAGCAAGCGGCTGAAAAAGCATGGTCGCCGAGTAATCGTGATGAAATACTCGCGTTATAAAGCACCGTTAGTTGTTTCGTATTTACTAAAGAGTTTAGTACCTAAGCCGATACCAATATACATAGGTATCAATCCAACTAGCTAAAGTATGAATCTCGATACAAGCAAATCAGCACAAAGCATCAATACTGAGCACGCAGGCGCTAACAAGGCAGAAACCGCAACTCATTATCGCCTTTCAAAAGAAGAGCAAAACAAGCTCACTGGGCACGAAGAGAAGCGTACCGCCAAAGCAGAAGAGCTCGACGTACCTGATCATATAAAAAGAATGATTGAGCAGTTAGAAAAGCTTAAAGAGCAGCTCGAGCTTGCTAAAGAACGACTCACTGAGCTAAAACAACATAAAGATAGCCAAAGTGATGCACTGCAACTGCAAATTGAAATACAAAGTGAAATGGTTATGGTGCTTGAACAACAGGTTATTACGCTCATGCAAGATATTGGCGATGCCATGAAAGAAGCCGGTGTTAGCGACCCAGGGGTATTGTTAAGTATCCTTGTCTAATCCTCGCTACTTATAAGCGAGTTGATTCATAGAAATACCGTAACGTTCATCAACTACCAATGCTGCTAACTACGGCAAAATAATCTTAATTAAAAGCCCTCCTTTTTCAAATTACTTACAACTGATAATAATACTGTAAATTTTAAAACTTATACGCCATAGTAAAGCATCTATTTAATCTCAAAAGTATGTAATATGGATAGTGAGCTTTTTTCCAGACAACTTGATTCTGTTTGGTTATCAATCCAGTCAATGCTAAGCCAACCAGCAACTTACCTTCAATTGCTAGTAATTGTCGCCAGCTACACCGCTGCTTACTGGATTTATTCAAAAACAGTAAAAAAGCGTGTTGATAATCACAGTAAAGCGGCCTCAGATCACCCCGTTAATATTATGCTGTTTCGTCTTAGTAATGTTGTTTACCCACTAGTAGCGATAATTTTATTGCGAGTATTTACCTCCATTGGCATCACTGCTGACTTACAAGTGTGGCTCATTAATACTGCGCTAAATATTGCGGTATTAGTATTTGCTTATTCAGTCATTAAAGAGTTTGTCAGTAATAGCTTTATGTCTGCACTATTTAAAGTAGTGGGCTTACCTATCTTGTTGTTACATTTATTAGGCTATTTACCAACATTTATTAAAACACTTGAAGCAGTATCAATTAACTTAGGCAATATTCAAATAAGCCTGTATGGGCTGTCACGAGTACTCTTTTTTGGTGCCATATTATTTTGGCTAGGACGCGCATCGAGCAATGTTGGCAAGGTTATTATTCGTAATCAGCAAACTCTGGATATTAGTACTCGCGAAGTATTCACTAAGCTTTTTGAAGTAGGCTTGTTTTGTATTATCGCTCTATTGTTATTGAACATTATGGGCGTAAACCTTACAGCATTGGCTGTGTTCGGAGGCGCTTTAGGCGTTGGTTTGGGGCTAGGTTTACAAACTATTGCGTCAAATTTCATATCAGGCATTATTATCTTACTCGATAAATCACTCACCATTGGTGATTTTGTTGAGTTAGAAAACGGTAAAAGCGGCTTTGTAAGAGAGTTCAAAATGCGCCACGCCATTTTAGAAACTTACGATGGTAAAGACATACTCGTTCCTAACGAAACTTTTATTTCATCACTGCTCACCAACTGGACACATAAAGATCCTAAGCAACGCTATAGGGTTGATTTTAGTGTGGCATATGCCACCGACGTCAGAGCCATGGTAGAAATAATTAAAGCCGCTGTTGCCGAGCACCCGCAAGTTATAAGTGGCCTTGAAATACCCTTTGAGGAGCGCCCAGACTGTGAAATAGATAGCTTTGGTGATAACGGTATTAATATGTTTGTTGAGTTTTGGATGCAGGGAATTGATGACGGTAAAAATCGCGTAGGTGGCGACTTATTGCTAATCATTTTAGAAACCCTTAAAGCTAACGATATCGCTATTCCATTCCCACAACGCGAAGTCACCATACTCAACGAAAACGTTGTCGGTAAAACTTAAATTTTAGGCTTAAATTTATTCGACGTGGATCAAATTTGATTGAGCTCACTGCATTGATTGCCTACAATGACGCTCAATCTATTCAATGCAGACACGATTATGACTGATACCAATAAACCAGAATTACCTGATCAACTTTCGATCAACCCTCGCAGCAAGTTTTATGTTGAAGAAGTATTTGAACATGAGATTGGTGTAAACCTTAACGGCAAAGAACGTTTTGACGTTGAAGAATACTGCATCAGTGAAGGTTGGATCAAAGTAGCGGCACCTAAAGCGCTAGACCGCCGCGGCCAGCCTTTACTTATGAAAGTAAAAGGCACTGTGGAAGTATTTTACAAATAAACAAACTGTTTACTGTTAATACTATTACGCCGACGCGAGTCGGCGTTATTATAATCATATTTGACTAAATTCATTTCAACTTGCTTGCTACGAAGCATTAGTTGAACATGGGCAATCATCACTCTTTGCAAAGCACTGGCGATAATTAAACCAATGTGCAATAGCGATAAAAGCCGCGCCCACGAGGGTAAACCCTTTTTCGCCCAACTCACCCAAAAACGCTTCTGCAAATATTATAGCTAGCACCATTAACATTACGCCTATGAAGCCTGAAACCATATAACGCAGGCGTTTATGCTTTTTACAGCCTAAGCTCAATGCAAGCACACTGGTAGGGATAACGGCTACTAAAATCCACAAATGAAACTGTTCATTATCTAGTTGTAGTGCTGCAAAACTAGGTAACAGTGTAAGTAAAATAGGGGTTGCAAAACAATGCACGGTGCACACCATCGAAAGTCCTATTGCAAGCTTATCCATTACACTTTGTGTTGATTTCATTCTAGCTTCCTCTAATTGCTTTTAAGCGGCTTAAGTTTACATTGACAACATAGTCCCGAAATTTCTAACTGTGACCCACTTGGTGTAAATCCCGTTACCTCTATTTGATTGAATAAAGCCTTCACTTTGTCGTTTGCATCATCCATTTCAACAACTTTGTTACATGACCTGCAAATTAAAAACATCGAGAGCTGATGCTGGCAACCAGCATTAAGGTGACTGCATGCCATAAACTTATTTTCTGATTTTAATCGATGTACTAAACCTACAGACTCTAAAACATCTAAAATCCGATATACCGACATCGCCAAAATAGGCCCCCCCATCACCTTGTTAAACTGATCAGTCAGTTCGTAAGCAGATAATGGCGTTTTTGCATGCAGTAGAATTTCTAATACTTGTTGACGTTTTTCTGTCAGTTTTTTGCCAGAGGCTTCACACTTTGCATTGGCAAACCGAATTGTTTTTTTTAGTTGCTGTTTATTCACATTACCCACACTAACTGCTGTGGTTTGGGTTCAATCTCTGTCATTCCTTGCTCCTTATAGCTCCATCTTAGGTATTGCAAATAACATTCTTTAACTTTCACTTGATACATTATAACATTTCAAACACAATTGATACAGTATAACATCCAACAAGGTAGTCAAATGAAACGAAGATCTCAATTAGCTGTACTAATTGCAGCTTTATTACCAGCAAGTGTGCTTGCAAATTCCATAGAAGGCATTGTGTTAAACAAACAAGGCAAAGTAGTTATCAACGCCACTGTGGAAGTTGAGGGCTCAGATGTGAAAGTCGCCACGGATAAAAATGGTAAATTTGTCATCACCGATTTAAAAGATGGATTAAAAGAGTTTCACATTACCGCTCCTGGTTATGCTCACCTTCATCGCGACATCTCATTTGACAACAATGAAAATCAATCTATTACTTTTAACTTACAACGTTCACCAATTGAAGTAATTGACATTGAAGCCACCCCAATTCATATGTCGGCAATGGAGTCCGCCTCACCAGTTAGCGTTTTATCAGGCGAACAATTAAGACGCCAGCAAGCTGCAACCCTTGGCGATAGTCTTGAAAAACTGCCAGGTGTTAATACCAACTTTCATGCAAAAGTAGCCAGTACACCCATCATTCGCGGCTTAAGCGGTCCTCGCGTACTCATTACTCAAAACGGCCTCGATGTCAGTGATGTGTCAAGAGTGGGCCCTGATCACTCCGTCGCATCAGAAGCATCAACCGCAAAACAAATCGAAGTATTACGTGGCCCTGCCACTTTATTTTATGGCAGCGGTGCAATTGGCGGTGTTGTTAATGTAGTTGATAACCGTGTACCAACAGACAGCACAACTCGCGGCGAATGGAACCTTGAACATAACTCTGTTGATAATCAAAAAGTAGCCTCGTTTAATGCCACTATCGGTACTGATTCATTCGCTTTTTATGCCGATGCCTTTTGGCGTGAAGCTGACGACTATGAAATACCTGTGGCAGCTGAATTAGCCCACGATGACCATGAAAAGCATAGTGGCGATTACACCGTTGCAAACAGCAGTGAAGAATCTGATGGTTTCACCCTTGGAACTAGCTATCTATTTGACCAAGGTTTTGTTGGGATAGCTGTTGAACAATTTAATCGTCAATATGGTATTCCTGGACACACTCATGGCGGCGAAGAAGATCATAGCGCTGAGGAAAGCGTATATGCCGATTTAGAGCAAACTAAAGTGCAGTTGCTTGGTGAATATAACCTATATAATCAATGGCTTAATAAAGTAAACCTACGTGCAGGTTTTACAGATTACGAACATGCTGAAATTGAACATGGTGCAGTGGGCACCACGTTTGAAAACGAAACCAATGAGTTACGCGTAGACTTAATGCATAACCCGGTTGCGCAGTGGAATGGTGGTTTGAGCTTTCATTACAAACACAGTGATGTAAAAGCACAAGGCTCAGAGGCATTTACACCACCTTCACAAACGCAAAGTTTTGCTATAGCACTAATGGAAGAGAGACACTTTGGTGACTTTTTAGTGCAATTAGGTGGTCGTGTTGAACGTGTAACTATTGATGCAGACAACGTACTATTACCAAACATTGATGCACACGCACATGATGAAAATGTTGATCATGACCACGATAGCCATGAGCACAGCCACGAAGAACACGCTGATATCATTCGCGTATTTGATGTAGAGCAAGAGTTTACTCCAGTCAGTTTATCAACTGGTGTGGTGTGGGATTTTGCACCTAGTTACAACTTGGGTTTATCGGTATCTCGTTCTGAGCGTGCCCCTTCTGCCTCAGAGTTATTATCATTCGGGCCTCACATAGGCACAGCTACTTATGAAGTAGGCGCACTATTTGATATTCATGAAGACGGCCATTTAGGTTTATCTGAACAAGCAATTGACCTAGAAACAGCAAACAATATTGATTTAACGTTTCGTAAAACCCAAGGTGATATCGGTTTCATTCTTAATGCTTTCTACAACCAAGTCGACAATTATTATTACCAAATCGACACAGGCCTATACGCCGAAAGCGGCCACGACCATGGTGATGAGCACGACCACAGCGGTGAGCATGACCACGGTGACGAGCATGATCACTCATCTGAACTGCCTGTTTATTTATTCAAAACAGATGACGTAGTTTTACATGGTTTTGAAGCCCAAGTTGCATGGCAGTTAACTAATGAATTTAAAGTAGATTTATTCTCAGATTACGTACGCGCCCGCCTTAAAGACGGTGGCGATTTACCACGCACACCACCGCTACGTTTTGGTACTGAGTTTAGCTATCAAACAAATAAGCTGAGTGCGCACCTCCATGTAACTCGCTATCAAGAACAAGACCGCATCGCGTCAGAAGAAACAGCTACAGATGGTTACACCATGCTTGATGCCAGCGTTTCATATGATTTATCAGTGCTAAACCAAGATGTTTCACTGTATCTACGTGGCACTAACTTAACAGACACCGAAGCGCGCGTTCATAGCTCATTTTTAAAGAATATAGCGCCACGTCCTGGTCGTAGCTTTGCACTGGGTATTCGCGGTTATTTTTAAGCGCTAAAAATTATAAATAAAGGAAATTATTATGACTAAACTATTCAAATTAAAACTAATTGCACTGGCAATAAGCGGCACATTAATCACCGCTTGTGGCGATGCTGAAACAAATATCGTTGAGAAAGACCCTATTGAAGTACCAGATGAACATGATCATGGTGACGACCATGACCACGGCGATGAATATACAATTGATTCATTGGGTAGACTTGTCGTACTAGCTAGCGACAGCAACGCGGCAAGCTTCTTTGACTTAGACGATAATGAGCTGCTTGAAACCTTTACCCTTAACAATGATTCAAACACACTGTCGTCATCACCTGATTTTCGTTATGCAGTGATCGCTTCTCGCGCACAAGATTATTTAGGCTTTATCGACGGTGGCTTATGGCGTGAAGATCATGGTGAGCATTTACATGATTACAAGCAAAGCCCGGCAGCTATCAGTTATGAGCTAACGAGCGGGAGCCGCCCAACACACCTAGTTAAACACGATGGTAAGTTAGCCATATTTTACGATGGCGATGCAGAGTCAGGTACGGTTGCGTCTGTTGAAGTATTAACAGATAACGATATCACGAGCGCATCAGATACCCTTCCTGGTATAAGCTACGATATTAATATGCACGGCGTGGCAGAGCCGCGTGGTGAGCACTTATTAGCGACCATTCGCCGCGATGATGCTCAAAGTACATCAAACGCTAAAATCCTGCCTGACCAAGTGGGTGTTTATCATTTTCATGATGGCGAATATGAGCTTGAACAAACATTAGAGCTTACTTGCCCTGATTTACACGGTGCAGCACAAAACCACGACTATATTGCATTTGGCTGTAGCGATGGCGTGCTATTAGCGCATCAACACGACGACGAATACGAAGCTGAAAAAGTGGTAAACATTGATGTGGTAGGTGACTTACGTATTGGTAGAATTTACGGCCATGAAGCCAGCGAAACCTTTATTGGTATTGCCTCTGGCCATGGCGGTGGCCCTGCTGTAATGCTAAGCATCAATCCGAGCGAAGCTGAAATGGAAGAATTAGAATGGCAACTAGCCGATGGCGCAAGTGCAGTGTCTTACTCTTTCTCAGCGAATGGCGAGCACTTTTTAGTTTTAGACAGCCTAGGCTTTTTAAACGTGCTGGAAGCACATACGCACGACGGCCACATGCACTGGGAACTAGCAGGCCAAGTTGATATCACTGAACAAGACGTAACAACCATGCCTGAAGGCATGAAGTTTAGTATGACAGTGGCACAAAATGGTCATTTCGCTTATGTAGCCGACCCTATTGCTCAGCACGTTGTGCAAGTACACCTAGAAGATTTAGAAATTGAAGGTGAACTAGAACTTACATTCCCACCAGCAGCTATTACTTGGTTAGGTATTGCACAAGAGGAAGAACACGACCACGAACATTAAACCCGTAGCGTGTTTATCTAACGTTTTGGGCTAGAGCCATAAAACGCAAAAACCCGTAATTAGTTAAGCTAATTACGGGTTTTGTAATCCTATGAAGGCAACTAAATCATTTACGGCGCCAGCCGCTCCAAACGTCATCTTCTTGGCTGGCTTTGTTTTTCTTCTTTTTACCTGTGCCTTCTGGTTTGGCCATTGGCTTGTCGTTTTTAAGGGCATCAGCTGCATCAAGGTTAGCTTGGTTTACAGCAAAACCTGTTACCTCTTCGCGCTCTAAACGTAGTTTGTTTTTCTTTTCAATAATTCTAAAGTGATGAAAGTCTTCATAATCAATCAGTGATAGCGCTAAACCTACTTCACCAGCACGGCCGCTTCGGCCAATACGGTGCATGTAGTCAGCTGGACTGCGCGGTAAGTTAAAGTTAATTACTACTGGTAGCTTTTCAATATCTAAACCACGAGCGGCAATGTCGGTTGCAATAAGCACTTCAATCTCACCCGCTTTAAACTTTTCGATTACCCGAGAACGCTCGCTTTGGCCTTTATCACCATGGAACACTTGCGCATTCACGCCACGTTTTTCAAGTTTGCCCGCTAAATGCTCACAGTCTTTTTTAGCGTTGACAAAAATAAGCGCTTGGCGCCATTTATGCTGCTTAATTAAATGCGCCAAAACCGTGGTTTTTTCACCTTTATTTACCGTAAATACACGCTGCACTAAAGTGCTTTCGTCTTTGCTTTGTACTTGTATTTCAACTGGGTTAGTTAATAGCTCTTGCGTTAATTGTGTAACTTGCTCTGGGAAGGTCGCTGAAAACAACATGGTTTGTTTTTTAGCAGGCATAAGCGCTAGTAGCTCGGCAAGCTCTTCAGTAAAGCCAAGGCTTAACATGCGGTCAGCTTCATCAAGCACTAAAGTTTTTACTTTATCGAGCTTTATGGCGTTACTTGAAATTAAATCGAGTAAACGCCCTGGGGTTGCTACGATAATATCGGCACCCCCACGTAATGCCTGCATTTGGGTATTAACCGATACCCCACCAAACACTGCCACGGTTTTAATCGCACCATTAAAGTTCGCAGAGTACGATTTAACGCTATCAGCCACTTGCGTAGCAAGCTCACGTGTAGGTACTAAAATAAGCCCTGATACAAAGTTGCCTTTGCTCGGCGTTTTATTAACGCCTTTTGCTAAAAACAGCGTTTGTAGTGTTGGTAATGCAAAGGTAGCCGTTTTACCTGAACCGGTATTCGCCCCTGCAATTAAGTCACTTCCCGCCAAGATGCTTGGAATTGCTTTAGCCTGAATCGGCGTAGGTTGCGTGTATTCAAGATCAGACAATCGAGCAATCAGCTCAGGAATAAGGCCAAGTTCGTTGAAATTACTAGGATTTGCGGCTGAGGTCATAAAAGGTGCGGGCTCATTACTAAAAATAGCCTGCAATTTTAGCGTATTTATTGCCCGTTAAGTAGGGATTAGTGATTTTTATGTGGTTTAGTTAACAGTCACGAGTTTCGAGCTACAAGTTACGAGCTAATTTGTGATATTGCTTTTTGCCGAATCTTAGTAATTATAAGTACAGAACCTTGCCCCCTCATAGAAACACAAGTGAATTAGAGTGTCAGTGTCAGTGTCAGTGTCAGTGTTTCAAGCCTATCGAGGCTTTCATAAAAAAGCCAACAACTAAGTTGGCAATATATTAACGCTTACTTAATTCTGCTTGCAGCCTAGCTTTTGTTTCTTTTAGGTAATTTATATAAGGGTATGAGTCATCTGCGATTGCTAAAGCAGATTCCATCTGTTCAAGTGCTTGACGAATATCACCTTGCATTTCATAACCATAAGATAGAGCTGAAAGCGCATCAACTGATTTTGGGTGGTTTTTTATATTGTACTTAAACACCTCTATAGCGCGGGTAAACTGCTTGCTGTCCGTTAGGTTGTAACCAAGTAATCTAACAGCACGATCGGGGGGAGATACCTGCTCACCCCATTGCTGAGACAATGTTTTGTAGTATGTATCAATAGAGGTTACATCGTCAGTTAAAGCACTTATTGGCATTTGTTTAGGTAAAAATAAGTGGTAATAAGCATTAAATGCGCCAGCAGCAGAAGTTAAGTTATGCGAGATGCCATCAAACGCATCACTAAAAAAGCGTAACCCTCGTACTTTATACGATTGTAGTGATTGCTGTAATTCATCGTACCTTTCACGCATTATGCCGGCTTCTTCGCCGATATTCATATAAACGTAACTATTAAGCTCTTTGTTTTTAGCGATAAACGACTTTGTGCTTTTTACTGACGCGCCATAGTTCCACCATACCGCAGGACTATAAGCAATGTGCGCTTGGAATAACTCAGGTTTGGCTTGCAACGCGTATAGCGCAAATACACCACCAGCAGATGCGCCAGCAATCACTTTATAATTATGCGTACGATAGTTTTTATTTACTAAAGGAATAAGTTCTTGTTCAAAGAACGCTAAAAACTTTGCCGCGCCGCCCCCTTCACCGACAGGACCTTGCGGCTCTTTATTCACTGTAGGATAAAAATCTCGGAGTCGATTAGTGTTTTCAATAGCGACAAAAATAACCTCAGGCGCACGATTATCATTTTGTAAACGCTCAATGACAGCACTGGCAAGCGGTATATTACCCGCACCATCTAAGCGATATATTACCGGATAAACTTTATCGGACTCAGCTTGGTAGCTTTTAGGCAATTGAACGACAACTGTGCGTTCTTCGTTTAAAACAGCCGACTTAAATGTATGTGTGTGCACAGAGTAATCAGCACTTTGCTGTTTAGTGCCAGATTGTGCAAAGGCACTTTGTGAACTAAAAATACTAAAGCTAATAAAACACAGAACAGCAAATAAACGCATAACTAATCCCTTAGAGAATAATGAGTTACTTAAGCTAACAGAGTTTCAGGCATAAAAAAAGGCGCATTGAGCGCCTTTTTAATTTTTATTCTTGATTTACCAACCTATTGATTTTACTCAACAGTAACCGATTTTGCTAGGTTACGTGGTTGGTCAACGTCTGTGCCTTTAATTACCGCTACGTAGTACGACAGCAACTGTAGTGGAATTGTATATACAACAGGGGCAATCACGTCATCTACGTGGTTTACGTTGATAACACGCATTGTATCGTCTGATGCGAAGGCTGAGTCTTTATCAGCGAATACATAGATAATACCGCCACGCGCACGGACTTCTTCAACGTTTGACTTAAGCTTTTCAAGCAATTCATTGTTTGGTGCTACAACAATAATTGGCATGTCAGCGTCAATAAGCGCTAATGGGCCGTGTTTAAGTTCACCAGCTGCGTAAGCTTCAGCGTGAATGTATGAAATCTCTTTAAGCTTAAGCGCGCCTTCCATCGCGATTGGATATTGTGAGCCGCGACCTAAAAACAGTGAGTGATGCTTATCAGCAAATTCTTCAGCTAAATCTTCGATGCCATCAGCTAGCAATAACGCTTCTTCTAATTTGTTTGGCAGCGTTTTAATCGCGTTAACAATCACGCTTTGATCTAAGCCTTTTTCTTGCGCTACAGACGCAGTAAGCATTAACAAACCAACTAATTGTGTGGTAAATGCTTTAGTAGACGCAACACCAATTTCAGCGCCCGCTTTGGTCATAAAGGCTAAGTCAGATTCACGCACAAGTGATGAACCTGGCACGTTACAAATGGTCATTGAGGCCATGTAACCTTGCTCTTTCGCTAAACGAAGTGCAGCTAATGTATCGGCTGTTTCACCTGATTGTGAAATTGTCACAAGTAGGCTATTTTCATGCACGAACGATTGGCGGTATCTAAATTCAGAGGCAATCTCAACATTGCAGCTCACACCAGCAAATTGCTCAAGCCAGTAGCGAGCAACCATACCTGAGTGATACGAAGTACCACAGGCAATAATTTGTACGTGTTTCACGTCTTTGAAAATTTGCTGCGCACTGTCGCCAAAAGCATCAATAGCAACGCGGTCGTCATTTAAACGCCCGTCTAATGTATTACGTACAGCAAGTGGCTGCTCGTAAATTTCTTTTAGCATGTAGTGGCGGTATTCACCTTTACCTGATGCATCTTGCGTGATGTTTGATTCAATTACTTCGCGCTCAACAGCGTTACCGTTTGCATCAAAGATTTCTACACTGTCACGAGTAATACGTGCTACATCGCCTTCTTCAAGGTAAATAAAGCTGCGTGTTACTGGTAATAATGCTAACTGATCAGAGGCAATAAAGTTTTCACCAAGGCCTAAACCAATTACTAGCGGGCTGCCTGAACGAGCCACGATAATTTCGTTATCGTTAGCTTTATCAAATACCACTGTACCAAAAGCACCTTCAAACTGTTTCACAGCCGCTTGCACTGCCGCTAATAAAGTTGTGTGCTGCTGGCGAAGCTGATGAATTAAATGCACCATTACTTCGGTATCAGTATCTGATAAAAACTCATACCCGTCGCCTTTAAGCGCTTCACGCAGGCTCGCATGATTTTCAATAATGCCATTATGTACTAAGGCAATTTCACTGTTTGAGATATGTGGATGAGCGTTTGCTTCTGTCACACCGCCATGAGTTGCCCAGCGTGTGTGCGCGATACCGGTCGTGCCTTTTACACCCGCAGTCTCAAGAGCACTGTCAAGGTTTGCTACTTTACCAACCGCTTTTACAGTGTTCAGCGTGTTGCCTTCTAAAAGCGCTACACCCGCTGAGTCATAACCACGGTATTCAAGGCGTTTTAAACCTTCTACTAAAATTTTATTTACTGGACGTTCTGCAACTGCCCCAACGATTCCACACATAATATTCTCCATTTGCACGTGCCAAAATTAAATTTTAGGCCGTATGTGTTGTCATAATGATTAAAAGATAAAAGCAAATGTTGTCGGTTTGCCTTTAACTAAATTGAAAATTGCTATTCAACCTCGGCACAAACTAACTTTACACCGCATGCTTCAAGTGCCTTGCGGGTATCAAGCGCAAGGCCACTGTCGGTGATAAGTGTTGTTACACTTTGCCAAGGTAGTTCTAAATTAGGTATTCGGCGTCCAATTTTTTCAGACTCAACCAACACGATTACCTCACGAGCGGCTTCAGCCATTACTTGGCTTAGCCCTACTAACTCATTAAAGGTCGTAGTTCCTCTTTCAACATCAATGCCATCTGCACCAATGAATAACTGATCGAAGTCATAAGAGCGTAAAACATTCTCAGCTACTTGGCCTTGGAACGACTCTGAATGCGGGTCCCAGGTTCCTCCGGTCATCAATAATGTTGGCTCATTTTCTAATGAAAGCAATCGGTTAGCTACATTGATAGCGTTAGTCATCACCACTAACCCACGCTTCTTAGCCAGCTCTGGGATCATCGCTGCTGTAGTGCGGCCACTGTCTATAATGATGCGGTTGTGATCTTTGATAAGGCTAGCTGCGGCTTGAGCAATTGCCATTTTGCGAAGCGAATCGCTATTTGCCACGATTTCTTGCGGTAATGCAATGGCACCACCGTAGCGGCGAAGTAATAAGCCGCTTTTTTCAAGCGCAGTTAAATCTTTTCGAATGGTTACTTCAGACGTTTGAAATTGCTCAGCCAGCACCTCTACACTCACTTCGCCTTGTTCATTTACTTGGCTTAGAATAGTGTGTCTGCGCTGTTGAGTGTTTCGTTTGGTCATTAAATACCTAATAATAAGTTTCGTTTCGAAAGAAGTGAGATTTTAAACGAAACAAATACATTTGTATATGGACAATTTTTAATCTTGCACGTTATTTTAATTTCCTGCACAATGGTTAAGTAATAACAATATAAAAACAATAAGTTAAAGGAATAATTATGAAACTAATACTTACATTATGCTTAAGTATTTTCAGTTCATCTGTATTAGCAGGTGCCACACCTTGGCTAGATTTCTCGTTAGAAAATGGTCACATAAAAGTACCCACCACCGTATCAGGTATACCTAGTAAAGCTGTTTTAGATACTGGCGCCCAATTGAATGGTATTAATCCTCGCTTTATTAGTAAGAACGAGCTCAACCTCAATAAAGGGGGTAAAACACGGGTGCGTGGAGTGTACGGTATTGAAGATAAAACCACATATAATAACGTGCCTATCAATTTATTTGGTATGGAGACCACAATTAATGATGCGGTAGAAATAAACCTAGGTCATCATGAAAATTCGTTGCTCTTTGGTGCTGGGTTTTTCCGACAATTTATAATGCAACTTGATTATCCAAATCAAAAAATGCGCTTGGTCACTCATGATGCTTTGGACTTGGGTAAAATAAAAAATATTAAGATGGAAAAACAAAAAGGATCTGGCATGCCTATTGTTGAAGTTGAGCTGGGCGAAGGTAAATCAATTTGGTTGATCCTCGATACCGGCAACAACGGCGGAATAATAGTCAACCGTAACGTAGCCCGTAGAATGGGTTGGATTGAAAATATTGATCGGGAATCACAAGTCAGCAGAGGTGTAACCACCAGCGCTATAACTGAAAACTTTCGTATCCCTTGGTTAAAGTTTGGCCCTTTTGAAATGGAAAATGTACACGTTAGTATTCCTGACGAAGGTGAAACAGCAAACCTTAATAGTCAGTTTGAAACAACAAACACACGTATTAAAGGTCGAAATGTACAGGGCCTTATTGGGTACGATGTGTTAAAACATTTTTTAGTTACTATTGATTATAGACGTGGCCACGCCCACATCGGTTTGCCAGAAGAGTCATAATGCACACACAATTTAACAGCTTAAATAAAAGTACCCGCGAGTCACGCAAAGCCGCTCATGAAATATGCCGCTTATTTAATAAAAGCCCAAGTAAAGGCAACTTAAAACGCATAACAGGACTGTTTGCTAACTCCGGCTCAGGCGTCATTATTGAAGCTGGCTTTCATTGTGATTATGGCTCACAAATACAAATTGGTGATCGTACTTTTATAAACATTAACTGCACTGTGTTAGATGCGCCAATTAATGAAGGAGCCATAAGCATTGGCGAAGATTGTTTGATCGGCCCAAATGTTCAGCTATTAGCGGTATCGCATGCTGTTAATCCCACAGAGCGGCTCAATAAAGAAAACTTTGCTGCGCCGATTACAATCGGCAATAACGTGTGGATTGGGGCGGGAGTTATCGTTTTAGCGGGTGTTAGCATTGGCGATAACGCTGTAGTGGGCGCTGGGTCGATAGTGACCAAAGACGTGGCTGCGAACACTGTTGTTGCCGGTAACCCTGCGATAAAGCTTAAAGATATTTAATTATATATTGTAGGTCGTCGTTTACGGCGACAACTCCCTGCGATATTAAATTTACAAATATACTGAATTCCAATACGGATAATCACCAATTCTAGCGACCAACTTACGCCTCAAAGGGTTTGCAGCAATATATCTTGCTATTTCAACCCTATTTTCTTCTTCTCGCAGCGCATGATCATAATACGCTCTTTGCCATACAGGCTGATTTAAATCTCGTCGTTTATTAACTTCCCGAGCTGATGCGCCTTTCAAGTGGCCCACTACAACCCCTAATTCACTATTTTTAAGCTGCAACAAGCCATGGAAATGATCAGGCATTAAAACCCAAGTTAACCAACAGCATTGATACTTGAGCTCATTATTAGCAATACATCTACAAAAAGTATTGGCAAGATCGGAATTACTAAAAACTCTTTCTCTGCGGTTGCATGTAAATGTAATGAAGTACTCACCTGATTGAATTGATACGCGCCCTTTCTTTAAGTTACTCCAGCTCATTTGATAAATCCCTTTTCCTAAAGCAGAAATAAAATATAGCCTATTTACGCGCTAAAGCACGTCCTACACCTTTCTACAACCTTGTAGGTCGTCATTTATGGCGACGATAACATAAACACTTAAGTTACACTTTACGCGCTAAAGCACGACCTACATCTTTCTATAACCTTGTAGGTCGTCACTTATAGCGACATTGTTTACTTATCTACTCGTCGCGTAAAACAAGCGCTGGCCGTGTACTGGCAGCTTTAAATGCAAGACTTGCAACGGTCAGCCAAGTAAACGCACCCACAATGAGCCCCGCCAAGCCATATACCCAAATAGTTTGCTCAATACGGTCGTTAAAACCTTGCAACCAGTTATCCATTAGCCAATAAGCTAGAGGTAAAGCAATTGCCGCCGCTGCGAACACTATGATTAAAAACTCACGGGCAAGTAGATTAACTAAATTTAAACGGGTTGCGCCCAACACTTTTCGCATGGCTAATTGCTTTTGCTGACGTTTTGCTGCAAATGCCGCTAGTCCAAATAAACCTAAGCAACTCAAAAGCATCGCCAGCGCAGAGAAATTTCGAATAAGCACAAACAAGTCTTGCTCGACACGATAAACTTTGGCTAAATCTTGTTGCATTAGGCTAAATTGGGGTTCGACGGTTAAATTAAATTGTTTTAAAAGCTCTCGTAGCTGATTCAATAATTGAGGAAAGTTTGCTTGCTCGGTGCTTATCACTAATCTAATTGTTGATTGTGAGCTATACCCTGCTGAAAATGACACAGGCAGCCAGTCGTCTTTTGCCGAGCCCACTTTAATGTCTTTTACTACGCCAACAATGGTTGCATTGATATTGCGGTAGAGCCCTTGAACTTGCAGTCCCACTACCTCACTCACATTCTCATAGCCAGCACGTTTTGCCATTTGTTCGGTCACCAAAATGGCCATTACCTGAGATGCATCCTCACCCTGCCGCGTATTTGACTCTTCATTGGCATAATGCAACCAATCGCTTTGAAATTGCGGTGAAAAATCTCGCCCAGCAAGTAATGTCAGACCCAAGGTTTCGACGGCATGGAAGCCTGTACCTATGGTCGGTGGCAGTTCGCTCTCTTCATAGCCGTTTGGCCAGCGAAAATAATAGCTTTCAAGAATGCTGTCGGTTAAATCTGTGTCCGTGGTGGTCACTTGCACGACACCGGGCAGCGCACGGATCTCATTGAGTATCGCGTGCTCTTTTATCATCAATTGCTTGCTGCTTAAATCGTGTATCACAATGCGATCTGTCGCATCATAACCAACCGACAAGCTTTGCAAGAACTTTAACTGTTGCAAGCTCACTAACGTACAAACAATTAAAGCCATTGCCATGGCTGCTTGAAAGACTAATAAACCTTTACGCACCATCTGACCTGTTTGCAATTGCCCTGCAAGTAATATTTTTAGCGGTGCGCGTGCCACACAAAAAGCCGGATAAGCACCAGATATAAAAGCCAATAAAGACACCACACCCAATATAGCTAGCAATTGTGACCAGCCCCAAACTAGCTGCAATGGGCGGTTTGCAAAGCTACTAAAACTTGGTAATAACATCTCAACCCAACACAACGCTAACACCGTAGCAAGGGAAACCATTAGCAAAGCTTCTAACAAAAATTGGAGTATTAATTGTCGCTTACTGGCCCCCAAGGTTTTGCGCATGGCAATTTCTTTGCTGCGGTAAAGCAATTGCGACACCGCAATATTAATGTAATTGGCTGCGGCAATGGCGAGTAGTAACACGCTCAATACCAGGCTCAAGTTCACTAAAAAAGCCGACCCGCCAGGTTTAAATTCAAAGGGAGAATGGGCTTTAAAATACACGTCTCGCATCGACACTAAACGATATTCAAGTTGGCTATTCTTTAATTGATATTTTTCAATAAGACTTCTAGCTAACTGCTTTTCTATGCCTTTTAAATCAGCTCCTTGCTGAGTTTTTAGATAAACATAACTCGATATATCGTTATGTTCGGTGAAATCAACAGACACTAAAGCATGAAACAAAAAGTGGCTGTTATCGGGTAAGTCATTAAAAACAGCACGCACAGTGACACTTTTCTCGCCCATCAATAAGGTTTGTTCGAACGCATTGCTAACACTCCCGAATAACCTTACAGCCTCACTTGCACTCAAGGCGATTTGATTGGGCTCTGAGAGCGCTTGTTCAAGATTGCCAGCCATCACATTAAGGTGAATAAAATCACGTAAATTGGCCGAAGTGCCATACACATTTCGCAGCTTAAACGCTTGCCCAGCCACTTTAATATGATCAGTAAATAAATCACTATCGACCACATCTGCCAGCACCAATAAGCCACTTACATCACTACGTGAAGACACTGCTTGCGCAATGCTTACAATCGTTAAGGGAATCTCTTCTAAACCCGGTACCTTTACATCAACATGCAGACGATAAACTTGCTGGTGCTCGGGCTGCATTTCATCAAACGACAATTCATACTCTGCGAATAACGCCACTAACAGAGCTGCAGCAAGACCAATACTTAACCCTAAGACACTCAATAACGAATAAAGCTTATATTGCTTGAATACTCTAAATGCTGTTGTTACATGTGATATCAACATATCTAACCTATAAGACCTTGTTCTCACCCAAAAATGGCCTACCTGTTACTCCGATAGACCATGGTTTTGGCTAATAAATTTTACTTACTCATAACGTAACGTCAGCGATGGCCTCGTACTGGCGGCTTTAAAGGCGATGCTTGCAACCGTCAGCCAAGTGATCGCAGCAACACTCAAAGCTGCAACCAAATAAACCCATAGCGCTTGATCAACCCGCTCGTTAAAGTTTGCGAGCCAGTCACCCACCAGCCAATAAGTTAGCGGGTATGCTATGGCCACACTGCCAAGCACTAAAATTAAAAACTCTTTTGCCAGTAGATTCATAATACTGATGCGTGATGCGCCAAGCACTTTGCGTACAGCGACTTCTTTTTGGCGACGAATCGTGGCAAATGAAGCTAAACCAAAAGTACCTAAGCAAGTTAAGAACACTGCAAGGCCAGTAAATATAAGTACGACAAGAGAAACACGCTCATCACCTTTTAATACCGCTTTATAGTTTTCAGCTAGCAGGTTTATTTTTGGCTCATAAATATTAGACACTTCAGCTAAAGCTGTGATCACTGCTTGTTTTATAGCAGGGAGGTTTTGCACGTTCACGGTTAAAATTACTTCAGATACTGGTGTTAAATAGTTATAACCACATAAAAACATAATGTTAGAATTCGCATCTTGTGCATTACCAACCTTTACATCTTTTACAACACCAACAACTTGCATATCCACATTACGCCCTGTGTCTTTAATTTTTTGTCCAACAATATCAGCCACATTGCTATAACCAGCCTGCTTGGCAACGGTTTCTGTAATAATTGTACCTACTGTTGTAACCCCGTTTGCTCGCGTCGCCCAGTCTGAGGAAAACTCACGGCTAAAGTCTCTACCAGCAATTAGCGTAAGGCCTAGCCCTTTTACAACATCAAAACCAGAACCTATCACAGGGGTTATTCCACCTGAAAATTCACCATTGGGCCAAGTAGGCTGTAATGTATTATTAATTGAAACGGTTAAACGAGTATCAATAATCGTTGCTTGCTCTACACCATCTATAGCCGTCAAGCGATTAATTAGTGCGCTAGGCTGCTGCGTAAATACCGATTGCACCGGCAACTCTGAAACCACTAAGCGTTGCTGCGTTTGATAGCCTAAAGGAAGACTTTGTAAGTGAGATAATTGTTTTAACAACGTAACCGATGCAATGATCAAACCGATTGCTAATGATGCTTGCAAGGTCAATAAACATTTACGTACCCAAATGGCCGTATTACCGCGTTGTAAATCGCCACTTAACACTCGTTTTGCGCTAAATGATGAGATAAACAATGCCGGGTACAAACCTGCAAGTATGCCTACAGCAATAACAACAGCCATAATGCCCAAACCAAAGGCTGAAAAATAACTCACTATCAGTTCACGATCGACCAGCTGGTTAAAGCTTGGCAATAACAGTTCCACTAACACACAGGCAATAATCATCGACAATAGAGCAACCAAAGTAGATTCAGCTAAAAACTGTGTTACTAACTGCAGCTTACTTGCGCCAAGTGCTTTGCGCACCCCTACTTCTTTGGCGCGCTTTGCAGACTGTGCCACCGTCATATTGATAAAGTTAAAGCCAGCAATCAAAATAAGTAACACGCTCAACCCTGCACAAATCGTTACAACTTGCTTTGCGCCGCCTGCTTTCATTTCAAATGGCGATTTTGCTGTTAAATGTAAGTCTAGTAATGGGTGTAACTCAATGGCAACTTGACCCGCCATTTGCCCATTGAAGTACTGTTTAGACAATGTATCAGCGAGTGCTTTTGGATCTGCTTGCGGCGCCAAACGCATATAAACATAACTGCTATTAACCATCAGGTTATTTGGATCATGTTTTACATATACGAGGTTTTTAAATGCAAAGTGAGTATTGCTTGGTAAATCTGCAAACACCGCCCGTACAGTATATTGCCCTTGTTCGTGCTGTAGCGTGTTACCAATAACATTTATTGTACCGAAAATTCGCAGTGCTTCAGATTCACTTAGAGCCAAGCTCTCAGGTGTACTCATTGCATTTTTTAAATCCCCTGCCAATGTGTTTATATTGATAAAGTTCTCAATATTTGGCGTTGCCCCATACAAGTCATTAAGTTTAAAACCCTGATCCCGGTACTGCACGTCAACCATAGCTTCTCGAGTCAGCGATACCATCGTCAAACCAAACACTTCTTCTACTTGGCTATATTCAGTGGCTTTTGCCGCTTGAGAATAATTGAAAATAGGAATAACTGATAACCCTAACTTTGAGTAATCTTGGCCTACACGGTAAACACGTTCAGCGTGAGGTTGCTGACTATCGTATGACAACTCGTTTTGTGCAAACAGTGCCACTAAAATTGCCGCAGCTAAGCCGATACTTAGCCCTAAAAGGTTTAGGATAAAATGCTGTTTTTGTTGCTTAAATGATCTTAAAGCAGTGACTAAATAATTAATAAACATATTAAGCAACCTCAACAACGGCTTGCTGCGCAATATTTGCTTTATCAAGCATCACTTGGCCATCCAATAGGCGCACTAAGCGATCAGCATAGGCACCCTCTTTTTCTGAGTGAGTCACCATAATAACCGTGGTGCCCTCGCGGTTTAATTCGCGTAGCATCGCCATCACTTCATCACCGTTTTTAGAATCGAGGTTACCGGTTGGCTCATCGGCTAAAATTAGCTTGGGATTAATCACTAATGCACGCGCAACGGCTACCCGCTGCTGCTGACCACCCGACAGTTGCTGTGGTAGATGCTCGCCGCGGTGATCAATACCCACGCGCTTTAAAATGGTTTCTACGCGTTGCTTACGCTCACTTTTTGATATTTTTTGATACTGCAATGGCAACTCTACGTTTTCATAAACTGTTAGCTCATCAATCAAGTTAAAGCTTTGAAATACAAAGCCAATTGATTCTTTACGTAGCTCTGCTAGTTGCTTTTCGCTATAGCCTGCAATGTCAGTTCCCGCAAAATCAAAGTTGCCTGAGGTCGGTGAATCAAGCATACCCAAAATAGAAAGCAGCGTTGACTTACCACAGCCAGATGGCCCCATTATCGCTAAAAAATCGCCTTCGTTTACAGTTAAGTTGATATTGCTTAGCGCTGTTGTTTCAACATCTTGAGTACGAAATACGCGGCTTAAATTAGTTAGTTTGATCATTGTTATTATCCTTAAAATTGTAATTGCTGTGCTTTGTCAAAGTTGCTGTAGCTTGAGGTAATTACTTGATCCCCAGCATTGAGCCCTTCAAGCACTTCAAAATAGTGTTGATTCTTTTTGCCTAGGCGGATATCACGGCGCACTGCTTTATCACCGCCTTGTTCGATTACATAAACCCAGTTACCGCCCGAGTTAGTAAAAAAAGCCCCGCGTTTAAGCAGTAAGGCATTGTTATTGTCATCCCCTAGCATTAACTCAATATCAATGCTTTGGCCGCGCTTAATGCTTTTAGTGTTACTGGGTAGGTCCACTTCTACTTGAAATTGTGACTGCTGTACGCGGCTATCGATTTTGCTCACTTTTGCATTCACCGTGCCGCTTTCAAGCTCAATCATTACCGCCATGTCACGCTGTACTTGGTTTAAATAAAATTCATCCATGCGCACCACTAATTTATATTCATTAGGAATATCTATTTGGCCTAACCGCGCACCACTGTTTTTAGATTCGCCAATTTCCACATCAAGCTCGCTTAAATAACCCGATACCGGTGCTTTGATTAATAAGTTGTCGAGATTTCGACGCGCAAATTGCAGATTTTTTTCGAGCATTTTAGCGCTGTCTGACAACTGCGCCACTTGCACTTCACGGATTGAATTTTCTTGTTTTTGACGCTCAAGGGTGAGCTCTTTACGGGCTTGGTAATAATTTAAATCTTCTTCGAGCTCAGCTAGTTGGTCTTGCGCCAATACGCCACTTTTAACCAGAGGTTTAGTTTGTTTTAATCGACGTGTTAAATGAGTTATTTTTAATTCGATTTCTAATAAGTCGCGGCGTAAGTTTAACCGGCTGGTTTCCATCATCATCTGCGTATTACGTAAAAAGTTAAGCTGCTCGGTAACTTGTGCTTCACGGCTCATTACATCAAGTTGTAAGTTAGTGTTGCTTAAGCGCACGAGTGGTTGGCCTTTCTCAACATATTCACCTTGCTCGACTAATCGCTCTTCCACTTGACCACCAGCAATGGTATCGAGATAAATACTGGTTTTTGGCACAACTTGACCGCGTAAGCTTAAGGCATCTTTAAAGGCACCTTGTTTAACCGTGCTAACCGTTAAACCACTACGCTCGATATTTTGGCTACGGCCTGTATCACTGCTTTGCGTAAAACCATATGCAGCCGCAGCAACACCTAAAGTAAGAGCTGCAAAAGTAAACTTTTTAAAATACTTTTGCGTAAATGAGCGTTCTATTTTTTTGTCCATGTCGACTACCTTGATACAGGTTTAATTTAACTAATTACCTATTGTTATTACAAAGCGTGTGCCAACTTTAATTAACCAATAAAATCAACCGCTTAATTACAAATTAAGTTTTTGAACTAATTATAGTGTCCGTTTATAGAACACTTTGTTATCTTATGAACGTCCATTTATGGACACTGCCCCCTTTTTGTTTTAGGCTAAATAAAACTCTATAAGAATAAAAAACATGAAACACACAGGCTCTCTTCTAATTGTTGATGACAACCCAGACATTCTCATTGCAGCACGTTTATTGCTAAAGCAGCATTATCAAAGTGTTAAAACCACAGACAATCCATTTGACATTGCAGGCATCATTAACGAGCAACGCAAGCTCGAGCAGCCCGTTGACGTAATACTGCTTGATATGAACTTTACCCAAGACTCAATCAGTGGCAAAGAAGGCTTTTATTGGTTGAAAAAAATTATCGAACAAGACGCTAATATCGTTGTTTTATTAATGACCGCTTACGGCGATATTCAATTAGCCGTAGATGCAATTAAAGCGGGGGCCTCTGATTTTATTGCCAAGCCTTGGCAAAACGAGCAATTACTTGGCGCAGTCGCCGCTGCATTTTCACACGCCAAAGACAAACAGCAAGTGGGCAAATTAACGCGGCAAAAACAAGGGTTAAACCAAGCCTTAAACACGCCCAATTTTGAGTTCTTAGGTCAAAGCAATGCGATGCAGCAGGTGTTTAGCACCATAGAAAAAGCAGCTCAAACTGATGCCAACATATTAATAACCGGTGAAAGTGGCACAGGGAAGGAGTTGACCGCGCATGCCATTCATCAAGCAAGTATGCGCCACAATCAAACCTTTATGAGTTTAGATATGGGTGCAGTAGCGCAGAATTTATTTGAAAGTGAACTATTCGGCCACAAAAAAGGCGCGTTTACTGATGCTAAAGCCGATCGCATTGGTAAATTTGAGCTTGCCCACGGTGGCAGTTTATTTTTAGATGAACTGGGTAATTTACCCCTAGAGCATCAAGCCAAATTACTGGCTGCACTGCAAAATAGACAAATAACGCCCGTTGGCAGCAGTAAAGCCGTTGATATTGATATCCGCCTTATTTGCGCCACTAACGACAACCTTGATCAAGCCGTCGCAGAGGGGCGTTTTCGTCAAGATTTATTGTATCGGATAAACACCGTTGAAATTCGCCTTCCGGCATTACGGGAGCGCAGCGATGACATTCCATTATTAGCTAATTACTACCTAAAACACTTTGCGCAAAAATATAAACGCAGCTTAACCATTAGCGATGATGATATGAGTGCGCTTTGCCAATACGCGTGGCCTGGTAATGTGCGAGAGCTTGCCCACGCTATAGAGCGTGCGGTTATTTTAACTGAAGGGGATAAACTCGATATAAGCTCAGTGGTTGGTAATTCAACATCAGTTAGTACTGACGAGAAAATCCAAAGCACGGAGGTTTTAAACAATGTAGCGCAGTACGACACTTTTGATTTAGACATACTTGAACAACGCACAGTTCGCGCAGCACTTAAGCACCATCAAGGTAATGTGAGTCATGCAGCCAAAGCACTGGGTTTAACCCGCGGTGCCATGTACCGCCGCCTTGAAAAGTACGGGCTATAATTATGCGGGCTAATTTATTGCTTTCGTTTAGTATCACCACACTTATAAGTGTAAGTGCGTTGCTTAGTTATGTATTACAAACGCATGGTTTTTCAGCGACGACATTGTTAATAATGCTAGTCGCAGCAGCATTAATAGCGCATATTTTTACGCTGTTTAAGCGCCAACAAAAACAAGCCGAAATGGTGATCCGAGCCTTAGCCAATGGCGACAGCACCTTGGGGCTTGGTCAACAACATCCAATGCTTAAGCAATTTGAACAAGTAAAAACGCAAATGCAAACGGCACGTTTTAATGCCGAGCAACAAGCACAGTTTTTACAAGCTTTGCTCATCCATGTTGATTTAGCTGTTATGGTATGTGATGACAACGGCGAGGTGATCGAATCAAACCCAGCCGTTAGTAAGTTACTGGGGAAGAGTTTTCGACATTTACATGAGTTAGGGGCTGTAGGTGAGTTAATCTTAAACGCCAGTCATAATCTTCGCAGCACCTCCTACTGGCAAAATGGCGAGCAGCACGACACTCTCTCAATTCAACTTAGTATCGCCGAAATTCAAGGTAAAGTTCGTCGTGTAGTGAGCCTACAATCAATTCACGACCAGTTACAACTTAAAGAACAACAAGCGTATAAACGCTTAACTAAAGTGCTCACTCACGAAATTGCTAACTCTATTACGCCACTTTCATCGCTAGCTGATACTTGTAGCAATTTACTGCCACAAGAGCTATGTTTTGATGAGCTTGAAGATAAACAAGACTTACAACTTGCGCTAAACACGTTAGCATCAAGAACCGCTCATTTAGGGGATTTTATTGCTCGTTTTCGCCAAGTTAGCAGCTTACCTAAACCCAATTTAACACCGGCAAATTTAGCCGATATGCTAACGCGTATTGTCGCTTTACATCAACAACAAGCACGCGTTCAACACACCCATATCGAACTGTCGATTAAAAATCAGCAGTTAGTCATGCTTGATAGCTGCCAAATAGAACAGGTATTAGTAAACTTAATAAAAAATGCACTTGAAGTACTACAGAGTAACCAAAAGTACAGCGCAGAGAAAGCCGTTCAACCAAGGATCGAAATCAGCTTGGCGCAAAACACTAGCCAGCAACTTTATATAGAAATCAACGACAACGGCCCAGGTATCAGTGAGCATGTGATAGATATGATCTTCGTGCCATTTTTTACCACCAAGCAACAAGGCTCCGGCATTGGCCTTAGCCTCTCTCGGCAAATAATGCTCAACCACGGTGGCGATTTAATTTATGTACCAAAACCACAAGGCGCATGCTTTAGGTGTGTGTTTGGTTGAGTGTAGAACACTATTTAAGGTGACAACTCATTAGCATTGGCACTTTCGCGCTAAAGCACGACCTACAAAATTGCACGGCATGTCTCGTAGGTCGTCGTTTCAGCGATAGTTAATTTGCAATACACATAATTAAATCAACCTAAAGATCAGCGGGCTTACCAATATTAGCCCGCAACCAAAGCCCACTTTAACTTGCCATGCTTTATATTTACCTGTGACTTTAATCCCTAACAGTGGGCTTAATAAGTCGATACGGCGCGCAGCAATAAACACCAGCCAACAAATAATGAAAGTGAGGCTGAGTATAAGTAATGGCTCCACAAAACCACCTAATTGCAGCTTCGACAAATGAAACGCAAGGCCAATAATTACACTTTGATGCAATAAATAAAAAGGGAATACTGCACCGTTTAATAAAGCCAGTTTAGGGTGATCGTGATTCAAAAAACGTTGTGCTAGTGCCAGCATTAACAACACGCCCATTAATCGTTGCGCAGTATACAGCATATCCATGCTGGTAATTTGCCATTGGCTAGCAGCAGGGTTTTGCCAAATCGTGTTGTAACACAGTACAACAACCATATAACCAAACGTAAATACCACGAATAGCACTCGCCAATGACGAAGTAGCTGACTATAAAATGAAGGCTGCCACGCAAGCAAGTAACCATAAAGTAAGAACAGCGCGCCCATGGGGTATCGAAAAGTATCACTCGGCCAGCTCAGTTTTAAAATACACAGCGGCAATAGCAATACAATAAAAATAGTCAATAACGAGCGCCCACATAAACGCGTGATTATTGTATGCACAGTAGCGTGATGAAGCAGCGGCATTGCTAGCACCAGCAATAAAGTAAATTGCCATAACGAACGTAAGTACCAAAGGTGATTCACATCGACATGAGGCCAAATCCCTGCTTGATAGCGCTCGAATAAAGGGTTGGTTAAATCAAAGAACTGGCTGTAAAACTGCCAAAAGCCCATAGCTAAACTGGCTTCTTGGCTCATTTGCGCATAAAGCTGAATAGGCACAATAAACCAAATGCCAAACAATAAAGGCAGTAATATTTTTACACTTCTCGTAGTTAAAAACATACCTAGACTAAAGCGCGCAACAATAAAGCGCAGCGCCACACCTGAAATAAACCAAATTAATCCCATCCGCCATGGCGACAATAAAAGCATGATGTTTTCAATACCGCTGGATAAGTACTGACTTTTAAAATGAAAGCCCCAATTTTCACTGTATAACATGCCAGCGTGGTAAAAAATTAATAAGCCAAAGGCAAGTACTCTCAGCCAATCTAAATCATAACGGCGAGATGGTAACTCTTCACCTTGGTTAAACACATTTAACCAAGGTTTTAATAGCGTACGTGTTGTATTTTTAATGACTATTTTAAGATTCATAGAAGATTTAACTTATGAGTAATTAATAACAACTATGGACAACACACCGTGTTAAGCAATCATAAAAGGCTTATAAAACAGTCAATAGGGATAAACGGTGGATATCAGGGATGATATAAACTTGGTGTTTTATCACTCTCTTGCTAGTCTAATTGCGGTCTTTTAAAGAGTTACAATAATAATGATCACTTTATCGCACTTTCAGCGCTATCAAACTTGGTACGCGGCTTTATTTTTATGTAGTTATATTTTTATAAACAACACCATTAATGCCAGCTCAAACATTATGGAAGCCCAACGTGATGGCGCACTTCCTTTTATGATCTGGGAGCCCTTTGTATGGGAATACTCGAGTGCTATTGGCACTTTATTATTGTTTCCGGCTTTAGTTTGGTTACTAAAAGCTAAGCCCTTTAATTGGCAAAAAATCTCTCATTCAATATTACTGTACTTAGTAGCGAGCATTGCTTTTTCGTTATTACATATTGGTATTATGGTCGCTATCCGCAAACTAATTTACACCGTGCAGGGTATGCAATATGACTTTGGGTTAGTGTGGTTTGAGTTACTTTATGAATACCGCAAAGATTTGTGGGGATTCTTATTTTTGATTATTGTTATTAAAACCTATCAATATGTCGTGAGCCAATTAACAGGTGAAGCAGCCCCGATCAGTCAAGGCGAAGATACTGCTGAACATGTAAGCTTAGACAGGCTACTGGTAAAAAAGCTGGGAAAAGAATTTATTGTTCGCGTAGCAGAGGTAGATTGGCTTGAATCAAATGGCAATTATGTAAATCTACATATTGGCGCTCGAATTTACCCTTTTCGTGCAACCATGACACAACTTATAACTCAGTTAGAGCCACAAGGATTTTGCCGTATTCACCGGTCTCATGCGATTAGATTAGACGCGGTTGAATCAATCACGCCATTAGCAAGTGGCGATAGTGAAGTAAAACTCACTACAGGCAAAGTGCTAAACCTGTCACGACGCTATAAAGAACAGTTTAAACAATACTTAAATTCAGCCACCGCACATTTTTAGCTCACCCTATGTTAAGCTTAACGGCTTTAGTTTAGCTGCATTTATATTTTCGGAGTAGTTTAGTACGTGTTTGTAAATCGATTTATCCGCATTCTACCGCTGGTTATTATTTTATCTGGCTGTGAAACCACGCTCAACGCACCACCCCCTGAGCCTAAAAAAACTACAACGCAGCCAACTCCCGTTGTAAAAAATAAGACCGAAGAGGTTGTTGAGCACATTCCACCAATCAGTGCACAAGCACTGGACGATGTATGGGGTCGCATTAAGGCGCAGCTGTCATTTGCTGATTCCAGCCACCCGGCGGTGCAAAAACGCATTGCATGGTACTTAACTCATCCAAATTATATGGATGAAATTAGCCGCCGAGCCGAACCTTACCTTTACTATATTGTAAACGAAGTCGAAAAACGCGGGTTACCCATTGAGTTGGCATTAATGCCGTTGATTGAAAGTGACTTTGATGCCAGTGCGTACTCACATAAACATGCCTCTGGGTTGTGGCAACTAACGCCTGCTATTGCTAAATATTTTAAAGTGCAAATATCCCCTTGGTATGACGGACGTCAAGACGTAATAGACAGTACCCGAGCTGCGTTGGATTTTATGGAATATTTACACAAGCGGTTTGATGGTGACTGGTACCACGCAATTGCGGCTTATAATGTAGGTGAAGGCAGGGTGTTAAGAGCCATCAATAATAATAAAAAGCAAGGTAAGCCCACCGACTTTTTTAGTTTAAAACTGCCTAAACAAACCAGCCAATATGTGCCAAAGCTCCTTGCAGCAGCACAACTTTTAAAAAGTAATAAAATGGTCTTTCCACCCATCAGCAATCAACAGACTATAGTAGCCTTACCCGTCTCTAGTGCAGTTATTTTAGATAACCAAGAAGAATGGCGGTCATTAGAGGGGCTAAACTATGGCGTTATCCGCTTTCCTGCGGTCATTGATGCACCTCACATTGTTGTGCCAGCAAGTAAACAAGCCGAATTTAAGAGTATGTTGGCTAATCAAAAAGAAAACGATTACAGCCAATGGCAGCATTACACAATTCAACCGGGGGATAGTTTAAGCGTGATTGCAAAACGTTATGCAATCAGCGTTAAACAGCTAAAAGCGTTTAATAATTTGAAGACTGATCGCATCCGCGCTGGTAAGAAATTAATACTGCCGATGTTGGCAGATCAACAGGTAGAACACTTAGTAAAGTCAGGCGAAAGTTTATGGAAAATAGCCAAACGCTACAACGTCAGCATTACCAAGCTAAAACAATGGAATAACCTGTCGCGAGATCGTTTGCAAATAGGTGAGAAGTTAACGGTGTTTTTATCTAATAGCTAATTGAAAGGGGGCTGGCAAAGCTGTCAGCCCCTTTCAATTAGGTGGTTTTAGTTTGTTTCATCGTCTTGCGCGTGCCTGCCGTACCAGTTTACTCTGCGCGTCAACATCATTATTAAACTGAGTACCACGAACACCAGTACACTGCCCATTAATAATGCGTAATCCTCTGCACTGAGTAATCCGTATAAAAGACTATAGAGAAATAACACTCCACATAAGAATAGCCCTCCATGTTTGCTATTTTTAAGCATACCCGCAACATAAACACTCAATAGAATTGCTGATGCAAGCGCCGATAATAAATACGCAATATTAAAGCCCAAGTGCTCACTAAGTGAAATCAGTAGTAAATAAAATACCGCTAAAGCAAGCCCGACAAAACCATACTGTACAGGGTGTATTGGCTCATCACGCAGTACCTCGAGCAGAAAGAAGCTCGCAAAAATAAGCACAATAACCAAGATGGCATAATTACTTGCTCGATAATTTTTAAGGTAGTGATTAACACTATCGACTAAATTAACTCCCATGTTACGTTGCTTGAACAAGGTGCACTCATTACGAAATAAACATTGGTTAAATAGCTCTTTTAAATTGGTCGCAAAGTAATTGGTTTGCCAACTCGCAGAAAAGTCCTGTGCCGTAATTGATGACTCGATAGGCAGGTAATCCCCTACAAAACTTGGGTGTGGCCAATCGGCTTGCATTGTCAATGAGCTGTTTTTACCAACCGGTGCAAATGAAAGTTGACGCATACCTTGCAGGTTTAAGCCTATTTGATACGGCAGTACCTCACTTTTGCGAATGGTTTCATAATCAAGCTCTACACGAATCCCTTGTGGTAACTGATCTAGCTGGGTACCGGGGAGTAGTTCATAACTTCGCTCGTTAACATTAATGTGTGATCCTTGTCCTATCCCTCGGATATCAGAAATGGCTAAAATAAGGTTGAGGCGTTTTATCTTTTTGTCCGCTAAGACAGCTAATGCACTCGTTTTAAACCGCCCTTCAAATTGGTTCTGTGAACGATATAACAACGCTTTATAAATACCACGATACTTTTCAAATGTTGCTAGATTACTACTGACATTGAGCGATTCAGGTAAAAGCGTCATATTCATCAATTGCTCGCTCGTTTTACCATCAACCGTAACTGTTTCTAGGTACTGAGCATGAATAAATGGGCCAATAACCTGCTGTTCATCACTGCTACTCTTAGCTATATCAGCCTGAACTTGCTGCTGTAATTCTGATCGCTCATCAATTAGGTTTTGGATCATAAAGATAGGGATCAATAACAACACGATAAGCCCTATTATTATGATCAGTTTGGTTTCTATTTTTTGTTTCACTGTTATGTACTCCATCTATTACATAAGCATAGAGTAACGAAGCTATATGGATTTACTGAGGTGCTTAGATGGAGCTTTTATGGAGTAGGCATATTTATATGAACACGGACGCCATTTTTAGTATTTTTTATGTTGAGCTGCCCTTTATGTAATTTAACGACCTGCTCAACGAAGTTTAGGCCTAATCCAGTGCTTTTTTTACCATTGGCTCTAGGTAGTGAATAAAACCGTTCTGTGATGCGTTCAAGGGCATAGTCTGGGATACAAGGCCCCGTGTTATCAATATAGATTTGAACATAAGATGACTCTTGTATTACCTGAATGTGAATCTCCCCCCCCTCGTTGATAAAGTCCAATGCGTTATCAAAAATATTGTATAGCGCTTGTTGAATTAGAAATACATCTCCTAAACACGCACAGCTAGGGTCGCAGCTAATTACTACTTGTACATTTTGCGTTGTGGTTCTGGCAATAAAAGAATCTTTAATTGCTTCAAATAAAGGTTTTACAAACACCTTCTTTCGCTGTTCAAGTTCAGGAAGCTGCTCTAATTTGGTAAGCGTAAGCAGCTTATCAATTAGCTGCTGCATTCTCACTGTTTCAGACTCAATATTATTTGCAAATAACTGTTTTTTATCTGTGCTTAGGGGAGACTGTAAAATCTCGCTTGCACCTTTGATTGCAGATAGAGGACTTTTTAATTCATGAGTTAGTGTTTGAACATAATGCTCAACGTAACGTTTGCCATCTAACTGATTGCGCATTTTTTCTAGCGCATCACTTAACAAGCTATATTCATAGAAAACCCTAAACCTTGGTTTAGATGCTTTTTCACCTCGCCCCATTTTATCCGCATAGTTTGCCAGCTTATATAAGGCACCATTGATTCGCCAGGCAATCAATGCTCCAACCATTAAGGCCAAAATACTCATCACGACTAACCAACTTAATACACGGTACTTAGACATGTTTATAAAAGGTTGTACAGAGCGATTGGGCTTAGCCACAGTGACTGACCCAATAATATTACCATTATCGATTATGGGCGCAGCAACATGCATGACGGTTGAAAGTGGGTCATCTTGAGCAGTTGCGGTTGAGCGAGCACCGTACTCTCCCCGTAATGTGAGATAAACATCATTCCATTGTGAAAAATCTTTTCCTATATCTTGCTGCCAAGAATCAACAACAACGATTCCCGCAGCATCCGTAATATATATACGGTGATTTGTCCCTTGTTTATTTACCCCCCAGATTTTTGCATTTGGTTGCCTGCTGCCATACGAGTTAACCACATTAGTAAAGTGGCTTTGTGACAGCGTACCACGAGCTAGATCATCTCGCGCCATGACTGCTAGCAAATTAGCCATATCAACCAAGGTTTCCTCGGTAACCTGACGAACCGTAGGCTTAATCTCGCGCATAACCGTTGAACTAACTAAGTAAGTCGTTAGTATCACGAGGATAAAATAAAGCAAAAACAATCTCAGCCCAAGCGGGATTTTAGGCCAACGCTTTAAGCGAGCTAATGAATGCGTGGAGCGTTTAAATAGGTTCATAAAAATAACCAAAGCCTCGCTTAGTATGAATCATGGGCTCATGACATACAGCGCGTAATTTATTTCTAATGGCTTTGATATGACTATCAACATTGCGGCTATATACACTGTCTTGGCATAGTTGTGCTGATGATAGCAGTTGCTCTCGAGAGAATACCTGCTTAGGGGATAACACTAGCTTATCAAGCAATTTAAACTCTAAAGCCGTTAAATTTAACGGGGTGTTATTGAAGTAGTAATCAAAATTATTACTGTACAGACCTGATTGCTCAGTAGAAGTATTTATTTTTTTTTCTCTGACAGTATAAGGCTTTAAACGAAGTTTAACGCGAGCAAGCATTTCTCGAGGGCTAAAGGGTTTAGTGACATAGTCATCTGCGCCAATCTCTAATCCAACAACGCGATCGATTTCATCGTTACGCGCCGTTAAGAAGATGATGGGTAAAGAAGAAAATTCGCGAACTTGCTTACATAGCTCAAAACCATTTGCATCAGGTAAACCAACGTCTAAAATCAGTAAATCTATCTGTGTAGCTTTAATATAACTAAGACCAGCCCCTGCGGTATCGAACCAAACGACGCTAAAGCCATCCATCTCGAGCGTATGAATCAAGGTGTCTGCAATCGCTTTTTCGTCTTCAATGATCACTATCTGCGCCGTTGCCATGCAACTTATTCCTTTACTACAACCTAATAAACACGCTTATAGTTACAGTAAGTAACAAGTCAGTCAATATCCTTTATAAAGATGCTCTTTGAGCACAATGAAGTGGTTAGACGCTTTATTTAAAATCGAGGTGAAAAGTTTAACAGCCTAAGATCCTCTAGCTATTTCACTTCTCTGCAGATACAAAAAGCCATGGTGCGCTACGCAGTAGGATGACCTACTTCATATGCAACGTATGATTGATATTCTTTAATAATGACTAACCGGGCTCTGAAGTGCTCGTCGCGTTTTCTTATCCGTGGGTGTCAAATACTCAACCCACGCTACGGTGTATAGGTTGACGCTGTGAGGGTCGCTACTGCACTTTCTTTCAGACAACAAAAAACCCGTCACATTGCTGTAACGGGTTTCTCTTATTTGGAGCCATGGTGCGCTACGCAG
>NZ_PDUS01000007.1:517-188977 GCF_002723455.1 Pseudoalteromonas sp. 3D05 | reverse complement strand
TCAAACTTTTCTTTTGCCATCTTAAAAAATTCCTATAAAGAAATTAAAGGTCGAGCTCGTTATTGAGCCAAACCAAGCTAAAAATTACTTAAGTGCGAGCTGCAATTATTTTATCTGCAACATTTTTAGCGGCTTCAGCGTACTTCAAAAACTCCATGGAGTATGAAGCACGGCCTTGTGTTGCAGATCGCAGATCAGTTGCATAACCAAACATTTCAGAGAGCGGAACTAAAGCGTTAACTTGTTTAAGTCCACCTAGCGCTTCTTCCATGCCTTCGATCATGCCTCGACGACGGTTTAAGTCGCCAACTACATCACCCATGTTTGCTTCAGGAGTGAGTACTTCAACCTTCATCATTGGCTCTAAAAGTACAGGGTTTGCATCAAGTGCACCCTGCTTCATTGCCAAAGAACCTGCTATTTTAAATGCCATTTCATTCGAATCTACATCATGGAATGAACCATCATATAAAGTCGCTTTCACGCCAAGTAACGGGTAGCCTGCCAGCACACCTTGAGCCATTTGCTCTTGGATGCCTTTATCTACCGCAGGGATGTATTCTTTTGGAACTGAGCCACCTACGGTTTCGTTAACAAACTCGTAAATTGGTGCTTCATCATCCGAAATATCCATCGGTTCAAGTTTAAGCCAGACGTGACCATATTGACCACGACCACCTGATTGACGTACGAACTTCCCTTCTACCTTAACGGTATCACGGATAGCTTCACGGTAAGAAACCTGCGGCTTACCAACGTTACATTCAACACTGAATTCACGTTTCATACGGTCGACAATGATATCGAGGTGAAGTTCACCCATGCCAGAAATTATAGTCTGACCTGACTCATCATCAGTTTGTACGCGGAAAGATGGATCTTCAGCCGCTAGTTTACCTAGTGCGATAGCCATCTTGTCCTGGTCAGCGATTGTGCGAGGCTCAACCGCAACAGAGATTACTGGTTCTGGGAATTCCATACGCTCAAGCGTAATTTTAGAATTCGGATCACACAGTGTTTCACCTGTTGTTACGTCTTTAAGACCAATAGCCGCCGCGATATCGCCTGCGTGGACTTCTTTGATCTCTTCACGTGAGTTTGAATGCATCTGAACGATACGACCAAGGCGCTCACGCTTACTTTTTACTGGGTTGTAAACCGCATCACCCTGTTTAACAGTACCAGAGTAAACACGGAAAAAGGTTAAAGTACCAACGAACGGGTCTGTTGCAATCTTAAAAGCAAGTGCAGCAAACGGTGCGTTGTCATCAGCAGGACGCTCTTCCTCAGTGCCATCTTCAAGAATACCTTGAATTTGTTTCACTTGTGTTGGTGCAGGCATATATTCAATAACGCCATCAAGCACAGCTTGAACGCCTTTATTTTTAAATGCGCTACCACACGTCATCGGGACGATTTCGTTAGCTAATGTACGCTGACGCAAAGCTGCTTTAATTTCAGCTTCGCTCAGGTCTTCACCTTCCAAATACTTATCCATTAGTTCTTCAGAAGCTTCTGCAGCACTTTCAACTAAGTGAGAGTGCCATTCTTCAGCGAGCTCTTGAAGTTCTGCCGGTATTGCCTCATAAGAGAAAGTCATGCCCTGGTCTTCAGAATTCCAGTTAATCACTTTCATTTTTATAAGGTCAATTACACCTTTAAAGTCGTCTTCAGCGCCAACTGGCAGCTGAATTGGAACAGGCGTTGCTCCAAGACGAGATTTCACCTGGCTAACAACCGTTAAGAAGTCAGCGCCCGTGCGATCCATTTTGTTTACGAAGATCATTCTCGGAACTTCGTATTTGTTCGCTTGACGCCAAACTGTCTCAGTTTGCGGCTGTACACCTGATGAAGCACAAAGAACAACTACCGCACCATCAAGTACACGTAAAGAACGTTCTACTTCGATAGTGAAATCTACGTGTCCTGGAGTATCAATAATATTGATACGATGGTCGTCAAATTGCGCGTCCATCCCTTTCCAGAAACACGTTGTTGCAGCAGAAGTGATTGTGATACCACGCTCTTGTTCCTGCTCCATCCAATCCATAGTTGCGGCGCCATCATGCACTTCACCGATCTTATGTGAAAGACCTGTGTAAAACAGAACACGTTCTGTTGTGGTGGTTTTGCCTGCATCTACGTGAGCAACAATACCGATATTGCGGTAGCGCTCAAGTGGAGTTGTACGTGCCATATGATCCTCTTAAAGGTTAAGGGCAGATTACCAACGGTAATGAGCGAATGCTTTATTCGCTTCAGCCATACGGTGAACGTCTTCACGTTTCTTAACCGCAGTGCCTTTATTATCAGCAGCGTCAACGATTTCTTGAGCTAAACGTAAGCCCATAGATTTTTCGCCACGCTTACGTGCAGCGTCTACTAACCAACGCATACCTAATGCGTTACGACGAACTGGACGTACTTCAACTGGTACTTGATAAGTTGAACCACCAACACGGCGAGATTTAACCTCTACCTGTGGACGGATGTTATCAAGTGCAGACTCAAAGATTTCAAGGTGCGATTTGCCTGATTTCTCAGCAGCCACATCTAGCGCACCGTAAACGATTTTTTCAGCAGTAGATTTCTTGCCGTCTAACATTACGATGTTAACGAATTTTGCAAGAAGTTCCGATCCGAACTTAGGATCTGGAAGAATTTTACGTTGACCTATTACGCGTCTTCTAGGCATTTTGTATCTCCGGTTTATTCAGGTTTGTCCTTTTGGAACAATAACCCAAAACAATAATTAATAATATTTAGTGCTTGGCCTTACTAACGGAATACAATTAGCCCTTAGGGCGTTTTGCACCGTATTTAGAACGAGCTTGACGACGGTCGCTTACGCCTGCACAGTCAAGTGCACCACGTACAGTGTGGAAACGCACACCTGGTAAATCTTTAACACGACCACCACGGATTAGGATTACACTGTGCTCTTGAAGGTTATGACCTTCACCACCGATGTATGAAGTTACTTCGAAACCGTTAGTTAAACGTACACGAGCTACTTTACGTAACGCCGAGTTTGGTTTCTTAGGTGTAGTTGTATATACGCGAGTACATACACCACGCTTTTGCGGACACGCTTTAAGCGCAGCTGAGTTACTTTTAGTAACCTTGCTACGACGTGGCTTACGCACTAGCTGGTTAATAGTTGCCATTTAAATAGCTCCTGAAATTAAAATTACTACTGAAAAAATAAAAAAATCCGCCCTTTTTACAAGCTCGTAACAAACGCGCAGGTAAATGGGTGGCGGAATTTTAATGAGCAAAGTTTAACCTGTCAACATAAACCGTTAGCAAGGCAGAAGATAACTGCCTTGCTAAAATCTAATCTATTGATTAGCTTAAGTTTATTGATTTCCAGATAAATCAGCGTTTAAAGCATCTGTTAGTGCTTGAGTCGCCTCTTCTGCACTTACTGTTTGCTCTTCAACAACTAAACTTTGCTTACGACGTGCCATACGATCTTGGTGATACGCAAAACCGGTACCGGCTGGGATCAAACGACCCACGATTACGTTTTCTTTCAGACCGCGAAGTTCATCGCTCTTACCATTTACAGCGGCTTCTGTTAGGACACGAGTTGTCTCCTGGAACGAGGCTGCTGAGATGAAAGATTCTGTGGCTAGTGACGCTTTAGTGATACCCATTAACTGGATTTCAAATTTAGCTGGTAACTTGCCTTGAGCTTCAAGGTCGCGGTTTGCGATATTAACGCGTGCCACTTCAATTTGCTCACCGGCTAAGAATTCACTATGACCGCCGTCAAGGATGGTACATTTACGTAGCATCTGACGAATAATTGTTTCAATGTGCTTATCATTGATCTTAACGCCTTGCAAACGGTAAACCTCTTGCACTTCGTTAACGATGTAGTTAGCAACATGAGTCACACCACGTAGGCGTAAGATGTCGTGTGGTGATTCAGGACCATCGGCGATAACTTCACCTTTAGACACTTGCTCACCTTCAAACACGTTAAGTTGACGCCACTTAGGGATCATTTCTTCGTAATGATCGCCTTCAGGTGGAGTGATAACTAAACGCTTCTTACCTTTAGTCTCTTTACCGAAGCTAATAGTACCTGTGATCTCAGCTAAGATAGCTGGCTCTTTTGGCTTACGCGCTTCAAATAAGTCGGCTACGCGTGGTAGACCACCCGTGATATCACGAGTTTTCGAACCTTCTTGCGGGATACGTGCTAACACGTCACCCGGGTTTGCAGTCGCACCATCTGTAACTTCAATCGTAGTGAATGAAGGAAGACGTGTTTCTTGCAAGCCGCGCTCTTCACTTTCAATGATAAGCTTAGGCTCTTTCGCATTCGCTTTAGCAAGATCTTTAACAACGATACGAGTTAAACCGGTTAATTCATCAGTTTGTGTCTCTGTATTCGAGTCATCGATATCGCTGAACGATACTTTTGATTTATGTTCAAGAACGATTGGGTGACTATGCGGGTCCCAAGTAGCAACAATGTCGTTACCTTGAACTTCTGCATTGTCTTGCACTGTTAATACCGCACCGTAAGGTACTTTATAACGCTCTTTTTCACGACCATAGCTATCAATGATAGTGATCTCAGTAGAACGTGAGGTAATAACAATCTTACCGTCTGTATTTAATACATATTTTGCGTTATGAAGCTTTAATGTACCGTTAGTTTTAACTTGTACATTATTTTCAGCAGACGCTCTTGATGCCGCACCACCGATGTGGAAAGTACGCATCGTAAGCTGTGTACCTGGCTCACCGATTGATTGAGCTGCGATAACACCCACTGATTCACCTGCGTTGATGATATGACCACGAGCAAGGTCACGACCATAACACTTAGCACATACACCAAAGTCGTTATCACACGTGATAACTGAGCGTACGCGAACTTCATCCACTGAGTGTTCTTCTAAAAGATCACACAGTTTTTCATCAAGCATGATGTTACGCTCAACCAGAACAGTATTAGTGCCTGGGATCACAACATCTTCAGCAACAACACGACCTAAAACACGTTCGCGAAGTGCTTCTACAACGTCACCACCTTCGATAAGCGGTTTCATTGTTAAGCCATCTTCTGTGCCACAATCGTCTTCGTTGATTACCAAATCTTGTGCAACGTCTACTAGACGACGCGTTAGGTAACCCGAGTTCGCTGTTTTCAGTGCTGTATCGGCAAGACCTTTACGCGCACCGTGCGTTGAGATGAAGTACTGAAGTACGTTTAGACCTTCACGGAAGTTAGCCGTGATTGGTGTCTCGATGATTGAACCATCTGGACGTGCCATTAGACCACGCATACCTGCTAGCTGACGGATCTGAGCGGCACTACCACGAGCACCTGAGTCGGCCATCATAAACACTGAGTTAAATGACGGTTGCTCTTCTTCTTCACCTTTAGCATTGATAACCGTGTCTTTTGACAAGTTGGCCATCATTTCACGTGATAAGTTTTCATTTACACGTGACCAGATATCGATAACTTTATTGTACTTTTCACCAGCCGTTACAAGACCTGATTGGAATTGTTGGTTGATTTCAGTCACTTCAGCTTCTGCTGCTTCAATGATTGATGCTTTAACTGGTGGGATAACTAAGTCATCGATACCAATTGAAACACCTGACTTCATTGCGTAGTGGAAACCGGTGTACATAACTTGGTCAGCAAACACAACCGTGTCTTTTAGACCTAAACGACGGTAACACTCGTTTAATAAGCTAGAAATCTGCTTTTTACCTAATGCTTGGTTGATTGACTCAAACGGCATACCTTTAGGTAAAATTAGAGACAAAATTGCACGACCAACAGTGGTATCGATGATAGTGATAGTATCTTCTACTACACCATTTTCGTTCTTCACTGATTGGCTAATACGAACTTTTACGCGAGCGTGAAGTTCAGCATTGCCACTGCGGTATGCTTTTTCTGCTTCTTTTGGATCTTTAAATACAGTGCCTTCGCCTTTCGCATTAATGCGATCACGCGTCATGTAGTAAAGACCTAATACAACGTCCTGTGAAGGAACGATGATTGGCTCACCGTTAGCAGGCGATAAGATGTTGTTTGTTGACATCATTAACGCACGTGCTTCAAGCTGTGCTTCAATCGTTAACGGTACGTGTACCGCCATTTGGTCACCATCGAAGTCGGCGTTGTATGCCGCACATACTAATGGATGCAAGTGGATTGCTTTACCTTCGATAAGCACAGGCTCAAACGCTTGGATACCCAAACGGTGAAGTGTTGGTGCACGGTTAAGTAATACTGGATGTTCACGAATTACTTCGTCTAAAACATCCCATACTTCCGGAACTTCACGCTCTACCATTTTCTTAGCAGCTTTAATTGTCGTAGCCATGCCGCGACGCTCTAATTTGCCATAGATGAATGGTTTGAATAGCTCAAGTGCCATCTTCTTAGGAAGACCACATTGGTGAAGCTTAAGCGTAGGACCAACCGTGATTACAGAACGGCCAGAGTAATCTACACGCTTACCAAGTAAGTTCTGACGGAAACGACCTTGCTTACCCTTGATCATATCAGCAAGAGATTTAAGCGGACGCTTGTTAGAACCTGTAATTGCACGACCACGACGACCGTTATCAAGTAGCGCATCTACCGCTTCTTGTAACATACGTTTTTCGTTGCGTACGATAATGTCTGGTGCTGCTAAATCTAGTAGACGCTTAAGACGGTTATTACGGTTAATAACACGACGGTAAAGGTCATTTAGATCTGAAGTCGCAAAACGGCCACCATCTAGTGGTACTAATGGACGTAAGTCAGGTGGCAATACTGGAAGTACTGTCATGATCATCCACTCAGGGTTATTACCTGATTGGTGGAACGATTCCATTAATTTAAGACGTTTAGTGATCTTCTTACGCTTAGTTTCAGAGTTAATTGTTGGTAACTCTTCACGCATTTCAGCAATTAATTGGCCAAGATCAAGTTCACGAAGCAAGTCTAATACTGCTTCAGCACCCATCTTCGCTTCAAATTCGTCACCGTGCTCTTCAAGTGCATCTAAGTATTCTTCTTCACCTAGTAACTGACTACGCTCAAGCGTTGTCATACCTGGTTCAGTTACAACGAATGACTCGAAGTAAAGAACACGTTCAATATCACGAAGTGTCATATCAAGCATTAAACCGATACGTGACGGTAATGATTTTAAGAACCAAATATGCGCAACTGGGCTTGCCAAGTCGATGTGACCCATTCTGTCACGACGCACTTTAGTTAGTGTTACTTCAACGCCACACTTTTCACAGATCACACCACGGTGTTTAAGGCGTTTATATTTACCACATAAACACTCATAATCTTTCACTGGACCGAAAATACGGGCACAGAATAAGCCATCGCGCTCAGGCTTGAAAGTACGGTAGTTAATAGTCTCAGGTTTCTTTACTTCACCGTATGACCATGAACGAACCATGTCTGGTGAAGCAAGACCAATGCGAATTGCATCGAATTCTTCGGTCTTATTTTGTTGCTTCAGAAACTTAAGTAAGTCTTTCACCTTAGCTCTCCTGTCGGAGTTAATCTTGAGGGCGGATAATCTCGCCCCTACATTCTATTCGGCCGTAACAGGTGCTGTAGCTAGCTACAGCACCTAATTGGCTAATTTTCTTCCAACTCGATGTTGATACCCAGTGAGCGGATTTCTTTCAACAATACGTTGAACGATTCTGGCATACCTGGTTCCATCTTATGGTTACCATCAACGATGTTTTTATACATCTTAGTACGACCGTTCACGTCATCCGATTTCACTGTTAGCATTTCTTGTAGAGTGTAAGCGGCACCGTATGCTTCAAGTGCCCATACTTCCATCTCACCGAAACGCTGGCCACCGAACTGTGCTTTACCACCCAGCGGTTGCTGAGTAACAAGGCTGTAAGAACCCGTTGAACGCGCATGCATCTTATCATCAACTAAGTGATTCAGTTTCAGCATATACATGTAACCTACAGTTACTTGACGTTCAAACTCGTCACCAGTACGGCCATCATAAAGTGTAACCTGACCACTTCTTGGGTAGCCACCTAACTCAAGCATGTCTTTGATTTCGTCTTCTTTAGCGCCATCAAATGCAGGAGTAGCGATTGGTAAACCACCTTTTAAGTTTACAGCTAAGCGACGAACTTCATCATCAGAGAAGCTAGCAATGTCTACTTTTTGACGGCAATCACCGATCTCGTAGGCTTGCTTGATGAATTCACGTAACTCATGCAGCTCACGTTGTTCTTTCATCATTTCTTCTAGACGTTCACCGATACCACGTGCAGCTAGACCCATATGTGTTTCAAGGATCTGACCGATGTTCATACGTGATGGTACACCTAGTGGATTCAATACGATGTCTACCGTACGACCTTTTTCATCGTATGGCATATCTTCTACTGGTACGATAGTCGAGATAACACCTTTGTTACCGTGACGACCCGCCATTTTATCACCCGGTTGGATGCGACGTTTAACAGCAAGGTATACTTTAACAATCTTAAGTACGCCTGGTGCTAAATCATCACCTTGAGTGATCTTACGACGTTTGTTTTCAAACTTCTTATCGTATTCAGCTTTAAGCTCATCGTACTGTGCAGCTAGTTGCTCAAGCTCAGCTTGCTTATCTTCTTCAGCAAGGCTTTGAGTGAGTAGCTTCTCAGCATTCAGTGTCGCTAATTGTTCTTCGTTTTGACCAGCAGCCACAAGTAACTTGCGAGCACGGTCTAACACGCCTGCTTCAAGAATACGGAATTCTTCGTTAAAGTCTTTTTTCGCATCACGAAGTTGCATTTCTTCAACTTCTAGCGCGCGCTTGTCTTTTTCAACACCATCACGGGTGAAGACTTGCACGTCTATTACAGTACCAGTTACAGAGTTTGGTACACGTAATGAGCTGTCTTTAACGTCAGACGCTTTCTCACCGAAGATAGCACGCAGTAGCTTCTCTTCAGGTGTTAATTGCGTTTCGCCTTTCGGAGTCACTTTACCTACTAGGATATCGCCGCCTTTCACTTCAGCACCGATATAAACAACGCCTGATTCATCAAGCTTGCCTAGTGCAGACTCACCCACATTCGGGATATCTGCTGTGATCTCTTCAGGACCTAACTTAGTATCACGGGCAATACACTGTAGTTCTTGAATGTGGATAGTCGTTAGACGATCTTCTTCAACTACGCGCTCTGATAGTAGGATTGAATCCTCGAAGTTATAACCGTTCCATGGCATGAATGCCACGCGAAGGTTTTGACCAAGGGCTAAGTCACCTAAGTCAGTCGAAGGACCATCTGCTAACACATCGCCACGAGTAACCGGTTCACCAACCATGCAAGTTGGTTTTTGGTTAATACATGTATTTTGGTTAGAACGTGTGTACTTGGTCAAGTTGTAGATGTCGATACCCGCTTCACCAGGGATGCGTTCTTCTTCATGTACATTAACAACGATGCGACTTGCGTCAGCATACATTACTTCACCGCCACGTTTTGCAACAATTGTTACACCAGAGTCTTTCGCTAGTGTTAACTCAATACCGGTACCTACTAACGGCTTATCCGCTTTCAATGTTGGTACTGCTTGACGTTGCATGTTTGAACCCATCAATGCGCGGTTAGCATCATCGTGTTCTAGGAACGGGATAAGTGCGGCCGCTACAGAGATCACCTGTTGTGGTGATACATCCATATATTGTTGGTCCATGCGACCCATAAAGGTTGATTCACCTTTGTGACGACATGGAATAAGTTCATCTACAAACTCATTGGTTTCAGTTAAGTTTGAGTTCGCCTGTGCGATAACAAACTGACCTTCTTCAATGGCTGATAGGTAATCTACTTCATCAGTTACAACACCATCTACCACTTTGCGGTAAGGTGTTTCTAAGAAACCATAGTCATTTGTACGTGCGTACGTAGACAATGAGTTAATTAGACCGATGTTTGGACCCTCAGGAGTCTCGATTGGACATACGCGACCATAGTGAGTTACGTGAACGTCACGTACTTCAAAGCCAGCGCGTTCACGTGTAAGACCGCCCGGGCCTAATGCAGAAATACGACGCTTGTGCGTTACTTCTGATAGCGGGTTATTTTGGTCCATGAACTGTGATAACTGAGACGAGCCGAAGAACTCTTTAACCGCTGCCGAAATAGGCTTAGCGTTAATAAGATCTTGTGGCATGATCGCATCTAGGTCACCTAAGCTTAAGCGCTCACGTACAGCACGTTCTACACGTACTAAACCTACACGGAATTGGTTCTCAGCCATTTCGCCAACACTACGAATACGACGGTTGCCTAAGTGGTCGATATCATCAACATCGCCTTGACCGTTACGAATAGCAATTAATACTTTCATAACAGACACGATGTCTTCTTTGCTTAATGTGCCAGGGCCTGTGTCAGTGTCATAACCAACACGGCTATTGAACTTCATACGACCTACAGTTGATAAGTCATAGCGTTCTTCTGAGAAGAATAAGTTCTCAAATAAGGCTTCAGCCGCGTCTTTCGTCGGTGGCTCGCCTGGGCGCATCATGCGATAAATTTCTACAAGTGCTTCTAAACGGTTAGTGCTTGAATCGATACGTAAGGTATCTGAAATGTATGCACCGCTGTCAACTTCGTTGATATATAAAGTATCAATCTTAGTGTGACCCGCTTTTACAAGCTCAGCCATTACTTCAAGTGTTAGTTCGTCATTAGCGGTTGCAATGATTTCACCCGTTGACTCGTCAACGTAGTTCTTTGCAATAACACGGCCAATGATGTACTCATGTGGTACTTCTAACTGAGTAATGCCTTTTTTCTCAATGCTCTTGATATGACGCGCAGTAATACGACGGCCACTTTCAACCAGCACATCACCGTCTTCACCTTTAATATCAAAGGCAGCGGTTTCACCACGTAAACGTGAAGGCACAAGTTCCATAAGAACTTTACCGTCAGTTACTTCAAATGCAGTGGTTTCGAAGAACATCTCTAGGATTTCTTCAGTCGTGTACTCAAGTGCACGTAAAATGATAGACGCCGGTAATTTACGACGACGGTCAATACGTACATATAAGTTATCTTTTGCATCAAACTCAAAGTCTAACCACGAACCACGGTAAGGAATTACACGTGCGTTATATAGTACTTTACCCGATGAGTGAGTTTTACCGCGGTCGTTATCAAAGAATACACCAGGGCTACGGTGTAGCTGAGAAACGATAACACGCTCTGTACCATTGATTACAAAGGTACCGGTATCGGTCATGAGCGGAATTTCGCCCATGTAAACTTCTTGCTCTTTAATGTCTTTAACTGTGCCTGGAGCTTCTTTGTCCATTACTACAAGACGCAATTTTACGCGAAGTGGAGCAGAAAAAGTCACACCGCGAATTTGACATTCTTTTACATCGAATACTGGCTCACCAATACGATAACTTACGTATTGAAGCTCAGAATTTCCCGAGTAGCTTTTGATTGGAAACACTGATTGGAAGGCTGCTTCCAAACCGTGATCGCCATCAGCGTCCGGGACTAAGAATTTTTTAAACGATTCTAACTGCGTCGACAGTAAGAAAGGTATATCCAATACTTGTGGACGTTTACCAAAATCCTTACGGATACGTTTCTTTTCAGAATAAGAGTAAGCCATGGGGTTCCTCAGCTTGCTGATCTTTGACCCGACCTGTTCTTGTAAGAACAGACTTAACTGGCATCTATGCCAAGATGTACAACATTTAATTGTTGTTCCGAAAGACTCCCACTTCAACACTAGCAAACTATAAAGCGTTGAAATTAAAGAGAAATCCAGATTTTATTTGAGCTATAGGAATACATAACTCTATAGCGCAAAAAGGCCGGTGATTAAATAATCACCAGCCCTTGCCTGATTTCTCAGGCAGCGAACCTAGCGTGAGCTAGATTACTTAACCTCAACTTCAGCACCAGCTTCAGTAAGGTCTTTAGCAAGCGCTTCAGCTTCTTCTTTAGAGATACCTTCTTTAACTGGAGTTGGAGCAGCTTCAACAAGCGCTTTCGCTTCTTTAAGGCCTAGGCCAGTTGCGCTACGTACAGCTTTGATTGCCGCAACCTTGTTAGCGCCAGCGCCAGTAAGGATTACGTCAAATTCAGTTTTCTCTTCAGCAGCTTCAGCAGCAGGACCTGCTACCATAGCAGCTGCAGCAGTTACGCCGAATTTTTCTTCCATTGCTTCAACAAGAGCAACAACGTCCATTACTGACATTTCAGCAATTGCGTCAAGGATTTGGTCTTTAGTTACAGACATTACAAATTTCCTAATAATTAACGGACTCAAAGGTCCAAAAAAATTTTACACCGAAAGTAAGTTTAAACAGCTTAAAATTAAGCAGCTTGCTCTTCTTTCTGTACACGTACTGCTTCAATTGTTTTACACAATTTGCCAGCAGACGCTTCTTTCATAGCGCTCATTAAGCGTGCAACAGCTTCGTCATATGTAGGTAGAGTTGCAAGCATGCCTGCATCTACTACATTGCCTTCAAAAGCGGCCGTTTTAAGCTCAAATTTCTCATTCTTTTTCGCGAAATCTGAAAAGATACGCGCAGCAGCACCAGGGTGCTCTGATGAGAAAGCGATTAAGCTTGGACCAACGAATGAATCAGAAAGGCACTCAAAATCTGTTCCTTCAAGAGCACGTTTTGCTAAAGTGTTACGGACAACTTTCATCCAAACACCCGCTTCGCGAGCTTCTTTACGAAGGGCAGTAATTGCACCAACTGTTACACCACGAGAATCTGCAACAACTGCAGATAGAGCACCAGTGGCTGCTTCGTTGACTTCAGCAACAATTGCTTTTTTGCCTTGAAGATTTAAAGCCATGGGTGTTACTCCTGGTTTAATGGGTTACCGTTTATCGGCTTCCCTGTTTTACTCTTCCCCATCAATAAAGATGGAGATGCTTTTTACGGCGAGAGCCAGAAGGATTAGGAAAAATCTATCTGGGGATTCACACCGTCTACGTAGGATATTAAGGCCTAAGCCCCCTACGGTCTTGGACGGAAGCCCAATTTATCGCTTTGCCAAAGGCGCACCGAAATTATGGACTTCAACCCGAATTCTTTACATTGTTGAACAATCAAATTATTCAACAAAATGGCGCGAAATTATAGTACAAATTTCACGCCATGTAAACACTTATTAAGCTACAGTTGTGCTTAATGTGTTTTGGTCAACAGCAACACCTGCGCCCATTGTTGTAGAGATGGTTACTTTCTTAACGTAAACACCTTTAGCTTGTGAAGGTTTAGCCTTCTTAAGCGCAACAATTAGAGCTTCAAGGTTTTGTTGAAGTTGCTCAGCTGTGAAATCAACCTTACCAATAGTAGTGTGGATGATACCATTTTTGTCATTGCGGTAACGCACTTGACCAGCTTTAGCATTTTTAACTGCTTCTGCAACGTTAGGTGTTACAGTACCAGTTTTAGGGTTTGGCATTAGACCACGTGGGCCTAAGATTTGACCTAGTTGACCAACAACACGCATAGCGTCTGGTGATGCAACAACAACGTCAAAGTTCATCTCGCCTTTCTTAACTTGATCAGCAAGATCTTCCATACCTACAAGTTCAGCACCGGCTTCTTTCGCAGCTTCTGCGTTAGCGCCTTGTGTGAATACTGCAACGCGAACGTCACGACCAGTACCATTAGGTAGTACAGTTGCACCACGAACGTTTTGGTCAGATTTACGAGCATCGATACCAAGGTTAACGGCAACGTCAACACTTTCTACGAATTTAGCTGTCGCTAACTCTTTTAAAAGAGCAACTGCTTCGTTGATTTCGTAATCTTTAGTTACTTCCACTTTCTCGCGGATAGTACGCATACGTTTAGTTAATTTAGCCATTATCTTAGTCCTCTACGTTCAAGCCCATCGCACGCGCAGAACCTGCGATAGTGCGAACCGCAGCGTCCATATCAGCCGCTGTAAGATCAGGTCGTTTAGTCTCAACGATTTCTTCAAGTTGAGCACGAGTTACTGTGCCTACTTTTTCAGTGTTAGGACGGCCTGAGCCTGATTTGATGCCTGCAGCTTTCTTAAGTAAGTAAGCAGCCGGTGGCGTTTTCATGTCGAACGTAAATGAACGGTCGCCGTAAACAGAGATCACTACAGGAACTGGAGCGCCTTTTTCGATAGACTCTGTACGTGCGTTGAACGCTTTACAGAATTCCATGATGTTTACACCGTGTTGACCTAGTGCTGGACCTACTGGAGGACTAGGATTAGCCATACCAGCAGCAACTTGTAGCTTGATTAGAGCTTCAACTTTCTTAGCCATTATAAATACCTCATTAGGTGGGTCTTAGCCTTGTGCGCGCGAGGACGCGTACTCTAGCGGCTTCCCAGTTTAAAAATTGGTTTCGTACTTTTTGTAATCAATTCAAGAAACTCTATCCCTGAATACAAAAAGGCCGCTGATTATAAGTTAATCAGCGGCCTTTTTCAAGTACTATGCAAAGTAATAAATCACTTCGCATAAACTATCTAATTTTTGTTACTTATCTTGTTCAACTTGACCGAATTCAAGATCAACTGGCGTAGAACGACCAAAGATAAGTACAGATACTTTTACGCGACTCTTTTCGTAGTCAACGGCTTCAACCACACCACTAAAGTCAGCGAATGGACCATCAACAACACGAACCACTTCACCTGGTTCAAACAATGTAGCAGGTTTAGGTGCTTCAGCGTTCTCTTGTAAGCGATTAAGAATACGATCAGCTTCTTTAGAGCTGATTGGCGCTGGGCGGTCAGATGTGCCACCGATAAAGCCCATCACACGTGCTGTGCTGTTCACTAAGTGCCAGCTTGCATCGTTCATATCCATTTGTACTAGTACATAACCTGGAAAGAATTTACGCTCAGATTTACGCTTTTGACCAGCGCGCATCTCAACAACTTCTTCTGTAGGTACTAATATTTCACCAAAACTGTCTTCTAAACCTTCAATCTTGATATGCTCAAGAAGAGTTTGTGCAACACGCTTCTCATAACCTGAGAAAGCCTGTACTACGTACCAACGTAGTTTCTTTTCGTTGTTCTCATCCGACATGGGATCAGATCTCCAATCCAGTTAAAAAGCCTACTGCGCGGAATAAAATGCCATCTAATCCCCAAAGGATAAGTGCCATAATCACAGTTGCTACCATTACAATAAATGTCGTATGGGTAGTTTCTTGGCGCGTAGGCCACACTACTTTACGTACTTCAATACGCGCTTCTTTTGCAAAAGCAAGGAAGGTACGTCCTTTTTCTGTTACTGCTGCAATGCCTAAACCAGCAGCAACTGCAATAACAACACCAATAGCACGTAATAACACAGACTGATCTGCGTACATATAATTACCAACTACTGCGCCTGCAAGTAGCGCAATTGCCACAAGCCACTTTACTGAGTCCATCCCACTTGATGGCGTTTCTACATTCGTGCTCATAATATTATTACCTTAACTACAGACACAACAACCCTACACTACGGCAGGGTTAATCCATTAAAATCTAAACTTAAAAACAGACTTATTTAAACCGATTTTTAACCTAAGACTTTACCCACTCACAAGAAAAAATTGGCAGGGGCGGAGAGATTCGAACTCCCAACCGTCGGTTTTGGAGACCGCTGTTCTACCAATTGGAACTACGCCCCTGCAAAGTGGATGCCTATTATACTTACGCAATTCATTAACACAAGAGTAAAAGATACCCATTAACTAAAATCTCACCTCATATTAAGTAAAACAATCTTAACTTTAATTAAAAATCAGTTTATGCTTGTTTCAATTAAGGGAATAATGAAAGCGTAAGGGAATCTGTGTTGATAGGTAAAATCATCATTTATACTGTGGTTATAAGCTTTAATATTTTATTTTCAGCCCTATCTAATGCTCGGTCTCTTCATTTAGACACTTACTCTACCGAGCAAGGTTTAACACAAAACTCAATCACCTGCGCTATCAACGACAAACGTGGATTTCATTGGTTTTCTACTCAAGGAGGCCTTAACCGTTTTGACGGCTATAACATAAAGCGCTTTAAATCCTATCCGATGGACCCGTTAAGCCTTTCTGGGAATTGGATCACGGCATGTGGGCATACTGAAAATGGCACCCTGTGGATTACAACAGCGACAAAGGGGCTGAACCTTTTAGACACAGAAACTGGGCAGTTTAGCCATATTAATCAAACCACTGAGCTCGCAATTAAAGATGACCGCATTTGGTCAGCAACCATGGATAGTAAAAACACTCTGTGGATGGGTCATGAGGATGGCAATTTAACGCAACTTAATATTAAACATAAAACTGCCAATTTTTTTAGCTATACCCATCCCGATGCAAGCAACGTTATTTTTCGAGATGTAATCACTGATAATAATAATAATATTTGGATTGCGAGTAATGTTGGCTTAATCAAATTTGATAAACAAACAACACAGTTTGTCTATTACCCTAAGAGCATGCAATCCCTATGGCGCTTAAAAACCATGCCCAACGGAGCGCTATTAATTGCCAGTAAAAATGGCTTAAGCACATTTAATCCAAAGACTGAAGTGTTTAAAGACCTAGCACAACTCAAGGGTATCTGGATAACTGACATCATGTTTGATAATGAGCAAAACCTATGGCTCTCAAGCTATGGAAAAGGACTTTTTTATCAACCTTATTCAAATAATGTGGGCAATCACTTTGAGCAATATAGGCATACCGCAAAACAACAAAATGGCTTAGCGAGTGATTATCTACTTACCTTATACCAAGACCCACAAAATATTATTTGGATCGGCACGGATGGTTACGGCATTCAACGCTACGATGCATCTCAAAAACAGTTTAATCACCAACAACACCAAGAATCTGTAAACTCATCTATAAGTCATAACTTTGTGCGTGCTTTATTAAAGGATTCACAAGGTCGTCTATGGGTTGGTACTCGCTCTGGCCTTAATAAGCAAACAAAGCGCGGGTTTATACGCTATACAAAAGATGACAACGAACCTACTAGCTTAACCAACAATAATATTTTTAGTCTTTTTGAGGATGCTAATCAACGCGTGTGGATTGGCACTTATGGCGGTGGATTACTGCGATATGACCCACAAACTGACTCTTTTGTAGCATTTACCAAACAAAGCCATCAATTAAGTAGCAATAACATTTACGCTATTACGGGTGATGCTGAGGGTAATTTGTGGCTAGGTGGCAACCAAGGGCTTACCCGCTTTAACCCAGATACCCTAGCCGTTAAACATTTTCAGCATGACAAATCGGCCAATAGCTTATCCAACAATACGATTTTTACCCTGCTGTATGACAAGTATGCCAACGCAATATGGGCAGGCACCCGCGTTGGCTTAAATAAATTGCAATTAACAAATGAGCAATTTACTCATTATAAAGCCAATAGTAATAATGCTACTAGCCTGAGTCATAACATGGTCACGTCTATGCACCTTGAGAATGAACAAACACTTTGGGTAGGCACCATGGGAGGGATAAACCGCCTTAATAAGAAGACGGGCGTGTCAAGCAGCATCTCAGAGCAAAATGGCTTGCTAAACGATAATATTTTCGCTGTTAAACAGGACAAGCAAGGACGCCTGTGGTTATCAAGTAATCAAGGATTAACGCGATACGACCCTAAAACAGAACAAATGCAACACTATTTACCAAGAGACGGTATTCAGCATAACTCTTTTATTCTTGGTGCTGCATTCCAAGGCGATGATGGCGAACTACTCTTTGGCGGTATTAACGGCTTTAATCAATTTTATCCTCACGAGTTAGCACACACTAAAGCAACGCCTGAGCCAGTCCTGACAGAGCTACTCATTAATAACCAAGCCTCACACATAAAAAGCTATGCTAGCGAAGATAAAACTAAACTAATTAGCTATGCCACCAACCTTACTTTTGATAAGGCTGTTGGTGTAATAGGCTTCACATTTTCCGCGCTAAACAGTAATTCCTCCCCCGATCTTTATCAATACGCTTACAAACTTGTGGGATTGGACAAACAGTTTTTATTTACCGACGCAAAGCAGCGATACATCAACTATTCCCAACTCCCTGCTGGCAGTTACCAGTTGCAATTAAAAGTAAAAGACCAGCATGGAAAATGGAGTAAACCAAGCGAGTTAATCAACCTCACTATTGTGCCTCCATGGTGGCAAACAACATTTGCTTATATTATTTATATAAGCTTGAGCATTTTAATTATCTGGTTAATCACTTACTCAATGTATCGGGCTAAAATTGCTGAACAAAAAAACAAGCAGGCACAAGAGCTAAATAAATTAAAAAGTGAATTTTTAGACAACATAAGCCACGAATTAAAAACTCCGTTGAGTTTAATTATTGCCCCGTTAGAGTATTTGCAAGCACATTTTAAAGAAGCTGCCGCCCAAGTTCATTTATCGACTATTAAACGCAATAGCCAGTACTTACTTACGTTAATAAATCAATTATTGCAGCTTAGTCAGCGTCCAAGTGCAGCGTTAAACACAGTTTCACCCTACTCAATCTCAACAATCTTTGAGCAGCTGGTTGAAGACTTCAACATGCTCTTTGTTAAAAAGCAGATTACCTTTTCTATAAAAAAACAAACACCTAATGATTTATACATTAATGTAGAACCACAGCATACCTTATCTATTATTAGCAATTTACTTAGTAACGCACTCAAGTACACACCTTCTCACGGTAGCGTGACGATTACGTTGTCTGAAAATAATAAAATGGCACAAATTAGCGTACAAGACACAGGTATAGGTATTGAAAAACATCAACAAGAAGCAATTTTTGAACGCTTTAACCGCGTTAATTCAGATAATAATGGTTGTGGTATTGGCTTAGCGCTCGTTAAACAACTCACCCAGCAATACAATGGTTCTATATCGCTAGAGAGCGAAAAAGGAAAAGGAAGTTGCTTTAAGGTGTGTTTACCATTGGTACAAGCCATGTCACCCATTTCACTGCCTACGGAAGAACAAGCAAGTGTTAATAACTCATCACAACATAAAAAGATCCTCATCGTTGAAGATAATGAAGATATGCAGCAACTACTGGTGTCACTGTTTTCACCCAATTACATCTGTATAAGCGCACAAAACGGTGAGCAAGGTGTACTGATGTGTAAAAGCGAGATGCCCGATTTAGTCATTAGCGATGTGATGATGCCTATTATGGATGGCTATGAATTGCTCAATACGCTTAGAACCAATATAGCAACAAGCCATATACCTGTATTGTTGCTTTCAGCCAAAGCAGACACTCAAAGCCGATTAAAGGGCCTTGATTTACTCGCGGATGATTTTCTCAGTAAACCCTTTGAACCAAAACTACTCCTGGGTAGAGTACAAGGGTTATTAAATATTAGAGAAGTGCTAAATCGTCATTTGTCGTTACAACTGTCGAGCCATGAAGTCGCTGGAACGAGTGATTCATCGTTTATACAAAACAAAGACTATTCGTTTACTGAACGATTAAAAAACATTGTTCATAAACATTACCAGCAAGAAAGTTTTACGGTTGAACAGCTGGCTGAACATATGCACATTAGCCCGCGTGCTTTACAGTTAAAGATGAAAGCTATTTTTAATTTAACCCCCACAGATTACATCCGCAATATTCGTTTGGTTCAGGCTGAAAAACTGCTTTTAGAAACAGATCTTGCCGTTGGATTAATCGCAGATAAAGTCGGTTTTAGTTCGCAAAGCTATTTCGCACGATGCTTTAAAACTAAACACCAGCTAACACCAAAGCAGTTTCGCGATAACAATAAAAAATTAGCAAAAATTTCGCCTATGTGATTAAACCGTTCGCTTATGTACTATTTTTAACTAGCTGATTTAACTAAATTAACCTTAATTAAAACGTGCACACTTCTACGCACTATATTAAGGAAAATAGCATGCTAAAAACCACAAAAACGATACTGTTGAGTTCTTTATTAATAACTGGGCTAGCAGGCTGTCAAAGCACCTCAACTAAAGTAACCTCAGAGCAAAACTCACCAGATATAAACGAGGTATCAAAGCAGCAATACAACGGTCCAAAAGCTCGAATCGCTGTTGCACGCTTTACTGATAAATCAAATGACTCGCGATGGTGGCGTAAAGAGTTAGGTGAAGGAATGGCAGATCAACTTACCACCGCACTTGTCAGTACTAACCGTTTTATTGTATTGGAGCGCCAAGCATTAGATGCCGTACTTTCAGAGCAAGATTTAGCAGTCTCTGGCAGAGTGAGCGCACAATCAGGTGCAGCTTATGGGCAGATTGAAGGCGCTGAAATTGTAGTTGTTGCAGCGGTTACCGAGTTCGATGATGACAACTCGGGTGCACGAGTGGGGTCAGGCGGTTTTATTGGTGATGTGTTTAGTTCTGTTTCAGCTGGTTTTTCTGGATCGCATATGGCCATTGATCTACGTTTAATTGATACGCGCACTTCACGTATTCTTGCTGCAACCAGCGTTGAAGGTGGCAGTAAAGATTTCGATTTTACCAGCGCAGCAACTAATTTTGGTGGCGCACTAGTTGGTGGCAGCCTTAGTGGTTGGTCAGACACACCGAAAGAAAAAGCGCTGCGAGAAGTAATAATCAAAGCGGTGGAGTTTTTAGAAACTAAAGTCCCAGATACCTACTATCGCTATAACCAAAATAACACGCTTGCAGCAGGTTATACCGCACCACCGCCAAAAGCAATCAGCAAAAAAGCACCAGCTGCGGTAGTTGTTGATGTACCGAATCATAGAATGCCACATTATGAAAAAATGGATTTAGCGATGTCTCGCATGAATCTTGTTTGTTTAGGTTATTTGAGAAATCAGCCACATTATGAAGAGTTTGATACGCAAGATGTTGAATACGACCGTCAAACAGTTATTGCCTTGCGTGAATATCAACAAGAAAAGCAATTAGCAGTGACAGGGCTTGCCGATGAAGCCACTAAAAAGCACCTTGATGATTCAAAGTGCATTGCTAAAACGCAAAAATCAGGACTTGAAAGCTTAGGTAGCATATTTCAAATTGACTAAATTTAAATAAAAAAGCGGCTATCCCCTAGCCGCTTTTAATCTACTCGTAATAACTCACCGCGGTAAAAATCACACAGTAACCATATTTGTTCAAATTGATGGTTTTTTGGAAAAGCTATTTTTTTGATTGTTGCTTCAAAGTCTCTTCTATTCCAGATGGGGCTGGCATTACGAATTAGCAACCAGGTGCGTTTTGAGTAATAGCGCTTAGTGGCTTTTTGTTTGAGTAATCGTCCTAGTGCTGATTGCAGTCGGTGTTCACTGGGCTGTTGTGCCATATCAGCTAAGTCACATTGCATTTGTATCGACAATGGCCGGCCTAACACGGCCATTGCTTCGGTTTCGCTGGCGTATAAATGCGCTACTTCTATATCGAGCTGCTCATTTGCTTGATAGCAACTTACATCAGGTCTATTCGGTTCATTATGCCAAATGTGGCGCATATGAATACCGGTTTGCTGTTCGTAACAGCGTAAAAATAACTTAGCAGCCCCATGCTCAAGGGCTATTTTTTCGCGTTCACTGTCACGCTTCATTTAGTACGTTATACACTTGGCTTAATAAACTCGAAGCGCCGAATCTGAATGTTTGCGGGTTTAAGTAATCAGCCCCCATAATATCACTCGCTAAGTGTAAATAATCACTGGCTTCACTCACCGTTTTAACGCCGCCAGCGGCCTTAAACCCAACCACTTTATTTGAGGCTTTAATTGCCTCTAGCATTATTTTTGTTGCATCAAGTGTCGCGTTAATAGCCACTTTACCAGTGCTGGTTTTAACAAAGTCAGCCCCGCCGGCAATCGCAATTTCTGTTGCTAACTTAATTAACGTTGGAGTTTTAAGCTCACCTGATTCAATGATAACTTTTAATTGAACATGCTCAGGGCATACCGCTTTGCTAGCTGTTACATACTCAAGCGCTTTCGCATCATCACCCGCTGCTAACGCTTTATAGGGCAGCACCAAGTCAATTTCATCAGCGCCACGCTCAATCGCAACTAAGGTTTCGTTAATCACATCACTTAATGCCGCATCACCAGCTGGAAAGTTGGTTACCGTGGCCACTTTAATGTGGTTTAACTCACGTTGTGCCAGAAACACTTTTGCATCGTCAACAAACTCGCTATAAACGCACACTGCCGCTGGCGTACCCAATAAAGGCTGGATGCTTGCCACTAATTGCTCGATCGTGGCAGTTGTATCGGTTTCATTAAGCGTTGTTAAATCCATAACGGCGACAGCGCGCGCTGCATTTTTATGTTTTTCATTCATGAATTAACCACCCTACTCGTATCAAAATTAGTGTTCTATATTAGCAAATTATCATAATCTAGCTATATCTCATAACTAATCACAATAAGCAGATTAATCTACTTGAAAGTAGCCGCAATCCCTTGTTAACTAAGCCTTAGGCCAAATCAACACACCCCATATAACTTTTGGTTATATGAACTGGGTTTTAATTATTTTTTACTTCGCTGTGCGCGCTATACTCTGCGTTTCTATTAAGCATATATGCTACGACAGTTGTTAAGAGGTGTTACTACAATGCAATATTTACCTATCTTCACCAAGCTAGATAATAAACCTGTACTGGTTGTGGGTGGTGGAGAAGTTGCATTACGCAAATGCCGTGCATTTTTAAAAGCACGCGCCAGTGTTACCTTAGTTGCGCCTTGGTTTTGTGATGAGTTACAAGAACATGCACAAAACAATGAAGTAACGCTTATTGACGCCTACTTCGAGGAATCACACCTTGAAGGCAAAATGCTGGTTATTGCAGCCACAGATAATGACGCCGTCAACAACACCGTATTTGAACTTGCCAATGCAAAAAATGTATTTGTAAATGTGGTAGATGATCAACCTAAATGCACGTTTATCTTTCCTTCTATTGTTGACCGTGACCCTATTACTATTGCGATTTCAAGCGCTGGCACAGCGCCTGTTTTAGCAAGGCGACTGCGCGAAAAACTCGAAACACTGATCCCACAGCATATTGGCCCGCTTGCAACGTTAGTGGGAAGCTTTAGAGACAAAGTTAAGCAGCGCTTTAAACATTTTGCCGATCGCCGTCAATTTTGGGAAGGCGTGTTTGATTCCTCTGTGGTCAGCAAAGTTCAAAGTGGTGATACGCAATCAGCTATGGCGCAATTAGAGCAACTTCTTGATGCCAAGCCAGAGCCTGAAGGCGAAGTGTATGTGATCGGTGCAGGCCCAGGCGACCCAGAATTATTAACCTTAAAAGCACTGCAATTAATGCAACAAGCTGATGTAGTGGTATATGACTACCTCGTCTCAGATGAAATTATGGAACTGGTTCGTCGAGACGCCGATTTAGTGTGTGTTGGTAAGCGTTTAGGCGATCATAGTGTAGCGCAAGAAGATACTAACCAAATGCTGGTCGACTTTGCCAAACAAGGTAAAAAAGTATGCCGTATCAAAGGCGGCGACCCGTTTATTTATGGCCGTGGTGGTGAAGAAGTACAAGTACTAGCAGCGAATAACGTAAGTTACCAGATAGTGCCGGGCATTACCGCTGCCGCAGGCTGTAGTGCCTATGCAGGTATTCCGCTAACGCATCGTGACCATGCGCAGGCTATTCAGTTTGTTACCGGCCACTGTAAAAAAGACGGCCAAGAGTTAGATTGGCAATCACTGGCTAAGCCAAATCAAACTTTAGCAATTTACATGGGTGTAATTAAATCACCACATATTCAAGCGCAACTACTTAAACATGGCCGTGGCGCAGATACACCTGTCGCAATTATTGAAAACGGCACACGTAAAAACCAACGTGTAGTAACAGGAAAATTAGGTGAATTAGCCGACTTAATTGAAAGTCATAGCATTATTTCACCTGCATTACTGATTATTGGTGAAGTGGCCTCTTTGCATGAGCAACTTCATTGGTTTGGCGAAAAAGCACAAACCAGTAGCTTTGCGCAGCCGCTAACCGACGTGGCATAAGAACAAATTTTTATCACTTTTAATTTTTAACTTTAATCATTTTAGTAGGACGACTAACAATGGCTTTAACTCACCTTCAGCAACTAGAAGCTGAAAGTATCAAAATCATGCGCGAAGTCGCCGCTGAGTTTGAGAACCCAGTTATGCTTTACTCTATCGGTAAAGATTCATCGGTGCTTTTACACTTAGCGCGTAAGGCTTTTTACCCAGGTAAAATTCCATTTCCACTGCTCCACGTTGATACCGACTGGAAGTTTAAAGAAATGATTGAGTTTCGTGACCGCTTGTCAAAAGAGTACGGCTTTGACCTAATCGTTCATAAAAACCCTGAAGGCTTAGCAATGGGTGTGGGTCCATTTACCCATGGTTCTGGTAAACACACGGACATCATGAAAACCCAAGGTTTAAAACAAGCACTTGATAAGTACGGTTTTGACGCAGCCTTTGGTGGCGCACGCCGCGATGAAGAAAAATCACGAGCAAAAGAGCGTGTGTACTCGTTCCGTGACAAACACCATCGCTGGGATCCAAAAAATCAGCGTCCTGAATTGTGGAATACTTACAACAGCCAAGTTAACCCAGGTGAAAGCATTCGTGTATTCCCACTGTCTAACTGGACTGAACTGGATATTTGGCAATACATTTACCAAGAAAACATCGATATGGTGCCGCTATACCTAGCTAAAGAGCGCCCTGTTGTAGAGCGTGATGGCACCTTGATTATGGTTGATGACGAACGTATGCCACTTAATGAAGGCGAAGTACCGCAAATGAAGTCAGTGCGTTTTCGTACTCTTGGCTGTTACCCACTTACGGGTGCAGTAGAGTCAACGGCAAGCACATTAACTGAAATTATCGAAGAAATGCTGTTATCGACTTCATCAGAGCGCGAAGGTCGCGTCATTGATCATGATTCAGCAGGTTCAATGGAGAAGAAAAAACGTGAGGGCTATTTCTAATGTCTACTAACACTAACGACACCATTAACGAAGTAAGAGAAATTGGCATCGACGCCTACCTTGCTCGCCAACAAGATAAAAGCCTATTACGTATGTTGACCTGTGGCAGCGTAGATGACGGTAAATCAACCCTGATTGGCCGCCTATTACACGACAGTCACCAAATTTATGAAGATCAGCTAGCAGCCCTTCATAAAGATAACGAAAAAGTCGGTAACGCCGGCGAAGATCTTGATTTAGCCCTACTCGTTGATGGCCTGCAAGCAGAACGTGAGCAAGGCATTACCATTGATGTAGCGTATCGTTATTTCTCAACAGCTAAACGTAAGTTTATTATTGCTGACACCCCAGGGCACGAGCAATACACCCGCAACATGGTAACCGGTGCATCAACCAGTGATGTAGCCATTATTCTTGTTGATGCCCGCTACGGCGTGCAAGTGCAAACTAAGCGCCATAGCTTTATTTGTGATTCACTGGGTATTAAACAGTTTGTTGTGGCGATTAACAAAATGGATATCGTTGATTTTGACGAAACCGTTTATGAGCGCATTAAAGCGGATTACCTAAAGTTTGCTGAGCAACTTAACGTCTCTGATATTAAGTTTGTACCTATGTCGGCGCTTAAAGGCGATAACGTGGTTACTCGCTCTGCACATACACCGTATTACACTGACAAGCCGTTACTTGAGTTACTTGAAGACTCACCAGCTGCCGAAAGCGACACAGGCTTTGAAGCGCGCTTCCCGGTGCAATATGTTGTGCGCCCTAACTTAAACTTCCGTGGTTTCCAAGGTACATTAACATCGGGTAAGTTATCTGTTGGCGATGCAGTAAAAGTATTACCATCGGGCAAAACATCAAGCATTAAAGAACTTGTCACGTTTGACGGTAACCTAGACACAGCATATGCTGGCCAAGCAATCACGATTACGCTTAATAGTGAAATTGATATTAGCCGTGGTGATGTAATTGTTCCTGCTGATTCTACTGTTGCGGTGACGAACCAAGTGCAAGCAAAGTTAGTGTGGATGCATGAAGCACCGCTCGTACTAGGTAAAAGCTATAACTTTAAGTTAGGCAGTAAAAACACCTCTGCTATCGTTAAGAAGATTGATCACACTATTGATGTGAACACCCTTGAACACGGCAGCGCAGACAGCCTACAACTTAATGAAATCGCCATTGTAACGCTTGAGCTGACAGAAACGATTTTAGCTGATGAATATCACAACAATCACGAAACTGGCTCGTTTATCTTAATCGACCGTTTATCTAACTTAACCGTTGCAGCGGGCATGGTAGAGCAAGCACTTGCCAGCCAAGAGCAAAGCGGTGACTTTAGTGATTTTGAAGTTGAATTTAATGCTTTAGTACGCAAGCACTTCCCACATTGGCAAGCGCTTGATATTTCTAAGCTTAAATAACTAACTTTGCCTGTTAAGGACATTTAAAGCATGTATCAACAGCTAGTATTAACAGGCATTATGCTTACTTTAGTCGGTTGCCTTTTTGGCACTCGACTAAAGCCAGCATGGCTTTTTGTCGGTGCCATTGGCACCGCCTATTTAGCTGGCCTGATTGAGCTTGAAGACATGTTGGTAAACTATGCCAACCCTTCCCTTATTACTTTGGTTTTATTAGTTTTAGTGTCTATCGCGGTTGAAAAAACCACGCTAGTGCAAAAATTAGCCCAGTCACTTTCGAAGGGTAGCTTATCCAGCTCAGTGACCAAGCTTGGCCTTTCAACGGCCTTTTTATCATCCTTTACTAACAACACCGCCGTAGTGGCATCTTTAATTACCGCAATTAAAGACAGTCCCACTCATTCACCATCAAAACTGTTATTACCATTATCGTACACCGCTATTTTAGGTGGCACGATTACCTTAATTGGTACTTCAACAAATTTAATCGTCAATGGTTTTGCCGTTGACGCTGGCATGGCACCGCTGGGCTTTTTCGACTTTACTTTAGTCGGATTAGGCGCACTGAGTGTTGGCCTTATCACTATTTTAGTAATGCTAAAATACTTACCCGACAACGGTAAGAACGACCAAGAAGTCGTGCCCTTCTATCTTGAAGGTAAAGTGGAGCCCGGCTCAAAATTAATTGGTAAAAGTGTAGAAGAAAACGGCCTGCGCGACCTTAAAGACTTATTCCTAGCCGAAATATTACGAGGCGACAGACGTATATGCGCAGTAACCCCGCAGCAAGTAATAAAATCTGGCGATGTGTTACTGTTTGTCGGCGACATTAAATCAGTGCCACTACTGACCCGCTTTGATGGCTTAAAAGTGGTGCATGATAAGCACGAAAAAGATGTAGAGCACCTCGTTGAAGTGGTCGTAAGTCAATCATCTAAGTTTATTGGCAAAACAGTCAAAGAAATTCGTTTTCGCGAGCAGTTTCACGCCGCTGTTATCGCAATTCGCCGCGGTCATGACCGCCTACAAGGTGGCCTTGGTAAAGTGCAGCTACAAGCCGGCGACTCATTAATTCTTGCTCCAGGTAAAGATTTTTATACCTTGCCTAATTTAAAGCGTGAGTTTGTGTATATCTCAGGGCTTGATTTACAAACTCACCTTGCCTCTAAACAATCAAATTTAGTGCTCGCAAGTTTTGCCACCGTATTAGGATTAAGCATTTTTGGTATCGTGCCACTTGTTAAAGGCCTACTGGTCTTGCTAATCGGCTTAATGCTGACAGGCACCATTAAACTGAATGAAGTAAAGCGCCGTTTCCCTATCGAGTTACTAGCAGTAGTGGGCAGTGCCATTGGCCTTGCCAAACTCATGATAGGCACGGGTTTAGCAGGGCAAATATCAGATGCGATGTTTTATGTACTCGGTGATTTTGGTCCTTACGGCGCGTTTATTGCCATATTTATAATGACGGTGTTATTCACTGAGCTCATTACAAACAATGCAGCCGCAGCTTTATCATTTCCAGTGGCTTACGCTTTAGCGATTGGTTTTAATGTAGACCCGCTGCCCTTTATTATGGCGGTTGCATTTGGTGCCTCGGCCAGCTTTATATCACCGTTTGGTTATCAAACTAACCTAATGGTTTATAGCGCGGGTAATTACCGCTTAAAAGATTACGTATTAATGGGCTTACCGCTTTCTGTTATTTATTCAATAACGGTATTAACCCTAATTCCGCTGGTATTCCCGTTTTAACCAGCGTTACTCAAGATTCAATAAGAGAGTATTAAAATGGATGAGAATATTGTTTGGCACAATTATGCCATTACTAAAGCACAGCGTAGTGAGCATAAAAGTCATAAACCCGCTATTTTATGGTTTACTGGTTTTTCTGGCTCAGGTAAAAGCACCGTCGCAAACGCCCTTGAGAGCGCACTTAATCAGCAAGGTATTCACACCTACTTACTTGATGGCGACAACGTACGCCACGGTTTATGTAAAGACCTAGGCTTTAGCGACGAAGACCGTATCGAGAATATTCGCCGCGTGGGCGAAACTGCCAAACTCATGGTGGATGCTGGCCTATTGGTACTCACTGCCTTTATTTCACCGTTTCGCGCCGAGCGCGACATGGTCAGGGAATTAGTGGGTGATGGTGAGTTTATTGAGGTGTTTTTAGATACGCCATTGGATGTCTGTGAAAGTCGCGACCCTAAAGGCTTGTATAAAAAAGCCCGCGCGGGTGAAATTAAGCACTTCACGGGGATTGATTCAGACTACCAAATACCTCATTCACCTGAAATAATATTAGATACCAGTAAAAACACCCTAGACCGATCGGTGCAAGAACTGATAGCGTATCTAAAACAACAGCAAATTATTAAAGGTTAAGTCATGAACCAAACGGAACTGCTAGAAGAAGTATTGATCCTCGCCCGCCAAGCCGGTAATGCTATTATGGGGATTTATGAAAAAGACTTTAACGTTGAGTACAAGGCCGACGAAAGCCCAGTAACCGACGCCGATCTAGCAGCTCATAAAGTGATTGCCAACGGCCTAAAACACTTAACCCCTGACGTGCCAGTACTTAGTGAAGAAAGTGCTGATATCAGCTGGGATGTCCGCCAAACTTGGACTCGCTACTGGTTAGTTGACCCAATAGACGGCACTAAAGAGTTTATTAAAAAGAACGGTGAGTTCACAGTAAACATCGCACTTATCGAAAACGGTAAACCCACGCTAGCCGTGGTAGACGCCCCTGCTCTTGGCGTTTCTTACCTCGCCGCAGAGGCCATCGGTGCATTTAAAGATAAAGGCGATGAACGCATAGAGCTTAAAGTGACGACTAAACCTAATAAAGGGTTAATTCGCGTAGTTGGTAGCCGCTCTCACCCTTCTCCTGATTTAGCTGAGTTTGTAAAACGCTTTGACGACGTTGAAATGGTATCAAAAGGCAGTTCACTAAAATTGTGCTTAGTTGCCGAAGGCAGCGCTGATATATACCCACGCCTAGGCCCAACCTGCGAATGGGACACAGGTGCAGGCCACGCCATTGCCGAAATAGCTGGCGCAAAAGTCACAAAACTCGACGGCAGCCCTTTGCTTTACAACAGCAAAGATGAATATTTAAATCCGTATTTTATTGTGAGTGTGATAGAAGAGTAAAAGCTTTCAGTCGTAAGTTTATGAGCCGCTCGGCGTTAAATCATAGTAGGCTGGGTAGAGCGAAGCGAAACCCAGCATGTTTAAGCCATAAGCGGTAGGGCTTTAAGCGGTAAGTTATAAGCGCCTCAAAACCCAACCCGTAGGAGATGGCTTTAGCCACGAAAAATCCTACACCGAACTCTATTAAAAAAACAAATTTCACCACAGAGATCACCGAGACGCTTCGCGCTGCACAGAGATTGTTTTTGTAGGTCGGGGTTTACCCCGTCACATTTCTCAGGCTAAAGCCAGACCTACAAGACATAAAACCGTAAGTCCAAATATACCCGTAGGAGATGGCTTCAGCCACGAAAAAGCCTACACTGAATTCTATTTAAAAAGGCAATTTCACCACCGAGCGCACCGAGGTTTGATATTCATGTTCTTTTGTAGATCGGGGTTCACCCCGTCACATTATCAGGCTAAAGCCAGACCTACAAGATATAAAGCCGTAAGTACAAATCCCCGTAGGAGATGGCTTCAGCCACATAAAACGTTCTGCGTTAAAGTTTTTCGTGCATGCCTCATAACTGTACCTTAAAATGAAAATTCAAATTAATTATAAGGAACAATAATGACGACTGTTGAACAGGCTATTGAATCGGCGTATCAAGCGCAAATCACTCACTTATATAATGCACTTAGCCATGCTGTATTAGCTGCTAATGGTGAACCAAGTGAAATCAATGCTGCTGAGGCAAGCTTTAAAAAAGGCTTAACTTTTGCCGCTGATATTAGAGCCCGCGCACTCGCTGCGGCGCAATAAGCGGCACTGTCAATGAGCACTCATTTTGATGCTCATTGCTTTTAGATCTGCTTTATAGAACTCAAGAAGATAAAGATATAAAAGAAACACTCCTCCCTTATCTCACTTGCCCGTGATTTATCTCAAATTGTTTGTTTATCGCAGCTCTTCAGGCATGTTATAAATTAACTAGCCTAAAAATAAAACAATTATGCGCCTTACTAAACAACTCATACTTTGCGTAAGCTTACTTACCACATTTGTGTTAAGCCCTTTAGCTAAGGGGAATAACGTGCCGACTATTTTATCAATGAAAGAACGCGCTGCGTTTATCGATAACATTACCGAGCTCAGGGTTAACACGTTAATGCCCAGCCTAATGAAGCAACACAACATTGATATGTGGCTGCTTATTAGCCGTGAATACAACGAAGACCCGATACTAAAAACCATGCTGCCTGCAACGTGGTTATCGGCAAGGCGCACTACTATTTTGCTGTTTGCCCGAAATAAGCAAGGCGGTGTTGATGCCTACGCTATCGCCCCTTATAAAATAGGTAATGTATTTACAAAGGGCTGGGATAAAAAAACGCAGCCAAACCAATGGCAAGCACTTAATGACATCATTGAACGCTACAAGCCAAGTAACATCGCACTAAATACCTCTACCGATTGGGGCCATGCGGATGGTTTAGTGCTTGGTGATTACAATACCTTAATGGCCAACTTACCAAGTGCTTATAAAAATAAAATAATATCAGCCGAGCCGCTGGCTGTTGCTTGGTTAGAGCAGCGTATTCCTCAAGAAGTAGAAATGTACAAACACATAGTCGCGATTGCGCATGCGATTATTGCTGAAGGCTTTTCCAACAAAGTTATTACGGTAGGCAAAACAACCAGCGACGATTTAGTCTGGTGGTTTAGAGAACGCGTAAAAGACCTTAAACTACAAACATGGTTTCACCCCAGTATTGCAATACAACGCGCCGACAGTAAATCATTCGATCACGAAGACAGCTTTACCAATGGCTATGCCGATAATGTGATTCAAGCAGGTGATTTACTGCATGTCGATTTTGGTATTACGTATTTGCGCTTAAACACCGACACACAACAACATGCCTATGTGTTAAAACCTAACGAAACACAAGCCCCCGACTACCTTGTCGATGCGTTAAAAAAAGGCAATAAACTACAAGATATTTTTACCGCTGAATTTAGCGAAGGGAGAACAGGTAACCAAGTATTAAAAGCCGCCCGCGAAAAAGCCATTGCAAAGGGCTTAAAACCTAATATTTATACGCATCCGCTTGGCTATCATGGCCACGCAGCTGGCACTACATTAGGTATGTGGGATTCACAACAAGGCGTGCCGGGGGATGGTGATTATCCACTGCATTTAAACACCGCTTATTCAATTGAACTTAACAATGCGGTGTTTATCAAACCGTGGCATAAAGAAATTAGAATTATGCTAGAAGAAGACGCCATTTTCGATAAAACCGGCGTGTGGTATTTAAATGGTCGACAAACCGAATTACTGCTTGTCGATTAAGCGCACTTTTAGCCGTTGATGGTTAGGTCTTTTTAAAGCAAAAGCTACAAAAAAGACCTGACATTCCTTTCACTTAATTTAGTTAATGGAGAGAAAACGTACGTTATGCGTTAAACGTGTACTCACGTTTTATTTCTACCACTTGCACACTGTATGACTCATACCACTTAGAACGGCCAACGCCTTGGGCTAGCGCGTGCTCTGGATCACGCTTCCAATTTTTGATTGCTTCTTCACTTTCCCAGTACGAAATTGCAATTTCTTGATCGCCCTCTGTCACAGCAACAAAATCCAAACAGCCGTACTTTTCAAATGCAAGCTCTCTCATTTTTGTGACTGTTTTACCGTATTCATCATCTTGAATTCCCGGTTTTGCCCTAAATATGACTGCGAACATAGATACTCCTTAGTAGTATTCACTGTGACTGGTGTTTGCCTTAACGAGTAGGCTTAAGTAAAAAAAGCCAGTGCGCAAATTTTCACGTACTGGCTTTATTTATCACTGTTTAGTTAAAGGGTCTCATCTAACCACTTAAAGAATTCACGTTGCCATACAATCCCGTTTTGCGGTGTCAGCACCCAGTGGTTTTCTTCAGGGAAGTATAAAAAGCGGCTCTGCAAACCACGTAATTTTGCAGCCTGAAAAGCGGCAATGCCTTGCTCTAGCGGTACACGGTAATCTTTACCACCGTGAATCACAAACATCGGGGCATCCCACTTATCTACATAGCTTATTGGGTTAAATTGGCCATATGACTTTTTAGTCGCGGCATTTTCTTCCCAGTAAGCGCCACCTAATTCGTTATTTACAAAAAATAACTCTTCAGTTGTGCCGTACATGCTACGTAAATCAAAAATTCCACAGTGGGCAATAAAGGTTTTAAAGCGGCCATCGTGATTACCTGCTAAATAAAATGCAGAGTAACCGCCATAACTTGCGCCAATTGCACCAATACGTGAGGTATCAACATAGGATTCTTTTGCCACATCATCAATAGCATTAAGGTAATCTTGCATTACCTTACCACCCCAATCTTGGCTTATGTCTTCATTCCATTTAACACCATGACCTGGCATACCACGGCGGTTAGGTGCCACCACAATATAGCCTTGCGAGGCCATTACTTGGAAGTTCCAACGAAAAGAGTAAAACTGCGAAAGTGCAGACTGAGGACCGCCTTGTAAATACAATAAGGTTGGGTATTTTTTGCTTTTATCGAAATTAGGCGGGTAAATAACCCATGTGAGCATGTCTTGACCGTCTTTAGTTTTTACCATACGTTTTTCAACATTCGGCAAATCAAGGCTGGCATAAAACGCGTTGTTCTCTTTGGTCAATGCAACCAGTTTTTTGCTCTTTAAATCAAGTCGGTAAATTTCTCTTGCGGCATTCATGCTGTTACGCGTAACCACTAATTGATTATCTAATACCGCAACAATGCTGTTTACATCAAACTGGCCATTAGTCAGCTGTTTTATTTTAGGCTTGGCTTTGGTTTTCGTATTTACAGAGACTTGAAATAGCTGAATTGTGCCATCAGTTGGCGCCACAAAATAAATATGCTTACCGTCATTGCTCCATTTAAAGCTGTTTACTGTGCCATCCCAGTGCGCTGTTAAGTTAAATTCACGGTTTTTAACTTTAACAATGATATCGTTCTTATCCGCTTCATTGCCTGGCTCATCCATTTGCAACCACGCTAAATGACCCTTTGGCGAGAACGCGGGATATTTATCATAACCTAAATTACTTTGTGTGATGTTTGTGGTCTTTTTGCTCGCCAGGTTATAACGATAAATATCGGTATTGGTGCTTTTTACATACTCAGTGCCTGTGAACTTTTTGCTCACATAGTAAATATTTTCACCTTTTGGACCCCAGGTATAATCAGCAGCCCCACCAAATGGTGACGTTGGGCTGTCGAACGCCATACCCTTCATGATGTCGACTTTTTCTTCGCTTTTTAAATCTTGATAAAATACATGCTTAAAACTGCCGTCTTTCCATGTATCCCAGTGGCGATAGTTTAAGTCATCAAACACATACGCATTTGCCTGACCAAGTTCTTTATATCTATCGGATGCTAATACGTTTTCTAGTTTCACTTTTTCATGAAACAGTTTTTTACTGCCATCAGGGGATATACTGCGATCAATCAAAAGGCCTTGGTAGGCTTCTAATAACTGAGATTCACCGCCTTTAAGTGGCACTTGGTAAACTTTGCTATTGAAGTCGTTGCTTTCAACACTTGGCGTGGTTACTTTATAAATCACATGGGTTTTGTCTTGATTTAAACCCAACGCACTGACGCGCTTTACTTGCCAAAGCTTTTCTGGGGTCATTACATCGCTGGCATATGCGCCCATACTGACCGCTAATCCCAAGCTTACAGATAACACTGTTCGCAACATGGCGAAACTCCTTTAAAAATTAGACTCGATTATGCTACATAAAATAGGCACAAGTTAAAAGAAAGTCGCGATTAACTGACTCCCTCTTTTTATAACCCCCAAACTTGGGATGCTGACAGCGCTATAGACAAAACCAGTCCTATAAAAGCCAAGAAATTAAAAAGCTTCCAATGTCCTTTGTGTTTTTTCAAAACTTGATAGAAAGTAAAAATCAAACCTGCAATAGAAGCCAATACCAGCAATAACGAGTTTTGCATTAACGGTGACCATATAACATTTCCAGCACCGATATGATGATTTAAAAAAGCGGCAAACCACAACAACAGTAGAGCTATAAATATAAGATAGTACTCTTTCAGCCCAAACCGGCTTTGAGAAGCGCCACAAAACGGGCAAAAATAAGCGGCAGATTTACCTGAACCGACTAATTTAGGTACGATTTTGCTTTTGCATTTTTTACATGTTGTCATAATGCACACTATTTTTTGGCGGTATTTGCTAAACTAAGCAAAAACTAACCGTTGCCTCGTTAATCTGCGCAATAGGCAAGCCAACTGTTAGTTTTTATTTTTGCCCCAGAAAATAGGCGCCATCTACCTTTAATTAGTTACATGCTAATTTTGCTTGTTGTTTACAAGCCTGTTCAGCCTGCTCAATAGATTCACCACCCATACAAAAATCTAACCTTAAGATTCTCTTTTCTGGAGCCGTCACTGTTGCTGCAGGTACCCACTCCCATTTTTTCAACATTTTGCGAGAATATTTACCTATGTGCTTATTAGGCAATGTACTAATAACCTCAACATTCTCAGTTTTTCCCGAATCAGTGATATCAAAGACCAAAACAGCGCAGCCTCTTATTCCAGAGCGAGCAAGCTCAACTGGATATTTAGGCGTATTTTGATTTGCACGCTGCCAAATAAAGTCACTGGTAGGGTCTACATTTGTAACCTGTATGTCTGCATAAGTAGTTTTATTTTTAGCTACTGCACCTGTACTGGCAAAGGCTAAGAAAACAGGGATTAATAAAGAAATTTTCATATACACTCCATTGTTGGAATATCCACATAACAACCTGCCCTATCTCATTTTGGCGACTGATAACAACACCTTGTGTCAGTTAATAGCGCCATCAGACAACAGCACTGTTTCTAGCACCAAAGGCTGTGCCGCAGGTAGTTTTCACCTTAAATTCATCACTAAGAGACAATAATATATAGCAACGCCAAGCCAATGAGGGCCCTCTACGTGCTTTACTTAAAAAATATCGTCTGAGTGAAATACACAGGAATGTTTTGAGTATTGGATTCAGCAGGAATAAAATCTTGTTTTGACATCGCTTCAACCCCGGCATTATCCCATAGACCTTCAGGTACTGATTCGATGATTTCAGGGTCAAATGTGTTGCCATTGGAGTCTATGAGAAAACGTAAAGTAACATGCCCTTCTTCAAGTTTTTCTGGTGCTCGTCTTAGAGGTAAATTAACACTAAATTTTTTATTTTTTAGTACCCAGTATTTACCAACATTGTCATTGGTTACCTCTACTGGCTTTTGGTTCAAAGCCACTTCAGGGGTTGAAGTACAACCTAAAACCAAGATTGAAAAGAAAATAAGTAAGAGTGTTTTCATAAAATATCCCTATATGTTTAATTTAAATGAGTACATAAATTTTTCGTCTACGACATATACAGTTCTATCAACCGATAAATATCTATATATGACAACATATTAACATTATCCATTAAATGCATTTTTGTAAACAATTAGTTAATTATGATTCAGCGTTATGGATTCTAACACTCGTAACTGAGGGGTGGTAACTATCATATTTAATAAAACTAAATGAGCCAAACTGACTGCATAAATTACGATAATAAGTAACGGTGCTTTTATCGCTCATATAGCGGTGTAAGATTAACTCAAACTTGTAAAGCTATATGAGCAGATATTATTACGGCACGCTGTGCCCTGTAGAGCCCTGCCAAATTCGGTACCACTGCTCGCGGGTTAGTTTTAACTGCTTGGCGGCTACTGCCGATTCAATACGTTTAATGTTGCCTGTACCGAGCACTACCGATGGCGCGCTTGGGTGCATTAGTAACCATGCGTAAACCACTTGATCAATCGAACTTGCGCCAATTTCACTCGCAACTTGCTCAAGCACATGGCGTAAACGTATTGCTTTTTCATCGCTGTCTGAAAACAAACGCCCGCCAGCAAGCGGCGACCAAAACATGGGTTTAATATCAAGCAGCTGGCATTGATCTAAAGTGCCATCATCAAGGGCTTTCAATTCATAGGGTGAGCATTCAATCTGGTTAGTCACTAAGTCAAAGTCTAGGCGTGACTGCAACAAGCTCAATTGTGAAGGGGTAAAGTTAGACACGCCAAATTCCAACACATCACCATTTTGCTTTAAGGTATTAAAGGCGTGTGCCATTTCATCGGCATGCATTAAATAATCAGGACGATGGATTAGCAATACATCTAATCGGTCTGTATTAAAGTGCTTAAGTGATTGCTGCGCAGAAGCAATAATATGTTGTGCACTTGAGTCATAGTGATTGGCTTTCCCCTCAAGACCTAAACCAGGAAAAGCAGGTTTAATACCACACTTAGTAATTATTTTAATGTCATCACGAATACTTGGCTTTAATGCCAAGGCTTTACCAAACTCTGCCTCGCAACCATATTGTCCGTAAATATCGGCGTGATCAGTCTCTGTTATACCCGCTTCAATCGCTTGCTCGAGAAAAGTTAAGCATTGCTGCGGTGAAATTTGCCAATCAAGTAATCGCCAAAACCCCAGAACTAATTCATCTATTTTTCGCTCAGTGCTGATCATTATTTCTGCCTCATTCCATTTATTATTCAATTAAAACCCGCACGTTAATAGGTTGTTACATTATTGTCGTGTGCAGATACTGATTATGCTTTATTCTACCTACATAATAAGGTATTAATAGCCTTAAGATTTGTACCTACAAGGAATAATAATAATGAAATCAACCAATGCCCTGTCTGCGTGTGTCGATATTTTTATCACACCGACTAAAACCTTCAATGGCCTAAAAGAAGCCAAAGGCTGGTCTTGGCTTGCGTTTGCACTGATTATAACGGCTCTTGTTGCCAGTAGTTATTTGTTTTACAGCAAAGCTGATCCGCAATTTCTATTAGAACAACAAGTCGCCGCGGCCACGGTTGATGCCACCATTGGCGAAAAAAAGATGATTCGTCAAAGTATTGAACAAGGGATTGATCACCAAGTTTGGTTTGCTATTGGTGGGGGGATTTTCGGTATTATTTTTATTAACGCACTTATTTCTGGGTATTACTTATTAGTGTCAAAACAAGACCCTGAAGCAAATTACAGCTATGGTGCATGGTATGGCTTTGGTTTTTGGGCCATGATGCCGATGATTATTTCAAGCTTAGGTGTTATTGCCTTAGTGTTGACGGCAAGCACCAATGAACTTTCAATCAATTTATTTAATTACGCCTCAGTAAATCAATTACTACTTGGCTTAGAGCTAGGTCACCCGTTTTATACCATGACTGAAAGCTTAAGTATTTTTAGTCTTTGGGGCATTGCTTTAGCGGCTATTGGCTTAAAGTGCTGGACTAATTTTAGCTTCAATAAAGCACTTCTGTTTGCAGCTCTGCCAAGCGTTGTAATCTACGGAATATGGACTGTGATAGCCCTCGTTTAAAAGTGCGTGGGTAATTAACGTTACCCACAAAACACACGGAAATAACAATGAAAAAAGCCATTATCATCATCCTTGCGATTGCTGCGTTTGTCGCATTAATTGTGTCAAAGCAAATCACCGGCAATAAAGATGCACCAGAAGTTAATATCGCACTGGTTGAACAAGGCAGTATTGCCGACTCTATTTTAGCCTCGGGTAACTTGGTGTTTAATACGCAAGTACAACTGCGTTCTGAAGTAACTGGACGCGTTGACAAAGTGTTTGTAGAAGAAGGTCAAAGTGTGAAGCAAGGCGATATTTTAATGCGCCTAGATACCACCGCATTTGAGTCTGAAGTCAATCGTAATAAAGCGGTTTTACGTGCCAGTGAAATAGAAATTAAGCACAGTAAAACAAGGCTACAAAATATTGAGCGCCAGTTAAAACGCCAAAAAGAACTCTATGATGTTGGCCTTGCTGGACAAGAAGTGTATGAAAACCTACAAAATGCCCGCGACCTTGCCAAAATTGATATAGAAGCACGCGGTGAGGCCTATAACCAAGCTAAAGCGTCACTGTCGATTGCTGAAGACAGGCTCAGTAAAAGCGTTTTTCGCGCCCCAATGAGTGGTTTATTAGCCTCGGTTAATATTAAAGAAGGCGAAACGGTCATAGCGGGCACCACCAATATTATTGGCTCTGACTTAATGCTGGTTGCCGATCCAAGCGCTATTTTGGCAGAGCTCAGGGTTGATGAAACCGATATTGCAGGCATCAAACTTGATCAACATACCGATATTTATGCCGCTGCCTACCCGAACCAACCTTTCACAGGCAAAGTGATTAACATCGGCACTTCGGCTAAAAATCAGCCTGGCTCTCAGGGCTTATCATTTAGAGTAAAAGTACTACTTGATAATACCGACAGACAACTTTACGCCGGCATGAGCTGCCGTGCGGAAATTGCGACGAGTATTGCTGTTGATGGTTTAAAACTCCCCATAGAAGCAGTACAAAAAGAAGATGATAAATTTTTTGTATGGCGTTTAAACGACGATAACACAGTAAGCAAAGCGTATGTCGAAGTGGGAATTTCATCCGACATAGAGCAAGCCATAACCAAAGGTTTAACAAAAGGTGAGCGCGTTGTTATTGGCCCTGCTCGTCCAGTCAGTAAGCTAAAAGAAAACGATACCGTAAAAGTAAAACAGCCTATTGCTGAGGATGCGTAAAAATGTCGGCGGTTATTAGGCTTGAACATATCAACAAACAATACAAAATGGGTGAGCAAATATTTAAAGCACTCGATGATGTAAACGTTGTTATTGATGAAAATGAATATGTGGCGATCATTGGTCCGTCCGGCTCAGGTAAATCTACTTTAATGAATTTACTCGGCTGTTTAGACACGCCAACCAGTGGCGATTACTTTTTAAAAGATAAACTTGTAAAAAGCATGACTGAGACGGAGCTAGCGCATCAGCGTAATGAAAGCGTGGGGTTTATATTTCAGAGCTTTAATTTATTGCCTCGCGCCTCTGCGCTTGAAAATGTGATGCAACCGCTGGTGTATCGCTTTATACCCGCTAAACAACGTAAACAAAAAGCGCTTGAGGCTCTCAAACGTGTAGGACTCGGTGATAAAGTTGACCATCTATCCAGCCAGTTGTCGGGAGGTCAACGCCAGCGAGTTGCCATTGCACGAGCGCTAGTGACTAAACCGCACATTTTATTAGGTGATGAACCAACTGGTAATCTCGACAGTAAAACCACCACTGAGATCATGGCGTTGTTTGATGAACTGCATAACGAAGGCCACACCATTATTTTAGTAACTCACGAACAAGACATTGCCGATCATTGCCAGCGGGTGATTCGTTTAGTGGATGGCAAAGTCGTCAGCGATGTGCGTAAAGGTGAAGGAGATAAACAGCATGTTTAAATCTGCTATAGCCATTATGGAAGGCACCAAAGCGGCGCTTGTGGCTATAAAAGCCAACGCCATGCGAAGTGCGCTCACCTGCTTAGGCATCATTATTGGTGTGGCGGCAGTGATCACTGTGGTTGCCGTTATGCAAGGTTTTACCAAGCAAATCAACGACCAGTTAGCTGACATGGCACCGGATGTTACTTCTATAAAACCATTTACCAGTATTGAAAAAGAAATGGTTGGTCAAAACGCAAAGCTCACCTACAGCGATTTTTTAACCTTAAAAGCCCGAGTAAAAGAAGCCGAAACATTGACCGCCTTAATGTTTACATGGCGTTTTTCTGGTGGCGCTGAGTATGGTAATAAAAGCCATTCATCACGCGTGATGGGCACTGAACAAGATTACCAAAAAGCATATCGCACATTCCCTGAACTCGGTCGTTTTATTCGCGCTGAAGATGATGAAAAACGCCGCCGTGTTGCGTTTATCGGCCCTTCAATTATAGAAAAATTAAACCTTCCTAAAAACCCTGTGGGTGAATATATAAAGCTTGGCGGTGAATGGTTTCGAATTATTGGCGTTGCTGAAAAACAAGGCAGTTTGCTGGGGTTTGATCAAGACGATTATATTAATATTCCTATCAGTACCATGAGCGCACTTGAAGGGGCTAGCAGTAACAGCAACGTGCAAATTATGTTTAGGTTAAAAGAAAACAGTGACGAAGAGTTAGTGCTTGCCAAAATTACCCGTATTTTGCGTCAACTGCATAAACTAGAAGACGGTGAAGAAAACGATTTTGAGTTTGAAACCGCTGAGAAAGCCCGCGCTAACGTGGATAAATTTACCGGCAGCGCCACCGCAATTACCGCGGGTATTGTCGGTATAAGTCTAGTAGTAGGCGGCATCGGTGTTATGAACATTATGCTGGTCTCGGTGACCGAACGCACCCGTGTGATAGGCACGCTGAAAGCACTGGGGGCGACTCCTGGTTTTATCATGCTACAGTTTTTAGTTGAAGCCGTGGTGTTATCACTCTTTGGCGGGTTAATTGGTCTTGCTATTGGCTATGGCGCCGCTGCGCTTATTTCACTCTCTGTGCCGAGCATGCCTGATGCGTATATACCTGGTTGGGCGATTATGCTGTCGTTTGGGTTTACATCGTTAATTGGGATAGTATTTGGATTAGCCCCTGCTATAAAAGCAGCAAGGCTAAATCCTATTGATGCACTGCGTTACGAGTAATTATTGCACCTTGTAAGGTACCTTGGCGCAGTCGACTTCGACAGTTTTAGGGTACCAAACAGGGCCGACTTCATTAACGGCCATTTCAGCTAAACCATTCACAAATGATTTATACGTGTGAACACTCTGCCACTGACCATCCGCACACGTTTGCGATAAATTAATCGCATCGGAACCTTCGTATAACCCGAGTCCAAAATTGTGATGCCACTGTTTTGTTTTATTTGCTGTCTCTGACGCTGTGTATTCGCCATTGTCAAAATGAATATTGGTACACCCAGTCGCACTGAGTATCACTAAACTTGCTGCTAATACCGTTAATTTTTTCATAATACCTCCCCTGCCACTCGTTGCTCATCACACCATACTTTTACTGTGTGAGGCGCATAAATTCCTAATGTGACCAACCCTAAAGCCCCATCTATCACTGTTTGTTGCGACTGCATTTGCACAACAGTTTGATCGCCGCATACTTTTTTCACATTCACGCGCTCTTCGCCAACGAGCCCCCACATAAAAAAGGGGCGGCTATCTTGATATGTTGGTTTATCGCTTAATTTAGCAATTTTTTGTGGTTGAATCGTCACCGAAGAACATGCACTCAGCATAACGACTATTGAACATGTGATTAACGCCTTCATCAGGTTTGTCCTTTTTATGTATTTAAGAGTTGTAATTGTATACATTGGTTTTCTATTAAATAGTAAGAAACTGTTATAGCTTTGTAGGCAAATCGTAGAGCCGACAACACTTTTTAACAGTGAGCTTTATCAGGCAATGATTCTCTTAAAGTGGACGCTACGTTAACTAAACTAAGACTGTTCAATGTTCAATGTTCAAAAATATGCATTACCCACATCGGCTTAGCATTTCACCACTCGTGTTATTTAGCCAATTTAGTCACGCAAGCGAAATCGATAAAGAGGTTAAGCACCTTCATCAAGTTTATTGCACAAAGCATTACTTTATTTATTCGAAATGGTGATAAGCACACAAGCAATGAAGCCTTAGAACACTTATTCATGAAGTAGTAAAAGGGTAAGCGTATAAAAACAGCGGGTGACTTTATAGGAAATTTAGCAAGTAAGCGTATAACGTTACTTTCAAAGATGGAAAGAAGTTAACTGCAAATGCATGGTTATACTAGAACTTAATAAAATCAGAGCCACAGAAAAGCCGCAATAAATGCGGCTGGGTTTCACATGTAGGAGAGTGAATTCGATTCTGTGGAATCATAGTGCAAGGTTCACTATATTTAAGTAAAAATGAACATTGAGTGAACATATAAATAGCACCAATAAGAGCAGATAACGCTTGCACCTGATACTGTGACTAGGTATAAAAATAATACCCACTTTTAATAAGAAGCGAAAAGCCATGCAGAAACATGATAATCAACCCCTTACTGACTTTAATGAGTACCCTGAAGAAGTTATGCTTGAACGCGCAAAGGAGTTTTTAACAACCAGCCAGCGCCGCCACAGCATTCGCAGCTTTAGCGACCGCCCCGTACCAAAAGAGATTATTGAAACCTGCTTAAAAGCTGCGGGCACCGCTCCAAGTGGCGCGAATCATCAGCCGTGGCATTTTGTAGCGATTCATTCAAGTGACGTGAAAAAACAAATTAGAGAAGCCGCAGAAAAATTAGAACGCTCTTTTTATGAAGGTCGCGCTGGCGAAGAGTGGCTGGACGCCCTTAAACCATTAGGTACTGATGCTAGTAAACCCTACCTAGAACATGCCCCTTGGTTAATTGCTGTTTTCAGTCAAAAGAAAGGCGGTTTAAGCACCGATGACAAAAACACCAATTATTATGTGCATGAGTCAGTCGGGCTCGCTACAGGCTTTTTAATTCAGGCGCTACACCGCGCAGGCCTTGCGACACTTACTCACACACCAAAACCAATGAGCTTTTTAACCGATATATGCGGCCGTGATAAAGACAACGAGCGTCCTTATATGCTTTTAGTGGCAGGCTACCCCAGTGATGAGGCAACCGTACCTAATCATGCCTTAGTGAAAAAATCACTTGATGAAATAGCCACGTTTATTTAACCGTTGTTGGCTTATAGTCAATTGCCAGCTTGTCGCCAGGGTTAAGCCCTGCGACAACGTGTACGTTTGAACCCTGCACCTCGCCTAAGCGTACAAACCGACGCTCTATAGCATTATTGTTTAGTACATAAACCATATTTAATTGTCCAAATTCATGTATCCAATCAGTTGAAACAACCACCCCTTGCTGTGCATGTAGCGGTAATTTTAACTGCGCGTATAACCCCGGCATTAACCCATTGTGTGACTTCATATCTAAACGAATTAATAAACTACGCGCCGCGCTGTCTGCCACAGGCACAATTTCAGTCACTATGGCCTCAGTGCTTATATTTAATGCGGGTAAATGCACTTGCAGTGTTTGCCCTAATCGCAGCTTAATTGCTTGGCGTTCACGAACATTAAATTCAAGTTGCAGCTGCTGAGGGTTATACAAGGCAAGCAAGGGTTTTCCCGGAGTGGCTGTATCGCCCGGCTCGACTAACCGCTCAACAACAACACCTGAAATTGGCGCTTTGATACGAGTAAACTCAAGGGCAACTTGGGCTTGCGTTTGTTGCTGCTGCGCAATCGCTAAGTTGGCTGTTGCATTATCAAACTTAGCCTTTGCATCATCAAGATCACTGACCGAGACTAAGCCTTGTGAATATAAATCACTGATGCGGTTAAGCTGTTTCTCAGTTTGTGTTAGCTGCGCTTGAATCGCCTTTATTTGCGCATCACTTTGTGCCAATTGCGCTTTGAAGTCATTTTGTTCCAAACGGATCAGTACATCACCTCGGGTTACACTATCACCTGCTCGAACATTTAAGCGCTCTATCTGCGCCATAACTCGTGACGAAATTTGTGTATTTTGTTTTGCAATCACACTGCCTGGCACTAACTCATTTCGTGCAATGGCTGTAGTGTTAACCGTAATAACTTGGCCTGTGTAATCAGGTGCGGGGATTGCTTTGTTTCCAGCAGCCTGCTTATCTGAAAAGCTCCCAGCCATATAAAGTACTGAACCAATAATCACCACCAACGCGATGATTGAGCCAAACAGTTTTGATTTACCTTGCATGAGCATCATCCTCAGTTGCTTGTGTGTTTGAGAAAACTAAAAAATAAACTAACGGTACTACGAAGAGTGAAAAGACGGTCGATGCCACAATACCAAAGATTATCGCAATCGCTAGACCACTAAAAACAGGGTCGAGGGTGATCACTAAGTTGCCAAGTAAAGTGGTGCCTGCCGTCAACAGCACTGGGCGCATACGTGTTGTTCCGGCGACAATTAAAGCGTCTTTAATTACCATGCCTTGTGTTCTGGATTGATTGATAAACTCTACAAGAATAAGCGAGTTACGTATTACAATACCCGCTAATGCGATCATGCCTATCATGGCTGTTGCGGTAAATAATACTGGCTCTGGTGCGCCAGCAATACTGCGCTCACCAAACTGATTGAGCAGCCAGAAACCAGGCATAATACCAATCACCGTCAAAGGGATCGCCGACATGATGATTAACGATAAGCTTGCTGATTGTGTTTGAATGCGCAAAATAATAAAGATCGCGGTTAAAGCAAATGCAAACGCGATTCCCATATCACGAAATACATCAATCGTGATTCGCCACTCCCCTTCGCCACTAAACGTCACATGCGTGCCATCTGGTAGTTGCCAAGCTGCGGTGCCACCGTTATTGAAAAAGTGCCTACTTAGCCAGTCTGTTTGAATAAACTCTTCGCTACCTGTATTTAAATCAGCGCTTACATCGGCAATAATTTCTGCGGGTGTGCGGCCATTAAGTTCAGCCATTACATAAACGACATCGCGTTGGTCTTTGCGCATAATGGGCTTAGCCACATTTAATGATGAGAATTCACCGAGCTCTGACAAGGACACCAGCGGACGAGGTGCACTCGACAGCCCATATTCATCCATGGTTTTTGCCAATTCACGATCACCACGTACTTGCATGGCGAGCAGCGTTGCTAACTGATTTCGCTGCTGATATGGCAGCTGCATTTTAATATCAACTGGTTGCGTTTCACCACTGACGTACATCACTCCGACACGCTTACCCACTGAGGCTATAGACAATGTATTGGCAATGTCGTCGGTTGACACGCCTGATAACGCCGCTTTTGCTTTATCGCTAATAAAGCGCTGTAAAGGAGCTGGTGCAGCAATACTGGTATCCACTTCCACCACGTGTGGCTCTTGCCTTAAACGTTCTGCAACATTGTGTGCCGCTCGATGAAAAGTCGCGGTATCAACAAATGCGTCACGGTATACTTCAGCGACAAGGGTGCTTAAAACCGGCGGCCCTGGTGGCACTTCTACGACCTTAATTACAATGCCATCAACAGCGAGAGGTGCAAGTTGTTTACGCAAACGCATTACTACGCCATGAGATTGTTGCTCTCGCTCTACTTTATCTAATAACAGCACTCTTAGCTCGGCCAGGTGTGGAGCTTCACGGCGATAATACCCGCGCACCATACCATTAAAGTCCATGCTTGATGGCTGACCAACATATGCAGCTATTTCGCTTACTTCGTTTAGCTGCCACGTTACAGCCTGTACTTTTCGGGTAATAAGGGCTGTATGTTCTAAGTTTGTTCCTTCTGGCATATCAATCAGAACTTGCACTTCATTTTTATTATCAAAGGGTAATAATTTCAGCGGGACTGCGCGCATTACTGGCAATAAAGCACTAATGATAAAAAGGGTTAAGGTTATCCACAAAACCAACTTGGCCCTACTTTTTGATGCTAAAAGAGGGGTTAATATCCGCTCATAAATACCGACCTTTTGTGTAACGACTGCGTGAGGTTCAGTCCCCGTTTCTTTTAATAGCTTCATAGCAAGCCATGGGGTAACAAAAAACGCGACAATAGTCGAAACCGCCACACTCAACGGAACATTGAATGCCATTGGCGCCATATAAGGCCCCATCATGCCAGTGATATACGCCAGAGGTATAAACGCCACCATAATGGTTAAGGTAGACATTAACAATGCACCGCGTATTTCGCTCATTGCGGCTACGATTTGCTGCTTTTTGTTACCTTTTTTTTGTAAAAAACGACTGATGTTGTCGATGCCCGTTATAGGGTCATCCACCAGCAGACCAAGGGATAAAATCAATGCAAAAAGCGTCACCCTATTAATGGTGTAGCCAAAAGCAAAATCTAAACTCAGGGTAATGCCATAACAAATCGGTACGGCAAGGCCCACCACTATCGCGGGGCGCCAACCCAAAAACACCCCAACAAAAATAACCACTGTAAAAACAGCGAACACCAGACTTGACGTTAAGTTATTCACTTTTTCATCTGCCGTTTGGCCGTAATCCCGCAGCGTGGTGTAGTCTATTTCAGGAGGTAAAAAGCCTGCTTTAAGCTCAGCCATCATTTGATGCACGTCGTTGGCAACCGCAACAGCGTTAGTGCCTGCTTTTTTAGCAATACTGAGGGTCACTAATGGCTGGTCTTGTTTGCCATTAGATTGTGCTAACCACTGATAGTTATCAGGCTCACTGGGTCCATCAAGGACATGAGCCACATCGTTTAAATAAACCGTTTTGCCATTAATGACATTGACCACTAACTGCTCTATTGCGGCTTTTGAACGAAGTACATCACCGGCCTGTAGCGTTATTTGCTGCGCTGCATCGACAACACTACCAACGTGCGTGAGCTGGTTTGATACGCTTAAGGCATAATACACATCTGCTAGCGTTGTTTGATGCGCCGCTAATGCGCTGGCATCTAAATTAACCGTTAAGGTGCGTGTGCGCCCTGCAATAACTTTTACTTCACTGGTGTTTTCAATACGCTGAAGGCTGTTTGCAATTTCATACGCAAAGCGGGTTAATTCAAAATCACTGTATAGTTTTGGATCTTTACTGAATAGGCCAAGCATCACAATTGGCACATCATTCACTTCAATCGGTCTAACTTGCCATGCACTAATAACTGATGCCATAGTGTGTTGATAGCTATAAAGTTTTGCGTAAGTATCTAAAATAGCTTGCTCGCGGTCATGCCCCACTTCAAAGCGTAGCGTAACAACCGTGCTATTCGTGTGTGTGGTTGAGTAAATATGTTCGACACCACGTAGTTGTGCTAATAATTTTTCTAGAGGCTGGGTGACTAACCGTGCCACTTCCGGCGCCTCAACGTTCGGAGCCGAGACATATATATCAAGCATGGGAACCACAATTTGTGGTTCTTCCTCTCGTGGGGTCTGTTGTAACGCCATAATGCCAAGCAAGACAGCCATCACAAAAATAATCACAGGAACACGGCCATTGAGGCTATTTTTTACTGCGCTATCAAGCGTAGACATCATCTTATTCCTTACAAAATAAGCCATATAATGTGGCCAACATCGCTTGCGCATGCTGATCCACTACACGGTAATAAATTGTTTGCCCCTCTCGACGCGTATCAACTATGTTGGCTTTACGCAGAGCTGCTAAATGCTGCGATAAGGCTGATTGTGCTAAAGGGACAGCTTCATTAAGTGCAGATACACTCATCTCTGTATCTTGTAATGAGCATAAAATCATTAAACGGTTTTTATTGGCTAATATCTTTAATAGCCCTTCAGCACGCTCTACGTTGTTAGCCATAGCAGCAAAATCGATAGTCATAAGTTCACTCTTATATTCAAAGTACCAAAATAGTATAGGTGTTATATTAGAAAAGTCTAATATTAGAATTTACTAATATACGTTTTTCTAATATATTTATTCTATATTCACTTTGAGTTGAGGTTAAAATGAAACTAAACGACGTACTCCGCCTTATCGCTGGCATCATGGTTGGCATTTCATTGTTGTTACAACAGTTTCACGATCCGCTATGGATTTGGTTTACTGTATTTATTGCCCTAAACTTAGGGCGCATTCATCTTTCAGGGTTGGGATTTGTTCAATCTAGGAGCATTTTAATCGCGGCGCGAGGATTGCAGCATAGTAGTCTATGTAATTTCCGAGCAACAAAGAGTAAGATGCTCCTAGGCGGAACCCGAAGGGCAGCGTCTGTTTGGCATTTATTCTGCGTTATCGCACATTCATATGACAACACCATACTTCATGTGCTCTGCCTTGCCAAAATGCCAAACAAACTGCTGCAAATCCAACCTCGAAAAATAAATGCGCCCTTTAGTCGGCATTTAGCAAATGGTGCCCAATGATCACTATCTTAAAAAAACTTGGTTTCGAGGAATAACATGCTTACATCTATCCCTGATTTAATGAAAATAATTACACCAAACCAACGTCGTATCGAAGCAGAACAAGCAAAGCAAGAGCTTGAGCAAAACCACGGCTTATTAATTGATGTTCGCGAGCCTGCTGAACATGCTACAAAGGCAGCAACGGGTGCAATCAACATCCCACGTGGCTTACTGGAAATGAAGTTAATGGAGATAGAAAAAGACCCCGCACGCCCTATTTATTTGCATTGTGCCAGTGGCGCACGTGCAACACTAAGCGCAGAAGCGCTCACGCGTGTAGGCTACGAAAACGTGACTGTCATTACCTGTAAAGCAGATACTATCTGCCAGGTATTTTAATATCTGTTTCATATAATAGTAATACTGGTCGGATAAGCTCATTGTTTTACTTTTAACGGTACAGAGCAATGACGTTTACACGGAGAAGTTTTTTAAAAGCATCGGCAGCGGGTTTTGGCGCTGCCGTTTTATCATTAGGCATCACAGGGTGTACATTTGATGAAAACGATGATGAAACCATTGAAATCAGCTTTGATCACGGAGTAGCCAGTGGCGACCCGCTTAGTGACAGCCTAATTTTATGGACCCGTGTAACCCCTCTCGACACAGCAGCCAGTAGCATTAAAGTACAGTGGCAAGCCGCAACAGATCCTAACTTCAATAACATTAGCCATGATGGCGAAGCGCTTGTAACAACCGCCAGTGACTTTACTTTAAAAGTAGACCTTCAAGGCTTAGATGCTAATACCACTTACTACTACCGATTTATCTCTAATGGAAAAGCATCACCTGTTGGTTCAGGTAAAACACTGCCTACAGGCAGTATTGATCAAGTGAAGCTCGCCGTTATTTCATGTGCCAACTACCCTGCGGGCTTTTTTCATGTGTATGGTGAAATAGCAAAACAAACTGATTTAGACGCCGTATTACACTTAGGCGATTATATTTATGAATACGGAAATGGTGGTTATGCTTCGCAAGATGCGGCGCTGTTAGGACGTTTACTACCCCAAGACAATAGCGAAGAAATACTCAATTTAACTGATTACCGTAAACGCTATGCGCACTATCGTACAGACCGAAATTTGCAAGCTGCGCATAGTCATTGTGCATTTATAACCGTGTGGGACGACCACGAAGTAACCAATGATACATGGCGTGAAGGTGCACAAAACCATAACGATGGCGAAGGGGAATTTAGCGAAAGAAAGCTCCATGCTCTACAAGCCTATTTTGAGTGGATGCCAATTCGTAATGTCGCCGATAAAGAACGTATTTACCGCCGTTTTGAGTTTGGCGACTTAGTGTCGCTGTATATGCTAGATACTCGAGTTTTAGCCCGTGATGAGCAGCTAAACTACGGTGATTTTGACTTAACTAGTGCACAGGGGCAAAGCGATTTTGTAAGTGCCATTAGCTCGCCTAGTCGTGCATTACTTGGTAATGAGCAGCTCACGTGGCTGACTGATGGCATGACAACATCAAGTGCTCAATGGCAAGTTCTTGGTCAACAAGTGTTGATGACAAAAATGTACTTACCATTCGAAATATTACAGTTATTAGTGACTCTACAGGTAACACAAGCTGGCGGAGGAGATATTGCGCCACTATTAGCTCAAGCCAATACAATGTTTGCAGAATTAGCCCAAATTAAAGGCCGTATTTTGGCTGGCGACCCAACAGTAACTGACGCAGAGCGAGCCCGTGTTGATACCACTGCACCTTATAATTTAGACGCCTGGGACGGCTATGCTTACGAACGCGAAGTGCTACTTGGTACTGCAATCGCTTTGCAAAAGAATTTAGTTGTGTTGGCTGGTGATACGCATAACGCATGGGCAGGTCAGCTAACCACAGATGCAACCAACCCAATTGCAGCTTCGCAACATGCAGGGGTTGAATTTGCGACCTCATCGGTGTCTTCACCCGGCCTTGAAGAGTACTTAGCATTGAATACCCAAGGGCCAGAAGTTACTGCTCAAATGGAGCAAGTTATCCCATTGCTAGTAAACGACTTGGTGTATAACAACCTTGTTGATCGTGGGTATTTAACGATTACGTTTACCCCTGAACAGGCAACCGCAAAATGGCAATACGTAAGTAGCATTAAAACTGCCTCGTACACTATGCAAACCGAACGCAGTAACGCGCTTCATGTAATAGCTGGGCAGCCACAGATTCAAGGCTAATAGTATTATGATAAATGTACTCAGCTTAAGCGAGTCACTTAAGCTGAGTAATCATTATAAGCTACTACCAAACAGGTTAAGCGTATGCTGATTAAAATTACTTAAGTTTGGAAATATATCAACCAGCTCAGAATCTGGTACACCAAACCATTTGGCTAAAGTGGCAAAGTATTGCTCATTGGCAACACTTGGAATTAAGCGACCTGAGCCGACATCCTGCGGGCCATCTAAATGCTGAGTAAGTAGCTCTCCATATATATTCCCCCCTTGCACAGCTCCTCCCATCACTATTTGATTGCCTGCCCAGCCATGATCGGTACCATCCCCATTTGACGTTAAAGTTCGGCCAAAGTCAGACATAGTAAATGTTGTTACATTGTCAGCCATATTTAGCTCTTTCATTGCACTGTCAAATTCAGCCAACCCTTGAGCAAGTGTGTTGAGTAATAGTGGATGGGTGTCTAACTGATCATCATGCGTATCAAAGCCACCCATAGAAACAAAAAACACCTGCCTTTGTGTGCTTAACCTAGATTGAACACTAATTGCTTTAGCAACTGCTGCTAGCTGCTCTGATAAAGATGTTTCACTGAACACCGTTGCAAACTCAACGCCCGATTCCAGCGCAGCATTCATTGCTTGGGTGTTATTGATCGCCGAATTAAAGCTGCTCGCGTAGGCTGTTGTAAGCGGATGCTGAGTGTTATTCATCAAACGATTCATAATACGTGTTACATGTTCTGCACGAGGTTGATAACCACTAAATGCATTAATCTTACTAATGCCACTTTTGTTTAGTGCAAATGCTTTTGTTTGATCGCCCGTTTGCCAAAGATTAGTTCCATCCAATGAGATATTGGCTGCAAACTGGTCTTGCTGCCCTAAACGCTCCAACAAGCGTGCTCCCCATCCGCTATTTAATGACTGTTTCTCGCGCCCATACATCCATGATGCTTGTTGATCGTTGTGTGAGAATAGATGCTTAGGGAGTGCGGTAGTTTTATTTTTGTAGTCATTGTAGGTGGTTGGTGTAAGCAAAGTACCAACACCGCCAACAAACGCTAAATTGGCAGAATCAAATACGCTCTTTATTGCACTCAGAGAAGGGTGTAACCCCACCCCACCAGCAAAATTTGTTGGGGTATTTAATGCCACAGGTGAAGCTACCGCAAGATTTTGCCGACTCTGTTCGTACAGTATGCGTTGTTCACCGTCTAGCGGAACAAGCATATTGAGTGAATCATTCCCGCCATATAAAAACACACATACCAAGGCTTTGTAGTCAGTTAATTGTGTTGTATTTACTGAGCCGGTGAGTGCTTGTAACTGCAGGCTTGTCAACGCAGCTGCCGAAACTCCACCTTTTAAACATAATGATAAAAATTGTCTTCTATTTAAACTCATTATATTTCTCCTAATACTGCAGATTAAATTCAGGTGAAATGGCAATCATATACAACAGGTAAGACACTCTTTCTGGGTACTGGTCATCATCAAAGTAAGCGTCTAAATCACGTAAAGCTTGGCGAGTATGGTCACTCATAGAGCCAGCGTAATAAACAACATTGTATTGTTCTAGTAATGCCTCAATACCATTGCTCTGTAAAATGTTCATATCGTTTTGAAGGTAAACGTAGATACTACTCGACTTTAACTGCGTTTGTTTTTCGGCCACACCCCACACTAGCTCAGAGTAATGCTCATTCATTGTGCCAATTAACGTTGCATCCCCTGCAATTTGCAATTCAGGTGCTAACAAGCCATCTGCACGTAATTGCGCGGGTTGATAGTCAGGTCGAAAAAAGTTAAATACCGAAGGTGAGCGCATTGGACCCTGTCCTAACCTGTCAAAAGTGTTCCAGGTTCTGTACTCATCATCTAAAGATTTTGCATCAAGGTTGCGCCAAAACTGCACTACTTTAATTAACGGCTCTTTAATCTTTCCTTGATAGGCTAAAACAGAACCAAAATGGCGTGCTTCATCGTCTAAGTAAATAGCCTTGATCACGGCAGCTAAATCACCTCTTACCCCCTGACCATTATCATTAAATACGCTAGCAACTCGCTCAACGTATTGTGATGTTGGGTTAGAAGTTATCAAACGCTGAATAAGTTGCTTGGTAATGAATGGGGCAACATTAGGATGATTAAATAGGTTGTCGAGTGCTATGTTGAGTGATTCTTGCGGTCCATACCCTTGTGGGATGATTTGACCGTTCAACAACACCTTTTGCTTATTTGAATGATACTCTGCGAAGGCCTTCATGGGTTTAATATAATTGCGGTTTTTGCGCTTGAATGTTTCATTATCAGCATATGTCCAACCGGTAAATACCCGAGCAAAACCTTCAATTTCTTCTTGGCCATAAGTGGCAATGCTATTGCCTTGTGCATCGCGTTTTAACGTACCATTGAGATTTAGCTCGTCTAAACCGATAGTGAATAACTGCATGACTTCGCGGGCATAGTTTTCATCTGGGCGAATGTTTAGTGCTTCATCCGCTTTTTCATTGCCTAAATGACTCAAATACGTCCCCATAACAGGCGACAGTGTTACCGCTTCAAGCAAGTCTCGGTAATTACCAAAGGCATGCTCAAGGAGTAAATCATAGTAGCCAACCATGGCTTCTGGCTCTGAGCGCAAACCATTATTAGCATCAGACACCACCAGTATTTCGCTTAGTGCAAATGCCACTCGCTGTCTAAGCTGGTCATTGCTACGCATCACCGCTTTCCACCAAGCATCTATGCGATTGATGTAACCAAACTCATCTTCACCCGGACTTTTTATCAAGTAATCGCTGTGATAGCCAACAGGTAAAGCTATTTGCTGATCAAGCCACTGCTGCTCACTCAGCCCTTGTGCTTGGTGTATTTCATTGAGTGTTGGGCCCATACTGCCTTGGTGCAATAACCGTGAGCTGGCTAATTGGTCCATGCGATTGAGCGCGGTAAAGCGGATATTAGCTGTTGCAGTTGCCCCCTGATTATCTGTTGCTGTTACCGTAAAAGCGTACTCTGTTGGCGTAAAGCTCAAGGCAGGGGCAAGATCAAGTGTTATTGAGTTAGCGTTGACAGGCTCAGCAAGTACGTTTTGTCCTTCACTTTGCTGCCAAATAACGCTAGCAATACTGCCATCTTCATCACTGGTTGTTGCAGATAATGTAAGCGATTGCCCTTTGGCTACCTCACTAGGCACGTTGGTAATGGAAATTGAAGGGGCTTTATTTCGCGTGACAACAGGTGTGACTTCATTTTCACTGTTGCCGCCTCCACCACCACAACCACTGAGTATACTGGCAATACTGAGTATCAAAAATAATTTATAATGCATATTAGTTCGACACCTCTAAACAAACGACGCCTATTTAAAATGTAGCTATAGCACCATTAAAACACAAACCATCAGTGACAGCTCTAAGGCGTTTGTCGGTATTTAAACTGCTCAAACGTTAGGCATTCAACATAGTATTAAAAAGAAAATTACGTCTCTGTTTTGTTAGGGATTAGCTAATTAAGATATGTGATTAATATTTGTACGATGCAGCACCAAAAACGATCAGATAAGGGGGGCTCAAATTGCAATGATGCCCCTGTTTATGATGGAACTATAAAATGTTTTCAGCTTATATTTTCGACTTAGTGATTGACGTATTTACTTTTTTTCGTCCAATAAAGTAACCATCATTTGCTCAATATTTTTTACGCTATAAGTTAACGCACGCAGCAACTCTAACTGGCTATCAGGCTCATTATTTTGCGCTTTACTCGGTTGTGAAGACGTTAAGTTATCTTTTTGCGTTAAAATCGCTTCACGAAATTCACTGGCATCAACGACACCCAATAATGATACTAATGCTCCTTGCCCCGACTGACCAGCCGTTTCAAAGCTCAAACGATACAAACCAAACAACCGCATCAGCGGGCCTTGGCTTAGTCCTACATCGGTTATTTTTTCAAGCGGAATCGATTTCTCTACTTTAAAAAATACGCCTCGCTTTACCACCAGCTTACGCTCTAAAAGTTCAGCCGACATAGCCGCTAAAATACGACCACTGACAAGCCAAACAATCAACACAATAATGGGGATTAAAGGAATACTGACAATACTGATTGTGCTTATACATAGGGCAAAAACTAACCAGTAAGACTTTATTTTGGGATCAAATTTAGCAGTTTTTAAAACAGACTCTGACATCGTAGTTACTTCCTTTTTGTAATTATAAATTTAAGATACGCTAAGTTATTGACCACTGCAATTGAGATATAAAAAAGCCGAGCATCCAGGGGGCTCGGCTTTTGGGTTTACAACTAAGACTGATTAATTCTTACTGATTAGTACCTTCACGTTGTTACGGTCAGGCCCAATTACAGCAAAGGTGTAATTTCCTTGCTCTGCAATGGTCAGTTTTATATTCGCACCGACGGCTTCAAGTAAGCTTTGCTCGCCCACCATCACTACGGGTGCTTCACCTACACCACCATAATCAACGGTACTCCAATCTTCTGAGGCTATTTTAAATTCATAATCGCCAGCCGCTAATTCAAGTGACGTGCTATACATCGCATTGCTTTGATACATAAGCGGATTGTCAGTACCCCATCCATTTAAACTACCGCGTAAATAAACTTGTGTTTCACCAAACATTTTCGCATCAAATACACTCAGGGTTGGCTCATCTAAGTTACTAGCATCAAACACAAATTGGTAATCACCATCACTGGCAATATCCATCATCATGTTTGCGCCTTTAGCAGCGAGTAGCTTCTCTTTAGCCACAGTTACAAGCGCATCAGACTCACCAGAACCAAAATCAACTGTCTCCCAATCCTCAGAGGCAATTTTAAACTCGTAGCTGCCTGCGCTTAGTGTTTTAGTGAATGTGTAAATACCTTTACCCTGGTACATTAGTTCATCACTCGTACCCCAATCATTTAAGCTACCGCGTACAAACACGGGCGTGCCCACAAACGGCTCTTCGTTATACACTGTAAGTGTCGGGCTCTCTTTATCACTGGCATCAAATGAGAATACATAAGTTGCATCCATAGCCGCTGTAAAGGTCATGTTTGCGCCACTGCGTGTTAAAGACTCCGCTTGGTTCTCCAGCACTTCTTTGTCTGCATCACTGAGCGCACCAAAATCAACAGTTGCCCAGTCTTCAGAAGCTATCTTAAACTCGTAGTCACCCGCAGTAAGTGTAATAGCTACGCGGTATTCACCGTCGCCCATATATTCAAAGCTATCAGCTGTGCCCCAATCATTAAGACTGCCACGAACATAAACTGTGGTACTACCAAATGGTACAACATCAGGTGCGCCAACCGTTGCATTAGCGCTTAAGCCTGTACCTTGTGTATCACCTTGCGGTTTCACAAACACTGCCATAGTGTAAGCTGGCACAGTAAACGTGCCGTCAGTTTCGTTAGCACTAAAACTAACACCAGCCATACTGCTATCTACGCTGTTTTGCAGAGTTGGGTGTAATTCAAACCCTGTTGCTGTTGCAATTGTGTGTGAAAGAGCTTGCTCAGTCGCATTAATAACTACCACTACAGCATCAAAGTTACTGTCTAGATCAGTAAGACCTTGGCCATCATCCAAACTCATTACGATTAAGCCGTGTTGCTGGTTTTTACCCACATTATGAAAACCGACACGGTCGATAACATCTTGCTCAGTGGTTAATCTAAATAACGGGCTTGCGCTACGGATAGCTAAGAACTCTTGGAATACATCACCTGCATAGGCAATGTCTTGTGGCATTGCCTGAGCATCTGCATTAGCAGAGATAGGCATAATCTCAGACCATTTTTCTTGGTTCTTCTCTGCGTTAGGTAGACCAATGTTCCAGTTATTATTCTCTTTGGTTAAATCAACAGCATTAAACCAATCACCGGCATTATAACTATCACGATCCATTGACTTAGAACGCAGTAAATCAGCACCCAGTTGCATAAACGGAATGCCTTGGCTCATAAGTGGAATAGACAACGCCATGTTGTGCGCACGCACACGTTGCTCAATACTCATGCTTGATGCATGCTTATATTGCAACTGATCCCACAGTGTTTCGTTATCATGCTTAGATACGTAGTTAATGCTATCTGCAGGGTCTAATGCATACGCTGTTGGTTGCGTGTTCCAGCTAAAGCTATTACCTTTTGCCGAATTACCTTTAAAATCTTTAAGAATGTAGTTTTGTAAGTTGCCCGCCAGCGATAAACGTAACGTATCTTGCTCCGCTAGATTGCCATCTGTCGGGTTATTACTAAACATTGCACCACCACGCACGGCTTCACGAATACGGTCGTTAAATGTACCGACCTCTGAGCCTGCCATATCAGCCTGTTTAGCTTGGGTGAATAAACGATTGTTAGCTACTTCACCAAAATCCCAGCCTTCACCGTAAAAATAGTTATCAGGGTCGACAGCTTGTACTGCTTCACGCGCAGCTAAAATGGATGACTTAGGCATATGCCCCATTACATCAAAACGGAAGCTGTCATAACCAAAATCACGAGCAAGAATAACCATTGAATCTGTAACAAACTTATCCATCATCACATGTTCAGTTGCTGTGTTTTCACAACAGGTTGAGCGTTCAATCGCCCCAGATACTTCGTTGTAACGGTGGTAATAACCAGGCACTAGTTTGTCGAAGACTGATTTTTCCCAGACGCCTGATGATGTTGTGTGGTTATAGACCACATCAAGTACCACACGAAGTCCTACTTCTTGTAATGATTGCACCATGGCGCGTGTTTCAAGTACACGAGCAATACCTGCGCTGCTTGATGCATATGAACCTTCAGGCGCAATAAAGTGATGAGGGTCATAACCCCAGTTAAAGCCGTCTAAATCACGCATCGCACTGGCTAGTGCTTGTGCATCATCTGAGCCAGGTAGGTAACTTTGCATAATATCAACAATGGTGCTGTTTTTATCTTCGATTTTACATGCATCCGCTTCATCGTTAATGCGCTCACACAATTTACCTAAGGTATCAGTGATTTCAACACGCTCTGAAGCATCTTCTTCAATGGTGCCAATATCAGTCACTGGGAGTAAATGAAAGTGTGTTAAGCCTTTATCAGCTAATTGCTTAAGGTGCTGCATTGGCACGCTTTCAAGTTCTGTGAATGCAAGGTATTTACCACGGTTTGCTTCGCTCACTGACTGATCGCGAACACTAAAATCACGTACATGGCCTTCATAAATAACCGCATCTTCTGGGTTAGTAATTGTTGGCACGATACGCTCATCCCAGCCTTGTGGTTTAGTGTCGTCATCGTTCAAGTTTATCAGCTGTGAATAAAGCCCATTACTCGATACATTGAGTGAGTAAGGGTCGGTACTCCATAAGCTTTCAATTGCTTTAGTGGTTGGGTGATAAACATCAAATGCAAAACGGAAGTAATGGCGGTCGTATTTGCTATCTAAACTGATAGACCAAATACCGGTATTGCTATCAAAAGTCATCGCACTGCTATCAACTTGCGTTTTATCAGCATCGAAAACCGTGATCATCATATTATTTGCAGTGGGTGCCCAAACCGATACATCAATTGCATTATTATTATAATGCACACCTAACATGGCTTCATTCGCGTCACTTTCACCTTGAGTGTAAAGTGCGTCTAATGCTTTTGCTGATTGTACAAAGCTTGCTTCTAGTAGCTTGCCATCGGCATCGTAGCCTGCAACAACAAGCTGTTGCTTTATAAGCTGCTTTGCAGCGTCCGCATCCCAACTGCCTTGATAAGCAGTCCAATCCGTTAAGTGTGGTACTTTTGCTGCTTGCTCATCACTTAACTCGGTTGCAGTCAGCTCAACGGTTTCACCATTTAGCCCAGTGTCTAAATCAACCACCAAGTCAGCAGTTACAGAAGAATGTAACTTAATGATTTGTGTAAGCTCATTACTTGGCTTATACAATACTGTATTTAAATCAATCCAATGTGCTGATGCGCCATCAATCGCAACCGGGCGTTCACCTAGGCTTGCAACTGGAAATTCAAAAACTGAAGGCTCACCATCAAAAGTAAAGTTCATACGTACAAAGCGTTCATCGTCTTGCATCAATGGCATGGTTAAGTCCACATCACCATATGCTTTACCATCGCCATCTGTACCAATGTGAACAATAAAGTTAGCGCATTCGGTATAACCTTCTTTCAACGCTACAATCCAGTAAGCACCATAGTTAGGATCAACACCATCATATTCGTGCCCGTCAGCCCAATCGGTTGCATCAAACGGTGGCGCGTAGGCATCACAGCCATCGGTGTTCCAAGAGTGTAAACGGTAGCCTTCGTATCCTTCATTTTCAGGGCGTTTATAAAATAATATCGCCTCACCTTCGCCTGCAAATACAACAGGGTCTGGTAAGTCAGGGTTATAGCCATTGATGCAGCTTTCGTTATTTGCATCAGGAAATAACGGTGCATCGCAAGAAATAGGCTCAGGGTCAACGCATTGTGTTCCCTCTGCATTAGGGACTTGCGGTACATCACAGGTTAATAAAGTTTGTCCAGCTTTGACATCGCTACTGCCTGCGCCACCGCAGCCAAAAAGTAGCGTTAAACTCACTGCCAATAGCAAATGAGTTACTTTAGTTATTATATTCATTATTCGTGCTCCAATTTGCTATTAGTGACTATAGGTAAAACCTAAATAAACCTGACGGCCAAAATATTGGGTTGTCCCGGTGATACTTTCATTGCCAAAGTAACTCTGGGTTGGTTCGTCAGTGAGGTTATTGACCTGTAGCAACATGCCAAATGAATCAGTAAATTGGTAAGAGGTTTGAAAATCGACCACGGTTTCAGCATTGAAATTAACTACCTGTTCGTTAATAGCCACTTGCTCTGATACAAAGTCCGAGCGATAACGCACATTAAGACGAGTTTCAAAGCTACCTTGGCTGTAGAACAAGGTGCCGTTTAATACGTTTTTAGACAAACCTGGTAAACCTTGCGTCATCGTATCACCACCTAAGCTGGTGATAGATTCAACCTCGCTCTCTGTGTATGAGTAGCTGCCGTTGAAGCCTAAACCATCAAATGGTGCTGGCAACGATGAAAACACCTGCGTATAGGCAAGCTCAATACCGCGAATGTAACCACCGTTCGCGTTATTAACCGCTGTTGTGTATGTACCATTAGTGGTTGCTACTTGCTCACCACTGACTGGGTTTTCAATAAAGTCCGGCACATTGAAGCCATTACCTTTAAAGTCGAACCCTTCAATAGCGATAGTATCGATAAATGAATCAATATTTTTATAAAACGCAGCTAAGACTAGCGCCCCATCTGACTCATCAAAATAATACTCATAGGATACATCGTACTGATCGGCGTAAAATGGTTTCAAGAATGGGTTATTAGTACTTGACCCATTAATTTTTCCTGAGGTTTTATCTGCTTGTGCGCTGGCATCGCCTGCTAAACGATTAATAGGTGGACGCGACATTACTTTCGCAGCAGCAAAACGCAATTGCGTGTTGTCAGACAGTTGGAAGTTTAAGTTCAGTGATGGCAGATAATCAACGTAATCAGTCCCTAGCACATTAGGTAAATAGTTTTGATTCACAATACCGATACTGTCGGTAATATTTTGCGCACCGAGGGCTAAATCACCATTCACGTTTTCTAAAATAGTAGCCGATTGATCGGTATCTACCCGACGAACACCGATATTACCTAGCACTGGCATATCGCCAATTTCAGCGTTAATGTTAAGCATTGCATAGGCTGAAAACACTTCTTCATACACTGAACCGCTTTGCAGCATAGTCCATGAATAGTTTGTAGTATAACCTTGTGGATCAACCACACCGTCTGCATTACCCCACGTGGTAACTGGTTGAGGAATACCTTGCGGGAACCACGCATTCAAGGCTTTATCTAAATCAATCGCCAAATAAGACGGGAAATAACTAAACTCGCCCTGCCAATCAACAACATCAACCATATCATCGGTTAATTTAAGTGGCGGCTCGCTCGCTGAAAACGCACCATCATCTCCATACTCAAACACCGAGCGATTATTGCTGTATTCGCGGTCAGAATAACGTGCACCAAACTCAACAGAGCTAAACCAGCTGTTATCTAATTCATACTTAAAATCTAGACGATACGCTTTAACTTCATCTTCATTTTTAAAAGGATAAATACCGTATTTACTCACCATCACACGGTCTATATCGCTAAATGCAGCCGCTTGATTAAAACCTACATCTGGTAAGTTCAATCCGTTGAGTTGATAATTTATTGATACGTTATTATCAAGAACAGGTTCTTGTGCGTTGGCATCTTCTGCCACTAACGCCCACAGCAAGCCATTACGGAAATTACTTTTTGCGCTCGACAATGACACGTCCATATTAACGTTTAAGCGATCGGTGACTTGCCAATCAGCATTGATCCCGTAACTATCCACTTCATCAAAGTCTTGATTGTCGTCGTTTACAATTTCGACGCGCGTATAGCTTTTTGAGGTACGGTTAACTGAAGCACCGATTACTGAGTTGCCTTCTAATTGCGCATTCGCATAGCTTGCGCTGGGGCCGCCTAATTTAACCCGAAAACCACGGGCAAATGACTCAGTATCAAAGCGAGATAAAAACACATCACCTTTAAGTTTAAAATTATCTACCGGAGACCATTCAATGGCAGCCATGTAGCCATTTCGAGTTTCTTCGCCGCCTAAATGCTGAAGCTCAAAGCCTTCACTAATGTATTCGTTTTCAGGTTTGAGTTCAGGACCACCGGTATCATTTGCAAGGCCATCAACATCTTTATTATCGTTATACGCAAGGCCGATAAACTGGGTGGCAACACTGGGTTGAAATAAACGGGCATAACCCAGCGCAACACCTAAAGTGTCATCAAGGTATTTACCCTGATATGAAAAGCTAATGCGATCGCCATATTCTGTAGCATCATTGACTTCTGACGCACGGTCATTAAACATGCCTCGGGCATTCACTACAAACTTATGCTTTTGATCGTTGTTTAATGGGCTGGCTGTTTGCAGCTCAACAGTACCTGCAACACCGCCTTCAATCAGCGAGGCTTTTGGTGATTTATATACTGCTGCGGAGCTAATCAGTTCTGATGGATACTGATCAAATTCAATGCTACGGCTACCACTGGTTGAAACCTGCTCGCGGCCATTTAAAGTCGAAAAGACAAAGCCTCCCGACATACCACGTATGTTGATTTCCGCTGCCTGCCCGCCAGTTCGGACCGCTGAAATACCAGGTAATCGCGTTAATGCATCAGCCATTGATACATCAGGCAATGCGCCTAAGTCATCGGCTGATAGTTGCTCAGATACCGTGTCTGTAAAACGCTTTTGATTTAATGATTGAATTAAACTACGACTAAAACCGGTGACCTCAATCACTTCTAGGTCATTATCTAATTTTGGCTTTACTGCTGCATTTTTATCGTTTTCAGCTGCAGCTAATGCACTACTTGCGGCAAACATTGCGAGCATTAATGCACTCAGTTTGAATTTCCCCATGAGCTTCCTACCCTATTAATATTATAGTTGTGTGCTGTTTATTTCTGATTGGTGGATAAAATAGAACCAATAAAGTGTAACCAAAAAGTAAATTAAGTGTGATGAATACGTATGCATAAATAAGGACAATAGCTACAAAGGAGATGGATTTAGTAACTAAGTGCTGCGATCGTGTAGATAACGTCAAATGAATCTACTTAGTAACAAAAGATTCAGTTTCACGTCTTTATTTCAAGGAGGAATTAAGTATTACTAAAAGCAGCTTTAAGAGTAGGTGGTAAGGATTAGTGAAAATGAATACTCTACATCATTAGAACCACTCTTATTGCTAGTCCTATAAAAACTACAGCCAATATTTTATCAAGCCAAGGGGAGGATTTTGTAAAAGCAAAGCGTTTTTTTGAAAGTTCAGTCAACGCTGCAACAATAACATACCAACCAGTATCAATGATAAACACAGTGAAACACATGATCATGCCAACCTGGAGGTTCAAGTTTTCAGGGTCAATAAACTGCGAAAACAAAGCTAAAAAGAAGACCGCTAATTTAGGGTTTAAAAATGCTATAGCAAAACCATCTTGCATTGCTTGTTTTGCACTGCCGCTTTGCTGAGCTACTTGTAGTTCATCATCGCAGGGTTTTGCTAATAAAATTTTAAAGCCTAGGTATGCTAAATACGCTGCACCTAAATAGACTAATACTTGATATACAGTAGGAAATTGTAACATCAGTGTACCGAGACCAAGTAATGAAGCAGCAGCATAAAAACCCACGCCAATACCGTGGCTAAGTGCCGACAACATGCCATTTTTCATACTGCCATGAATGCTGTGTTTGAGCACCACAGCAAGACTTGGCCCTGGTGACATTGCCCCCATCATGCAGATGACAACTAAACTTAGCCAAACTGAGAATGTCATTGATATTCCTTATAGTTCTTCATTTTCAACTAATAAGATGTAGGCGTAAACTTGGCCGTATACCCCTGTTGCAGCACTCACATTGATTACTTTCCAGCCATCTTGATTTAATTGATAAATTCGCTCATTAAGTGCGTCAATATCAATACCGCCTCTAAAAAAGCCACGGTGTTTTTTAAATTCTATTATTTTCTGCACAATGCGCTCGTTTATAACTGATATTCAAAATCATAAAAATGATTGCCACCTTCAATACGAATCGCCATTTTTCCACTGAGCCCTGTAAGTTCATTACTTCCAGAATCTGGTATGACATTTAAAATTAATGAATCTTGGCCTTTATCCATGCTGCCAAAGTGCTGCAATACAAAACTGCCTTGTTTGCCTGCAAGCGTGCCAACCACTTGCTCAATTGCCACATAGCCTGCACTGCCTTGGGTGGTGGTCATGGCACTGAGCATTTCGCCAGTGCTGGTCGCATCAAGCTCACCAGTGAAGGTTTTATCAATCGACATACGACCTAAATTTACGCCGTCAATGCCTTTGGCATAACCTTCGATGGGGTTGAGCTTAACGCTAAATTCACCTGTTACTTTATGTGTTGCCATGTTAATCCCTTAATGATTGTTGGTTGCGGTTATTGAAATATTTTTATTTGCAGCCATATCTATACCTTATCCACAAAAAAGAATCCAGCATGAGCACCAGCAAAACCGAGTCAAAAGACAAAGCTGCCTTTAGTAGTTTAATTCCTATTTTTCAGTTCATTAAACCCTACAAATGGGTGGTATTTTCGGCGCTTTTGGCGTTGCTTGTTACTGCTGGGGTTAACTTATCGCTCGGCCAAGGCGTTAAGTTTGTAATTGACCATGGTTTTATTGCAGGCTCACAGGAGCAACTTAGGCAAGCTGTGCTAGTGCTTATCGGGTTGATAAGTTTATTGGCAATTGGCACCTTTAGTCGTTTTTATTTAATGTCATGGATTGGTGAGCGCGTCAGTAATGATATTCGTAAAGCTGTATTTGAGCGCATAGTTACCCTCCACCCAAGTTACTTTGAAGAAAATCGCAGCGGCGAGCTAATGTCTCGCTTAACCACTGACACGACATTATTGCAATCTATTATTGGGTCATCGTTTTCGATGGCCTTACGCAGTGCGTTGATGCTTGTCGGCGGTTTAGCCATGTTATTAATTACTAACTTAAAACTGACTTTAGTCGTAATTACCTGCGTGCCTTTAGTACTAATACCCATGATGGTTTTTGGTAAAAAAGTGCGCAAATTAGCAAGCTCTAGCCAAGATGCCATTGCAGATATTAGTACTTACGCCGGCGAGATCATTCAAAACATTAAAGTTGTACAAAGTTACAGCCACGAACACCGTGAGCAACAAGCATTTGCGCTTGAAACGGATAAAGCGTTTGCTGTCGCAAAAAGCCGTATTAAACAACGTTCACTTTTAATTGCCGCAGTGATATTTTTAACCTTTAGCGCGATTAGCATTATGTTGTGGGTTGGCGGCAATGATGTACTTGCAGGCACTATGACAGGTGGCGAATTAGGCGCCTTTGTGTTTTACGCCATTATGGTTGCTATGTCAGTAGCCACTGTTGCCGAAGTGTATGGTGAGCTGCAACGTGCAGCAGGCGCTGCGGCCAGATTGCTTGAATTATTAGCTGTGAAAAGTGAAATAATTAACCCAGCTCACCCACAGGATGACACGTTACACACTAATTCTCATTCGACTGCGATTGAGCTAGACAATGTCACTTTTAATTACCCGTCGCGTCCAGATGTGAGTGCATTGAAAAACATTTCATTAGGTATACAAAAAGGGCAAACAGTCGCGATTGTTGGGCCTTCAGGTGCCGGAAAAACAACCCTTTTCGAACTACTGCAACGTTTTTATGATCCAGCCAATGGCGATATAAAGTTTCATGATATTAATATCAAAAATTTGTCTCTTAAAACACTGAGGGACAGCATGGGTATGGTTGCACAAAACCCAATTTTATTTAGCTCTGATGTTATGCACAATATTCGATATGGCAACCCTGAAGCCTCAGACGAGCAGGTTTACCAAGCCGCTAAATATGCTCATGCAGATGAGTTTATTACCAGTTTGCCAAATGGCTATGAAAGCTTTTTAGGTGAACAAGGGGTGCGCTTATCTGGCGGTCAAAAACAACGTATTGTGCTAGCACGAGCAATATTAAAAGACCCCGCAATACTGCTACTTGATGAAGCAACGAGCGCCTTAGATGCGCAAAGCGAGCAACATGTTCAAGCCGCGCTTGAGCATTTAATGCAAAACCGTACCACCTTGATCATTGCGCATCGCTTAGCCACGGTAAAGCATGCTGATATGATTGTTGTCATGGAGCAAGGTAAGATAATTGCCACAGGTACGCACCAACAGCTCATTGAGTCAAACCCACTTTACAAACAACTGTGTGAACTACAATTTAATAAAGATTAAAACATGACCGCACACTGTGCTGTCATACTAGGATCTGTTGGCCTTTGCGGATTAAAATTTGTTCTGCCTAGGGGCGGTTTAATCGCCCCTAGGCAGAACCCTAAGGGCAATGCCTATTTGACATTGATACTGCAAATTCAACCTTGAAAGGTCAACAGACCTTATAATGTAGATTAACCTTTAGTGTTTGGTACGATTTGAATTTCTACACGGCGGTTTTGTGCGCGACCATTGGCACTTTCGTTACTCGCAATAGGCTGTGTTTCACCATAGCCTCGTGTGCTGATACGCCCGGCTAGGATTTGTTGATTTACTAAATAGCCTTTTACGCTTTGCGCACGTTGCTCTGATAGCGTCATATTGTAGCTATCTTTACCTGTGCTATCGGTATGGCCTTCAATACTAAGATACGTTTTTTCGTATTTGTTCATTACTTTTGCAATGGCATCAAGCGTGTTGTGAAAACCAGATGAAATATACGATTGATCAGTGGCAAAGGTAATATTAGATGGCATGACTAAGCGTAAATTATCTCCCTCGCGCACAACTTCAACACCAGACCCTGCAAGTTCATCACGAAACGCCTCTTCTTGTTTATCCATATAATCGCCAACAGCAGCACCGGCTAAAGCGCCAATTGCTGCACCGATAAAGATACGCTTATCATCATGATCGCCAGTTGCTTTTCCAAGGACAGCACCTGTAGCAGCCCCTATTGCAGCACCCGTTCCTGTATTATTTGTTTCACAACCTGTGAGTAATACGCCGATGATTGTTGCAGATAAAAGTGATTTAGTTAATGTCATGTTATGCCCTTAGAGATTAATTCGATTGACTATCAGATTAGCAAGGCGTCTATGAACAAAAAATGAAGTAAGTATTAAAAGTCCAGCATTTGTGAAGTGATGGGAGGTAACTTGTATGGTGCAACAAGTTGGGTTAACTGACCGCTTTTAGCCATTTGTTGCATCTGAATACGGAGTTTTTGAGCAATCACATTTGTTGCAAAATTTTTATTAAACGCAAGGTAGCCATAAATAGTGTCTTTGTAACGATAGTCCATTTTGACTAACTTATTGGATGGTTGATTTAACACACTCATAGCATGATCAGCCGTCTCTTCTACTGCGATCACTAAATCTACCCGCTCTTTTAATAACAGTTCCATTGCTGTCTGCTCTGTCAGTACAGGTACTTTTAATAATTTTTCATCCTCATTAAAACGCTTAAAGTAAGCCGCGCCACGCATAACCGCTATTTTCTTACCATAGAGATCGTCATAATTGGCTATATTTAACTGACTTTTATGACGTGCATAAAAAACAAAAGAGGATGACAAAGCCATATAAGCGGGCTTAACAAACACCATTTTTTGTTGGCGCTCAGGCGTTAATATTAATCCACCCATCGCATCAACTTCACCTTGTTCTAACATGCGTATGCAACGTGAGAATGGGCAACCAACTAATTCAATTTTAAAAGTAAGATGTTCTTGCATTGCTCTGACAATATCAACGACTGCTCCGCTGATCTCTCCATCCGAGGTGATTTGGCTATAAGGTGGTGCATGGTCAACAGCAATAGAGACTTTAGGTACTTTTGTTTGAGCATGAGACTCTACGGCAATTAAGCTAGATGCTAAAAAGAAAAAAGTACGAAGAATATAACCAATAAATTGCATAGCTTATTACATTTGATTAAACCTTTATTACATTATATACCCAAACCCCCTTAATATGTCAGTTTCAGTTGCAATTAAAGCGATTTAGGCAAGGCATTGATTGCAGGTAATAGTCGTTCTATTGTGAAAAGCAACAACACAGTAGAATCGGGCATAAGATTTAAAAATCATTAAAATGTCACATAAATTTGTCATAATGAAATAAAAAAGTCATAAAGGAAAATAGAGCTATTATGTTGTTTGCTATTTTTAAACAGTTTTTTTTACTTGGCTGTATGAGTTTTGGAGGACCTGCGGCGCATTTAGGTTATTTTAAGAATCATTTTGTAGATAACTTGAAATGGTTAAATAATCAGCGTTATGCGCAATTGATCAGCCTCAGTCAAGCACTACCAGGACCTGGTTCTAGTCAAGTGGGGTTTGCAATCGGTGTTGAGCGCCATGGCTTGCTTGGCGGTATTGCTGCTTTTATTGGGTTTACGTTACCATCTTTACTAATCATGCTGCTGTTAGCCCTCAGCGCGCACCAATTTGACAGTATCTACTTTGCCGTAGTGACAGGCCTTAAACTTTTTGCTGTAGTAATTGTGGCAGATGCAACTTTGAGCATGGCAAAGAGCTTTTGCACGAGCTGGCTATTAAAAGCAATAGCCCTAGCAAGTACACTGCTGTTGCTATTGCAGCCTAACCTTTTTAGTCAAATTGCAGTATTAGTTATCGCTGCTACTATTGGCGCTATTTGGCCTTTGCTAAAGTTACCCAAAAATGCTGATATCCCCTCTGTAAAAACAAGTCAAATTAATTGGCTCGCGTTGGGTTTATTTACACTGTTGTTGATAGTGAGCTTTATGCCTTTAAACGATAAAGCCGAACTGTTTGCCCCATTCTATCAAGCTGGCGCAATGGTATTTGGTGGTGGTCACGTCGTTTTGCCTATATTGCAAGCAGGGATTACCGACCTAAGCACTGAACAATTTCTAAGTGCGTATGCCAGTGCTCAGGCTGTACCTGGCCCTATGTTCACCATAGCCACTTATTTAGGAACACAGTTTTCAGGCGTCAACCCAATCACAGGAGCGTTGCTTGCAACGTTGCTTATTTTCTTACCTGGGTTATTACTGATGTTTGCGCTGCAAAAAAGCTGGTTGCAATTGGCTCAACGTCCTCGTTTTGCCAGTAGTATTGCAGCACTCAATGCCGCTGTAGTAGGTTTTTTAGCGGCGGCACTGTATTCACCTATTTGGACATCGGCGGTACATAACATGTGGCACATTGCACTTGTGCTTGCTGCTTTTGTTTGGCTTAGAATAGCTAAGCCACCAATTTGGTGGCTACTTATTGGATTTATTTTGGTTGGGCTTGGTCAGCAGTATTTGCCACTTTGATCGACGGCTTTGAATTATTCGGCTGTGTTGCAGGGCTAAATTGCCCTGTAACGCTTTGATAAGGTCGTAAGTCAAACAAAGGCAATACCGCTAACAGGTGATCCATAATTTCTGCCTGTAAGTGCTCAAACGATATCCAGCGTTTATCTTGGCTAAAGCAGTAAAACTCTATTGGTAAACCATGATTCAATGGCTGTAATTCACGCACCATAAGCGTTAAAGAAGTATTTATTTTTTCATGTTGTTTTAAGTACCCTTCAGCATAGCGACGAAACAGCCCTAAGTTTGATACTGGATCGGGTAATGTACTTAACTTAATGTAATCATTTAACACAATGGCTTGTCCCAATATGTTAGTGAGTTCCTCATCGACAAGCCGAATGCTATTCATATCAATATTTAATGAGCGTTTAATACGGCGTCCACCTGATTCCTGCATTCCGCGCCAATTTTTAAATGAACCAGCCACCAGCATATAGGTTGGAATAGTGGTAATTGTGTTATCCCAGTTACGCACTTTAACGGTGTTTAAACCCAGATCAATTACCTCTCCATCGGCGCCATAATTTTCAACTTGAATCCAATCACCATAAGTTACTAAACGGTTTGCGGCGATTTGAATACTTGCTACAAACCCTAAGATGGTGTCTTTAAAAACAAGTAAAGTAACCGCGGCGATTGCACCAAAACCTGAGAGGATATAAGTCGGTGACTTTTCGAGTATGATACTCACAATCAAGATGGCACAAATCATAAAGGTGATTAATTTAACAACTTGGATCAGCCCTTGAATAGGCACTTCACGTGCAAACTCAAGCTGATTATAAATCCCACCCGCAATACTCACTATACTACTGATAATGAAACCGATATGGATGATTAGCAGTGTTTGCCCGATGATTTTAAAAACCTCAGCTGAAAATTCACCGACAGGGTAAATGCTATCAAACGTGGCTAAAAACAAAACGCAGCATAACATGCCAGCAAAACGACGATTTAGCTTAGTCAGCATCGGCGCAAGAGCGCCTATGCGCTGTGGAGACACTTTAGTCACCACAGCCTGAATGCCAGGCAACATTAATCGTCCTGTAAATAAATACACGAACAATAAAGAACACACACCGATTGCTGTGGCTGTTAACGCGCTCAGAAGTGACGCGTCAGGGACACCTTCAAACCATGGCATTATGAGTTGCTGCAAATCTGTTTGTTTAGTCACGGTATTTCTATCTCCTTATCATCCATTATTAAAGGGTCAGTACTGTATTGTGTATATGCCAGTGCTAGCTCACTGTCTTTTGTCATCCATAACTGATTAATATTTTTTTGAAATTGTGCTCGAAATTCACTGTCTTGTTGATAATTACCTATTAAATTTGGACTGACAGGTGTCAGCGTAATCGTCACGGTTATTTTATTTAACTGCCCACGCAAAAAACTGCCACAAATATGATCACTTTTGGCCTTGTACACCAAGGTGGTGTTGAGTATGGCATCAAATTGCTCCCCTAACACCTCTAACGCAAAAGCGACACCACCCGCTTTAGGTTTAAGCAAGTGTTTAAATGGACTACGCTGAAGCTGATGTTTCAATGCAGTAAAGCGCGTGCCTTCAACAAAATTAATAATCGTTGTTGGGTGACTACGAAAATTTCGGCAACTTCGTTTTGTTCGCTCAACATCGAGTCCCTTTAGTTTTGGGTTACGTGCTTTTTGCGCTTTTGTAACTCGCTTCATAAATGGCATTCCCATTGCCCAGGCGCCAGAACCGATAATAGGCACGTATTTCAACTCATCTTTTAAAAAGAACTTAGGGGCAGGCAAGGCATCTATCGCACTTAATACAACGACATCAATCCAGCTGAAATGATTTGAAATTAACAAGTACCAACCATGCTTGTTTACATCCCCAACAATTGTGACATCAAGTTGCGCATAACTTAAATACAAGCCAAGCCGATTACCGCCACACCACCCTTGATAGGCAAGGTGCAATAAGTCACTCACCCATGCAAACGGCAATACGAGTTTAATAAGTCCCAGAATGAGCACTACCGTACCCCACAGCAAAGTATTGCTAAAAAGCACGGTGCATACAAACAGGCCATTTAGCCAATTCGGTATGATTTTCTTTAGCATATAAACTCGCTTTTTATAATCACTTAGATTGCTGCTCTAATTTGATAATTTGCTGTTCTTTTTCTTCCCACAATCGGTTTAACTCCGACTGAAAGCGCACTCTAAACTCATTATCAGCGGTGTAATCTCCGATCAACTCAGGGCTGACAGGCAACACTTCAACATGAACATTGATATTTTTTACACGCCCACTGGCGAAGTCGATAAAAGTAGGAATACCATCGGGGTACTGAATAGTCACGTTCACCACTTTTGATATTTGCTCTCCCATCGCCTGCATCACAAATGCTACGCCACCCGCTTTAGGTTTAAGTAAATGTGGAAATGGACTATTTTGACGTTGATGTTTTGCATCAGTGAAACGTGTCCCTTCTACAAAATTGACAATGCTCACTGGCATTTCTTTAAATTTTTCACACGCTTTGCGGGTTGTTTCTAAATCTTTGCCACGCAATTTAGGGTTCTTTTTAAGTTGGCTCTTGCTGGTACGAGTCATAAATGGGAAATCCAATGCCCACCAAGCTAAACCCAGTATTGGCACATAGATTAACTCTTTCTTTAAAAAAAAGTTCAGGAATGGGATTTTGCGATTCAATAACCGTTGTAATACCAGAATATCAACCCAGCTTTGGTGATTAGCAATAATCAAATACCAATCTTTGAGCTTTAATTGTTCAAGGCCTGAGACATTTAACTCATAGGGTGTAAATAAATTCTGATTTAATGAATTACAGGTTACCCACATGCTTGCACATTTTTTTGCAGCCCAGCTCATTGTTTTTTGCAACGGCTTAATTGGCACTAATTTTATAAGACCAAAAATAAAAATTGGAATAAACCAAAGCACAGTATTTAGGGCGTAAAATAAAATACTAAAAACACAACGAATTATAGACATTACCACTCAATTCCTTTCATTAAACTTGTCTGTTGTTAATCTTCAAAATACGTATAACCAGCCAACCCAGCATTAAGCTCAGTTAAAAACTGCGCTTTTTCGGTGTCACTGACTGATAGTTTTGCAATGGTTGCGGCAAAGTTTTCGGCTAAAATTGCGCTATCATAATCAACAAACTTTAATACATCCTTAACACTATCACCCTTTATGGCATTAGTAAGTTGATAGCCTTGCTCGTTTAGCTCCACATGCACTGAGTCTGTATCGCCAAATAAATTATGTAAGTCACCTAAAATCTCTTGGTAAGCGCCCACCATAAACATCGCAATATGGTATTGCTGGCCTGGCTGATACTGAGGAATAGGCAAACTCGTTTCAATGCCTGCCCCTTCGACATATTCACGAATTTGACCATCTGAATCACAAGTTATATCTTGAATAATCGCGCGTTGTGTTAATGGCTTATCCAAGTTTTCTATTGGCATCACAGGAAACAGTTGTTGAATTCCCCACACATCTGGCAGTGATTGAAACAGTGAGAAATTCACAAATAACTTATCTGCTAGCTTTTCATTTAAATCATCTAATACTTCGCGGTGGGCACGAGCATTACTTAAGGACGCGCGCACGCGATGTAAAATAGTGAAATACAACTGCTCTATCTTCGCCCATTCCAACATGCTTACCAATCCGTGTACATATTGATCATGTGCTTCACTGAATAGGTGCATTGCATCGTGGTAGATTTCTAAAGCCATACGTGGAGTTAAACGTTGTAAACATTGCCACATTTCATCTAACACTAACACGCTATTTGGCTCTGGGGCGCTTGGATTAGCGTAATTAGGCGCAGTTTCAACATCAATAACATCCGTAATCAGAACGGCGTGATGTGCTGTTAGCGCACGGCCTGACTCGGTAATAATGGCGGGATGAGTAAGTGTGTGTTGTTCGCACACTTCAGCGAATGCATTCACCACATTACGCGCATATTCATCAACCGTATAATTCATAGAGCACGCACTGCGAGAGCCTGACCCCTCATAATCAACACCTAAACCACCACCTACATCAACGGTGTTTAATGGCACACCTAATTGAGTAAGTTCCGCAAAATGACGCGCGCACTCGCGTAACGCTCGGTGAATGTCACGAATATTGGCAATCTGAGAACCTATATGAAAATGTACCATTTGCATCAAATGCAATTTATTGTGCTGTTTAAGCACTTCAACAGCGCTTAACACTTGCCCTGCTGTTAAGCCGAACTTACCTTTTTCTCCACCGGTATTTTGCCACTTGCCTTTGCCAACCGAATTTAAACGAATGCGGATGCCAATTGCAGGCTCAATGCCTAAATCTTCAATTTCAGCCAGCAAAGTAGTTAATTCCGATAGCTTTTCGACCACTATTTTAACTTTGTGCCCCATCGCCTGACCAATACATGCAAGGCGTAAAAACTCACTGTCTTTGTAACCATTGCAGACAATTGTAATCGGTGAGGTGGCAACGCCGAGTATTGCCATAAGCTCAGGCTTAGACCCAGCTTCAAGCCCGACTAAACCACTTGGGTGAGCCAGTAACTTGCTGACAACAGAACGTTGTTGGTTTACTTTTATTGGGTATACACAGGTATATTGACCTTGGTAATCACGTGCATCACGTGCTTTACAAAATGCACTAGTGAGTGTGTCTACTCGATTTTGTAAGATATCAGTAAACCGCACTAGCACGGGTAGTGTTAACCCTTGTTTCTTGAATTGCTCAGTTAATTCGCTTAACGAAATTGCCGTTTTAGTTTGATCGCCATCTGGATAAGCGACCAACTCGCCTTGGCTGTTTATATCAAAATAACCGTCACTCCAATGTGCAACGTTATAAGTAGCGCGTGCTGTGTCTAAACCCCAAGTCATGGCAAATCTTCTTAAGTTAACTGTTTGGCGGAATCGGTTATTTTAATACGTCATAACTTCCTACGCTAACAAAAATTAACCTTTAAGCCAAAGCGAGAAGAAAATATTCGCTATACTGGTAAAAATTTCATTGAGCAAACCGCCAACCACTGGCAGAATTGCCCCCTTTTTCTTACTCAACTAAAAGTGTAGCTAGCGACATGGCAAATTTAGATCAAAGCAAATGGTTTACCGAAATCAGCGAACGCGACGGCAGTGCGTTTTCTCTACGGATAAATAAAAAATTAGACGAGAAACAATCTCCTTTTCAAAAAGTGGAGATGTTCGAGACCACAGATTTTGGCAACTTAATGATTATCGATGGTTGCACAATGGTAAGCAGTCGTGAAAACTTCTTTTATCATGAAATGATCAGCCATCCGGCATTGTTAGCACACCCGAATCCTAAAAATGTCGTTATTATTGGTGGTGGTGACTGCGGCACGCTTCGTGAAGTACTAAAACACACAAGTGTTGAGTCTGTAATACAAATTGATATCGACGAAGTCGTTACACAAATGTCGCTTAAGTATTTTCCCGAGCTATGTGAGGCAAACCAAGACTTGCGCGCAACAGTAATGTTTGATGACGGCATAAAGTATATGCGTGAAGCTGCACCTGAGTCCATCGACGTTGTTATTGTTGATGGTACGGACCCTGTCGGCCCAGGCGAGGGATTATTTAATCATGCTTTTTACACCAGTTGTTTAAAAGCATTACGCCCTGGCGGTATCATGGTGCAACAAAGTGAATCACCACTAATGCACATGCCATTACTTGTTGAGATGCGTGATGCGATGACCGACGTTGGCTTTAACGACTTACAAACATTACCATTTCCGCAACCTATTTACCCAAGTGGGTTATGGTCGGTAACACTCGCTCGCAAAGAAGAAAAATTTGCAGGATTTAGGGAAGATGCAGCAACTGAACTTGCAAAAAGTACAGAGTATTACAACAGCGGGATTCATTATGGTGCGCTTGCAACACCAAACTTTATGAAACGCGCATTCGATAAAAAATAAGCGGGTAACCCCGAAGTTGAATTGAATTTACATGTCGTGAAAAAGGGGCTTTGTAGCCCCTTTTTACTGTAATAGATTTATTTTTATACCTTAAAGCGTTTCACTAAATTACTTAACTCATCCGTTAACTGGTTCACCCTAAGTGCGACATCTTCAGTTGACCGGGCAAGCTCTCCACCCTGAAGTGTTTGATCATTAAGCGATGATAAGTTATGACTAATCTCCCGTGCGACAGTTGTTTGCTCATCAGTTGCATGTGCCGTTTGCATCGCCATTTCATTAACTTTAATAGAAGAGCTTTGCATCGCATTGAGTACATCGTTAGTTTGGCTAAATGACGCTACGGCATCCTCTGCAAGCCCTTTGCCACTGTTAATTGCCGTTAAAGACTGATCTACACTGTTAGCAAACTGCTCAACCATATTTTGAATATCATTGGTGCTTTCTTGAGTGCGCGTTGCCAACGTTCTGACTTCATCAGCCACCACAGCAAACCCACGCCCTTGCTCCCCAGCTCGGGCCGCTTCAATTGCAGCGTTAAGCGCGAGCAGATTAGTTTGCTCTGCAATCGCACGTATTACCTCTAATACCTTAGCTATGTTGTCAGAGCTTTGCTGTAACTCAGTTGATTTATTACTAGCGTGTTCCATGTTTTCAGACAACGCGATAATTTTATTACTAGAGCTAGCTACTGCACTGAGCCCATCTTTTGCCAAAGACTGAGAGTTATCAGCTTCTTTAGATGATTCCTGAGCTACACTTGCAACCTCACGACTGGCAACACTCATTTGATGGACTGCACTGACAATAGATTCTGATGCTTGGTTGAGTTTTTGGTTAACATCACTATTTTGGTTTGCAAACTGACTTAACTCTCCACCTAAGCCGTTTAATTCATTCGCTTGCATTAAAACGTCGCGGATAAGCTGCTGCAAGTTATCTAGAAAGTGATTAAATGCGGTTGCAAGCTCTGAAAACTCATCTTGGCTTTTAATTGTTATACGCCCAGTTAAATCCCCATCACCCGATGCTATTTCATTAATTCTATTAGTGACATAATTTATTTGCTTAGTCAGCTGACGAGGTATTTGATAACTAAACCACCCTGCAATTATTAAAATGAATGCAGACATTAGCAGCAACCACCACTTGGTACTGTTAATTTTATCAATAAGCTTTTGCTTTTCTATTATAGATACAGATTCAGCCTGCTCTCCTGCTTTATCTAAAATATCACGTAAGGCATCAAACTCACGATTAGCCGCCAGTTCTTGGGCTGAACTTTGAGGAGCACTTATATAGGCCTCGGAGGCAGATAGCCAACGAGAAAACGCCATATCAAAACGGCTAAAATTAGCCGTAATCTCTGGGTAAATAGACAAGTAATTTAAGTACTGACTGAATCGTTCAGCCACCTGCTGCGCATTTTCACTGTGGTTTTTCAGCTCTTCTGCGTCACCTTTTTTATTTGTAACTAAGTTGAGCTCTGATACTTTTGCTTGGTAAAGATCTCTGTCAGCATTTAACACAACCGAAATCGCTTTTAAGAAGCGCTCTGACTGGTTATCAAGCACGACCTTTTGCATGTTTATTAAGTATGTGTAACCGACAATAAGAACAACAATAGCTATACCTAAAAGCAAAATAGGTAAAGAGCTTTTGAAACGAATGCTGTGTAACTTCATTTATCACCTCAACATACTCACGACATTAAAGTATAAAGGTAGTTGATAAAAATAATATTGCCTAAAATCAAAATCGCCACTGCGCATTTAATGCAATTTGCTGCTGGGAAATGTGTGATGATATCCCCATTGATTGGCGATTATCAGCTTGGCTACGTAACGCTGAGCCCTCTACGCCAAGTTGCCATTGGGAGTTTAGTTGGTAACGCCAAGTAGCTGTGATGCCCTCCCCATGACTCGCATTCGGGTCAAACGCCCAATCATCTTTATCGGTCACTTTAAAGTAGTCATAACGTATAGATAACCGATGTTGAGCCATTTTATGACTTAATAAAACAAAATGGCTGTAAAAGCGATTATCTACTCCACGCCTAGACCCCATTGCAGTACTGCCTGACATCGCTTGTGCAATTAATCGCGTATTAGCGGTAAACTTGTAAAGCCACGCAGCACTTGAAAAGCGCGTATCCCATGCGTATTGCCCTGTGCTGTAATTAATTGCACTGGGATCGCCATTATTATCGTAATAATAGAACCTAAACTGAGACTGTTTGAGGTAGTCCCAATGGATGCCAGCATAATAGCCATAACGCCCGTCCACTTCCTCAAACGGTAAAACCTGATTAGCCTGAAACTGAAGCTGCGGTGTGTTTAACGAAGTAACAGGCGCAAAGGCAATGCTCTCGTTAAATGTGGTTTGTCGATCGTGCATTGCAAAGCCCCGCCAAGCCAATAAAGTACCAGCAGGATCATTACCTTTAAATGTTGCACCAATAAACGAAAAGCTATGCGCACTATTAAATCTGCGTCCGGGGCGCTTTATTGTAGCCTCCACACCCAAAGTGCGAAGCTCTTCACCCACCCAAGAGTTGATAGCCGAGTTAGTGTAATTATAGGGAGATAGCCACCCTATTTGAGGGTTTTCAAGTGATAATAACGGGTAAAAACCGCCAACCCGAACGTGCCATTTATAGTTACTCTGGGTAAGCGGTTTATATTGTAAGTACGCTTGTGTGAAACCCAATGTTGGCTCAGGATCTTGATAAGCATTTATAACCCCATGCGCAGACCATGCAGAGCTTAAATCAGTTCGAAAATCTAGCACCCCTTGTGAAAGCACTAAACCATCAGTGTTATGATCAAATCGATATAAACCAACGCCACGCTCCTGCCAGCTCGCTTGCGAATCGCCCTTTACTGCACTTACTTGCACCAATCCTTTGACTTGTGCATTTACATTAAAAGCAACAACCACACCAAACAGAGTAATTGCACGCAAAATGTGATTAGTAATCATCATATTCATCTACACCTATTGCAACTCGTGGTATCAAAGCTTGCTTGAGTTGATAGCGTACCTCAGCACTGTTAATGGCCATAGCTTGCGATTCTGTTGAGCTAATATCACTAAACCCTTCATGCCATGTATTGATGGTGTAATCACCCTGTGGAATATCTAATGTTAACTGCCCTTGTTGATCCGTAATACCATAGTATGGACTGTCAACGACAACAATATAACCTAGCATCCAATCGTGTATGTTACATCCAAGCTCAACCACACCAGTTTGGTCGAAAATGATTGGATCTTGAGGTTGCTCGCGATAAAGCTTAAGTTCAAACGACTTACTTTTAGAAAACGAATACACATGATGCATAATCGAGTCAGCGTTTGGAAAATCAACTTTGCCATTTTGCTCTACAACTAATATATGTGGAGTGAATTGTCGGTCTTTTTGCTCCATCACAAACGTTGTTTCAGGCTTAGGGGGCTCTGCAATGGGGGTTGTAGGTTGTAACCACACAACAACATTGGGTTGTACTTGTTTGTTTTGGTTACTAACAATAAGAGTGACTGCTTGACTATTGAAAGCCAACAACAATGCAAAAGTAATTAAAAGCTTCATCTTGAGATAATATTATTATTTGATTTATTTTATTATAGGCATATTTAAGTCGTATTTTCAGATATTTTAATTATCACTTAATAAACGACAGCCGACTGAATACGTATGCAACCACCTCGTCAAACTTCGCTTGGTCATTTATTCTAACTGCGCACCCATCAAATCAGTTGGACACACAATGCGATTATCTCTACTACTACTAGTGTTAATTTCCAGCAGCAGCTTTGCCAAGCAAGCTATTGTTGAATCCCCTAATAAGAAAATAAAAATAACCATTTCAGATCAAAGCTCTGCACCTCACTATTCAATTAGCTTTAATAATAAAAATGTAATTGAAAACTCATCACTAGGGTTTGAGTTTAAGCAGCAAGCTGCATTTGATGAAGGCTTCACAATCACCAACATTACAACTAATCAGGTCCAGAGCAAATGGCAACAACCATGGGGAGAACGCCAAACGGTTGTTGATCATCATAATGAAGTAGCAGTCACTTTTAGTAAGTCATCCCCTCATGGTGGGACATACACTGTACGTTTTAGAGCGTTTGATAGTGGCGTAGGGTTTCGCTATGAAGTACCGAAACAAGAGGGCTTTGAAGATATAGAAATAACCAAAGAGCTGACCGAATTTGCAATAACCGCCGCAGATAAAGCAACAGCTTGGTGGATCCCCGCACGCGGCTGGAATCGCTACGAATATGTTTACAACACAACACCTTTGCAAGACGCGGCATTAGCACATACACCATTTACATTTAAAAATGCTGACGGCGTGCACGTTAGTATTCATGAAGCAGCATTGGTCGATTATGCAGCCATGGTACTGAACCAGCGCCGACCTGGTACATTGCAAGCAGACTTAACACCTTGGTCAGATGGCATTGCCGTTAAAAAGCAAGGGGCGTTCACTACTCCTTGGCGTACAGTTCAGATAGGTGAGAAGGCCATTGATTTAATCAACTCTGACATTATCTTAAACCTAAACGAGCCGAATAAATTAGGGGATGTTTCCTGGGTGAAACCAGGTAAGTACGTTGGCATTTGGTGGGGCATGCATATAAACGAAACCACATGGGGCAGTGGTGAAAAACACGGAGCCACCACGCAAAACACTAAATATTACATGGACTTTGCCGCCCAATATGGCTTTGACGGAGTACTCGTTGAAGGCTGGAATCTAGGCTGGGACGGAGATTGGTTCTTTAACGGCGATGTATTTAGCTTCACTCAACCATACGATGATTTTGATATAGCCGAGCTAACGCGTTATGGTCAACAAAAAGGTGTGCAACTTATTGGCCACCATGAAACCTCTGGTAATGTGACAAACTACCGTAACCAAATGGAAGATGCTTACGCATTATATGAAAAATCAAACGTTAGCCAAATAAAGACCGGTTACGTTGCTGATGGCGGTAACATCAAGCGTATTGATGAAAATGGCATTGTTCGAAAAGAATGGCATGACGGCCAATTTATGGTCAACGAATACCTACACAGTATAAAACTGGCTGCTAAACACAAACTTAGCATTAATACTCACGAGCCAATTAAAGACACCGGCCTGCGCCGCACTTACCCTAACTGGATTGCCCGTGAAGGTGCTCGAGGCCAAGAATTTAATGCATGGGGCACACCACCTAATCCACCAGAGCATATTCCGATGCTTGCCTTCACTCGGATGTTAGCGGGCCCAATGGATTTTACCCCGGGCATATTTGATATGGGATTTAATGGTTTAGGCGCTGATACTAACCGCCCGCAAACGACCCTAGCTAAGCAACTGGCTTTGTATGTGGTGATGTATAGCCCAATTCAGATGGCCGCAGATTTACCGCGTAATTATTTAGCCAAACCAGATGCATTTCAGTTCATTCAAGACGTACCCACTGATTGGCAGCAAAGTATCGCATTAGCAGGTGAAGTTGGCGACTACGTGGTGTTTGCCCGTAAAGAACGCAAACGTGATAATTACTCAGGAAATGATTGGTATTTAGGCGCTGTGACGGATGAGCATGCACGTACGATTGATATCAAACTCGATTTTTTAGAGCCGGGTAAAGTATTTGAAGCGCAAATCTACAAAGATGGCGATAAAGCAGAGTGGAAAAATACTCCTTACGATATCAAGATAGAACAACGAATTGTAACAGCCAAAGATACGTTATCGCTTAAGTTAGCGACGAGTGGTGGCACTGCAATTAGGTTTAAAGCTATTTAAAATCAGAGCTACGTTTAAGGCGCAGTTAACATCGCGCCTTAAACACTTGCACTGAATCTTATTTAACCTGAACTCTGGTTAAGAGATGTACTAAATTAGATCACAAATATATTTATTAGTCTCCAGCCGGAAACGTTTAGCGATAACAAGGCGAATTTACGCGTCAATAGCTGGCCTATTGCAAGTAAATTCAACGCAGTTAGCGGTGAAAGTAGCCGCTGGAGATAGATTTATTATCCAGAGTTCAGGTTATTTACATACTCCATGACGGAGTCACTCACTTAGGTGATAGACTTGGCGTATTGTTTACCTAAGTAAGAGCACATAAATACCCAAACCACCTATCGGAAACAAAATAAGCAAGAGCGGTAATATATCAAAAAAGCGGCTTCGCCTAAAAAACCTGCATTAGCGAAAACAAAATAGCTGTTGAAACTCCCCAACCAAGCACACCATATACCAAGATATAATGCCACTTACCTTTGCCCATTAGCTGCTTTGATTTAGTAAATTTACCATCGTCGATTTTGTCTACAACCCCTGTATTTACTTGAATACTCCATCAGGTTACGTACCTGAGTTTAAATCACTTATTTAAAAGGGAGAAAAATCTGTGCACTTAATCCCCCTTGAGGGCGGTTCACTAATTTTACTTTTCCGTCATGCATATCAATAATTCGTTTGATAATAGCTAAACCAAGCCCACTACCTTCACTCCCTCGGGCTGTGTCGCCTTGTTTAAAGGGCTCAAACACTGTTTCAAGCTCACTTTCTGGAATACCTGGGCCATGGTCGTTAACCATTACAATGGCATACTTTTTATCGTGACTCAGCGCGGTTTCAACCTCTATATCGTCATCAGAGTAACGAATGGCATTTTCAATCATATTGGTTACTACGCGCTTAATTGCCACCATACTTAACGGTACGTTATCGAGATTTGGATTTTCAATAAAGCGAATATTACGTTGATGCTTTTGTTCAGAATGCACCACTTCAGAGACAATCGCATTTAAGTCTTCGAGCGCAAGCTCTTCACGTTTATGGTGGCGTAAATATTCAATAAATTGGTCGATAATGGCATTCATATCTTCGATATCGTAGATGATCCCCTCTCGTAGGTAATCTTCTTCTGCCGACATCATTTCGGTGGCAAGGCGAATACGTGTAAGTGGTGTGCGTAAATCATGAGATACACCCGCCATTAATAATCGTCGATCGTTCTCAAGTGCAGCGATACCACGCGACATTTGATTAAAGGCTCTGGTTACTTCCATAACCTCAATCGAACCATGCTCTTCAAGCTTGGTCGAAAAATCCCCTACACCCACCTTCACTGCAGCCTGCTGTAGCTCTTTTAATGGTCGATTCAAATGTCGTGCAAATAGCCACCCACCTAACACACTTAAAAAGCCAATACTTGATAGGTAGAAAGTTAAAAATTCGAGGTTATTATCTTTGAATCCTGTCAGCGGAACTTTGACCCAATAGCCAGGGGCCTGAGGTGCTTCAACCCAATAAACCAAAGGACCTATTTGACTGATCCGCACTCTGGCTGAGCCGTTTAACTGCTCAGACATACTTCGCGACAGCATCGGGTATTCACGAGTTTGTCCCAACCCTTCAGACATTGCTTGGCGCTGAGTCATTACTTCTATACCGGTGATCTCGAAAAACTTATTCGATACTTCATTGCTAATTTCGACACCGTCTTCCCAGTCAATAAACACTGTTTTAACTTGTTTAGCTAAAATAAGATTTACCTGCTCGATCGTCGGCTTAACGACATACAGACTCACCGTGATGTACGACACAACTTGGTTTATAAGCAATAATGCCGCCACCAAAAACACCGTTTGACCAAATGCACTTTTGGGAAACATACTCATAAAAGGTTATTTTTCACCGTCTGGAACAAACACATAACCTAATCCCCATACAGTTTGAATATAACGGGGATTAGCAGCGTCTTCTTCAATCATTCGGCGCAATCGTGACACTTGTACATCAATGCTACGCTCAAGCGCGCTGTAATCTCTGCCTCTCGCTAAGTTCATTAATTTATCACGGCTAAGCGGCTCTCTTGGGTGAGTAACCAACGCTTTTAACACCGCAAACTCACCACTGGTTAACGACATTGTTTTGTCGCCATGAGTCATCTCTCGTGTGGCGAGGTTTAGTGCAAATTCACCAAAACTAATTTCATTCTCTTCAGCGGCAGGCGCGCCGGGTACTTCTTTTGCGCGACGGCGTAAAATTGCTTTAATACGTGCCAATAATTCACGTGGGTTAAAGGGCTTGGGGATATAATCATCAGCGCCGAGCTCTAATCCAATAATACGATCAACTTCATCACCTTTAGCTGTTAGCATAACAATAGGAATTTCATTCTCTTTTTGACGCAGACGCTGGCAAATAGATAAGCCATCTTCACCAGGCAACATTAAATCAAGTACCATTAAATGAAAGTTTTCACGCTCTAAAAGCCTGTCCATTTGCTCTGAATTAGCGGCGCTGCGTACAATAAACCCTTGCTCAACTAAGTAACGCTCTAATAAACTGCGCAATCGCATATCATCATCGACGACTAGTACTTTTGTAGTTTCGTGTCCCATAACTTTCATTCTTGTTGTTTTTGACTTGTTAATAGTTAATATAAATGAAACTTTACGAATAAAAAACTAATTGCTTAATTAGATTGTTACACAACATTTCAAACAACTAGGACAAGTCAGGCTGATTCTTATCCCTTTTGATTAAATATTTTGAGAAAAAACAGTGAAAACCAACTTAATCACCCGCGAAGGGTACTCACAATTACAACAAGAGCATGACCACCTTTGGAATGTTAAACGCCCTGAAGTCACAAAAATCGTAAGCTGGGCAGCGAGCCTTGGCGACCGTTCTGAAAATGCAGATTATCAATACAATAAACGATTACTTAGGCAAATAGACCGCCGAGTACGTTATTTACGCAAGCGTATGCCTGATTTGCAAATCATTGATTATTCACCAGAGCAAGCAGGTAAAGTGTTCTTTGGCGCGTGGGTCGAAGTCGAAAACGAACAAGGTGAGGTATTAAAGTTTAGAATTGTCGGTCCAGACGAAATTTATGACCGCAAAGACTATATTTCTATCGACTCCCCAATGGCACGAGCTTTACTAAAAAAACAAGTGGATGATGAGTTTTATGTCACTACCCCACAAGGCAAAAAAGAATGGTACATCAATCATATTGAGTATCCAGGAGAAAAATAAGCAAGCAAACACTGAGCTAACTGTGAGCTAGGATAATTCAGATAAGGTTAATAATTGATTGTATAATGTGTGTTAGTGGACTATAAATAAAGTTACTCAAGTAAAGCATTTTGCACTTGATGTTGTATTTGGAAGGTCGTGTTATGTCAAACTTAATGCATCGCATAATTAATAATGCCGTGTTATTTACACTCTTAATGAGTGTGAGTTTGTCTATTTTTGCTCACGATTTTGATGACTCTGAAATATCAACCACCCACTCAATACACTTTATTGCTTGCGATATCCCCGACCAAGCAAACCTTGACGTTGACATCGATACACATGCCAACGGATTCAATTTAGGGGCGCTTCAACCACCTCCTGAATTAATACTCTCACATTATGTGAAACCTCAATTAGCCACACTTTTTAATCGCGCCTCAGTACGAGGGCCGCCAAGTCATTTAATTTAGTTAATCACTTTTCTCACTAATAAATTAAATAAACTTAAATGGTGGCTATTATGTCTAATTTTAAAGAATTACGTACCCAAGATGTATCTAAAGGCGTGTTATCTCATGTTTATAGCGAAACACAACCGCTTATTGACTTAACCTCTCCAGCGCTAGAAATGGTTAATAATTTTACGCAAAAAGATCCACTGCGTGCTCACTTTGATACCAGCATTATCGATGCTCTATATCAAACAAGCAGCCAGCACACGGACTTTATTTTGGTTGTTGATGACAATGAAAAACTCATAGGGTTAGTATCTAGTGCTGATTTGCAAAGCGCTAAAATTATGATGCTTGCACAACGTTTAAATGTTAATCGTGCTGATGTTAGCTTACGCTATGTGATGACCCCTATTTCTCACTTAACAGGCGTTAGCATGCAAAGTTTAAGCTACGCCTGTATTGGTGATGCTCTGCAAACTATGGAGCATCACGGCGCTATGTTCTTATTAGTAACGACGGCAAACAATGAAATTTGCGGCTTAATTTCAGCCAGAGAAATTACCAAAACATTTTCAATCCCATTGCACATTAGCCCGATTGCACATACTTTTAGTGAAGTTTTAGAGCATGTGGATCACCCACATTAACAACTCTTTTTGTGCGTTGTGACAGTGATTTTAATAAGGCCTTAAAAGCTCAGCTTTTAAGGCCTTTCCATTGCTTAGTACTGTGATATTATTCAACCAGTCTATTGTGCCAGTAGAGTAATACTGGCTTTATTTTTCGTTTGAAAAGGTTTATGCATGAGCACACTCTCTGCACGTTTAGCCACTGAGCTAAATGCTCAACAGCAACAAGTTGTTGCTGCAATAAAGTTACTTGATGAAGGCGCGACTGTGCCTTTTATTGCACGCTATCGTAAAGAAGTAACCGGTGGCTTAGATGACACCCAATTACGTTTATTAGAACAGCGCCTATCTTATTTACGCGAGCTTGAAGAGCGAAGAACGTTTATATTAGCTACCATTAAATCGCAGGATAAACTCAGCGCTAGCCTTGAAGCTGATATCAATAATGCAGATAGTAAAACTGAGCTTGAAGACCTTTATCTTCCTTACAAGCCAAAGCGTCGTACTAAAGGTCAAATTGCCATTGAAGCGGGTATTGAGCCACTCGCTGACAGCCTATTTAAAGACGCATCACTAAATCCTGAACAACAAGCAGAGCAATTTATTAATAGTGATGCAGGGTTTGCAGATACCAAGGCTGTGCTCGAAGGCGCGAAATTTATTCTGATGGAGCGCTTTGCTGAAGATGCAAAACTGCTCGCTAAATTCCGTAGTCATATCAGCCAACACGGCCAAATTGAAGCTCGCGTGATTAAAGGGCAAGAACAAGCTGGTGCAAAGTACCGTGATTACTTTGAACATCAGGAGCCGTTAAAGAAAACCCCTTCTCATCGTGCACTTGCTATGTTGCGTGCACGCAATGAAGGTATTTTACAACTAAGTATTAATCCTGAACCAAGCGCCGAAGATGCAGCGATTGTTTGCGCCATAATGATTGCCGACCATTATCGCTTAGATATAAAAAACCAAGCGGCCAGTGCTTGGTTAATGACAGTGGTGCAATGGGCATGGAAAATTAAGCTGAGCTTACATTTAGAAAACGAGTTTTTAGCTGCTATGCGTGAAAAAGCAGAAACCGGTGCGATTGATGTTTTTGCTAAAAATTTAAAAGACTTACTAATGGCTGCACCTGCGGGAGCACGCACAACACTTGGACTTGATCCTGGCCTTCGTACTGGTTGTAAGGTCGCGGTGGTTGATAGCACAGGTAAGTTACTTGCTTCGCAGACTATTTTTCCTCATGCTCCACAAAATCATTGGGACAAATCACTGCGCACTTTAGAGCAGTTGTGTCGTCAACATAAAGTGGAACTTATTGCGATAGGCAATGGTACGGCTTCTCGGGAGTCTGATAAGTTGGTTGCTGAGCTAATCAAAGCCAACACCGAGTTGAAGTTAAATAAGATCATTGTCAGCGAAGCCGGTGCATCGGTGTACTCAGCGTCTGAGTTTGCGGCAAAAGAGTTCCCTGATTTAGATGTATCTATCCGTGGTGCGGTTTCTATTGCCCGTCGCTTACAAGATCCACTAGCAGAGCTTGTTAAAATTGAGCCTAAGTCAATTGGTGTAGGTCAATATCAACACGATGTTTCACAAAGTCAACTTGGCCAAACGCTAACGGCTGTTGTTGAAGACTGTGTAAACACGGTTGGTGTTGATTTAAACATGGCGTCAGTTCCTTTGCTGACCCGTGTATCTGGATTAAATAAAACGCTTGCGCAAAATATTGTAAATTACCGTGATGCTAACGGCTCATTCGCTAAACGTTCAGAGCTTAAGAAAGTTGAGCGCTTAGGGCCTAAGGCATTTGAGCAAGCAGCGGGTTTCTTAAAAATAAGTAACGGTAAAGACCCTCTGGATAACTCATCTGTTCACCCTGAGGCTTACCCTGTCGTGAAGCGAATTAGTGAGCAAACTCATTTAGATATAAACAGTCTGATTGGTAATTCTGAAGTACTCAACAAGCTAGTTGCAAATGACTATATTGATGACAAATTCGGCCTACCCACCGTCACTGATATTATCAGCGAGCTCGACAAACCAGGCCGTGATCCACGTCCTGAATTTAAAACCGCTGAGTTTAAAGCCGGTGTTGAAAAAATCTCTGACTTAAAACCAGGTATGATCTTAGAAGGTGTTGTATCAAACGTAGCTAACTTTGGTGCATTTGTAGATGTAGGCGTACATCAAGATGGCCTCGTGCATATTTCAGCGATTACTAATAAGTTTATTTCTGATCCACGCGAAATCGTGAAGGCCGGTGACATAGTTAAAGTTAAAGTCGTTGAAGTAGATGCTGCACGTAAGCGTATTAGCTTTACCATGCGCTTAGACGATGACATTGACACTAGCAATAAACCGGCAGCTGCTGCTAAGCAAAAGCCGCAAAATAACTCACGTAGCACTAACCATCAAGCGCGTGCCGCAAAGCCTAAGCGCGATTCGGGTAATGCGATGATGGGCAATGCGTTTGCCGATGCGTTTGCTAACGCTAAAGTGAAAAAGTAAACCAAAAATGCCGCAACGAATGTTGCGGCATTTTAAACACTTTAAACGCGTTGTTTATGTATTAAAAATTATAACGTAACGTAACGCTCAAATCAGAATACTCATTAACATTGCGATATGCCGCACCTACGATTGCTTTTTCAGTAAATGCGTAGTTAAAGCCAGCTTTTAAAACAACGTTATTATCACTTTCGTCATCATGTAGACGCTCATAGCCTAAGCCTGCATTCACTTCGAACTGGTCAGTTAATAAATGTCTTACTTGTACATTCGCAGAAAGAATATCTGCGCTATTTGAGTCCGAACCGCCATCAGAGTATGAATCAAATGCTACTCCATTAAACCTTTCTTCGACTACAAAAGCATTTTTCGATTCAAACTTAAGTCTGCCTAAATTAATGCTGTAATCTAAACTTGTCACTGCTGATAATTGTTGGATATACCCTAAACCAAGCTCTAAACGCGTAATATCAATTTCTATACTTGATTCTGTGTACAAAGTTGAATTGCCAACATAATCACCATTTTGAAAAAGCTCACGATAATCCAGCGATTCGCTCTCAATAAGATCATCTGATGTGCTGGCGTATAAACCTGTTAGATACCAATTATCGCTTACTTGCTTGCTAAGCTTTACAACATAACCATCAAAGTTAAGCTTATCAATGTCATCTACGTCCATTTTAGCGTAGCCTGCTTCAACATAATCATAACTTAAAAGTGATGTTTCATTTGCGGCGGCGGTGATTGAGAAAAGAGATAAAGCCCCTGCTAATACTGCATATTTCATTTAATTGTCTTCCTTAATAAAAATCGCAGGGAAAATAGCAGTTTGATAATATTTAAACAACTGAATATGCACTCAAACGTAAACAAATGTGAAACTGAATAAGTAAGGAAAAGGGATTGATAATTAAGAGCAAAAAGCAATTAGACTTATATTGTCGCTGAAAACCCTGATTGCCCATAGGGTGAAGTAGCTCCTTGATAAAACTGCGCAACTCTTACAGCACGAGCGTCAACATCGGCGTCACGCTTTGCAGTTGCTGTTTCAGGGCTAGAAGTTTTGATAGCTTGGTCATCATCCGTTAATGCACTGTCAACTTTAAACGTTGCACCAGCTTGCTCGCTTTCGTCATTATTGGATTTACTTGTGAGCTCAACTTGAGCTGCTGACAGTTTTTGCGTGGCATCAGCGGCAATGGCTCTGTCAGCACCTGAAGGCTCTGCTGGCGCAAGCGCTGCAGCTCGCACGGTTTGCATTTTTTCGATCGTTGCTTGCGGGTCACCTTCTATTTCAGCAACGTCGATTTGTACTTCACCACCAACCGCATAATTTTGACCGTCAGGGCCACGCTGATATTCATAGCTTGGGGAGCCTGCATATTGACCGCCAACGGAGGCATGAGCTTGCTCATGAACTCGCACTTCGGTGTCACGTGCTTTTAGTTCTTTAATCTGTGCAGCATCAAGTTCTTCTTGTTCTGTGACTTGCTGCTCTTTTTTTTCTTCTTTTTGCTGCTCTTTGCTTTGCTGCTCATTATCATCAGGGTTTTGCTCACCTTGCTGACGTTCCTGAATAACGCTTTCATCAGCTATTTTGCCTTTAGCATCATAGGTGGCATTATCAGCAGAACCCGGTAACTTTGCCTTTTCGTTGTCACCGAGCGCTTTGTTTTCGGCATTACTTGGTTTTGTTGCAGCAGGGGGAGGGATGATTTCGCGAAGCTGATTGTCACGCCGAGCACTTTCCGTATAAACATTTGCGCTGTTTATATTTACATTAGGAAATGGCGTGACAATGTTCATACGTAACTAAACTCGCACATCAATAAGCGTGCCTAACACTTCATCCGCTGTTTGTATTGATTGCGTATTTGCTTTAGCGTTAAATTCTTCAACCTTCAAATTAACTAAGGCTTCATCTATTCGAGCAGGTTGAGACACAGGGGCTGTGACGGCCTCTTCTGGGCGCGCAGCCTGCAATTGACGTTGCTGGGCAAGTTGCGCATCATCTTGTTGATCAATACTGGCACGGTTAATCTCGGCGCTGGCCTTTTCAATACCTTGGCTAGCACGGTTAAACCCTTCTACTCCATTATTAAATACGGATCCGATTGGCATATTACACCTCCACCAATGATAGACTTACTTTAATTATCGCTCATAAAACAAACAAAATAAAGTATAAACCCCTTATATTTACTGGGTTGTGGTAGTTAAATTTTAAAGCATTGATTTGATGGCAGATAAAAACTCATCTTTATGTGAGATAAATGGCGCATGTGATGCCTTATCTAACACTTCGTATTCAAAGTCATCGTTCAATGCCTTAATCTTACTGATTACACGATACGGAACCAATGCGTCAAGGCGGCCAAACACGCCTCTCAAAGGGACCGAGATATCTTTAAGTAAATCGCGCAAGTCATCTTGTTGTAAAATATCAAGACCAGCAGTTAATGCAGTATTTTTAGGCGCAGGAAGCTCACTTAGTAGTTGCTTTAGTTTTTTTATATCATCGCGGGCGCTGTGACTACCCATCGCTTGAATTGCTAAAAAGCGTTCAATGGTTTTTTCTCGGTGTGTCACCAATTGCTCTTTAAAGGCATTCAACACATCCGGTTTAATACCTGGCCAGTCCGCTTGCTCGGCGAAAAAAGGGGTCGATGCAACTAAAATAACCTTCGCAACTTTGTCAGGCCAATGTTTTGCAATATACAGTGCAAATAAACCACCTAATGACCAGCCCATCAAAGTGGAGTTGTCTTTTAGCTGCTCACTTATTTGCTTAGCAGCCTCATGCAACGTATAGGGCGACGGGCAATGCTGATTTTCACCATACCCCGGTAAATCAATGCATCTTACGGTACTGCCATGTAAAAACTCTAACTCAGGTAAGATGATTTGCCACACTCCTTGGTTCATCCCCCAGCCGTGCAACAACACTAGCTCATTTTGCATTTTTACCATTCCTCATCCAAACTTAGCGCTCATAATAGCGTTTAAAGGAATGAATGCAATGACAAGCTTAAAGAACCAAGCAACTGGTATCCTTGATTGGTTTTTTCCGTCTTTTTGTGTGCAATGCAAAATCCCCGTTAGTACTCATGTTGGGATTTGTCAGCACTGCCTTACTGATTTGCCCCTATTTGATTTAAGCACTCACCCAAATTTACTTTACCGGCCAGACATAGCAGAGCTATTTCCAGACTGTCAATTTGATCACTTAATGGCCTGTGCATGGTATCGCCCACCCTTTGATGGTTGGTTAAGTCAACTTAAGTTTAGTAACCAAATTTTTTATAAGAACGTACTACAACAAATAATTACTCAACAAGTGAGTACAGTAAAAGCACATTGTGAAAAGTGGCCAGAGCTTTTTATTATTATGCCGTTGCATCATGAACGCTTTTTACAGCGAGGCTATAATCAAGTTGCTCAAACATGGATTAACTGTTTACCCACCGAAAACGTCAAAATTGACTATTTAGTAAGACACAAAAAAACCAATGCACAGTCTTCATTAACCAAAGCGAAGCGCATTAAAAACCTGCAAGATGCATTTATTTGTCATCAAAATTTAGAAGGGAAGACTGTGGCGGTTGTGGATGATGTTATGACCACAGGTGCAACACTCAATGCTGCAACAGTGGCCTTAAAAAAAGCTGGCGCTAAACAAGTTTGGGCATTTGTTACTTGTTTAACGCCACTCGGTCACTAACTTATTCGCTGCTAGCTCTAAATGCGTGGCCAAAGAACAACGCATTACTTAATAAACGGCTAGTGCCATACCAGTACCCGCGAAATACAGGATTATCTGTCATACCAATAACATTACCACGGCCGTATGAGTGCGCCACAAGACCTGCTGCACCCGCAACCTGCTCAACATTAATATCATCAGTGAAACCTGCTAATAAAGGCTTTTGGGTATACTCTAGAACGTTTACAAACGGTGCTTTAGAGGTTTCTAATAACCATGTACTATTTTTGAACACGGGTAGTGTATTACGCTCTAACGAATACGTGAGTGGATGAGTCAAATCAACACTCGTGTTAAAAATAGCGCCTGCAATACGCTGCCTACCCGCTAAGTCATCTTTATCACCATAACTGAGTCCATCCGTCTTAAACGCACTCGCAATATCTTGACGAGACAGGTAGCTTGTTTTTAATAGTTGCTGATCAACTAAAAACTTAGCGCCCCCTTTGTGACCCCAAATAACACCACCTTTACGTACCCATGTTTTGATAGCTACCTTGTCCGCATCGCTCAAGCTATTATAGTTACCATGTGCCAGCACTATATGGCTGTAATCACTGAGCTCTAAACGACCTAAACGCTGCATTTCAACAATGGTAGGCGCAACCCCAACAAAACGGTCAAGGTAATACCACACTTCACCCACTTCATATTGGCTAGTCCCTCTGCCTCCCACTAATAACACTTTTGGTGCTTTAACAACCGCCAGTGAGCGTGAGCCCAAATCGGCACCTTTTGAAGTTAGTCCAGAAGTAATAGGGGTTATTTCAATACCAAATTCATTTTGCGCTGCATTTAATAATTCAACCCAATTGCCTTGATCCTGAATACCTGCAGGAACAATAATGCTGCCTGCTGAAAAATCGACACTGCTGGACACTGATTTAGCCGATAGTGGGTTAAGTGCTACTCGTGCCTTTACGCCTTGGCTCAATAGCGTGTTAAGCATTTTCGGTGCTAAATAGTTATCCCACTTAAAACCAAACGCATACTGCTTAGTCAGCGGAGAAAAAGTCGCTTTGTCTTGTTGCTGCCACGCGGTAGTGCCTACATCAAGTCCCCAGCTACTTTTAACGGCTGCAAACTCAAGATTAAATGCATGTGCTAATGTCCAACCCGATACGTCATAAAACGTATTATCAACGAAGCGTTTTTGCTCACTAAATACGGCCTTTACTAAACGAAATTGCGCCTGTGCTAAAGGAATAAAATAACTTTGCTCAGAGAAGCGCTTACCTTCAACTTTGAGTGCTTTATTAAGTGGGTAGGCAGTAATTTTATGTTGCTTTAAAAGATCTAAAAACAGTGAAAAACGTGCAGCGTCTTTTCCTGCATCAACAACATACCCTTTAAAGTCTTCTTCATTTGCCAGATCCACGGCCTGATTATAAAATTTAGCTTGGTAGTCGAGTAACGCTTTACGATTATCAATCGCGGCTTGGAACGTAGACATACTCGTTAGTAGCTGGTTTTTGATAGTAAAAGGGAAAGTTAAAGTACCATTTTGCGTTTCTTGCACATGACCACGAGAACTTGCTTGTTCAAATAAAATGCCCACGCCACCATTTACGTCAGGGTAAGTAGAACCTTTACCATAGTAAAAGTCATCGAAGCTTTCCTCAGTAAAATACAATGCATTGTTTTCATCTAACGTTTTTGCGTGATAATTTGCAATCGCCTTGGTTAGACTGACATTCTCATCAGGGGTAATAGGGTGCTTACGAGTTGGAATACCTGGCTGAAAGAAGTAGGTACTGTTTGGGCCCATCTCATGAAAGTCAGTTAAAATATTAGGCTTCCAATGATGGAATTTAGCAATACGTGCACGCGATTCAGGGTGCTGTAACAACAACCAATCACGATTTAAATCAAACCAATAATGGTTCGTACGGCTACTTGGCCAACTTTCTACGTGCTCACGAGTCTGTGGGTCTGACGATAAGTTCATTCCACGATTACTATTTGCCCAATTCGCAAAACGCGCGAGGCCATCTGGATTAAGTGATGGATCAAGTAGAATAACCGTGTTGTCTAATAAGGTTTCAACTTCTTTACCTTGTGCAGCAGCGAGATAATAAGCCACCAGTAACGCTGTATTACTGCCTGATGATTCATTACCGTGAACACTGTAACCCATCCACACAACAGCGGGCTGATCTTTATCTGATGTTTGCTTGCCTTTTAAACGTGCTAAATGCGCTTGACGAGTCTGCTCTACGCTAGCCAATTTATCTGCCGACGTAATTGTCAACATTACCAAAGGACGTTGCTCATGGGTGCGGCCAATGACTTCAAAGTTAATACGGTCACTTTTTTCTGCAACCACTTCCATGTAACGAACAAGCTGATCATGCCGAACATGCCATTCACCCACTTCATACCCTAATACTTCCTTCGGCGTTGGGATCGCTGGGTCAAATTTTACGTCGTCTTCAAAATAATACGACAGCGGCTGAGCGATACTTGAAAAGCTCAAAAGTAGTGTAAAGATTGTTATTATCAAACGCATATAAAACACTCATAAAATGATTAATGTTTGCACGCTAGCATTGCTAAAATTAGATGCCAACTTTTTACGCTCAACACTGGCGACAACGCGATGAGCGGAGTATGATACTCAGTATCCGAGTAATGAAGAGCGTATTGACCTTTCAGGATTGGATTTGTTCAACCTAGGAATTCCTTAATCGCGGCGCGAGGGCTGTAGCATAGTTTTTCTATGTAAAGTCCGAGCAACAAAGAGCAAGGCATTCCTAGGCAGAACCCTTAGGGCAGTGCGTGTTTGGCTTTTATACTGCGTTATCACACGATTTAAGTAGAGCAACTACACTTCACGTGTTCCGCCTTGCCTAAAAACCAAACACACTACTGCAAAAAGCAATCTCGAAAGGTCAGTACGCTCTAAACAAGTATAGTTGTTTTATGATTTCTATTTCCGAAACCGCACAATCACATTTTGCAAAATTATTAGCTGACCAAGCTGAACAAACCAATATTCGCGTATTTGTTGTTAACCCTGGTACATCACAAGCTGAATGTGGTGTTTCTTACTGCCCAGAAGATGCTGTTGAAGCGAGTGATATTCGCCTTCCTTTTAATGGCTTTGATGCTGTAGTTGACGCAGAAAGCGCCCCATTCTTAGAAGAAGCAGAAATTGATTTTGTTACTGACAAAATGGGCACGCAATTAACACTTAAAGCACCTAATGCTAAAGCCCGTAAGATTGGTGATGACGCCAGCCTTAACGAGCGCATTCAGCACATGCTAGAAACTGAAGTTAACCCACAACTTGCCAATCATGGCGGTCAAGTAAGCCTAGTTGAAGTAACAGCTGAAGGTATTGCTGTTCTACAGTTTGGTGGCGGTTGTAATGGCTGCTCTATGATCGATGTCACTTTAAAAGAAGGCATTGAAAAAGAAATGCTCGCTAAATTTGAAGAAATCACTGGCGTTGCTGATATTACAGATCACCAAGCTGGCGATCACTCTTACTACTAAGTATTGTGATAAAGCCGCTGATATATCGTTTAGGCTCCAATCCTAAGCTCAGCTTAAAGCGCTTTTTACGCGGCCTAGCACTGTTTGTGCTGGCCGTTATATTTATAGCGCTGGGCTACTTTAGCCACTACACTCTTCAAGTCATTGGTTTGGTTATTCTTCTTGTCGCCCTGTTTTTTGCAGCTTGGGGGTACGTTGGAATGTTTGCCAATCGCTTTTCACAAGTCTTAAATAAAACCACGTCTAAACATGAAGACCCCGATCTTTGGAAATAATCTTCGCTATCCTTTTTTATACCCAGCATTTTAATTAACTATTTTGTAACATTGTTCCTATAAGGTATATTGGTATTGCTCATTTAGAGCAACAATCACAACTGTATTTTATTCAGTTGTTCCAACCACGTTACAAGGAATAATTATGTTACACGGGACATATAAAAAAAATACCCTTGCTGCAGCGCTATTACTAACAACAATACCAAGCTACGCGGTAGTTTCTAACGTGAGCTTCGAAGATTGGACTGGTAATACACCTAATAATTGGAGCACCATTGATTCAGGTATCACTGTATCAGCAGCCAGTAATATTGTTAATACAGACACGCTTGCTGCAAGAGTTGTTGTTACAACTGGCAGTCAAAGCAACACCGATTTATTGCAAAATGTGCAATTAGAATCAGGCCAAACCTATACCTTTTCAACTTGGGTCTATCACACTGAGGGAGGTGTTAAGGCTCGCTTATTGGTTAATGGCTATCAAGGATACTCAAATCCTGCATTATTGAATCAATGGCAAAAAGTCAGTTATCAATATACAGCCTCTGCAAATGAAACAATTGCTGTTGGGCTTCGCTTTTATGATGTTACAGGTTTTGATGGCAACGAAACTGTTTACGTTGATAGCTTTAATCCAAGTGTTATGTCCAACCCACCCAGTAATGGCTGCACTGATAACACTGTTGATATATCATTACTTACTGATAATTATGGCGAAGAAACCAGCTGGCAAATAACCAATAGCCAAAATATGAATGTTGCCACTGGTAATGGCTACAGTGCTAACACTCAATATGAAGAGCAAGCTTGCTTAACCGATGGGAATTACACCTTCACTATTTTTGATAGCTATGGGGATGGTATATGTTGTACTTATGGCAATGGCAACTATGCACTAACCAGCAATTCAAAAGTACTGGCAAACGGAGCTAACTTTCAAAGTTCAGAATCAGCCCCATTTACACTCGGTTCAGACTCTGGTGGTGGAACTAAGCCCCCTGAACCTACAGGCTATTATGTTACTGCTCAAGGGTTAACCGGATACGCTTTAAAAACTGAGTTATACAACATCATTAAAGGCCATAATTCGCAAGGGTATTCGGCTATTTGGAATTTTTACGATAGTGCATCGCGCGATACATCGTTCGAAAACGACAATTCAATCCTCGATCGTTATTCAGAAAACCCAGCTGGACAAGATAGCTTTAGCTATGTTGCGGTCAGTGACCAATGTGGTACATACAGTAATGAAGGCGATTGTTACAACCGCGAGCACTCTTTCCCTAAAAGTTGGTTTGGTGGCAAAGTAGAACCGATGAATTCAGATGTTCATCATATTTTTGCAACTGATGGCTATGTAAACTCTAAACGCAGTAACTTCCCATTTGGTGATGTAGCCAGCGCAACTTACACTTCAAGCAACGGCAGTAAACTCGGTTCCGCAACGAGCTCATTAAATTACTCTGCTACCGTATTTGAACCGATTGATGAATTTAAAGGTGACTTTGCCCGCGCATATTTTTATATGGCAACTCGCTATGAAAATGTAATAGGAAGCTGGCAAAACAATACAACATACAGTGATGCTGTACTCAATGGCACATCAAACCAAGTATTCGAAAATTGGGTTGTGAGCATGCTTATTCAATGGCATACAAATGATCCCGTAAGCCAAGTAGAGCTTAACCGTAATCAAGCGGCCTTTGAACATCAAGGCAACCGCAACCCATTTGTTGACCATCCTGAGTTTGTAGAGATGATTTGGTAACCCCCCGTTTAAGCCCTCTTCCAAAGGGGGCTTTATTCACTTACGTATTGCTGCTTAATAACATATTGGGTAAATAGCGCAGCTACTTGCTATTGTTTTTTGTTCCACTTATCCATTATTTTATCGAATAAAATAGCATCGTTATCTTTACATGGTCTTGGTGACCCTTGTGGTAAACCTACTTTGCCCATCACACCATTGAAGTCAATTTTGTAGCACATACCTTTATACATTTCCATGCGCTTACTTCCATCAGCGTTTTGCCATAATATCTCTGATTCAAATGAACTTGAATGTTCTTTAGGGACTGTTACCCTCTGCTGTGTGTTTTTAATTTTTTCGCTAAACTGTTCTGAGAAATCAAAGGAGACTGTTGCTGTAGTTGAAGGTGTAAAATTAGGTATAGGTACATAGGGATTCAGCTTTTTAAATGATTGCTGTAAGCCTTGCTGATCAACTTCTCCCTTTTGGTTATCAATCACAACTTGGGCCACTGAGCTCTCAACCCTAGATGAGCTTGGTCGCGGGTTTATCTGAGTGTTTGCTTCACCCATGACCGATGTCGCATCCGCGTGCACCGGAGCCTTATGTTTGGGCTGCTGAGCTTCTGGTTGCTCCCCTGATTGCTCCCCCTCACTTAATTTTGTCTCATTTTCAAGGACGGTGGCTGCAAAGGCAGGTTGCATACTACTGTTAATCTCTGGCATTTTTGTAAGATCAACCATGACGTAGGCTTGCACGACTTTCACTTTTTCAGGTTGCTGAACCGCTACCGTTTGCCTTGAGACTAAATAAATAATAACGACATGCAAGCCAATAGAAATACACCACGCTTTATAGTTATTTTTAAACACTTAAGCTCCCTGTGAACAGTTTGCTTTATGAGTGTTTAAATACAGATTTAGTTCAATGGGCTGAGCTTAATTAGGGACAAACCTAAAGGCTTTTATCAATGTATGAATAATTGCAGCATATTCGTGGCGTTCTTATTTTCTCGGGTTTCGTAATACTAAACCCAAGCTACGGGGCTTAAATTCACTGCAACCAGCTGATGGCTGAAAGCTTATCGCTGTGAAAACAAAAAGCCCCGGCTAATGCCAGGGCTTTTTAGTAAAGTAAACTTAATTAAAAATTAAGCTTTCTTTGGACGCTCAACAACGTCTACTAAAGTCCAAGATTTATTCTTAGAAATAGGAGCACACTCACGGATAGTAACTACGTCACCAGCCTGAGCTGTATTGCTTTCGTCATGTACGTGTAATTTAGTCGTACGTTTGATGAATTTCCCATAAATTGGGTGCTTCACGTAACGTGCGATAGCAACAGTGAAAGATTTTTCCATCTTGTCGCTGATTACACGGCCTTGAAGAGTACGGATTTTATCGCTCATTATTGACCTGCCTTCTGGTTAATAATTGTTTTTACACGCGCGATATCGCGACGTACTGTTCTTAGCGTGTGAGTTTGAGCTAACTGACCAGTGCTTGCTTGCATGCGCAGGTTAAACTGCTCACGAAGAAGTCCTAGAAGTTCAGCATTAAGCTCTTCTACGCTTTTGTCTTTTAGTTCGCTAGCTTTCATTACATCACCGTCCGAGTTACGAAAGTTGTTTTGAATGGTAATTTACGTGCAGCAAGGTTAAACGCTTCACGAGCAAGCTCTTCAGAAACACCTTCCATTTCGTAAAGTACTTTACCAGGCTGAATTTCAGCAACCCAATATTCAACAGAACCTTTACCTTTACCCATACGAACTTCAAGCGGTTTGTTTGTAATTGGTTTGTCTGGGAATACACGAATCCAGATTTTACCTTGACGCTTGACGTGACGTGTCATAGCTCGACGAGCTGCTTCGATTTGACGAGCAGTCATGCGGCCACGACCAGTAGCTTTCAAACCGAAAGTACCGAAGCTTACTTTGTTACCGTTTTGCGCAAGACCACGGTTGCGGCCTTTATGCGTTTTACGGAATTTTGTACGTTTTGGCTGTAACATTACTCGCTACCTCTACTTAGCACTTTTCTTGGCTTTCTTTGGTGCGCGTTTAGCTGGCTTCTCTTGCTCTTGTACTAGTGGTAAACCACCAATAACTTCGCCTTTGAAGATCCAAACTTTAACACCAATGATACCGTAAGTGGTTAAGGCTTCAGAAGTTGCGTAGTCGATATCAGCACGAAGAGTATGTAGAGGTACACGACCTTCACGATACCATTCTGAACGTGCGATTTCTGCGCCGCCAAGACGACCGCTAACTTCAACTTTGATCCCTTTAGAACCGATGCGCATTGCATTTTGTACCGAACGCTTCATAGCGCGACGGAACATAACACGACGCTCTAGCTGAGAGGCAATGCCGTCTGCTACTAGTTGTGCATCTAATTCTGGTTTACGTACTTCAGAAATATTAATCTGAGCAGGTACACCTGCGATCTTAGTTACCGCTTGACGTAGCTTTTCAACGTCTTCGCCTTTTTTACCGATAACAACACCCGGACGAGCCGTGTGGATTGTTACGCGGATTGATTTTGCTGGACGCTCAATAACGATTTTAGACACAGAAGCCGCTTTTAATTCCTTTGTAAGGAAAGTACGTACTTTGTGATCGCCAAAAAGCTGATCAGAGAAATCTTTAGAACTCGCGTACCAGGTAGAAACCCAAGGTTTAGATATACCTAGGCGAATACCAGTAGGATGAACTTTTTGTCCCATTACTTATACTCCTAGCTATCTGAAACCACAACAGTGATGTGGCTTGTACGCTTAAGGATGCGGTCTGCGCGTCCTTTAGCACGTGGCATAATACGCTTCATTGTAGGACCATCGTCCACAAAAATCGTGCTTACGCGAAGCTCATCAATGTCAGCACCTTCGTTATGCTCTGCGTTAGCAATAGCAGACTCAAGTACTTTTTTAACTAATACAGCCGCTTTCTTTGGGCTGTACGCCAGGATTTCTAGAGCGCGATCGACAGGTAACCCGCGGATCTGATCTGCAACTAGACGAGCTTTTTGCGCCGAACCAGAGGCGAATTTATGTTTAGCTAATGCTTGCATTTATCATTCCCCTCTTAACGTTTCTTCGCTTTCTTATCCGCAGCATGGCCACGGTAAGTGCGAGTTGGTGCAAATTCACCTAGTTTGTGACCGATCATTTCGTCAGAAACGAAAACTGGTACATGCTGGCGACCATTATGGACAGCAATGGTCAATCCGATCATGTTAGGTATGATCATTGAACGACGGCTCCAAGTTTTAATTGGCTTCTTTTCACCGCTTTCCAAAGCTTTCTCTACCTTCTTCAGCAAGTGTAGGTCTATAAAAGGACCCTTCTTGAGAGAGCGTGGCATGGCTATTCCTCAATATTACTTAGTACGACGACGTACTATAAATTTATCCGTACGCTTGTTCTTACGCGTCTTAGCACCTTTAGTAGGCTTACCCCATGGAGACACAGGATGACGACCACCAGATGTACGACCTTCACCACCACCGTGTGGGTGATCTACCGGGTTCATGGCAACACCACGAACTGTCGGACGAATACCACGCCAGCGATTTGCACCTGCTTTACCAAGTGAACGAAGCATATGCTCAGCATTGCCTACTTCACCTAGTGTTGCACGACAATCAGATTGTACTTTACGTACTTCGCCAGAACGAAGACGTAGAGTTACGTATTGACCATCACGCGCAAGGATTTGAACGTATGCACCAGCAGAACGTGCGATTTGAGCACCTTTACCTGGTTTTAATTCTACGTTGTGAACAGTCGAACCTACAGGCATGTTACGCATAGGTAATGCATTACCAGGCTTGATTGGTGCATCAACACCAGACTGGATTGCATCGCCAGCTTTTAAGCCTTTAGGTGCGATAATGTAACGACGCTCACCGTCTGCATATAATACAAGAGCGATGTTTGCGCTACGGTTTGGATCATATTCCAAACGCTCAACAGTGGCTGGAATGCCATCTTTAGTACGTTTAAAATCGATTAAACGGTAATGATGCTTATGACCACCACCGATATGACGAACCGTAATACGACCATTGTTATTACGACCACCTGATTTAGAGTTTTTCTCTAATAGTGGTGCGTAAGGTTTACCCTTATGTAAATCTGGGTTAACCACTTTAACTAGGTGACGACGACCCGCAGAAGTTGGTTTACACTTTTGAAGTGCCATAATTCTAACTCCCCTTATTACTCGGCGCCGCCGACAAAGTCTAGCTCGCTACCTTCTTTAAGAGTAACGTAAGCTTTTTTCCAGTCGCTACGACGACCGAAACGTGCGCCAGTACGTTTTGTTTTACCCTTAACGTTTAGTGTGCGAACACCAGTTACTTCCACTTCAAAAAGCTTCTCAACAGCTGATTTGATCTCAGCTTTAGTTGCGTCATTTGTTACTTTGAAAACAATCGTGTTGTTTTCTTCAGCAGCAATTGTGCTCTTTTCAGAGATATGTGGAGCAAGGATCACTTTTAAAAGACGTTCTTCACGGATCATGCTAGCGTCTCCTCAAGTTGCTTAACAGCAGCAGCTGTAATAAGTACCTTGTCGAAAGCGATTAAGCTTACAGGATCGATACCAGCTACATCGCGCGTGTCAACCTTGTACAGGTTACGTGCCGATAAGAATAGATTTTCATCTACTTCTTCAGTCACGATAAGAACATCTTTAAGCTCAAGTTCTTTAAGCTTAGAAACTAGTTCTTTAGTTTTTGGTGCTTCAAGACCAAAACTTTCAACAACGATTAAACGCTCTTGACGAACTAATTCAGATAAGATGCTTTTGATCGCACCGCGGTACATTTTACGGTTTACTTTTTGGCTGTGGTCTTGTGGTTTAGCTGCGAAGCTAACGCCACCTGAACGCCAAATTGGACTACGGATTGTACCAGCACGTGCACGGCCAGTACCTTTTTGAGCCCATGGTTTTTTACCACCACCGCTTACTTCAGAACGTGTCTTCTGAGCACGAGTACCTTGACGAGCACCTGCTGCGTATGCAACAACTACTTGGTGTACTAATGCTTCGTTAAACTCACGTCCAAAAGTAGCTTCAGAAACTTCAAGAGCGCCAGAAGCGTCTTTAATTGCTAATTCCATCACTAAATCTCCAGGACTTATGCTTTAACAGCTGGTTTAACGATAACGTCACCGCCGATAGCGCCAGGTACTGCACCTTTAACTAAAAGCAAATTACGCTCAGCGTCAACGCGAACTAGTTCAAGGTTCTGAGTTGTTACTTGCTCATTACCCATTTGACCGGCCATTTTCTTACCTTTAAACACCTTACCAGGTGATTGGTTTTGACCGATTGAACCAGGAGCACGGTGAGATAGAGAGTTACCATGTGTAGCGTCTTGCATGCTGAAATTCCAGCGCTTAACACCACCTTGGAAACCTTTACCTTTAGAAGTACCGGTTACGTCAACTTTGTTGATTTCGTTGAATAATTCAACAGTAAGCTCTGCGCCTACTTCAAAATCGCCTTCACCACCATTTAGGCGGAATTCCCACAGACCGCGACCCGCTTCAACACCAGCTTTAGCGAAATGACCCGCTGCTGCTTTGTTTACACGGCTTGCTTTTTTAGTGCCTGCGGTTACTTGAAGTGAGTTATAACCGTCTGTTGCTTCAGATTTGATCTGAGCAATGCGGTTAGGTGTCGCTTCAATAACTGTCACAGGGATAGATACACCATCTTCAGTGAAGATACGTGTCATACCCACTTTACGACCGACTAGACCTAATGCCATTTTCCTAAAACCTCTCTAATCTTCCGATTAACCCAGGCTGATTTGAACATCAACACCAGCAGCAAGATCTAAACGCATAAGAGCGTCAACAGTCTTGTCAGTTGGTTCTACGATGTCGATCAGACGTTTATGGGTGCGGATCTCGTACTGATCACGCGCGTCTTTATTAACGTGCGGTGAAGTAAGTACAGTAAAACGTTCAAAGCGTGTAGGTAGTGGAATTGGACCACGTACTTGTGCGCCAGTGCGTTTCGCAGTTTCCACGATTTCCGCCGTTGATTGGTCAATCAAACGGTGGTCAAAAGCTTTTAGGCGAATACGAATGCGTTGATTTGACATTCTTAAACCTCAATATAAAGAGCATTTAAAGAGCATAAAAAAACGACCGAAACAATCTTAATAATTAAGATGCCGGTTGTTGATTTATATCTACGTTGAGTTCCAAATCGGAACTCCTGTTTTATTAGCTTGAAATCCAAGCTTAATGTTCCTTCCAAGTTCCCGGGGGAATTTTGAAAGCCTGCGTATTATAGTGATATTGGTGATAAATGCAACAACTATTTCAATAATACCCCTACCATATTAAATTGTTCATTAAAAACACAATAAACTCAACGCAGTATTGGCTATAATAGATACGAGCGATAACTATCTTAATGGTCAGTCCAGTTATAACTTGGTATTATCCTCGCTTATTTTGCTTTTTAACCCTTAACTTTGGTGAGTTGATGCGTATTTTTAGTCGTTGTTTAAACTTTTTCTCTATGGTGATGAACCGCTTACTAGTTAAAAGTAAGGTGCTGCCTGAAAACCCAATCGAACAATATAGTCTCGACCCGTCATCGCCCACCTTTTATATTGTTAAACTCAATGCGCGCTCTGACTTAGCCGCACTCGCCCGCGTTTGTAAAAAACATGGCTTGCCAAATCCAACCGAGCAACAGTTATTAGGTAATACTGAACTAGACCGTTTTATTGGACTGCAAAATCCACCACCATTATTTGGTGATAAAGCAAAACCAACCGATGCCTTGCAAAAAGGCAAACTAATTATTGAGCAGCTGATTGCCAGTAACGAGCAAAACGTACAAGTTATCCCTGTCACCATTTTATGGGGCCGCAACCCCGGTAAAGAAAAACCAGGTTTAGGGACTTTAGTATCTCACTCGTTAACACCAAGCTGGTTTCGTAAGTTTTTTGTGCTGTTGTTTTCAGGGCGTGATAACTTTGTAAGGTTTAGTCAACCTCTCGACTTATCGTTGCTTGTAAATGAAAAAGCAGATGTTGATGAGCTACCACATAAACTACTGCGCGTAGCGCGCGTTCACTTTCGTCGGCAAAAACTGGCGGCAACGGGGCCAAAAATGCCCTCTCGTGAGCAGCTATTTAGTTCGTTACTCGCTTCGCCAACCATCAAAAAAGCCATTCAGACAGAAGCAAAAGAAAAGAATATTAGCCATGAACAAGCTCGTCAAAATGCGTTAAAACTACTTGATGAAATTGCCGCAAACTACAGTGATGCCACTATTAGGGTTGCAGATCGCGTCCTTACTTGGCTTTGGAATAAACTGTATAACGGTATTGATATTAAATACACCGAGCAACTGCACGACTTAACGAATAAAGGCCATGAAATAATTTATATGCCGTGCCATCGCAGCCATATGGATTATTTATTACTTACCTACTCTATTTACCACCTAGGCTTAGTCCCGCCGCATATAGCAGCAGGCATTAATCTTAACTTTTTCCCAGCCGGTGGCATATTCCGTCGCAGTGGTGCGTTTTTCATTCGCCGCTCGTTTGCCGGCAATAAGCTTTACTCAGCGGTATTTAAAGAATATTTAAGCCAGCTATTTATTAAAGGCTATTCAGTTAAGTTCTATACTGAAGGTGGCCGTAGTCGAACTGGGCGCTTATTACCGCCTAAAACAGGTATGTTGGCAATGACACTGCAAGCTATGATGCGCGGAATAGACCGACCAATCTCTATAGTGCCCGTGTATATCGGCTACGAGCACGTAATGGAAATTAATACCTACCTCAAAGAACTGGCTGGCAATGATAAAAAAGGCGAGTCTATATTTGGTATATTTAAAGCGATTAAAAACCTTAAGAATTATGGCCGAGGCTACTTAAATTTTGGCGACCCGATTTCTGTTAATCAATATCTAAACGAGCATCAACCTGATTGGCGTGAGTCTATCCATCCTACCGATGTTCAAAAGCCACAATGGCTTGGTCCACAAGTAGCAAATTTAGCTGATAAAGTGATGGTAAACATCAACAGTGCAGCTGCACTGAACGCTGTAAATTTATTGGCGATGATTTTACTGGTAAATGATAAACAAGCATTGAGCAAACCAAAGCTATTAGCGCAGCTAGACTTTTATTTACATTTGCAAAAAAGTGCCAGCTATAGCGATAAAATTAGTGCTCCTGACGAAAATGCAGAGCAATTATTAAACCATGCTTTAAAGCTTAATAAATTTGATGTAATAAGTGATGAGTTTGGTGAAATCATAGCCATTAATGATAAAGAAAAAACCCTCTTTAATTACTACCGTAATAACATTTTACATGTGTTTGCCGTGCCAAGTTTACTTGCACTGCATATATTTAAAAGCCATAAAACCACACTGAGTCAATGCCAAGAATTGATCAGTCGCTTCTACCCATTATTCGCTAAAGAGTGGTTTTTAAATGAATTGGACGAAAATTATATTTCTCGCATATTGGCAAGCTTTGTTGATCAAGAGCTAATTGAAATAAATGGTGACGAGATAAAAATTACCAACAGCAATGACTGCCTAGCAAAACTTGAGATGTTGGGTCGTGCCCTTAGTTTAACTTTACAACGCTACGCTATCGTCATTGGTTTTATTCAAACAAGTAAAGGGATTGATCGCGCCGAGCTTGAACGTGAGAGCCAAGTATTAGCGCAACGACTGGGCACATTACATGGCATTAAAAGCCCTGAGTTTTTCGATAAGAAAGTGTTGATAGGCTTTATTAGCAATCTTCGTCAACAAGCGCTTATTAGCGAGTCAGATGCTGGACTGCAAGGCAGTAACGACCTGTGTGAAGTTTATATGCACCTCAAAGCGTTATTACCTGCCCGTATTTGGCAATCAATTACTGACATTGTTCAAAACCAAAGTAGTTAAGACATTAGAAGGTTAGGTGTTGCTACACCTAACCTTTTGCTTCACGTATTTATAGCGCTGCTTAACGCTGTCGCATCACACCTTCTTGTATCGTTGAAGCGACTAAATTGCCTTGGCGGTCAAAAAACTGTCCACGCACTAAACCTCGCCCCGAGCTCGCACTTGGGCTATCGATAGTATATAAAATCCAGTCATCCAACCTAAATGGGCGGTGAAACCACATTGCATGGTCAATGGTAGCAACCTGCATATTCGGTTGCATAAATGACACGCCATGCGGTTGCAGCGCGGTAGGTAAAAACTCAAAATCAGAAGCGTACGCCAACAAGTAGTTATGAATCCGTTGATCGTCCGGCATATCACCATTGGCTTTAAACCAAATATGCTTCACCGGTTCTATCACTTCAGGCTTAAATGGATTATGAAAAGTGACCGGACGCATATCGATCGGTACTTCACGAATAAATTTATTTCGGATAGCCTCAGGAATATGATTAGCATTTGCTTGATAAAATTCTAGCGATGATTTTAGCTCTTCAGGTGCTGGTACATCAGGCATAGTGGCTTGATGTGAAAGCCCTTCTTCAACACCTTGGAAAGAGGCCGTCATATAAAAAATAGGCTTGCCATATTGAATTGCTTTTACACGGCGCGTACTAAAACTTTTACCGTCACGAATGTTTTCTACATCGTAAACTATCGGTTTTGCAGCATCTCCAGGGCGGAGAAAATAAGAATGCAAAGAATGAACTATGCGCCCCTCAGGCAATGTTTCTTTAGCCGCAGACAGCGCTTGCCCCATTACTTGGCCACCAAATACTGCTCTAAACCCTAAATCTTGACTTTGCCCGCGATACAAGCCCTGCTCAATCTCTTCTAAAGTTAATAACGACAACAAATCATCTAAAACTTGGCTCATTTTTATATCCTCAATCCCGACAAGGCTCTCATAATACTATAGACTATAATTATGTAAATCTTAGGGAGATAACAATGGCTTATTGGCTATTCAAAACCGAGCCTGATGCATTCTCAATTGCTGATTTAAAAAATGCGCCACAACAAACAACGCAATGGGAAGGTGTGCGAAATTATCAAGCACGCAACTTTATGCGCGACAAGGTTAAGGTGGGCGATCAAGTGATGATTTATCATTCTAGCTGCAAACATATTGGTGTTGCTGGATTAGCAACTGTTACACGCGAGGCCTACCCTGATCCCACTCAGTTTGATTTAAGCAGTGATTATTTTGATGCCAAAGCAACGGTAGATTCACCCCGCTGGGTGGTTGTTGATGTGACTTATCAGCAGCATCTAAATAAATTAGTTAGCCTTAAAGCAATTAAAGAAAACGATGCAATCACTGACATCGCATTGAAAAAAGGGGGACGCTTATCAATAATGCCAGTGACCAAAAATGATTGGGATGAGATAACTAGAATGGGACAAGCTGTAAGCGATAAGCTGCAGATAAAGACCGAAAGACCATAAAACTAAGGGCTAAAATCTAAGTTTTTCGCTTCTTTTCTCGGCCTTTTTTCTTTTTATGGCCATGCTTTGGCACAATAGCAAAGTACATGACAAGCGCTAACCACGAGAAAAAGATAATGCCTATAAGCCAGCCGTTCTTTTCATGACCTTGCGTTCTTTTACTGTTTAATACCAGCACTATAGGCAAAATGTATGCGCTTAATATAATAATTAGAAACGCTACTTCATTCATTACTTCGTCAACTTCTGCCAATCAACTTCATTACTTAACACCCGGTCAATCGCTATGTAATGAAGTATATCACCACTGTTTACCGGGTAGTTGAGCGGCGGATTCAAATCCATATTTTTAGCACTCAGGTTATGTGCAACACCGAGTAAAATGGCATCGTGATCATGTTTAAAATGATGAAACAACTTACCAAATTCCATTTGTGCTAAATCAGCAGGTATCACCAAGCTAAATTGTGTATCACCATGCAATGTTGATAACAGCTCTTCCTGCACTCGGCTTGAGCCTGGATCTTGCATCGAACGCACTAAAATTTCTGCTGACTTTGCACTTGAACATTCCACATTGTGGCAATGCTCTAATAGCATTTCTACTTTACTCTCATCGTTAAAGTGCGCACTAATATGCCCGCCATCCTTAACTAGTTTGCTAATACGTAACGCCGTGGTAAAGGTTTGATCGTCATCTTGACCATCAATAATCACTTTATCAGCATGGCTGATAGCCACCCGTTCAAGTTGCGTACAATCAGTAAAGCTGCTTAAACGCACAAAATCGACGTGCTCATTAGTCAAAAATGGGTGCTCCATTTGCTCTGTCACTGCTAATAAAATCCGTCTTTGTGTGCGTTTTTGATCTGCTAAAATGTAATCAATCATCTTTTTTGTTCGTGTTTGGTGCCAACCAAAAATAATGATGTGATTATTAAAATGCGAAAAGTTTTTATCACCTGTCATAGCGCGCCTAATTAAATATGTCACTGTTTGCCCTGTTTTACCCAACAGAACGCCAAATAAAGCTAACCCAAAAGGGATTTGTACAAGTGCAACAACCCACCGCCCTAAATCTGTAGTGGCGCTAAAGTCGCCATATCCTACAGTTGATGTTGTCACTATATAGTAATACACAAATGTACTTATTGGAGTGAGCGCCCCCTCACCTGCTAAAATAAGTAATAACCAAGTCAGGGCCATATGTACCAGAGTAGCCAAAGCGACCGCCTGCCAACTAACTTGATCAATGTGACTTCTCACTAATAAAAAAAATCGTTTAAATATAAAAGGCATGCCCACACTTGGTAATTCTGCTATTAATTATCTGATAAGTTACTGTAATGGCGAAATGATGGCAATGGTTGAAACATGTATAAGGGCGAAGATTATTTTCTAGGCTGCTTTTTTAAAGCAGAACAGTGTAAGCTATACTTGTTTTATTAATTACAAAGACGGGTGTGTTATGTCGGGTGTATTAGCTTCTGTAGATCAACGAACTCAGCTGGTCGGCGAAAATCGTCTTGAGCTGTTGCTATTTTATTTACATAGCCGTCATCTTTTTGCGCTTAATGTATTTAAAATTAAAGAAGTTGTGAAACTTCCTCACTTAAATATAATTCCCCACGCTCACCCTAAAATATCTGGGGTTGCCAATATAAGAGGCGAATCTATTCCTGTTATAGATTTACGACAGGCGATTTGCATGCCCGCGGCAAAAAATACCGAGGACAGTAATCTAGTTATCACCGAATACAACCGAACTGTGCAAGGCTTTTTAATCGGTAAAGTTGACCAAATAATGAATATGACATGGTCAGATATTATGCCGCCCCCCACATCCGTTGGCAAAAACCATTACCTTACTGCACTGACAAAAATTCAGCGTGATGGGCAAGAGCAGCTAGTTGAAATTATAGACGTAGAAAAAGTACTGGCCGAAATTGTTGAATATGAAATCCACATATCGGATGAAGTACTAGATAAAACAATTGTTGATGAATTTGCAGGCCGTAAAATTTTACACGCTGACGACTCCCCAACTGCGCGTAAACAAGTAAGCGATACGTTGTCCCAGCTGGGCATTGAAATTATTCCCGCAACAAATGGTCTTGAGGCATTAAATATGTTGAAAAGCTGGGCAGATAGAGGTGATAACGTAGAGCAAGACTTACTTATGGTGATCACCGATGCTGAAATGCCCGCAATGGATGGATACCGACTAACGCATGAAATCCGCAATGATGACCGCCTGAAGAATTTACACGTTGTGCTAAATACATCGTTAAGTGGCAGTTTTAACCAAGCCTTAGTTGAAAAGGTAGGCTGTGACGCCTTTTTATCGAAATTCCAACCCGACTTACTTGTTGAAGAGGTTCAAAATCGCTTAAAAGCTGTATTAGATCAAAACCGCTAATACATTGACCTACTTGCCAATTAAGATCTTTCATGCTTAATTGGCTATACGTGACAATTACAACAATACACTCTCACTATGCTAAATCGTGTTGCAAAACCCTTTACTCAATTAGTTGAACGCTACCTACCCGACCCCTTTATATTTGTTATTCTATTAACCCTGCTTAGCTTTGTAATTGCGAGCCTATTCACTCCAGCAACTTCAGTAGATGTACTCGTGGCATGGGGAGGTGGCTTTTGGAACTTACTACAATTTGCGATGCAAATGCTATTGGTGCTACTCACCGGTTATATGCTAGCAAGCACCCCTATCGTCAACCGATTGCTCGCTAAGTTAGCCAGTATGGCCAACACGCCAGCCAAGGCAATTATTTGGGTCACGCTAGTCGCATTGTTGGGCAGCTGGCTTAACTGGGGGTTTGGCTTAGTAATAGGCGCTTTGTTTGCCAAAGCAATAGCAAGGCAAACAAAAGTGGACTACCGATTATTAGTGGCCAGTGCTTACTCTGGATTTATTGTATGGCATGGTGGCTTAGCAGGTTCAGTACCTTTGACCATTGCCACAACGGGGCATTTTTCAGAGCAAAGTATTGGCGTGATAAGTACTGCTGATACGCTATTTTCAAGTTTTAATATCGCAATCGTGGTTGGCTTATTTATCATTATGCCGCTGGTAAACCGCGCTATGCTCCCTTGCGATAAAGACAGCGTGTACGTTGATAAAAGCAAACTCATAGAGCCTGAAAACAAGGATGTCACATTAACTCGCCCAGCAGATCATATAGAGCACAGCCGCGTGTTAGGTATGACCACAGGCTTACTTGGCCTTGCATATTTAACGTATTATTTTATTTTCAATAATGGCTCAATTAATCTAAACAGTGTTATAGGGCTGTTTTTATTTGCAGCAATATTATTACATCAAACACCCCATAACTTACTTAATAGCTTACAACAAGCAGTGCCCAGCGGCGCAGGTATTATTATCCAGTTCCCATTTTATGCAGGGATCATGGCAATTATGATTGATACCGGTTTAGCACAACAAATTTCACAAGGCTTTATCGCCATAGCCAGCGCAGAGTCATTGCCCTTTTGGAGCTTTTTGAGTGCTGGCCTGGTGAATATATTTGTACCATCAGGTGGTGGCCAGTGGGCGGTGCAAGCACCGATAGTAATTCCCGCCGCAGAGGCGCTAGGTGCTGATATGCCCCGCGTGGCCATGGCGGTCGCGTGGGGAGATGCTTGGACTAACCTGATTCAACCCTTTTGGGCACTCCCTGTACTTGCCATTGCAGGCCTAAAAGCCAAAGATATTATGGGTTTTTGTTTAGTGCAATTAATTATTACCGGTGTATTTATTGCGTTGATGCTGACTTACTATCCGTAAAAAAGTGACATTAAAGCGCAACATCGCGTTGCGCTTTGACAGTTCAATATGCACTACATTAACTCGATAAGATTTTCATAGGTAAGCTTAATATCGGATTTTCAGAATCGGCAAAGTGCATCATCACCGCGACATGCCCTGCAACGACAAGTGCATACATTACCGCAGAGAACCCTTGGCCGTATTTATCCAGCGGTACTAGGTGTGAGAAGTGACGACCGCGCCATTCAAACACAATTTCCAGCGCGCCAATAAATAAAAAGAACACTAATAGCATTAAGCCAAAGGTGTAACTTATCCATAAACCAAATAACACCCCTAAAATACAAATACTTAAGCCAACCCATGAGCGCATTGAAAAGCTGATACTTTTTAATACATGTCCCCCATCGAGCGGTAGAATAGGCAGTAAGTTAAATAAATTAAGCAATGCACTGAGTACCGCAACACCGGCAAAAATTTCCATCTCGGTGGCGTAATAAAGCACCACCCCCAATACAGAAGTGATTAGACCAAACGCGGGTCCCATTAAAGAGATCACCACATCTTGCCAGCGAGTGGTAATCTTTTCATCTGATACAGCAAGGCCCCCTACAAAAGGAATTAAGTAAATACCTTTGGTTTTTATGCCAAAGTACTTCATTGCTCTTACATGCCCGTATTCATGAATGACTAAACACGCAATAAGCATCAAAGCAAATTCAAAAGTAAAAAGCCACGCATAGCCTGCAACTGACGCCCCTGCTAATGCCGCTTTAACCACTTTTGCACTCTTAAATACTTTAAAGCCTAGGGCAAATAAACCCAATAGTCCTTGCTTAGGCTTGGCTTTTTGTACTTCAGGGATCGCAAGCTTTTGTACCAGATGGTCATTAATATACAGCAATAGCATTTGCTCATGGACTTCGCTGGTATCTATACCAACTCGATTCCCCTCTAGCTCAAATTCAACGTAGTGTGTTCGTGGGTTATCAAAACTAATTGCTTGGTCAGATTGAAAAATTTGCACAATTTTTTGCTCTGCAAGCATTAACCTAAATGCCTGCTCTGCAAGAGTTAATTGTATTTGAATCATAATACTTAAAGCCTAAAAAACAGTGGCGTTAGTATACCTATTTTTCGGTTTTAATTTGTGAAATTATTTTATCCTAAATACTGACTTTTTCTTGGTTAGCAGCTACTTTTATACTAATACCTGCTTTAAATTCAAGGAGTGAATATGACCAAATTAGCCAAAAATATTCTCGTAGTTGATGATTCCAAAGCTATTTTAGTGGTGATGGAAGCTATTCTAAACGAACTTGAAATCCCCAATATTACAACATGCTTAAGCGCGCAAGAGGCATTGTATAAAGTAAAAAACGCCTCATTAAAATATGACGCAGTTTTCACTGATCTTAATATGCCTGATATGGATGGAATGGAGCTTATTAGGCACTTAGGTGATATGAATTATCCTGGTGCGATTGTTATTATTTCTGAGATGGATCATAAAGTTATTGATTTAGCAGCAGATCTAGCAAAAAGAAGTAATGCACATTTAATCGGTAACATAGTAAAACCAGTGCAGCTAACTCAAGTGCACACGTTACTTAAAAAACTAGACCATTTAGCTTCGCACATAGAAAAGCCCATTGAATCTATAGATGAATCACAGTTATTACATGCCATTAGCCACAATGAAATAACCCCCTTTTATCAACCAAAGATTAACCGCTACAAAAATAAAATCACCAGTGTCGAAGTGCTCGCGCGAATTGTCACTGCAAACGGGCAGCAGTTATTACCCGATCATTTTATTAGTGTTGCTGAAGATCTTGATTTAATTAATTTAATCACGTTTCAGCTGTTTGAAAAAGCCACTACAGATTTTATCGCGTTGAAAGAATGCTTAGGTTATAAATTTAAGTTAGCTTTCAATTTGTCGCCTTGTCAGTTAGAAGATTTAAGCTGCCCCGACAAGCTAGCACTTATACTAAAGCTTAATAATTTAACGCCTAGCGAAATAATTTTAGAGATAACAGAACAGCACGCTCTCTGTAGCAGCGCGCAACTAGAAACCTTGAATCGATTAAGAATTCGCGGTTTTGATATTTCTTTAGATGACTACGGCATCGGCTTTACTAATGTAAATCAACTTAAAACCTTGCCCTTTAGTGAAGTGAAAATTGATAGGACTCTAATTAGCCATATTGAAACCGACCAATTCTCTCAAGTAATCACCAGTAGCTTGGTTAATATTGCCATACAGGAAGGAATTTCAATTGTTGCAGAAGGCATCGAGCGTATAGAAGAGCTCGAATACTTAGACCGCTTCAAAGAGTTTATCTTGATGCAGGGCTTTTTAATTTGCAAACCTAAATCAAGATCCGAATTCACTGTATGGGCAAAGTCATGGTTACAAATGGTTAAGGACGCAAATCAACACTGACTTTATTTTTTATCGTCGTCTTCGCTAAGTAATTTGTCAGTATTGGCTAAACGCTGCCGCCAACGTTGCTTAGCGACCATTTGCATATCCGCCGATTGGTCACGTTCATCCATAATATTAAGCCCCATTAATGACTCAATCATGTCTTCGAGGGTTACAATACCTTGCACATCGCCATATTCGTCAATTACCAAACAAATATGCGTTCTTTGTGCCAGTAAGGTGTGCAGTAATGTAGGCACATAAAGTGTCTCTGGAACTGTATACAAAGGTTTAACTAACTTACTTATCTTGTAGTCTTCACCCAGTCGATGGTATGCCAACATAATGTCGTTTTTATGCACAAAACCAATAATATCATCGCCATCTTTATCGTAAACTAACACGCGTGAAAATGACGAAGAGCCATGTTCAGCCAAGTATTGGTGTACAGTGATATCTTTATGGACTTTAAATAAAACAGTACGCGGCGTCATTATTGAATCGAGCGTAGCATGCCTAAAGTGCAACAAACTACGAATAATTTCGGACTCTTCTTGATGTAGCGCGCCCGACTCAGTGCCAATATCAGCCATTGCTTCAATTTCTTGTCGAATATAAAACGCTTCATCGTAGTTACGTCCCATCAAATTCGTTAGCTTTTCAGCAAACCATACAAAGGGTTTTAATAAAATGACTAAATACACCAGTCCTCGAGCTACAACTGGGGTCAATGCACGCCAATAATTAGCACCGAGTGTTTTGGGGATTATTTCTGATAATACCAATACAAGTAGTGTCATTATGGCTGATGCAATACCCACTGCTGCATCAGAGAAAACAACAGCTGCTTGCGCTCCTACACCAGCAGCACCTGCGGTATGCGCAACAGTGTTTAAAGTTAAGATAGCTGCTAATGGTTGATCTACGTTCTTTTTTAATTTTTCAACACATTTAGCAAGCTTTGGATTTTGTTTACGCAACAAAGCAACATAGCTTGGGGTGATGCTCAATAACACGGCTTCCATAATAGAACATAGGAATGAAATTAAAATAGCAACACACATGTAAACAATTAATAACGTCATTAAATCACTCTCATCGTTGGACTAATGAGCATCCTACCAATACATGATATATTTATCCAAATTATCGTTCGAAGGCTTAGCAATGACTTTCAATTTGTCTGCAAAATTATCAAATAAACGTGTGTTAAACGCACTCAGTGCACTGGCTTTATACTCTGTCTCAAGCTCTGCTTTGGCTGCAGTGTTGGATAAGAATAACATCGCTTTTGTTGGCCCTTTGGCTGAACAAATGCAAGTAAAACCTTACCAAACTCCCCACCATGATGCGGCTATTAAAAACCTACTCCCGAGTTTACAAGCTAATAGCTCCCACATTTCAGTCTTTGGTGAGCAACATAAATGGCAAACGTTAAGTAGTATAAATGCGCTTACACTCGGTGGGATACAAGCATTAAAATTTACTATACACACTGAACGTTTTAGTGAGGGTGCACTCAAGCTTAGCGGAATTGAAAAAGCCAAGTTGTTTATCGATGGCGAAGAGCTAACTGCCACCGAGCATACTTATCAACTGGCATTAAGTAATGGCGAGCATCAAATTCTGATCATTGCAGAACAAGTCGCTAATTGGAATGAGGTGTCACTGGATTTTGAGCCTAAGTCAGAACATGACAAAATCACCATAAGTCAAAACGCGAGTAAAACTCTCTCTGCAAAGCAATTGTTTGATGCGCCGACTATAAGCATGTTGTCACTGTCACCTGATGCAGAACACTATATTGCCAGCACTCGCTCTTACAATGATGCTGCAGGCAATCAAGCACAAATAACAACGGTGCTTAAAGATCAAGACAACACAGTGCTTTATCGCTTTGAATCAGGCCAACCAAGTAATGTAATTTGGAGTCCTGATAACAAATCTGTTGTGTACTTAATTGACGGTAAATTAAAGAAATTAAATCGCAAAAACTTAGCACTTGATGTTATTGCTGAGAACTTAGAGGGCGCGAGCGGCTTTGCGTTTTATAACAACGATAGCTTAATTTTTACTTGGTCTAAGTATCCCAAAGCCGATACCAGCTTAACCAAGCATTACAGGGGTCTGCAAGATCGCTGGTCATATGCTCGCACCACTTCACAAGCTTATCTACTTGATATCAATTCTGGTTTAAGCAAAGCAATCAGCGAAGGTCCTTTAAGCCATAGCATAGAAGACTTCAACAGCGAACAAGGTACGGTCTTATTAAGCCGAAGTGCTCACGCTATGGAAGCATCTACTCACCCTATCGCAGAGCTAGTTGAAACAACCCTTGCGACAGCAAAGCACAGTGTTTTAGGTCAATTTAAAACCTTTAATCAAGCTAAGTACACCGATGAAGGTATCTATGTTGTTGCAGGACCTGACTTTAAAGATGGTTTAGGCCGTAACATCCCACAAGATATGCTCGCCAATAACTATGATGGGCAGCTATATTTACTTGACTCTGATGGCAAAAAGGCCAAAGCATTGAGCAAAAACTTTGATCCAGCTATAGGTCAACTAAATGTGCTTAACAACGGTGATGCTGTTCTAAAAGTTACAGAGCAAGATACCCAACAACTGTATTTATTTGATTTAAGTAAAAACCGATTTAGCAAACTAAACACTAAATTAGATGTTGTTGAGCAATTTAGTGTTTCTAAAAACCGCTCACCCGCTATTTTGTTCAGTGGCACAACAGCATCCTCACCACAGCAATTAAAATATTTAAAGATCAGCAAAAATAGAGCAAGCACACTATGGGATTCGAAACCTTTAGCCTATGCTAATACGCAAATTCCAACGCTTGAAGAGTTTAACTTCACAAATAAACAGGGCGTTGAAATAAAAGGCCGCGTCTATTTACCAACAAATCTAGATAAATCTAAAAAGCATCCAGCTTTGATCTATTATTATGGTGGTACATCTCCGGTTTCGCGTGGTTTTACTGGTCGTTACCCATTTAACTTTTGGGCAGCTAATGGCTATGTTGTCTATGTTGTTCAACCAACTGGAGCAACAGGGTTTGGTCAAGAATTCTCAGCTAAACACGTCAATGCATGGGGTGAACATACTGCTGAGGACATTATGCAAGGCACTCAGGCATTACTTGCGCAGTACTCATTTATTGATAAAAATCGTTTAGGTAATTTAGGTGCATCCTACGGTGGCTTTATGACCATGTTATTAGCGACTAAAACCGATATGTTTAGCGCGTCTATTGCCCATGCAGGTATTTCTAATATTACCTCGTATTGGGGTCAAGGTTGGTGGGGCTATTTATATTCTGGAGAAGCATCTAAAGGCAGCTTCCCGTGGAATAACAGTGAACTTTACAGCCAACGAAGCCCTGTTTTTCATGCAGACAAAGTAACGACACCACTGCTTTTACTGCATGGAGACTCCGACACTAATGTGCCAGTTGGCGAAAGCCATAACATGTATACTGCACTTAAACTTCTTGGTAAGGATGTTGATCTGATTGAGTATAAAGGTGCTGATCATCAAATTTTTGCTCGCGATAAACGCTTTGATTGGTGGAGCACAATGCTTGCCTACTTTGATAAGCATTTAAAAGATGAACCGCAATGGTGGCAATACTTATACCCTGAAAAATAATAAGGTATGAAAGAAAGGAAACAAAGCTTTCCTTTCTTCTATTATTTGAGTTTATGCAAAGAAACTATCATAAACAGTACTTCAGTTGTTCTCTCCTTACGCTAATGAGTGCTAATATGGAGACATCAATATAGGTAATTAAGATACTATGACTATTAATGTTTTACTGGTTGAAGATGATGAACTATTGGTTAAACGCATCATTAAACACTTTGCCCAGACTGAATTTCACATTGAAAATGATGCAACAGGTGCTCAAGCGCTTGAAATTGTTAGCTCACGTGAACATAGCAATAGTGCCATTTCACTTGCCATTGTTGATATTGTTTTACCTATGCGTGACGGGCTCCATTTAGCTAAAGAGCTCAACACCTTAACTGATATCGGTGTGATTATGCTTTCAAGCCGCGACTCACAAGCCGATAGAATTGCAGGCCTTGCCCAAGGCGCTGATGATTATATTTGCAAGCCAGTTGATCTTTTAGAGCTAGAGTTACGCATGCGTGCACTGCACAAAAGGTTAAAAGGCAGCACTGATAATGACGAAAGTGAAGAGTTTATTGAATACGCCGACTTTAAACTCCACCCAGATAATCGCACACTGATTACTGCAAATGGCATTGAATCACGTTTAACTGAAGCAGAGCATAAAGTCCTTATATGCTTAATTTCGAACGCAGGTAAAGCGACACCTAGAGAAAAAATATCAGAAGAAATTGGTCAACCTGATTGGAGCCCCAACGATCGTACTGTAGATGTTCTCGTTGGCCGTTTACGCAAAAAGCTCAGCGATGAAAAAGACCAAAAACGCATCGTAACTGTACGTGGTAAAGGGTACATGCTATCAATTTAAGCAGAATATCCAGCCGCTAATACTGTGATAACTGCGAAATCAAACGCTCAAAGGCGCGATAATTAAGCGCCTCTTTCAATTGCGCTAATCCTATATTTTCCTGGCCTTTTAAATCACTAATTGTGCGCGCAACCTTTATTACCCGATGATAAGAACGTGGTGACAATGACAGCTTTTCACTGGCTTTAGCTAAAAACTGTAACTCCGCGGGTGCTAATTCGCAGAATTTACTCATTTCTTTATTATTAAGCCGTGCATTCACTTTGCCTTGTCTGGTGAGTTGAATATTATAAGCAGCTTCAACCCGCGCTCTCACCTGAGCACTGCTTTCTTCAAGCTCAGTACTTTGTAACTGATTGCTACTCAAGCGAGGCAACTCTATTTGTAAATCAATTCGATCTATAAAAGGGCCTGACACTCGGGATAAATATCGCATAACTTGATCTGGGGTTGCCCGTTTATCATTATGACACCCTGTGGGACTTGGATTTAAAGCAGCAATCAGTTGAAACTGGGCCGGAAACTCCATTTGCCGCGCAGCCCTTGAAATAGTAACCGTGCCGGTTTCCATTGGTTCGCGCAGTGAATCCAATACTTTTCTTTCAAATTCAGGCAACTCATCTAAAAACAACACACCATTATGAGCCAGAGATATTTCGCCTGGTTTAGGGTTTGAAGACCCCCCAACCAAAGCGACAGCTGAGCACGTATGATGAGGACTACGAAACGGCCTTTTACGCCAATTGGTTAAGTCGATTGATTGACCAATAATAGAATACAACGCGGCACTAGAAAGGGCTTCTTCATCAGACATACTTGGCATTATGGTGGGCATACGCTGAGCAAGCATTGACTTACCTGTGCCAGGAGGCCCTAAAAAAAGTAAATTATGACCCCCAGCGGCAGCTATTTCCAATACCCTTTTAGCACCCGGCTGACCTTTAACATCACTTAAATCGTGAATAAAATGAGTGCTTTGAACACGCTCTTCATACTCAATGTTCAGTGGCAATGGTTGCTGATTCAGTAAATCATTCCACACATCCTGTATTGAGTTAACTGCTTTGCGCGTTACACCATTCACCAAGCTAGCTAGACTGTCATTAACAGCAGGCAGAAAACAACAACGCCCTTGCTCTTTAGCGGCCAATACCGAGGGTAAAATGGCGTTCACACCTCTAACTTCGCCATTTAACGCAAGCTCACCATAAAACTCATAGCGCTCTAATTCATTACAAACCACTTGCCCTGAAGCGACCAAAATCCCAACTGCGATAGCTAAATCAAAGCGGCCACCCTCTTTTGGTAAATCTGCAGGCGCAAGGTTGACCGTAATTCTTTGATCAGGGAAACCGAACTGAGAGTTTTCGAGCGCACTTCTTACTCTGTCTTTTGATTCTTTAACTGAGGCCTCTGGCAAGCCGACAATATGAAAGGCTGGCAAACCATTGCCTAAGTGAACTTCAACCATCACCTCTGGTGCTTGAATTCCCACCTGCGCACGAGAATAAATACGAGCTAACGACACATCCTTTGTCCCTGTAATGTACTTTTTATTACAGTCTAGTCAGGATATTTAAAAATATGTAGTGTAAGTTGCCATTTCATTGCTGCAAGACGTAATAGTAAGGTCGTTAGCATTGCTAAAACCATCGCAATTTCAGTCATCGCATTCAATGAAACACTCTGAGTATAAACTAACCCACCAGCAATACACGTAATGGCGTAAAGCTCACCTTTTAACAACATCGGGATATTGCCAGCCAATACATCGCGTATCATGCCCCCAAAACAGCCTGTGATTATTCCCATAATTATGGCTGTGGTTGCAGGCATGCCTGCAAGCAGCGCCTTTTGCGTGCCCATAACAGCAAAAAACGCTAATCCAAATGCATCTGCAATTTGTAAGTGGTAAAGCGGAATCGATTTTTGCTTGTTGATCAATCTAGCTGTAATAAATACAGCGGCAAAAATAGCAATAAAATAACTTTGATCGTGCAGCCAAAATACAGGGACATCCAAGATCAAATCACGCACTGTTCCCCCACCAATAGCCGTAACAGTGGCGAGTACAAAAACTCCAAAGCCATCCATTTTTTTATCGTAAGCAATCAACGTGCCTGATACTGCAAATACGGCAACGCCAATTAAATCAAACCAGTGGTAAAGTTCAGTCATAGTTGTCGCTAAAAAGTGAGCTAGGGATGTGTTGTAACACAATCACCTGTCACTTTTAAACAATCTTAATAATTAATCTGCTTTTGCCGTCAGTTCGATAAACTCAAGACTATGCGTCATAATATTTTCGGCTAGTGTACCATCTGAAAAAATCGATTCTTTATCAGCTGCTGAATCAGGGTTTGCGACCAGTTTTTGATAATCACTTTCAAGCTCAGCCCACACGCTTCGCTGCTGTGCATTTAGTGAAGTCGTTTGCTTTCTTACCTTGCTTGCTTCAGAGTATGCTTCCTGCGCCTTTTCAAACGCACTCACGGTATCCTCTTTATTGCCAGAACTGGCAAACAGGTTGTTGCTGAACTCACTGACATCCTGCTGTACAGATTCAACGGTTTCACAGCCAGAAAGCGCGACAAGAGACATAGCTAATATGACCTTATACATTTTTTCACTCCCAAAAATAAACGGAGCCGCTAGGCTCCGTTAAATGTTATTGCTTTATCAAGCTACCCATTACACTAATGTGTAGGCTTGTGTCCTCTTTAGAAGGATGCTCTCCAGGCACAGTGACGCTAAAGGCTGCGACACTATACCCACTTTCCAATAATGATTTAGGGGTAAATATCATACCAAAGGTCGCATCTTGCGATGCCGTCTCTGGGCTGACTAACTTTAAGCTACCCAATTCAAGTGACCACTCTCCCTCTCGAACCGTGCCATCTAAATCAAAGCTTGCGGTTCCATTACTACGAACTTCAATCGCGCGTTCAGTAATAGCCCCTTGCTCCATGAAACTAAATACATAATTACCAATAATATCTGCTTCACTAAATTCGATTGGCTCTACGACATCCGTAACTCGTTTGTCCACGCCAAAGCCATTACCATCAAGCCATATTAAGCGATTACCTTCCCCTTTTAAAACAACATAAGGGTCAACCTCACCGGTATCCATTTGATTTAGGTAGTAATCCAATGTAACACTTAATAACTCTGGGTCACCGGAAGGATCCGCTGTGGTAGTGTAGTTACCTGCACTTATTACAGGAGATACGCCTGCCTCATGATCCATCTCAATAAAATAACCATCCCCTTTAAACACCGCAAAGTAAAAGTCATTATCTGCAATTGAACCATTAAAGTAGCCCCCTACTAATGGGTTGTTTGAATCATAAACACGCTGCAATAAGAAATCCCCTTCACCGTTAAATGTAAGAGTGAGGGTATCGCCTTCAACACTTGCCTCAACAGTTTCTTCTTCGTCAAAGCCAAATGTTCCATTTGTGTCTTCAGTTAAAGTAACCGCAAACTCGCCAGTTTCTTCGTTCCAGGTAAAGTCACCTATTTCATAGCCAGCAAACGCATCATCTACACCGTCATCAGCTTCGCTTTGCACATGTATCCACTTACCATCTCGAAGTATAACGACTACATCAGGTTCATCTTCTACCTGCCAAGCGCCATCGAGTGGGTGGACTGGTTGAGGGCGAACAGCCTGTACATTATCTGCGGCCATTGCTTCATCAAAATACCAAGCTTGGGTATTTGCCTGATTACACACTCCGCTCTGTTCATAAATACACACAGTGAGGTAGTTGCGATCAAAGTCCATTATTTCGATTTGCTGATCACTGTATAAAAGTTTCCCAGAAGCTAAACTATAATCATATGACTGTGTAACACCTGCGTTAGTAAAGCTAATTGTGTAACTACTAGGCTCGCCTTGCTCGTCATAGTTTGTCGCAATAGTGATTGTTTCCACCCCCTTGCTATTGGGCGTATACAGTTCGATATAATTTACATTGGTTGGGTATCCGTTTTCATCAAAGCCTGGGTTCTCTTGAATCCAATAGGGTGCAAAACGTGTGACACCATACTCACCATTTGCAACTGAGAAATTACGAAGATGGGAGGAGTAATTTTGCGGCCTTTCTGAACCATCAAAGTTATAGAACCGGTATTTACGATAGGTAAAGTTTTGGTCATTGGCTGTTGCCAATAAACGTTGTGAAAACTCGCTATATACTTGGCAGGTTTGGCCTTCAGGACACACTGGTTGAACACCGTTATCAGTGAAGTAGTTATAACGTAAAAACTCACCCTCACTGCCGATTTGCCACGAACGATAATCTTGGTTTAAATTAAAGTTCATTAAGCCATCATCATAAACATCGTAATGTAAATCAGTCTGTGGCGCGTTGTACCCCTGATAGATTGTCCACTTGCCCAGTAATTCGTTTGTAGTAAATGCTAATTGATTATCTTTGACCATTAAACCAGATGAAGTACGTGTTGATTCATCTGCTTTGGCGTTTAGTGATGACACAAATTGATACCCTACTTGAACATCCTTTATCAACCAAAACTCATAATCAAACACGGCCTCTTCATTGGTGTTGGTAATCACTAAGCGATTATCAATTATTTGCCAAGTGATACTAACAGGTGCTTTATCATTATCTCTGAGCGTTCCCGCACCGCCAGCAAGTAAATCAAATGATACGGCACTTCTTAAACCTTGAAATTCACTTGCACCATCAACAACCCAGGTGCCTATGAGTTTATCGGCCGTAATGGCTATCGTCTGTTGCTTTTCAATTAAACTAAAGTTGGTTGTGCCTTCATATGAATCGTGAACATCACCTGTGCTGCTCCAGCGTCTTTCAAACTTTCTGTAAAGTTCAACGGTTTTATTCACATCGTTCTCAAGGAGTATGGTCATCCCTAACTCCACTAGATACTGACAACTCTCCTGCTGCTGATTATTCTCATCCATCATCATGGCGCAGCTCTCTAAAGCGGCCTCATCAAGTACCATGCTTATCAAGGGTCCAGTTTGTTGCCAGGTAAAGTTCGTTTCAAAACCAGTAAAGCTAATGTAACCCTTTTCCTCATCAAGCAGATGTAATTGCGCCGCAGCTGCGCGGTAAGATTGTGGCATTGTCAAAATGAATTCACCTGTTACATCACCAATGGTTTTGTCAATCAGGTCATCATCGTCTTTAATCGCTTTTTTAGTGGCCTCGATTAAGTCAGGGTCTTGACTCTCAACAGTGTTCACGAAGTTGTCAATATCGTTTGCATTAGATACTAACGCCAATGTTGAATCCACGCCTTCTGGGAGTGTGTAGTTTTCATCATCTACAATAATTTTAATTAATGCCGATAATAAAAGCTTTTCATCTGCATCAACCGCTAACAACGCATTTGAAAGTGAAGCTTCGTCTTGCACATCACCATTATCACGTTTTACCAAAGCATATTCAGCAGTACTCACATTGGTAATGTTAACGCCGAAGTTTTCATTTTTTGTCAAGGTCGCATCATCACCCGCTTGTGTAATTAAAGTTGCAACTGACTTTAACTGCGATACAAATTCAACCTCTGGGTTGATAGCGTTGTTCCCCAGTGCCACTAACCTTACAAGCTTATTAGCAAACGAGTCATCCACTTCAACTTTCACTGTGTATTGACCCGTTTCATCGGCGGTGACTTCAAAAAGGTCATCACCCACTTGAACAGCTATATTTGAAGAGACAATAGGCTCATCTGTGACAATTCCTGTAATAGTCACACTGAGCACTTCACGCTTTATATTAACCGTGATTTGAGCACTTTTGGTCGCACCTTCATTATCAGTCACCGTCACTTCAAGTACTAAATCGGTATCTTCTTCGATATTAGGCGCAGTAAAGCTAACATTTTCACTATCACTACCTGCTAACGTGACTGTAGGCCCTGAAATAGCTTGCCATGCATAGCTTGTGATACTGCCATCACTGTCGCTGGCAACAGCGGTCAAGGACAACTCTTTTCCCTCGTTAACTTCTGCGTCACCAGAAATACTCACAGTTGGGCTGTTATTACTTATAGCTGGGGGCGTGGAGTCGCCACTATCGCCGCCTCCGCCACCACAACCTGTGATAATAAAAGCACTCGTCAATAGTGCCAAAACACCCGAACGATGAAGCCTATTTGATACACTCATTTTGTTTCCTTTTTCCCTGTTGCTGGCCCTATGTAAATCAATAAAACTGATTACACGACACAGATAAGCCAAATGAATAAATCAATAAATGAAAATAGAATGACGAGATACATCTTTTGCAAAATTAATTGGCAAATCCACTTATGCAATTGAGCCGCTATTCCATTACTCAGGTATCAATTTTTGGAGCACCTTTTCTACAAAAAGTAACTGGGATGATTCTAGTTTAACTTACTAAACACGGTGACTACATATGCGACCAATTTGTACTCATTCCCGACAAGTTTATAATTTTCAATATAATAGAGGCGTGAAATACTTGTGATATGAAATCTTCTAATCAGGTATTGGCAAAGCAATAAAAGAAAAATAGCAGAGGCTAGCCTACTCTCCAGCCTCCACTTAAGGAGAGAAATTCGATGATTTATACATATTTACTATATGTAAGTGTCAGACCCATTAAAGCGAAGGGAGTTACATGCTAAAAAGGATGAACAAAGCATACCGCAAGACGCAAAAAAAACAGCGTCCATATCCGACCAATTTGTCTCCTCACACGACAAAGTAATAACTTTCAACTAATTAGATAACTGATATTCCTTTGCTGTCATCCCATATTTAGCTTTAAAGGCCTTAGAAAAATAAGAACGCGAGGTAAAACCGACATCTTCTATTACTAAATTTATCTGCCGACCCTGCAGTAATAAGTCTGCAGCCTTAGTAAGACGAAAATCTCGGATGAACTCAGTTGGGGAAAGGTTAATAAGCACTTTCAATTTTCGCTGAAATTGACGTTCACTAAGCGCTAACTCTTTTGCGCAACGTGGCACCGTCAGCTGCGTATCCGAGTAATGTAGATCTAGAAACGCATTTAAATTAACTAATAATTGTGTGTCTTTGGGATCTCGATTCACCGTACCACTTTTTGTTGATTCAGCTTGAATCTCATGTGGAGTATGTTGATGATATGTATTTATCCATGCAATCCAATTATCGACTTTAACCAATAGTTCATCACGGTCAAAAGGCTTAGTAATGACATCGAGCGCAAAATGATTAAGTCCTTTTAAGCGGCTTTCGTGATCGCCTTTAGCGGTTAAAATAATAGCCGGAATATGGCAAGTAATACGACAGTTATGCGCTTCTTTTAATAGAGCAAATCCGTCCATTTTTGGCATCATCAAATCTGTAATTAATAAATCAGGTACATGCTTTTGCATTAATTCCATCGCAACTTTACCATTACTGGCCATCAGCACTTGATATTTAGCAGCTAACTCATTGTAAAGGTAATGCCTTAATTCATCATTATCTTCAGCAACTAACACGGTTGCCAAATCATCTTCGTTAAGATGTTGCTTAGTTTTGATTTGAAGATTATGTTGACTTTGCAATTGCTTAGGAGCACAAACCAGAGCGAATTTAACACTAAATTGAGTGCCTTTGAGCAATGTACTTTGTAGCTCAATTTGTCCAGCGTATTTATCTACGAGCTTTTTAACAATAGATAAGCCTACACCGCTGCCTTCTACATTTGTATTGCCTGCTGTTCGGTAGAACAAATCATAGACTTTACTGGCTTCCACCTCAGCAATACCCCGTCCAGTGTCTTTAAACTCTATTACTGCCTGTTGCTGCAAAGCATAAACCTTTAACTCAACTCTGCCTTGTGTAGTAAATTTGAATGCATTGCTTAGCAGGTTATTAAATATTGTGATTAACCCTTCTCTGCTAGCGTGGATATAAAGAGCTTCTTCAATATCATATTCGAACACAATACCTTGCTCACCTAACACACTAAACTGCTCAGCAACCTCTCTGGCTATTGCCGACAATGAAATAGTTTTTAGTTCTTCATCATTGCTTTGATCAAAGCGCGTTAACGTAAGTAACTTATCTACTAATCCCTCTAGCCGTCGTGAATTGCGCAAAATTAAATCCAGATTAGCTCTTTTATTAGGGTTACTCTCATTCGTTAACAATGCCTGTGTTGGTGCAACAAGCAAGCTAAGCGGGGTTCGTAGTTCATGAGATGCATGAGTAAAAAAGCGAACTTTGCTTTCTAACGTGTGCCCAAGCGCAGTAGCTTGCTTTTCAATCACTGACTTTTGCGACTCAATCTCTTGGGTTCTTAATACCACGCAACGCTCTAGTTCACTCTTTTGATTACGTAATCGCTGTGTCCATAGACTAATACATATCCAAACAAATATTGCACACAAGAGGCAATAAATAAAATAAGCCAATGAGCTTTGCCACCACGGAGTAAGTACATGTAGGTTTAACATCAACGGAGCGAGTGCTTTCCCACCTAAATGTGAATTTGCTTCAACAACAAGCTGATAATTTCCTGCCGGTAAATTTGTATAATCAATCGAAAGGCTTGCTCCTTTCGCTGAACGCCATTGTTGTTCAAAGCCAATTAATCGATAGCGATAGACATTGGTTTTAGGTTCTGAGAAGTGCAAAAGGTTAACGGCAAGCGAAATACGCTTTACTGAGTGAGGGATCTCCAGTTGACGATTTTTCTCAACCTCATAATGCATACCTAATTGGCTACCCATGCTGTTGCGTAGAGGCTGGTCATCAAACTTTAGCTTGGTTAATGCTAGTTTAGCAGGTAGTTGAGGTTGGTATTCATCGGACGAAAAAACGGTTAGGCCTTGTGTTCCGCCAAAAATGACTTTTCCTTGCCGCGTTTTGAGATACGCCCCTGCATTAAACTCATTTCCTTGAATGCCATCTTTTGCTTTAAAGTGCCTAATGAGGCCAGTCGAGCTATTAACTTTAGCAAGGCCATTGTTAGTACTGAGCCAAACCGATTCCTCGCCTTGTGCAACCAAACCATATACAACTTGGTTAGGTAAGCCATCATCCAACCCGATGTGTGTAATTTGCCCTGTGCCTGCTTTTATAATATTGACCCCATTAGAGGTTGCCAGCCACATATCTCCATTATCACGTAGTAAGAATGCTCGAACTGTATTGTGGCTTAACCCTTCGCCTGAAGGACGCTTTGTAAAATGGGAGAGGGAATCTAACTCGGTATTATACTTATAAGCACCAAAGCCATCTGTCGCAATCCAAAGCTCATTATTTTGCCCGTGATAAAGGCTGGTCACTCTTGGGGCATCAATGAGCAAAGTTGTATTGGGTTGCGGCTTACTGTAGCTAATAAATTTTTGCGATTGAATATCAAATTTGAATAACCCCCCACCATTCGTTCCCACCCATACATTGTTGTTACTATCGGCTAATAAGCTATAGATACTATTCTCATACAACCCATGCTCCCCCTCCTCTGCATGATAGGCGATCAATTCACCTTGTTTGGTGATAACATTAATGCCGCGCTCCCACGTTCCAATCCACGTATTGCCTAACCCATCTTGGGTAATGACTTTGATTGCGTTGCTTGATAATGCTATTGGGGATGAATGCTTATCTAGGTGGTCTACACGGTTAAAGTTTTTATCAAGGATATCAATACCGGCCCCCCAACTCCCATACCACAGCCGCTGCTTAGAGTCTTCATGAAGAGCCCAAGCATCATTGCTGGATAAAGGGGCTGGTTTACGTAATTTAGTAAAGCTCAACGAGGCTGGATCTAACTTGCTAATACCATTCGCTGTACCAAACCACATAATACCTGATTGATCTTTAAATACACTGTACACACGATTATGCGCTAAGCTGTAGCGATCAAAAGGGTCATGTTTTAAATGAGTGAAGCGCTGTGTTTGCTGGTGATAAATACTGACACCACCACCACGTGTTGCAAACCAAGTTCGGCCTTGCTCATCGAATTCAATATCACGGATTTGGTTACTTGAAATGCTCTCAAAATCTTGTTCACCATGGCGCCAATTGGTAAATATCCGTTTTGTTAAATCGATTTTATAAGCGCCGCCTCCTTGGGTTGCAATCCATACGTGAGCATTAGCATCTTGCTTAATGGCATAAATACTTGGATAGATAGGCTCAGCTTTAAAGATGTCTTCTAACATAGTAGGCAATAAGGTGTCGGTTTGTAAATCATAGTGGGTTAAACCGCTACCATTACTGCCAATCCATAGAATATTATCTATTTTTTCAAGTGCGTAAATCGGCTTTTTTAGATTATCGACGAGCGTATCAATTTTTGATGAGTCACGGTTTATACGATACACAACACCGTCAAACGTACCAACAAACAGCCATTTTTCATAAAGGAGTAGTGCAGTAATGCGCTTTTCATTTAACAAAGGAGTAGAAAAAGCGTAATTAAATAAGTTTAACTGATTAACCCCCCCATAGCGCGTGCCAATAACTAACTGATTTTGATTATCTAGGGATAATGGGTAAATGTAATTGTTTGCCAACGAATTACTATTTTTATCCGAAGCCTTAAACACTTCGAAACGGTCCCCATCAAAACGGTTTAAACCATCTTGTGTTGCAAACCACATAAAACCAAGTTCATCTTGCTCTATGCTAAACACTATACTTTGAGACAAGCCATCTTCTATTGTGTAATGCTCAAAAGCCGCTAAGGCATTACTTAATTTGAGTAAGATTAATACACCAAGTAAAAACCCTAGCTTTAACCGCATCAAAAACCCTTTACTCTACTCATTCCATATAGGTAAAGCTTAGCCGATACTTTTTATTTACACACGTAATTAAATGTGATTAAAGCAAAGTTACCCGTATTGAATACTTAGTAAAGTAAGCGCCCCGCTTTCTTTAGCTGCCTATAACGTACAATTAATGTAATACCTCTTAAGAGCATAAAGCAGGTCATTGCTAGCCATAAACCATGATTTTGCCAAGAGTGAAAAACCAAAAATACACCCGCAAAGCCGACACTCGCTGACAATAACATACTATTGCGCATGTCTTTTGCTCGCGTTAACCCAACAAATACACCATCAAATAAAAAACAACTCATTGCCGCAACGGGCAACACGACAAGCCAAGGCAAGTACAGTGTAGCGGTAGCAATAACCTCAGGTACATCAGTTAGTAAAGCGATAATGTGCTGTCCTAATAAGGCAAAGAATACACTATATGCTAAAGCAAACATTGCTCCCCAAAATAAACTAACTTTAACCCATAAGTGTATTTTGCGTTCACTATTTTGACCCTTAGCTTGACCGACCTTTGCCTCGCTTGCATAAGCAACTCCGTCAAGAGCAAAGCTCACCAGCATTAAAAAGTTAAGCAATACGGCATTTGCAGCCAAGGTTATATCGCCTATACGCGCCGCATAAAAGGTCATAAAGCTAAAACACAACTGCAAAATAAGAGAGCGAATAAAAATATCACGGTTTAAACTTAGTAATGCCACCATCTGCGAAGCACTAAACCAACCACTAATAAACAATGGCACCGACTTTTTAGCGGCTAAATTTAAAACCAAAACAGCAGCAAATATGAACGCGGTATAATCTGCAATCACTGAGGCCCATGCTGCGCCCGCCACTTGCCAATCTAAGTAAACAACGAAATAAATGTCGAGCACAATATTAGTAATATTAGTTGCTAACAGTAAATAAAAAGGGCCTCGGCCGTAATGCACGCCCAACATCCACGCCAATAAAACCAAATTACATAACGCAGCAGGCGCACTAAAAATACGAATATCAAAATAAATATACGCCTGCTCTAGCACTGCATCACTGGACCCTGATAAATACGCAATTAAATCTTTTATCCACGGTGATGCAGCAAGTAAAGTAAACGCAACAACAAGGGCTAACAATAAACTGCGTTTTAATAAGCTTGCCAGCAGTGCTTTATCCTGACTGCCATACGCTTGAGCAACCAAGCCTGTGGTACTCATTCTTAAGAAGCCTGCCAGCCAAAACAATAATGAAATGACTGTCGCGCCCAGTGCTATACCTGCTAGATAATGCGCACTCCCTAAATGCCCAATGACAGCCGTATCAACTATTCCTAACAGTGGCACGGTTATATTTGATAAGATCATCGGACCCGCTAATAACAACAAGCTTTTATGGTGTGCTTTATGAACTTTAAGAAATTGTTTCACTGTGTTTTATTTATCCTTTTTTACCTATCGTTTTCTGTAAAAAGCGCAATTATTTTACAGTATCATCATGTTAGCGAAACGCTGCCCGCAGTTACTAGCATCAGTGCTAAAAACTTTGAAGCCCATTTAAGCTACCTTAAACAACATGACTTTAATGTGATTCCATTAAATGAATTAGTAAACTCTTTACAACAAGGCAAAAGCTTACCTGATAAAACGGTCGCAATTACTTTTGATGATGGTTACAACAACAATTATGACCAAGCCGCTCCTATACTTGAAGCATTTAATTACCCTTATACCATTTTTGTAAACCCAAAATTGATTGATGAAGGCAAAGGGTATGTTATGGGCTGGGATAAACTTAGAGAGCTTGCCAAAAAAGGGGCGCTGATCAGCAATCACAGCTCACAGCACGATTACCTGCACCAACGCCAAAGTGGTGAAAACGACGCGCAATGGAAAGCACGAATAAAAGACGATATTTTATTTTCGCAAAAGCGCATTAAAGAGGAAATTGGTCATGATTTTAAATATTTAGCTTATCCTTATGGTGAGTTCAATAACCAGCTTCAAGAATTGGTAAAAAGCCTTGGTTTCATTGGCATTGGCCAACACTCAGGAGCCATTGGCGTAAACTCTGATTTTACCCGCCTGCCACGCTTTCCAGCATCGGGATTTTATAGCAAATTGGATACTCTCAAAACCAAACTTAGCTCTCGCCCATTTACAATTAAAGCGCTTACATACTCTGATAGCGTAACTAACGAAAACCCACCTATCATCAGTATTCAATTTGAAATGGGTGACTTTCATAAAAGTCAATTAGCCTGTTACGTGTCTGGTGTTGGACAAGCTCAGCTAGATTGGGTTACAGCTGATACAGTAAAAGTAAACTCTCCTAAAAAGTTAAATTTAGGTCGCTCGCGGTTTAACTGCACAGCTCCATCAAAGACACATAAAGGAAGCTATTACTGGTTTTCTCAACCATGGGTACTTACAGAGTAAACAAAATGGGTTAACTTGAGCCAAGAGCATAAAGCTCAAGTTACTTATTTAAGCTGTTTTTGCGCTTTTTTCAATAGATGCTCTGCCACTTTTTCTAGTGGCAAAACATCATCAGCAGCCCCCAATTCAATAGCCGCTTTTGGCATCCCCCACACGACTGATGTGAGTTCATCTTGTGCAATTGTATAAGCCCCACAGCCCTTGAGCGCTAATAACCCTTTGGCGCCATCATTACCCATACCTGTAAGTAATGCCGCCACGGTATTTTTAGGATGTATGTTTACTAGTGAGTTAAACAGCACATCGACAGCAGGGCGATGGCGATTAATAGCAGCCGACTCATCTAAGTGACAGATTAAATGGCTACCACGCTTTACTACACTCAGGTGCTTACCTCCTGGAGCTATGAATGCCCAACCTGCTGCTAACTTATCTCCATGCTCAGCTTCTTTAACATTAATTGTGCAAGTTTTATCCATTCTTAGAGCAAACGAGCTGCTAAATACAGGTGGAATATGTTGTGTGATTACAATAGGAGGGCAATTTTTAGGCATTCTAATCAACACTTCTTTAATCGCTTCCGTTCCACCTGTTGATGCGCCAATGGCTAAAATAGCAGAAACATTAAAGTTTGAAATTACGCTAGGTTCTATAACCTGGTTACTTGAAGGTTTGCACGGACGTACTCTTGCGCTTGCCGCTGTACGCACTTTTTGCTGCAGCACCGCCGCATATTGGTTAAATTGCTCCGATAAATTGACAGTGGGCTTAGCTATAAAGTCAACAGCTCCAATCTCTAATGCCTCTAAAGTAACAGGGGAACCTTTCTGAGTTAATGTTGAGATCATAACGACGGGCATTGGACGTAACCGCATTAAGTTTTTTAAAAAACTAATGCCGTCCATTTTAGGCATTTCAACATCGAGCGTTAATACATCAGGCTTTAACTGCTTGATCATTTCTCGTGCTTGATAGGGATCTGCTGCACACCCAACAACCTCCATATCGGCTGGCTCGCACAAAATATCTGTTAATATTCTCCTTATCAAGGGTGAATCATCAATAACTAAAACTTTGATCATGAAGAACTCCTAAAAGAGCTCGATATCTGTATTCGAGTCTTGTTTTTCAATATCATGCAAGTAGCGCACTTCACGCTTTTCTAATGCATCGCTGTGCATTTCTCGTAATTTTTTAACTTGTGCCCTACCCGTCTGAGGATTAAAGTTGACCTTTCTAGGCCAAGGCCCCCCCACATCATGGGAAACAAGGTCAAGCTTCTCTTCCTGCACATAGGAATAGGCAAAACGAATATTACCTAAGCCTATGTCTGTCATAGAACGAATAATTTTTCCACCACCAAACAATTTAATTTTTAAGTTACTGCGAGAGCCTCCATTTTTCAGCACTTCATTAATTAAAAATTCCATTGCCCAATTACCATAACGACAGTTTAAGCTGTGCGCATTTGCTTGCTCAACTCCTTTCTCTGCAGGCAGCATAAAATGATTCATACCACCAATCCCTAATTTATCATCGTAAACGCACGCAGCAATACATGAACCTAATACAGTACTAATTAATTCGTCATTTTTGGATACATAAAACTCACCCGGTAATACCTTTGCAACTACATGTTGCTGTCCAGCATCCCAGAACCGCTTTACGTGCTCAAAACCAGGCAGCACGGTTTTAAATTGGTTACTCATTAGCCACCTTTTGATACATTGTTTTACCTAGGTTTCTAAATTCACTGTGCTCCTTACCCATACTTTCTGAATGACCTAAAAATAAATGGCCTCGGGGGGCTAAAATGTCACAGTAGCGTTTAAACAGTTGATCTTTTGTTTCTTTATCAAAGTAAATAACCACATTTCGGCAAAAAATCACATCAAATGAACCTTTCATGGGCCACTTTTGCAATAAGTTAAGCCGCTTAAAATGCACTTTTTTTTGTAACTCAGGCTTCACTTTAAACGTTTCACCATCTTTGCTTTTCAAAAACCAGCGCTTTAAATGGTGCGACTCAAGGCCATTTACATTCGCCGCGGTATAGCTGCCCAGTTGTGCCTTATTTAATACATTAGAATCTAAATCGGTCGCTAAAATTTTAACATCCCAATCGCTAGGGAAAACACCATCTAAGGTCATTGCTAATGTGTAAGGTTCTTCTCCAGTCGAGCAGCCAGCAGACCACACTCTCACTCTTTTTGTTGACCTATTAGATAGTAATAGATTGGGGATAATATCTGACTTTAAATAATCGAAATGATGTGATTCACGAAAAAAGGAAGTGAGGTTAGTCGTTATTGCATTAATAAAATCGCTAAATTCTTGCTCTTCATGTGCTTCTAAATAGGCTAAATACTGCTTAAAATTATTTAACTGCAGAGAGCGAATACGTCGTGCTAAGCGTGAATAAACCATTTCTCGCTTATGATCACCGAGCACAATCCCGCATGCATCATAGACTAGTTTGGCAATAGTCTTAAAATCATTATCTGTCAGCAAAAATTCTTTCATTGAACATTCCCGCACTTAAGAAAACTAAATTAGTGTCAAAATCCATTTATACCAATTCGCTTAATTAAGTGACCTATTTTGAGGGTAGAAAAACGTGTTGATAGCAAGGCAAAAATTCGCTATTTAGATATCCTAAATGAGAATTTTTTAACGCAGGTAGCGACACGTCTAGCCCCGCAAAATGATTAAGTATTATTGCGGATTGGTATTATATACAAGGTAGCTGCGACATAACGAGACAGGACCACCTGAGCACGGCATAAATAGTTAATAGGGCTTAAAACTGTATAAAAGGCATGAGGGTCGCAATATATGAAACCCTCTTAGGCTCAATACCCAAACAGCTGTACTAATTAACTAGCACATAACTTATTTAAAACTCTTCCCACTCATCTGATGAATCAGCAAAGTCATTACCTCTAGGAGCACTTCTTACTTTACTAGTATGCAATGTTGGTATTGATTCAACGACAGGAGGCTCTGTTTTAAGTGGTGCCTCTTGCTGATTCAGAGAAAAGAAGGTGAGTAAGCGGCGCATATCGTTTGCCTGCTCTGACATCGACTCTCCCGCTGCTGATGCCTCTTCAACTAATGCTGCATTTTGCTGCGTCATTTCATCCATTTGCGAAATCGCTTTATTAACTTGCTCAATGCCGGAGCTCTGCTCAACTGACGCTTCTGCAATATCAGAAATCATTTCCGTTACTTTTTGCACTGAGCTGACAATATCTTGCAGCGTTGCACCTGACTCATTCACTAACAATGTACCGTCTTCTACTTTACCAACACTGTCTCTAATTAATTCTTTAATCTCTTTCGCTGCACCCGCTGAGCGTTGTGCTAGATTTCGCACTTCACCAGCTACAACAGCAAAACCACGGCCTTGCTCACCCGCTCGAGCCGCTTCCACTGCCGCATTCAGTGCAAGTAAATTGGTTTGAAAGGCGATTTCGTCAATCACACTAATAATATCTGCAATCTTTTTACTCGATTCATTGATTGCTGACATACTCGCTACAGCTCGGTTAACAACCTCACCACCTTCTAATGCTTTGTCGCGGGTTTCTTCAGCCAATCCATTCGCTATTTTTGCATTGTCAGCGTTTTGACGCACGGTACTTGTCATCTCTTCCATGCTTGAAGCGGTTTCTTCTAATGAAGATGCTTGCTCTTCTGTGCGCTGACTTAAATCGGTGTTGCCCTGCGAAATTTCCTCTGCACCACTTGCAACCAAGGTCGCCGATGAGTTTATCCGATGCATCACTTCTGTGAGTTTATCAGCCGTGGCATTTGCGTCTTTTTTAAGCTTATCAAAAGAGCCTTGATAATCCTGCTCAATACGTTTTGATAGATCCCCTGTAGCCATTGCACTAAGCATCAGAGCAGTATCTGAAACTGCATCGTCTACGATACTAACTAAGCTATTTAAGCCAACGGCTAAGCGCTTAAAGAAGCCATCTTTATCTTGCTCACTAATACGTTGGTCTAAATCACCACGCCCTGCTGCCTTTACAAGGTCATTGACTTCCTTCTCTATGGCAACCTCACCGGTTCTGTCCTCCCATTCAACAACAGTGCCTATTCTTTCGTTTTCTGGTGTGAATATAGGATTTGCAACCAAGCCAAATGTTCTTCCCCCAACTACAATTTCCGCGCTATACGTATCCGTTAAGGTATTTAATAACCCCCTCTGATGCGATGGATTTTTATGGAATACATCTATATTTTGGCCTAATAAATCATTACAGTTAAAGTTCGGTAAATCTTTACGTAAATCTGATTCTGCAATACGCATCATATTCTTAACAGATTCGTTGAGGTATATAATATTATTGCCCGTATCAGCAATCATTGTATTTGTAGCTACTCGATCTAAAGCGCGACGAACACGTAAATTCTCTTGCGCATTCTTTTTCTCTTCTTGCGCTTTTTGCTCGCTCTGCGTTATATCTTGCCACTCAACAATTGTACCTAACCGTTTGCCATCATCATTTACCCATGGCGTCGCAATCAGCTCAAAAATAAGTCCTGCTAATGTTAAACGAGCATGATGAGGTTGTTTAAGGTCTTTTAAAAGCTGACGCTGATGAGATGCTTGCTTGTGAAAGTCATCAACACAAGTACCAATTAAATCAGCGACAGAGAAACTAGGTAGCACAGTCTTTAATTGTGCTTCTCTAGCACTGAGCATTTTTTTAACTTCTTCATTCACAAAAATAATTTTAAGATCATTATCTGCAATCATTACATTGGCTTGGCACACTTTTAATGCGCTTGCTAAATCAGCACTAATACGCGCTTTTTCAGATATCTCTTTTTGCTCAGAAATGTCGCTCGCATACTTAATCACTTTAACAGGGTTGCCATTTTGGTCAAAAATTGGATTGTATGACGCTTGGATCCAAACTTTTTTTCCTCCTTTGCCTAAACGCAAATACTCACCTGAATCAAAATGCCCATTACCCAGTTTCTGCCAGAATTTCTGATATTCTTCTGTCTTAGCGTAATTAGGATCAACAAACAGACTGTGATGCTTGCCTTGTATTTCAGATAAGCTATAGCCGACGGTCGCTAAAAAATTATCATTAGCCGTAATAATGATGCCATCTAAGTTGAATTCGATAACCGCTTGAGACCTATTAATGGCTTGTACTTTACTGGTGGCGTCCACAGTCTCTTTTTTAAGAGCAGTAATATCTGATGCGAGTAGAACTATTTTAGTAACATTTCCCTGCTCATCTATAACAGGGCTGTAATTTGCCTGAAGCCAAACTATCTTTTCATCATTGGCTAAAAAGCTAAATTCACCGTTAATTGGCTCACCGCTTTTCACTCGTTGCCAAATCGCTTCACTTTGATTTTCTTGTGTTTCATTAGCAATAAATACACTGTGATTTCGGCCTTGTAACTCTTCTAGGCGATAACCCATCATATCTAAAAAGTTATTATTTGCTGTTATCACTGTGCCGTTTGGCTCGAACTCAATAACAGCAAATGATTTTTTTAATGCAGCTATTACTAAATCATTTTCTGATTTTGGCTGCTTTGAATTACTAAACCACCCCATGCCCATCACCTTTTATTGCTTCATTAACTAAAATGAACAGTTAAATATCCATCGTTTTTTTCAGATCTAATAACGCAACCATCTTTTCTCCAACATTAACCAGTCCTGCAACAAATTCTGAATTGTCTGAATCTGTAAATGTTGGAACCATTTTGGCGTTCTTTTCAATAATGCTATAAACATCAGATACCGCATCAACAACCATACCCATTATTTTTGTTTTCTGTCCTAAATCGACCTTTATCACAATCACGACTGTGAGTGCGCCATATTCGATTCTTGGCAAACCAAATCGCAATCGCAAATCTAAAATTGGTACTATGGTGCCTCGAATATTAATGACTCCTTGAACATAATCTGGAGCATTAGGAATAACGGTTATTTCTTCCCAACTGCGGATTTCTTTCACCGTTAAAATATCAACCCCATACTCTTCTTCGGCCATAATAAAAGTTAAAAATTGCCTAACTCCTTGCTCTTCTTCAAGGGTCAAATTACTATTTAACTCATTCAGCAAAGCGCTCATGACGCCTCCAAATTAGCTTGCGATTCAATAATTAATTCTTGGCTGCCTGGCTTTCTGAGCCCTGACATTTTTATTAATCCGCTAATATCTACTATCAGTGACACTCTGCCATCACCTAAAATTGTGGCACCTGAGACACCATCAACTTTCTGATAATTGGCTTCTAAGCTTTTAATGACCACTTGCTGCTGTGATAATAAATCATCCACCAACAGTCCAATTTTTTGGTTGTCACTCTCCACTACGACTAATAGCGTTTTATCTAATGTTTCAATCGCTCCTTGATGTTTAAAAATGTTGTACAACCGCAAAATAGGGATGTACTCATCACGAAGTCTTAATACATCAAGGTCTTTACCTACTCGGCTCACTTTTGTTACATCAATCTGTAACGACTCTACAATCGAAATAAGCGGGATAATATAAGTATGCTTTGCAACTTTAACGAGTTGTCCATCCAAAATCGCAAGTGTTAGCGGTAATCGAATCGTAAATGTTGAACCTACGCCAGGCGCTGATGCCACTTCTACAGAGCCGTTAAGTGACTCTATATTACGCCTCACGACATCCATACCTACCCCTCGGCCTGATAAGTCACTCACCGCGTCGGCAGTAGAAAACCCTGCTACAAAAATAAGCTCATTTATTTCTTTATCTGATAATTCGTCTGTCTCAGAAATCACCCCATTAGCAATCGCTTTTTCTTTTATTTTTTGCGTATTAAGTCCTTGGCCATCATCCATAATTTCAATAACGATGTTGCCGCCTTGGTGAAATGCATTTAGTGTTACAACACCAACAGGGTCTTTTCCTGCGGCTATTCTTTGATCAACCGTTTCTAAACCATGGTCAAGGGAGTTTCTAACTAAGTGCACCATTGGGTCTGATATTTTTTCCATTACCGTTTTATCAAGCTCAGTTTGTTCACCCAGTAATTTCAATTCAACTTGCTTATTTAATTTTTGCGAAATGTCTCTAACCAACCGAGGAAATCGGCTAAATACAAAACTGATTGGCAACATTCGAATGCCCATTACGCTCTCTTGGAGATCTCGAGTGTTGTGAGCTAATTGCGCTAACCCTTCTTGTAAGGAAGCAAACGTTGCTTCTGTAACTTCCTGTTCGCCAAGCTGGCTTAACATTGCTTGTGTGATGACAAGCTCGCCTACCATGTTAATTAACGAATCAACTTTATCTATCCCCACACGTATAGAGGTTGACTCTGAAGATGATGCCCCTGAACTTTGAACTTTTGCAGAAGTGCTAGGTTTAGCTTTGACTGCCGTTGCCGCTTTGGGTGAAGTATCAGCTGGTTGAGATTCTTTTTTATCTTCGCTTTCAACAGAGTTTTCGTCTAAATCTTCAAATAAACCTCCGCATAGACTTATGGTGATATCGGCATCATCTTCCACCCACTCAAATACTTCTTTTATTGCAGTTTCAGGTTTTTCAGTATTAAGGAAAAAACGCCATGATAAATAACAATCATCCGGTGCAAGCTCTTTAATGTCAGGTACTTCGTTATGAAAAACAACTACGTCTAAATCACCGAGTTCGGCGAGTTCACTCACCATATAAAGTGGCTCATTGCCTGTTTTAAATAGGTGATGATGTGGCTTAAAGTCAATTTGAAATGTATTTAACTCTGCGAGCGGTTCAGAGCTATTTGTTGACTCATCATTTGAGCTTTCATCCAGTTCAAGGATGTGTTCGAACTTTTTACGTAACTCTATAGATTCGCTTAGGTCTGGCTCTTGCTCTGCTTGCAAGGCACTTAATAAAGCTCGCAAACAATCGATAGACTTAAGTAATAAATTGACGTGCTCGGCGGTAAGAGGGCGAGATCCATCACGAATTTGATCCAAAAGCGTTTCTAATACATGTGTAAAATCTGCGACCGAGTTAAAACCAAATGTACCACTGCCTCCTTTAATTGAATGCGCAGCACGAAATATTGTGTTTATCGCTTCTGAATCTTCTTCGCCGGGAACTAAATTTAGTAATTCTGCTTCCATGGCATCCAAGCCTTCAAAGCTTTCTTCGAAAAAAACTTCAAAAAATTGACTTAAATCTATACTCATGCCCCGCTCCCTAGATTAGCGAATCACTTTTTTTAATACTGCTAATAATTGCTCAGGGTTAAAAGGTTTGACTATCCAACCCGTCGCACCTGCAGCTTTGCCTTCTACTTTCTTATCCATTCCAGACTCTGTAGTAAGCATCAATAATGGGGTAAATTTATAATTCGGGAGAGTGCGTAATTCTCGTATTAAAGTAATACCGTCCATTACGGGCATATTTACATCCGAAATAACGGCATCAAAACCTTGCTGCTTGGCAATACTTAAAGCTTCGCTTCCATCTTTCGCTTCCGTCACATCAAATCCTGCTTTTTTTAATGTAAAGCCAACCATTTGACGCATCGACGCAGAGTCATCCACAGCTAAAATTCTTTTCATATAAACTCCTTAATCTGCATTATCGAGTACTAAATATTCACTTAAACCCAACTGGGTAATAACACTTTTTAGCGCATCACTTTGGCCAACCCAAATAATTTTATGCTGCACTGATAGTAAATGTTTTTGTAAAGAACAAAGTAATTGAACTGACGCTGTATCAGCACGAGTAACATCGCTTATATCTAAACAAACATCATCATTGCCGCTTAATTCATTTAATAAATCTTGGTGTAAGATTTCAACTTGGTTAATCGCTAATTCCGCTGGAAGTTTGATCATATACTTTGTGCTTTGCGTGTTTTACCAATTCATTACAAAAGCTTAGACGGACTTACCGAAAATGCCATAAATGCATCAAAAAAAGAGTAAATTAGTTTTCCAACCGTCTGAAAACAAAAAAGGAGCTATTCGCTCCTTTTATATTTTATACGCCCAATTTATCGCGTGTTTATTCGTAATAATCTGCAATTATTTTAAATTCCTTAAGCATTTTTTTGGTGTTTATCAGGGGCACACTTCCTTGCTTAAACTCAGGTTTGAATATTGCCCTTACAGCCCCAGTTGAATCAACCAATGCAACTGATGCGCTATGATCTACGGCGTATTCTTGTTCTGTACTATCACTAATGGCATAAATAAGCCCAAGCTCCCTTACAAACGGGAACAGTGCTTTATGCTCTCCTGATACGGCTAAAAAGTTAGGATTAAAATAATCTATGTAGGCTTTTCTTTTCTTGGCAGTATCACGTTTTGGATCCACTGATAAAAACCATATTTGCAATGCGTACTGATCACTCAGTGATTTATGGACTGCGTTTAGTTTTGCTAACGTGAGTGGGCAAATATCTGGGCAACTGGTATATCCCAGAAATACGAGGTTCCATTGCCCCTCAAAATTAGCGTTTGTCACTTCACTATTGTGTTGATCATTTAATGAAAATTCACTGAGTGGTTTTGCAGTTTCATAAACTAATGCATCTACGTTTGGCTTGCTCTTATCACTACAACCTACCAATAACAAAAAACATAAAACCACCGTTACCCATATTTTCATATAACTAGCCATTTATCAGCAAATAAGGCTATGAAGAGTAACATCAAATGGATAATTGAAAAACGAAATAGATCCATCGCAGTTCCCTCTTCAGGTGCTACTTTTAATTTAATCGCTTTATAAATGAAGACTGCGTTTAATAAGCTAGAAGCGGTTAAGTAAATCTCTCCAGACATGCCTATTAAATACGGTAGTACACACACTAATGCTAATAAAATAGAATAAGCGATGACACACGTTTTACTAAATTCAATACCATGTGTAACGGGCAGCATAGGGATTTTAGCACGTTCATAGTCACTTTTTCGTGCAATGGCTAATGCCCAAAAATGAGGCGGCGTCCACGTAAATATTATCATCACTAATAACCAAGGTGCAGCCGCCATTTGACCTGTTTCAGACACCCAACCCAATAAAGGGGGCATTGCACCGGCAAGCCCACCAATAACTATATTTTGTGGTGTAGCCCGTTTTAAAAACGACGTATAAATAAAGGCATAACCCACCAGCGCAAAAAGTGTTAGTACAGCGGTAAGCAGATTAGCCCACATAACCAGCATAACAAAACCGCTCACACCAATGACTGCTGCAAAAGAAAGAGCGTGCCGTTTTGATAAACGCCCTTTCGCCACTGGGCGATGACGCGTACGTGCCATTTTGCTATCAATTTCGCTATCAACTACATGGTTTATTACCGCAGCGGCTGCTGATAACAGACCTATGCCCAATAAACTAATAAATTGTACAGCAACCCCTCGGCCCACATCAGGGGCAAGTGCCAGGCCCACCCAAGCAGTTAAAACCAGCATTGCCACTACTTTAAATTTACTAATTGCCAAATAATCTTTTAATAAATCGGACAGTTGGTGAGGTGTGACTTTTGTTATTGTTAATGATTGTGCCATAACAGCCTCCTAGCTACGTGCTTTTAAATAGAAACATAAACGAATAAGCGTTATTAATAGTATGGCAGCCATTAAATTATGTGCCAGCGCTACCCCTAATGGAAAATGCCAATGCACAACAGCCAGCCCTAAACTTATTTGACACACTAACGCAACCAATACAGTGATCGTGCAATGTTTAATTTTTGCTGATAAGGCATGGCTATAAATTCGCCACATTACGAGCGCAAGCACAACACACGTCACTAAAGCCCAAATTCGGTGCAATAAGTGAATCGACATTCTTGCTTGCTGTGACAGCACGCCATATTCATACGTACTGTGTTCTAACGGAAGTTGAAACACACTACTTAGAGAAAAGGGTTGCCCATAACTACACAGTGGTAACCCGTTGCAATGTGGTGCAGCATAATTTGCCGCCAGCCACCCCCCTAATGCAATTTGAATAACCAATACAACCAATGCGACTAGGCTCAAGTTAAAATGACGTCGTGCAGGCGCATCTCCTCCTGCTATAGGTTTAGCGGTTAGCCTTAAATACAACAAAGCGACTAATGACAAAATACTAAAGCCGCCCAATAAGTGGCCCATTACAATAAGGGGCTGCAGATTCATTGTTACAGTCCACATGCCTAACGCTGCTTGAAATATAACTAACACTAATAAAAAAAAGGGTAATTTAACGGGGGATTTTGAGTGCTTACGTTGAATGAACGCGAAAATAAATAGCGCTAAAATCAATACCCCTAGGCTGCCAGCAAAATAGCGATGGATCATTTCTTTCCATGCTTTTGCGGTTTCAAACATCATATCTGGGTAAGTTTGTTCAACATGTGCTAAATCTGCTTCATGTTTTGGTACTGTCAAAAAGCCATAACAACCTGGCCAGTCAGGGCAACCCAACCCTGCATCACTTAAGCGCGTATATGCGCCTAATCCGACAACCACAATAGATAAAAAGAAGGTTGCTACTACTAAGTTTTTATAATTTTTATACATCATCAGCCCCTTTTAATGGCATTAGCTTGAGCGCGAATAATTGAGTAACTTCTTTAAGTCTTTTAATAGCCCCTTTTGTGTTAAGCGGTTTTGTTGTGGTTCTTGCTTATATGGGTAATGCAAAACAACTAACCCCATGTGATCAATTAGATATAAACTTGCAGGCTCAAGCTGATCTGTTTCTGCTAATTGCCGCCATGGTGTTGCGGTGTCTTTTGGTTCTCCTAAAATCACCATGTCTACTTTGCCCTGGTTTTTACCCAGTGCGACATATAAATTATCCAGTGCACTTAATTGCTCAGCACACGCTTGCGAGCATTGCTGTGGGTGATTAAGTGCAATTGTCCATTGTTTGTGTTCTGTTTCTCGCCACTGCCTGAGTTTGATCTCTGTTGTTAAAAATTCACCATTGTTACTTATAGCGGGTGAGATCCACTCAAACTTGAGTGCCAGGTAGGCCATTATCAAAGGCACTAAACAGCATCCAACAAAAATAACCATCGGTTTGTTTTTCATTTTAAATCCTTCTTTTTGCTTGCAAATACAGCAACCCCAACGCATGCTAAACCAATTAATAGCCACTGCACTGCATAGCCATAATGTTTTTGCGGGCTCATTACAACAGCTTGGTAATGCGGTATACCTAGCTCATCGCCTGCGCCTTGCCGATAACCAATAAAATCAGCCATCAACGTTCCTGTTTGTTTAGAAAAAATGTCTAAATCAATATTTTGAATTCGCTTAGGCCAACCATCTGACTGGACTGCATCACTATTTTCTAAAGTAAAACCTGATAGTTTTCCTTGCTTTAATTGCACTGTCATTTCAATAGGTTGCTTTGGCAGATTAACGGATGGGAGCTGTTGACGTGTAAGTGGCGCTTTTATCCACCCCAAATTAACGACAATGGGGGTTTTACTGTCTATGGGTGTAAATAAAGTAAGCACATCGTAGCCCACTTGTCCTTGGTGTATTTGATTATCCAACAACCAATAATACTGACTTGCGACTTGACCTGTAAGAGTGACTTTGATGCCAGTTTTATTCCAGGTAGCTGGTAATGCTTGCACGTTAGACCATTGCATAACCCCTTGGTCTTGCACACTATCAATATGTGCAAGTTGCAACGACTTTGCCTGTGCACGCTGTATTTGCCAATAACTCAAACGCAAACAAACGAATACCACAACTAACACCACGCAAACGATGAAAATTGAGCTAAGCTTTTGTTTACGCCATAAAACTAACTGCATAAAGGTGAACCCAGTGATTATAAAAATTATTATTGTACTGTTGTTATTGTTTATACTTTTTAACTTATTTCGTGCGCTATTTATTATGGTTTCTGGTCGTGATAAAGGACGGCCTATGTCTCATTATTTAGGCCGTCGCGTGTTATTTTCAGTTGTTGTACTTGTTGTTGTTATTGCCGCGTTCAAACTTGGCTTTATCAACCCAAATGCAAACCCTACAGCACATATACAAACACAAATAAACACAACCAAACCACATCAACAAAATGCCAGTACCAAGCAGCAGCTTGAAAAGCAAAATGCTTTTTGGGACTAAAATGGCCTTTTAAAATTCTAAAGAATACAACTAATAAAATAATTGTACCCAAAGTCACATGCATGCCATGAAACCCTGTTAGCAAGAAGAACGTATTGCCATAAACACCTGAGTCTAAGGTTAATCCTAGATCTTGATAAGCATGAATATACTCTTCAACCTGTAAGCCTAAAAATACAACCCCTAATAAAATAGTGGCGCCTAAAAAGACTTTTAACGGGCCTCGTTTATTGTTTTCCATTGCCACATGGGCAAAATGCAGCGTCACAGATGAGATAAGCAATATTACTGTGTTTATTAAAGGTAGCCCAAGCCACCCCATTGCTTGTGTTGTATCTCCTGCCGGGGTAGTCACTAATGGCCATACAGCTTCAAACGTTGGCCATAGCACCTCATTAGTCATCGCATTGTTACCTGCGCCCCCTAACCAAGGAACAGATATCATTCGGGCATAAAATAATGCACCAAAGAAAGCCATGAAAAACATTACTTCAGAGAAAATAAACCAACTCATCCCTTGACGAAATGATCGATCCATCTGGGCTGAATACAAACCTTGATGCGATTCTTCAATCACATTTTTAAACCAGCTGAATAACATATAGAGTAAAATAGCAATGCCACCGTACAATATGTAATGTCCATTACCGCCCTCTTCGCTCGCTTGCATGACCGTTAGCGCAGCACCTACAGCGATCAAGAACATCGCGACAGCACCCACAATTGGCCAAGGGCTTTGATCAGGCACATAATATTTTTCGTAGTTTTGATTCATCTTACTTGCTCCTTATTACTAGCCAAAAATTGACTACTAATATCAAACACGGTGTATGATAAAGTTAGCTCTTCAACATCACTTGGGAGCTCAGCATCGACATAAAAAAGGAGTTTAAACTCAACCTCTTCTCCCGCTTTTAGCGGCTGTTGGTCAAAACAAAAACACGCCATTTTATGTAGGTACTTAGCTGCTTTACCTGGTGACACGGAGGGAACTGCTTGCATAACTTTGTCTTGGTTACTGAGGTTTTTTGCCTTAAATAATACTTCTCGCATTGCACCAGGTTTTACCACCACACTGTATTCATGTGATTTCACTTCAAACGGCGCGCCACTTTGAGCATGTGTTGTAAAGCTCACATCAACTTCGCGGTTATCAGTAATGGTTTTACTTTGCTGTGCTTGCTCTAGAGAGGGCTTACCATTTAAGCCTGTGATATCGCAAAAAACATCATATAAAGGCACCAAAGCAAAAGCGAAAGCAAACATGCCTATGCATATTAATACCAGTCGTTTAAGCAAAGGTGCATGCGTCATTATTTAATCTCCGGTGGCGTATCAAAGGTATGATATGGCGCTGGTGATGGGACTTCCCACTCTAACCCCTCTGCGCCATCCCACACTTTTGCTGGCACTTTGTCACCGCCTTTTGCACACTTATAAACCACAACAACAAACAATAACTGTGACAAGCCAAAGGCAAAGCCGCCAATACTAATAATCGCGTTAAAGTCAGCAAATTGCAGCGCGTAATCTGGGATCCGTCTTGGCATACCAGCCAGTCCCACAAAATGCATTGGGAAGAACAACACGTTTACACTCACCAAAGATAGCCAAAAGTGCCACTTTGCCAAGGTGATATTAAACATATTACCCGTCCACTTTGGCAGCCAATAGTATGCCCCCGCCATTATCGAGAATACGGCTCCGGTCACTAACACATAATGAAAATGTGCCACCACAAAATACGTGTCGTGATATTGAAAATCAGCAGGTGTAATAGCTAACATCAAGCCTGAGAAGCCACCTAGAGTGAACAGTACAATAAACGCAATACTGAACAACATGGGCACTTCAAAACTAATCGATCCTCGCCACATAGTGGCTACCCAGTTAAACACTTTTACCCCAGTAGGCACCGATATCAACATCGTTGCATACATAAAGAATAGCTCTGCTGCAACGGGCATCCCTGTGGTAAACATGTGATGTGCCCAAACGATAAAGCTTAACAGCGCAATCGAAGAAGTTGCATACACCATAGAGGCGTAGCCAAAGAGTTTTTTACGGGAAAAGGTTGGAACTATCGTCGAAATAATGCCAAATGCAGGGAGTATCATGATATACACTTCAGGATGGCCGAAGAACCAGAAAATATGCTGGAACATAACCGGGTCTCCCCCTCCAGCAGCATCAAAAAAGCTGGTTGCGAAGTATTTATCCGTTAACACCATGGTGACCGCACCGGCTAACACAGGCATTACTGCAATCAATAAAAACGCTGTGATCAACCACGTCCAAACAAATAACGGAAGCTTCATCCACGTCATGCCAGGTGCGCGCATATTAACGATAGTGACAACCACGTTGATGGCACCCATAATGGAGCTAATGCCCATTATATGCACCGCAAACACAAATAGAGCGGTATTATCATTGCTATACGTTGTTGAAAGCGGCGCATAGAATGTCCACCCAAATGCAGGGCCACCGCCTGGCATAAACAACGATGCTAACAAAATCAAAAACGCGAAAGGTAAAATCCAAAAGCTCCAGTTATTCATTCTAGGTAGGGCCATGTCCGGCGCGCCAATCATTAATGGCACCATCCAGTTTGCCAATCCAGTAAATGCAGGCATTACTGCACCAAACACCATAATTAAACCGTGAACTGTGGTCATTTGATTAAAAAAATGAGGGTCGACTAACTGTAAACCAGGCTGAAATAATTCAGCGCGGATCACCATGGCCATCGCACCACCAATTAAAAACATGGTGAGTGAAAATATTAAATATAAACTACCAATGTCTTTATGATTAGTTGTAAACAACCAACGTTTAAAGCCCTTTGCAGGCTGATGATGTCCTGCATCGTGATGCGCAGCGTCGTTGTTATGCTCGTCTGTTATGCTACTCATGGCTTAGCCTCCGCAGTTTCATCAATCCATGCCTGAATATCACTTGGCTGAACTACTTCACCTGTATTGTTACCCCATGCGTTACGTTTATAGGTAATAACAGCGGCAAGCTGTTTAATTGATAGTTGTTTTACAAACGCCTGCATGGCTGTACCTGGGCTACCATGTACAACAATATCGATGTGATCTTTAATATCTCCCAATACGATAGGGCTTCCTTTCAGAGCAGGGAAAACACCTGGTAACCCCATGCCTGTGGGTTGATGGCAGGCAGCACAACTGGCCATGTATACTTGCTCACCAAGTACCATAAGTTCTTCTTTTGGTAGGGTTTGGTCTAATAGTGCAGCATCAGCAGCTGCGGCTTGTTGCTTAGCTTGCTTAGCGTTGGCTAACCAAACATCAAAGTCTGCCTCAGACTTGGCCTCTACTACGACGGGCATAAAACCGTGGTCCTTGCCGCAAAGTTCAGCGCACTGACCTCGGTAAATACCCTCTTCATTAATTCGGGTCCATGTCTCATTGATAAAGCCTGGATTAGCATCCTTCTTAACAGCAAAGTCAGGCACCCACCATGAATGAATAACGTCATCAGAGGTCATTAAAAAACGAATTTTTTTGTTAATTGGTAGCACTAAAGGTTTATCAACCTCAAGTAGATAGGTATCCGTTTTTTCAGCTTGATTTGCAATTTGGTCACTTGGTGTTGAAAGAATAGAATAAAAATCAACATCCTCTCCCATGTATTCATAATGCCATTTCCACTGCGACCCCGTCACTTTGATAGTGATGTCAGCTTTGCTGGCATCCTCCATTGCGATTAAAGTTTTAGTGGCTGGTACTGCCATGGCTATAAGAATGACAAAGGGAATTGCCGTCCAAAGTATTTCGACTTTTGTACTTTCATGAAATTGGGCAGGTACCGCCCCTTTCGATTTACGATGATGTATTAATGCCCAAAACATAACGGCAAATACAATCACCCCAATCACACAACATATTATAAAAATTGTCATGTGCAGTTGATAAACATTATTACTTATATCGGTTACACCTTCGCGCATATTAAATTGGCTGTTTGCCAATAATTGCTGCGGAAGCATTAGTAATATAAGCCACAAGGTAGAGCTCAATTTACCCATGTGACAGCTCCTTTTGATGCTATTGCAAGACGCAAAGCGAAGAGGCGGCACTGCTTTATTCGCGCCAATTCGTTATTTTTTATTGTTACTGATGCTATTTATGTCTTTTGACGCCATAGGGCAAAAAGATCACTAATTAACACAGCGTATTAACCAATTAGTTAAAAAATAAACAATTAGCAAGTTTTAAGGTAAATAAAATTCTATTTTGGTGCAAAAATAACAATGTTAAATCAGGGCGTTATTTTGTTTTTGGGAAATAGTGTAAGGGCTTAAAACTAGCGGATAACGAGCTATGATAAGGGATAAGACACTACATAGAAGTGTAAGATACAGTAGCTAAAGTTGTTAAAAAAATAAAAGCACCAAATTTCACTTATTTGGTGCATTGAGCATAAAACTTAATAAGGCAGTAACTATCTAGGCAAGCGTAATGTTTATCATTGGCTTGAGTAGTAAAAACAGCTCTTACATCCAATCAGCGTTACGAATCACGCCAACTGCCAGCCCTTCAATATTAAATGATTCATGTTCAAGATCGACCTCAATCGCAGAGAACTCTTCGTTCTCGGCGTGCAATAAAACTTTACGTCCGGCTTTTTCGAGCCGTTTTACAGTCACGTCTTCATCAACACGCGCAACAACTACTTGGCCGTTTTCAGCCACTTGCGTTTTATGTACAGCAAGCAAATCACCATCCATAATACCAATGTCTTTCATACTCATACCTTGTACACGCAATAAAAAATCAGCGGCTGGCTTGAACATTAAAGGGTCAATCTGACAATGGCTTTCAACATGCTGTTGTGCAAGTATTGGTTCACCAGCTGCGACTCGGCCAATGAGTGGTAATCCAAGTTGCTCGGGTTCATCCTCTTCTACCAGCTGAATACCACGGCTTGCACCTGGCTTCATTTTAATAACACCTTTTTTAGCCAGTGCTTTTAAATGCTCTTCAGCAGCGTTTGCGCTTTTGAAACCTAAAGTTTGCGCAATTTCAGCACGCGTAGGCGGCATACCAGTATCTTTGATAAACACTTTGATTAATTCAAGAATTTGAGCTTGACGATTCGTTAATGGGCGCATACAACTGGTTTTCCATACAGTACATTTAACTGTGAGTATATACAGTTATTTGAAAATCGCAAATTTTAAATTAGTTACCTTTAGCCCTTCTTTTTTACCATCTAGTACTTAACAATAAAGTGGCGCTATTTAAACCATCATCAGATTTAAAAGATGCGCCTAAACCAAACTTTAACGCTATATGCTCATTAAACCAGTACTGTGTTTGCAACTCATAGTTATCCGTATTATTGCCATGGTCACGAACATTAGCGACCAAAGCAACAGACCAATCTTGATTTATATAATACGCTACCCGCCCTTGAACATACCGATAGCGCTCAACTAACTGCTTAGCTTGTAGATCCCAGCCTTTATTATTCGTTAAGCTGGTCCAACGCACATACGGCGCATAACTCCATTCAACCGACGTTACATTGTCTTTTAAATAATAGCCTCTCCCTTGAAAATAGTTGTAAAAAGCAGTTAAGCCTATTTGTAGTTGATCATTTACCTGGTTTCCAATTGAGGCCGTCACTAAAGAGCTGTCTGATTGCCAATGGCCGCCATCATCATCAACATGCCGCAAGCCAGCCGCTAAAATTAAGCCATGTTGCCAATAATAAGTCGCATCACTGGTAATATAATAAAGGTTGTCATTCGCAAAGCCACCTAACGCAATATTGTTCACTCGGTGCAAGTGACTTTTTAGCTCTTGAGGACCAGATAAGGCGGTTAAGTCATCACTAAAATAACGGTATCTCGCACCTAAAAATGCTTTATCGAAGCCACTTAAATCAGTGAACCCGAGATCAACCTGATGATTAATATCTGCATAGCTGGATAACGATAAACAGCTAATTAACAGCATTATTCCTTTTTTCATCTTGCGTTCCTAAAATGTAACATTAGGTATATTTTAGCTATTTAGATGATCTTAACTGTAGGAAAGTGTACAAAAGTGTAGACTGGTTTTAAATTTTTAATTGAGGATACTCCATGGCTATTTGGTATCACCCAATCACTCTAGCGCAGTGTAAACAACTTGATGAAGGCATTAATGGCCAAGGCACGTTAATGAAAACAATGGGTATAGAAATCACTGAGATTGGCGACGACTATTTAGTGGCAACTATGCCTGCAATACCTGGACACCACAATCCCATTGGAATGGTTCATGGCGGAGCAAATGTTGTGCTTGCAGAAACAGTTGCCAGTTATGCTGCTAATTTTGTTATAGATTTCACAAAATTTTACTGTGTTGGCCAAGAAATAAATGCCAACCATTTAAAAGCATCGCGCAATGGCATGCTTACAGCAGTTGCAAAACCTATACACATAGGCAAACGGACATCGGTATGGGAAATTAAAATAACAAACAGTCGAGGCGAGCTGTGCTGCGTATCAAGAATGACCGCAGCAGTGGTTGAGCGTAAAAATTAACTTTCCATCGGATAAATCGTTATCTCAACGCCTGCACCAATAGCAGATATTCGCAGCAGCGTATCTGCTTGCAGCGCTTGATTAAAACATTTTGGTGAAGTGCCTGATTCAAAGCCTATATCAAACGTGCGCCGAGAACACGCTAGCCATTGTTTTAATGCATTACGTGAACAGGATTCAATTAATTCACACATATGGTTAATGGCTTTATCTGGTGTAGACACTTCAATATTCGCCTCAATACGCGCTAATTGACGATATTCATCTTTGTCATAGTGTAAAACTGTGGCAATTTTTTTTAAGTCTGCCACTAGTGCACTAATATCTTGTTTAGACTCAAGCTCTAGATCTACATTTAAAAATTGAATTTCCGACATGCTATTGTTTTACCCCGCGTTAATTACAACGCAAACTTTAACCTAAATTTGCGTTTATACCAAACCCTATCCCTTGCAAATTAGACCATCACCTACGTATCTAGCCCTACTGCGACAATTTGCCACATGGTCAAACACTGTATACTTTGTAAAATACTGCACAAAAAAATAATAACAAATGAGTTCTTGATGAATAAACGTATTTTTAAGCACGCTCGTAAATATCATAAATGGCTTGGATACATTCTTGCTTTGCAAATTTTTGCATGGCTATTAGGTGGTTTAGTCATGAGCGCTATTCCGCTTGAAAAAGTTCATGGTAAGCATTTGGCAACTCGAGCTATCGATAATCCATTTACTCAAGCAGATTACCCAGCATCGCTCGACAAAATAGTTGCTCAAGTCAAACAGCCTAAACAGATTACCTATTCTCATTTTTTAAACACCCCAATCATTACGCTAAAAACTGACACAAAAGAGCACCATTTTGATGGGGTATCGGGGCAACCATTTAGTAACCCCAATAAAAAACAAATTACTGCAAATGCAAAAGCCCACCTACTAATTGACGCTGAGATTAATACGATAAATCTACTTGAAACAGGGCCTCGAGAAGTTGGCTACAAAGAAAATATATGGCAAGTGAGTTTTAACGACACTTTTAATACAACACTCTATTTATGGGCAGATAGTGGTAAAGTAATCACAGTTCGCAGCACAATATGGAGAATTTTCGACTTTTTTTGGATGTTGCACATAATGGACTACGATGAACGCGAAGACTTTAATAATCCATTATTGATTAGCTTCTCTGCAAGCAGTGTTTTATTTTGTTTAACTGGCTTTGTTCTATTGTTTCAAAATGTGCGTTTACGCAACCGTAGACAACCTAGAATAAGCTCCTAATAATTCATTATTTACCCATTAGATTAATCACTCTAAAATGGCGTATCCTGTAGTTCACTAAAATGATTGGATATGCCTTACTTTATTATTGCGCTGATAGCTTCACTTGTAAGCTTTAACCTCCACAGCGAGCAATTTACTCGCTTCTCAACAGCAAAAAGACATTTAATAAAAACGTTACCCAGTGATGCCAAAAGTATTTACTGTGGTTGTGATATAAAGCGCCAAGGTAAAAAGCTAATACCCGATCCAAATGCGTGCGGTTATATACCGCGCAATGCCGTGACTCGTTCAGGCAAACCGAACGCGCGAGCAGTGCGAATTGAATGGGAGCATATAGTCCCAGCATGGGAGTTTGGCCACCAGTTACAGTGCTGGCAAAATGGCGGGCGAAAAAACTGCGTGAAAACCAGTGCCCAATTTAGAAAAATGGAAGCCGATATTAATAACCTTGCGCCTGCAATCGGTGAGATTAACGCTGATAGGTCGAATTATCGCTTTGGTATGATTGCAGGTAGCGCCACACAATATGGTAACTGTCAGGTAAAAGTTAATTTTAAACAACGAGTTGTTGAGCCACCCGCTTATTCACGAAAGCGTATCGCAGATGCATACTTTTACATGCAAAAAACCTACGGATTAAAAATATCTAATAAGCAACAGCAGTTATTTAGAGCATGGCAAAACCAGAGTTTAGCGCAAACCAAAAATTCTCAGCATCTTTAACTCTACAAATGTTTACATTATAAACATATTTTTGTTGCCTATCTTGGGCTGTATTGATATTTTCGAAACAAGTATTTACAGGAACGTAACTAAGTATGTTTAATAAAAAAAGAATCTCTACTGCTATTCTCATTGCTTTTTCTGGCCTTGCAATTACAGCATGTGGAGGCGGCGGTAGCCTAAATAAAGATTCAAATGATACAGACTCTACCAATGTGGTAACACCGCCACCACAGTCTAATGAGGTTGAATGGGTTGCGGGTGAATTTGACGCATCAAGTACCTTTAAGAATCAATGTGATGTGCCACGCACAGGCAACGATCCATACAATAATAATCAACCATACCCTGATAAAGCGGGCTCCACGCTGACAGAAAAAATGTGGCTGCGCTCTTGGAGTGATGAAACATACCTTTGGTATGATGAAATCACAGACAAAAACCCTGAAAGCTTTGATACTGTCGCGGCATATTTTGCACAATTAAAAACTGAGCAAACCACAGATTCTGGTGCTAAGAAAGATAACTTTCATTACAGCGAACCAACAGAAGACTTTTACAAAGAAGCACAATCAGGTGTGGTATCAGGTTACGGCATTAACTGGTCATTTATTTCAAATACGCCACCAAGAGTGTTAAGAGTTGCCTATCTTGAAGATAATTCACCTGCTCAGAATGCAGGGATCCAACGTGGCGATACCGTTCTCTCTGTAGATGATGTAAGCATAGATACCAACACTCAAGATGGAATTGACTCGCTCAATAGTATTTTGTTTGGCCCAACGGCTGGCGAAGCTCATAACTTTAGAGTGCGCAGTAATGATGGGACTGAAAAATCAATCACTATTACTGCGGGTAATATCGCCAAAACCCCGGTACAGAACGTAAATACGTTTACTACACAAAACAATACACGTGTCGGTTACATGCAGTTCAATAGCCATATCGGTGTTGCACAAGAAGGTTTAATCGATGCCGTTAATAAGTTTAAGGCTGATCAAGTCGACGAATTAGTCATCGACTTTAGATACAACGGCGGTGGTTTGTTAGCCATGTCATCACAATTAGCTTACATGGTTGCTGGCCCTGCTAACACCGAAGATTTTTACTATTATCAAACCATTCAGAATGACAAGCTACCACAAGAACTACCTTTGTCATTCATTAATCAAGAAATTGATTACTCAACATTTGAAGGCAAGCAAATACTTTTACCTGATTTAAATCTATCAAAAGTTTATGTGTTGAGTACATCAGGTACCTGCTCTGCCTCTGAAGCCTTTATTAATGGCTTGAAAGGGATTGATGTTGAAGTGGTATTAATTGGTGATACAACATGTGGTAAACCTTATGGTTTTACGCCTACACACAACTGTGCAACTACTTACTACACGATTCAGTTTAGTGGTGCTAATTACAAGGGCTTTGGTGAATATTCAGATGGTTTAACACCCACCCCTTCACCCCAGTTTTCAGCTGATGTTAAAGGCTGCCCTATTGCTGATGACTTTGATCATCAACTAGGTGATACAAACGAAGCACTGCTATCGACGGCGTTATACCATATTACAAATAATGGCTGCCCTGAAGTGCCACAAAATGCAAAACAACAACCTGCCAGCTATTCACCAAGTAATGAAACTGGTTTATCGCTTGAGATACCTCAGTCGCTTTACAACACAAATATGGATTTAACCTGGCCTAGTACAGGGGATGCAAATGACTAAATACATGCTAAGTGCTGTTTGCGCAGTAATACTAACCGGATGCAACAGCACACAGGCTTTAGAGCCTCAAGATGCAACTCTAACACGAGTAAATCCGGGCATTGTTACACAGCTGCAACAAGCAATTCAAACTGCAAAAGGTGGTCCTTTAGTGACTCTTGCGGATGATGTATTTACTAAAAGCGCACAGCTTTTGATAGATCACGGCACGACTAAAGGCCCTGATGGCATGCCTATCATGGGCGCACATAACATCCCTTCAGAAAAGTTTGTCTTGCAAAAATCAGGGGAGCAATGCTTTTTATTTTACCCTAAAAAACAACTGAGTATTCCACTTAGCAATGTCGAATGTGAAGTTATTTAAAACCAAAAAGGCGCATTAAGCGCCTTTTTACTATAAGCGGATTAAAGCGCTTGGTGTGGACCAAACACCTCGTAATGTATGCGCTCAGCATCAACGTTTAAAGCAAGCAACTGTTGCTTAATTGCTGCCATAAAACCTGTTGGGCCACATAGGTAAAAATCGCCTTCTAGCAATGGAAGTTGATCTGCAACAGTGCTTATATTCATTAACCCTCTGAACACTTCATCCTTAGTTTCTTTATTATACCAAGTGTAATGCTTTAAAGAGGAATGCACGGCAGCAAGATCTGTTAAATAATCGGCAAACGCATGATGCTCTGCATTTTCACAGGCGTGTAAATAAAAGGTGTTTGGGCTCACTTCATCCTGTAATAATGTTTGCAGCATCGCGAGCATAGGAGTTTGACCAACACCAGCCGAAATTAGCACTGTTGGTTTTTTACTGTCTTTTAAAAAGAAATCACCAGCTGGCGGAAACAGCTCTACAGTATTACCCACATCAAGTGAGTGTAAGTAGTTGGAAACAATACCAGGACCCGGTAAGCATTCTTTTTTCACACTGATTCGGTAGTTCTGTGTATTACTTTGTTGAGAAATAGAATATTGTCTAATTTCATTATATTGCATGTCATTAGGTTTAACTTTAATACCTAAATACTGCCCAGGTTTATGAGTTATTACCGCCTTGTTATCAATCGGCGCAAGTATAAAGCTGGTGACTAACGCAGACTCAATGTGTTTTTCTTTAATAACAAATGGACGTGTGCCTGACCAACCTCCATGTTTAGTTTTACTGTGCTCGTAAAGTGCGGCCTCTTCGGTTATACAAATATCAGCAAGTAAAGCATACGCCTCGCGCCAAGCGTACTCCACTTCAGCGGTGAACTGCTCAGGTAATAGCTCTTTTAAGGTGCCAATCAAATGCCCACCCACAATGGGGTAGTGCTCAGGCAAGATATGCATACTGGCATGTTTATGATTAATTCGTGCTAATGCCTCTTTTAACACATCTAAGTTATCAATGTGTTGTGCATACGCAGCTAACGCATTAAATAATGCAAACTGCTGACGGCCGCTGCGTTGATTGGCCATATTAAAAATATGCTGTAACTCAGGGTTGTGACTAAATAGCCGATTATAAAAATGTTCTGTCACAACTGTCCCTGCTTGGGCCAGTAAAGGTGCTGTACTTTTTACAATCGAAATGGTTTTTTCAGATAACATACTACGTTTCCTAATAACTTAAAAAAATTAACCCCGACGCCCATCAACACGACGCTGTGTCAAAATAGGTGTGAAATGGAGCAAGAACAATAAAAATGCCACCAGCCAACATAATGCGCTAAGCTGCCACGCAGTAGATGAGCCAATGACGGTGGGAAGTAATGAACGAGTTATCGCCGCAATAATCATTAAAATGAACGCAGCCGATATAGCGTGTGGAACACAAAGAGAACGGCCTGTATGACCCAGTGATACACGACTCATCATGGCTAAAATCATCATGCTAATCGTGCCGATAGTGATCATATGCAGCGCGTCGCTAAATAAGATAATTGAACTGAAAAAGCTCAGGGCAACTAAGGTTAAACCCACACCCAAAGCAAAATAAGACACATGCAGTGACCACAAAAGCGGCACTGTAAATACCTTCTTATTCCACCATATAAAGGAGCGAGTTAAGTGCAAAGCAGCCACGGCGCTCATTATCCAACCGGGGTTTAAACTGCTCACAAATACCTGACTAATGAAAAAAGCAGAGACACCCAGCACCGCGCAATACAGCAATATTTTATCTAATCGGGGCGAGCGCACTTGCTCGCTGAGCTCTAAGCCTCGTGCTGTAAAAAAGGGCACAACACGCCCGGCAATGACCCCAACTAATATCGTCATTACTAAGATGGCGGTATCAACGATTGATAATGCCAAGGCACTCTTTTGTAAATTGACTAACCATAGATAGGAAATATTTAAAGCTGCTAGCGCACTGAGCATAAATAGGAATACATAGTTATTGTTACTTTTAGCCGCAATCAGCATGTTGGCTAAAACGATAATAGCGCCAAGCCACCATAAAAACTGTAATCCAATTACCAGATATACATTAATATCGCTAACACCTGGAATTGAGATGAAAAATGCACCGCGCGCTGTTAACCAAATCAAGGTTAATCCCATCAAACGCCATCCACTGATACTAGGCACGCCGGTCCAGGTTTGAGCCGCGGTTAATAAAAAACCTACAGCAACAAAACCTGCAAAACCAAACATCATTTCATGAGCGTGCCAGAATGTTGCAGGCATACTTAACTGCCAATTTGCATACCCAGTTAAAATAAGTAACCAATAGCCAATAGAAAAAAGGGCAAGCAAGCCCGCACCTAAGAAAGCAGGGCGAAAAGCGAGGTTCCAGATTGGCCATTGACTAATTTGATAAAAACGCACATTTTCAGCCGCCGGCTCAGTTAAATTTATTGGGCGCATTAGCGTACCTCTCTACCTAAGCTACTTAATGCTATACAGCGCAACACATAACTAATTTTTAAAATAGTCGCTGCGATAATAGTGGAAATATGCGCCACTATTTGCAGCTTAATTGAAAGTAAATCAGCCAACGGGTAACTAAATAAAACAGTCACTCCAAGGGACAGGCAACTCAGTAAAAGCGCCCAGTTAGCGCCTCTTAATAAACGCAGGTAAAAATCAGTATCTGTGGCTAAGTTGCTGCAAACAGTGTTGTAGTAAGACATAAATCACCCTGTACATTATGGATATACACCTTGTATTGCACAGAGTGAGCCAACAATTAAAGTCATTAATTATCAGTGCCTTAATATTTAATTATTGACTTATATGTCATAATGACACACCATTAAAAACAAAATAAAACACATTAGAGTCAAATTGACATGATAGATACTACTGTCCTTTTAAACACCGCTTTGCAGCTAGGCTCTATTAAGGCACAAGCCAATCACTATCAACATATTATTGAGTGTGTAAAAGGCGTAGTCTCCAGTGATGCAACTGCATTGCTTATTAGTCAAAACAACGTGTTAAAACCAGTAGCCATCGATGGCTTAATGCCAGATACATTAGGCAGACGATTTGTGATCAACGATCACCCCCGCTTACAGGCTATTTGTCGCTCAGGACAACCGTTACAATTTGCTCAAGATTGCTCGTTACCTGATCCTTATGATGGGTTACTTAACCCTCAAGAAGGGGATATTCCCGTACATGCCTGCCTGGGTATGCCATTATTAGAAGGCGACACTTTATTGGGGGTGATTACATTAGATAGCCTAAATGCCCACGCCTTTGATGACTTTGATATGCAACAGCTCGCCATACTTAGTCAGCTGTGTGCAGCACAGTTAAAAACCGCCCTTTTGTTACAGCAGTACCAACATCATGCCCAACATAGTCATGCATTAGTACAAGAGTTAAATCGTGAAGCACTCACCCGAGATGGGGTTGAAATTATTGGCCACAGCCCAGTAATGCAAACGTTAAGAAATGACATAAAACTGGTTGCAAGTTCTGAGTTCAGCGTATTGATACAAGGTGATACAGGAGTTGGCAAAGAGCTGGTTGCGCGCAATATACACTTACATTCCAAGCGCAGTCAGCAACCTCTGATCCACTTAAACTGTGCCTCATTACCTGAAAACCTCGCCGAAAGTGAATTTTTTGGTCATGCTAAAGGGGCGTTTACCGGTGCGGAAAGTGCACGCCAAGGGAAGTTTCAACTTGCTGACGGCGGCACGTTATTCTTAGATGAAATAGGCGAATTACCACTTACGATGCAAAGTAAATTACTGCGGGTATTACAAAGTGGTGAAATTCAAACGCTCGGCGAAGATAAGATAAAATATGTTGATGTACGTGTGATCGCCGCAACTAACCGTAATCTTAAAGATGAAGTGGCACAAGGTCGCTTTAGGGCCGATTTATATCACCGGCTCAGTGTGTATCCTTTACATGTACCGACATTAAAACAACGTGAAAACGACGTGGTACTTCTAGCCGGTTTCTTTATCGAAAAAACAGCCAGAAAACTAGCCATTAAGCAACTAAAACTGAGCGTCGAGGCGCAGCTGACATTAACTCAATACTCTTGGCCTGGCAATGTTCGAGAGTTAGAGCATGTTATAAGCCGCGCAGCATTAAAAGCCAAACAAAGCCAATGGCAGCAGGCCATCATTACTATAGAGGCTGAACACTGCGAGCTAAACCTTAATACACAGACTCAGGCTCTGCTTACAACACCTACCACCGTGTCGGAAAATAGCCCGCAACTGTCATTAAAACAAGCAACAGATACCTTTACGCATAACCTTGTTAGTCAGCAGCTTGAACAGCATAATTTTAACTGGGCCGCGACCGCACGCACTCTATGTGTTGACCGCGCTAATTTAATCAGACTGGCAAAAAGGCTCGGCATTGAAATTAAAAAATCGTTATGAAGTTATCTCTTTAAAATACGCTTTTAAAAGTTGGCTAAAAGCCTGCACCTTCGCTGTACGATGTACCAGATGATGTGTAACTAACCATAAATCGGTAGGCCAACTTAACTCACTCGCTAATACTGGCACTAAATCGGGGTATTGCGCAGCCACATCATGTTGTAAGCCACCAATACCTAATCCTTTCACAATAGCGCGTGTTGCTTCAGAGGTTTCAGACACGCGTAATTTAACTTGTGATGCGGGAATATTTTCATCCACCCAAGCAAAGTAAGGCACCTTGGCATTGTAACCTGCTACGCCCGAAACAAAATTATGCAGCTCTAACTGCTTTAATGACTTAGGCAGCCCATGCTTCTCTATATAACGTTTAGATGCATAAAAGCCCGATGACAAATGAGCTAAGTGCTGAGCAATATAATCCCCTTCATCAGGCCGGGGACCTGCACGCACTGCGATATGCGCTTGACCATGATCTAAGCGTAAACGTTTTTGGTCAAGAATGACTTCTAACTGCACTTGCGGGTGTAAACTCTGAAACTGCTCGCACACATCGCTCAGTACATCAATGAAACCACTTACAGTGGTAAGCAATAAACTGCCTCGTAAAGTGCTATCTGCTGCAATTATGTCATTATGTAAGCGCTCAAGGTCGGTATTAATAGCCTGTGCAGTAGTGAACAGTTTTGCACCGATTTCTGTGACTTTATATCCTCGAGCATGGCGGTGAAACAGTCGTGCATTTAAATTCTTTTCTAAATTATTTATCCGCCTAAGCACTGTGCTGTGGTGTACGTTCAAATTTTCCGCAGCGGCAGTCAATGTCCCTAACCGCGCAACTTCATAGGCAACTTTTACATCTTGCCAATCACCAAAGTGTATCGCCATGCTTACTCATAATTTTAACTGTGCATATATGCACATAAGTTTTGCGTTTATTTGGCTTTTCTGCAAGTAAATATTTGCTAAAGTAACTAACAGACAAACTAACCTGAACTCGGGTTAACTAAATAACATTAAGGCGAACACCATGACTGCACCAAAAATTATTGCCTTAGCAGGCAGCTTACGTAAAGACAGCTTTAACCAAAAATTGATTAATGAAGCAGCCCGCTTTGCACTAGAAAGCGGTGCAGAAGTTGAAGTGCTTAAATTAGCTGATTTAAATTTACCAATGTTCGATGAAGATATTGAAGCACAAGGTACACCACAGGGCGCACAGCTTTTGAAAGACAAACTACGTGCTGCAGATGGTATTTTGCTTGCAAGTCCTGAATATAACGGTTCGATTACCGCCGTACTTAAAAACGCTATTGACTGGGCATCACGTACAGAGCAAGGTGCAGTGCCTGCATTTCGTAATAAAGTAACTGCGCTTTATGCCTCTTCGCCTGGTGGTTTAGGTGGTCTGCGCGGATTAAACCATGTTCGCGATATTCTATCGGGTATCGGTAGCTTAGTGCTGGCTGACCAACTTGCAGTGCCAGCCATCCACACTGTACTTGATGAAAATGGCCGCATTAATGACCCTGCTACAGCAGAAAAAATAGCCGGCCTTGCACAGCAGTTAGTAAGCGTTGCCAGCAAACTAAACAAGTAATTGCTAAATTTTGGTCGCTGCTAACTTAGCAGCGATAAAATCCTCATGGGTAACATATAATAAGTTTGCTACCCTGCGAATAACATACTCTTCTTGTGGGTCTAACTCACCATCGGCATACGCTAATCGCCATAATAACTCCACGATATCTATGCGCTGCTGCGCGCTGCACTGATTATTAATTTGTTTAGAAAACTGAAAGTAGTCAATCGCTTCATCTAAGCTTTTACCCGCACTTTGCATAAGCTCATCAACTTCTTCATCCGTTAACTGAAAATACTTTTTAAGTGTGAAAGTTAACGTTTTAAGTTCATCGTCCTGCTGCTGGGTATCAGCGCGCATTACTTCAATCAATAGTGCCGCTACAGCCGTTTTCAGATCATGTTCTTGCATCTGAGTTGGCTGTTCATTAAAAGTTGAAAATAGCTGTTTTATTTGTTTGAACATCACATTTTCCCTTTTTGGGTGTTAGACTTAGATCATGATTTACCACTGTAGTTAAATCGCCGACGCAATACAATAATGGAGTGTAAGGTTTATGAGAGGAAAGATAGCACGGAACTTAAAATTAAGCGGTAGTTTAATGCTATTGGTAAGTTGTGCCGTGACACACGCAGAGGTTGGCAAAACCGAAAAGCGCTATGATTTTGATCATGAAGTGCATTATCACCAAACTCAAATTGACGATAATAACTATCGCCTCGAAATACAATCAGACAGCTATCAGCACTTCCAAAAACAATCTGTGTTTTTACTACGCCATGCTCAGCGCTTATGTAAGGGCAGCTCTTTTATGTTAAAAGTGACTGATGGCGTACAAGAGTATGAGCGCTTCCCTAGCAAACCTCGCCCCTATCAGCCACCTTTAACAGTATTACTGCAATGTGAGACAGAACCCACAAAAGATTAATTTTTACTTTTTGAGTCTTTATAGCCCCAAGGCGCAGCAGGTGGTGTAATTGGTTTAGTTAAATCAAAATCAACGCGGAACTCACGGCCTTGACGAATCAAGCGATAAGTAAATTTTTCAGGGTAAATATACATCTGCCACGTATTACCCATTGATTGCGGTATACCTTGGCTCACAAACAATTCTTTTGAATATTGATCTGCAGGAAATGACTGCACGCTTTCAAAGCCCGCATCAACCGTATGACCACCATACATAGTTGATACATCATCAGTGCCGTCTTTATGGCGATGATCGTGCTTTAAGCTCAAACCACTGCCTGTTTTTGTGATGATCCACGTACGTGACGCATCATCGCCAACATGAAACGGGACTTGAAGCTCTCGCTCATCACAACGGCGAACATGCATAACCAGCTTTTTACCCGCAAACGAGCTAGGACCAGCAGCATTATCAACCGTAACTTTACCTTCATACGCTTTACCACAATGAGCGGCTATATTGTCAAAAAAGCCATCATGGCTTGGAATAGACACCAAAGGCGCAGGGCGCGCAAATGCCGCGGTAGATGCCAACAATAAAGTCGCAGCAGTTAATAATTTCATAGCATGTTCCTAAAAATATAAAGTCCTAGCTTAGCGTTTTTATAAAAGCAAAGGAAGTAATCGCGGTGAATGGCCATTAAGATATAAGTTAGCCTATCAGCGATAGTTAAAAGAAGGCTTCAGCACTTGCGCTTGGATGTAAAAACTTATGTTTTATAAGAAATAAATTGAGAGTGATGAGATGGAAAACTACCCTTTGTTGGCGTTCATTTTAATTTATGCGCTATTCATTATACAAAACCGAAAATATAACGCATTACTGACTTACTTAGAGCAGACATACCCAACTCAATGGGAACAATTAGCGAAAAATACACTAGGCGATACTTCGCGCTCCGCTATTGCTGCTAACTTAAATGAATCACTAAAAAGTGGTATGTTCTCAACCCTAGATGACCCAAAAATTAGCCAATTTAAAAAGCTTAAAACTATTAGTATGACTATTTGCTTTGCACTTGCAGTACTAGGTTTGACGATTGCTTATATGTATTAACCACAAAAAAACGCGGCCTGAGCCGCGTTTCATTATTTATAATTATGGATTCAAAGGCACTGCTGAATTAAATCGGATATAGCCCTTTAATTCTGGAGATTCACTGCTCTCACAACTCTGCTTAATATTTACAGCCAATTTTTGGATTTCATTTTTAGCATTTTCTTCTAACTCAAAAATCTCAAATTGCCCATAAAGCCTACCACACCCTCGATGCTCCCCAGAGAGATCTAAACCTGCCGACGATTCACCTTGAAAAGGGTAACGGGTAGCATTTAAATACTCTCCAACAGACAAGCTTGCATCACCAGGGGCTTTTAGATTTAAACTCCAACTGCTTTCATCACTTTCAAAAGTAAATTCTAAATGAGATTGATTATTTGAATCACGCGACACAGAGAAATTACCTTTTTCCTGCGTCTTTATGATCTTCTTCCCTAAGCTAACATAATCATCTTTTATGCCATCTATAAAAAGATACGTTCCTGAGTAAGGCAAATACTGTAAAGTTATTCTTTCCTTTGCAAGATCGCCTAAGTCATTAGTAAGTATCACTTCAACGGTGATATCTGATTTAATTCCTTCTGGTAAACTAAAACTTGTAGAAACTGCATTTTCGTCATCAAATTCAATGCCTACACCATTTAAATCAACCCATTGATAAGATAGAGCCTGCCCTTTATTTAAAATACTGTCCTCAATACTCAACGTAGGATATTGATTGTCTTGATAGAAATAATTGGAGCTTGTTAAATTAGGAATAATACTATCTGTTGTTTTTATATCTAAAAATATCCAATCATGCTCTTGCCCTGTGACACTTGTAATACCCGAAACCTGTAAATCATAGTCTGTATCAGCCTTTAATGGCTGTTCTGGGTAAATATTTATTAACGCGCCAGCAACCTCAACTCTACCAGGAATATTGATATAGTCGTACCCTGATTGAGTTTGGAAATGTACAGAAGCAGAAGTGTCAGCTGCTACAGCTCTTGAAAAAATTAGAGGTACGGGGCCATCCAACTGAACTGAATTATTATTAACACTTCCAGGATCAAGTACTCGATCAAAATTATCTGCACGAAATGCTCTGATATTGTTATACATATTAAACGTAGACATAGCTTCGGGAAGGAAGGTGGACCAATGAAGCTGGAGCTGTTCTTCACCATAGCTAATGTTTAACTTATCAGAATCTGAAACAAAATTACTGGCTAGTAGTATCGACTCTTTTTCTGAGCTAACTTTAATAGAGCCCTTATGTGGATATTCCATAAAATACCCATACCAAGCCTCTTCTTGAGAAAAGCTGAATTCACCATTCAAATTTGTATCATCAACAGTACCATTTGTTTTTATGCTGTATGTTGCTGTATCAAAGTCAATTACCTTCTCTATCGTTAATTCTTTAATGTTGACATGATAAAAAGTTTCATCATAACTAAATGGCTTTAAAGCTTTTCCTTTAAGTTTTTCATTTACAGCTATAGCAATGGTTCGAGTGCTCGGCGAATATGCAAAGCGAGTTGAGTAACTTCCCTTAAACGTCATTAGCTCATTATATGAGTAAGTACTTTCCAAGGTTTTAATATCATCATTATTGACACTAAACTCAATGATGCCATTTTGTAAATCAGCGTCTAAAATCGTGACTACTCTGAGGCCACTTAATGCATTCCGATAATTATCCGAGCAATCCTGAAAAGATTGCTGCAATATATCCCCTCCTGTAATAGTGCTGGAATCATCATTATCCAGATATGAAAGTGTATATAAGCCCCCGTTTTCACACACTTTGTCGAGCTCTATATCTTCTCCATCAAGCTTTGCTAATAGCTGATTACTAAAAGTTTGCGCTTCTTCTAGTAACAAATTTTGTATTAACAAAACTGTTTTTGCTGCATCTTTTGGTTTCTTTTCAACATTAATACGGTGTTTTACCTCAATTGTATGTTCAATCTCAACTTCTTGCCCATTATGAGCAACGTACAATTTATACACCGCAGAGGTATCCTCTGTTACATCGAATGGCTCTATGTTCAATGTAGCCTCTTCACTGATGAGGCTTCTTCCAGAGTCATACCAATGCACCACAACATCAGTACCACTTTTATTTATATTGGCTTGTAAGGTAAACCCGTCATCCTCCGATACACTATCTGGACCATCTATTGAAACCGTTAATGACTGCTCAACGGGAGTTTCTGCGCCACCTCCACTACCACCACACCCAGCAATCATTAAAGCAGCGACTAAAAGCGCCCAAAAATTTCTTTGCAACTTACAATTCACGTAATTCACCTGATTTTTATCATTAGTATATTGTGAATTGTACCCATAAAATAAAAAAATGTAATGCTGTAAATTAATTCCTTGACTCACAAAAAACGCGACTTTCGCCGCGTTCATTGTTTAATAACTTTTAAACCTCTACTGCCAAGGGCGCTCGGCGTTAAGCTTTGCTTCAAAGGCGCCGATTTGTGGGTTTAGGGTTTCGGTCACGCCGATAAAATCTAAGCCACTTAATAAGCGCTCTTTTACATCTTTACGGATATCAAAACTGATTGGTGCAAACTTGTTACTGGTAAGCATTTGATTTTCAAGATCGATGTCGATATGAATATCGTCGTGCTGTTCACTCAGTACAAATAAGTCTTCCAATGTTTGCGCTGGTAATGCAATCGCAAGCATTTGGTTATTACCGCAGTTATTAAAGAAAATATCAGCAAAGCTTTCTGCCAAAATCACTTCAAAACCGTATTGTTTAAGTGCCCACGGTGCATGCTCACGTGATGAGCCACAACCAAAGTTATCGCGCGTTAACAAAATTTGCGCGCCTTGGTAGCAGGGGCGGTTTAAAATAAACTCCGGGTTTGGCTCGCCGTTATCTAAATAGCGCCAATCGTAAAACAGTGCTGCATCAAAGCCGTCACGGCTGGTTGATGTTAAGAACTGCTTAGGAATAATTTGGTCAGTATCAACGTTGTTTTTATCTAGTGGGGCCATTAAGCCGCTAAAATAAGTGCTCATTAAGCCTCTCCTCTAATATCAACAAAACGACCATGTATGGCTGCCGCTGCGGCCATTGCTGGGCTCACCAAATGTGTACGTCCGCCGCGACCTTGGCGTCCTTCAAAATTACGGTTTGAGGTAGATGCACAGCGCTTGCCTGCACCTAAACGGTCATCGTTCATGGCTAAGCACATTGAACAACCCGGCTCGCGCCATTCAAAGCCTGCGGCTTTAAAAATATCAGCTAAGCCTTCGTCTTCGGCTTGTTTTTTCACCAAGCCTGAACCTGGTACAATTAACGCTTCAACACCCGCGGCTACTTGTTTGCCTTGCACGATATGAGCAGCTGCACGTAAATCTTCAATACGGCTGTTAGTACATGAGCCAATAAATACGGTATCAACGCTTGCTGATGACAGTTTTTCTCCCGCTTTTAAGTCCATGTATTTAAGTGCACTACGAATTGCATCGGCTTTAATTAAATCAGATTCTTTATCTGGATCGGGTATAAATTCATCCACACCAATTACTTGCTCAGGGCTCGTGCCCCACGTAATTTGCGGTTGAATGCTACTCGCTTCTAGTTCCACTTCTAAATCAAATTGCGCGCCTTCGTCGGTTTTTAGCGTTTCCCAATAAGCAACCGCGGCATCAAAATCAGCGCCTTTTGGTGCAAACGGGCGACCTTTTAAGTAATCATACGTAATTTGGTCAGAAGCTATTAAACCGGCTTTCGCGCCCATTTCAATACTCATGTTACACAGCGTCATACGCGCTTCCATTGACAGTGCTTCAATGCCTTCACCACAAAACTCAGCTACATAACCTGTACCACCGGCGGTACCAAGCTTGCCAATCACCGCCATGATCAAATCTTTAGCTGTCACTGTTGGGCGTAAAACGCCATTAATTTGAATTTTTAATGACTTGGCTTTTTTCTGCTGTAGCGTTTGCGTCGCGAGTACATGTTCAACTTCAGAGGTGCCAATACCGTGAGCCAATGCACCAAATGCACCGTGCGTTGAAGTATGACTATCACCACAGACTATGGTAGTGCCAGGCAAGGTAATCCCTTGCTCAGGCCCCATTACATGCACAATGCCTTGATTAATAGAATTTAAATCGTAAAGCGTAATGCCAAATTCTTTACAGTTTGCATCAAGCGCCATTAATTGGTTTTTTGATACTTCACTCGCGGCATCAAGTGATCGGCTTTTAGTCGATACATTATGATCCATGGTCGCGATGGTTTTTTCTGGGCAACGTACTTTACGATTTTTTTCACGTAGGCCTGCAAACGCTTGCGGCGAGGTTACTTCGTGCACTAAGTGACGGTCAATATAAAGTAAGTCGGTTTGCTCATTAATACTGGCCACTACATGTGCTTGCCAGATTTTGTCGTATAAAGTTTGGGCCACTTGCTCATTCCCTAATGCTGTTTTGAGCCGAAGCATAACGGTGCTTCGGCTATGAAAATATTTAGATGCGTGAAACGATTGCTGCTGCAACATCACTGGTCGTGTATCCGCCATTTGGATAAATATCTGGCGTACCAACGCCTGCCTCAACGGCTTCAGCGACTGCTTTTTCAATACAACGCGCCGCTTCGTCTTGGCCTAGCGAATAACGCAACATCAGTGCCGCACTTAAGATTTGTGCGATTGGGTTAGCAATGCCTTTGCCTGCGATATCTGGCGCAGAGCCACCAGCAGGTTCATACATACCAAAACCCGATTGATTCAAACTGGCTGATGGTAATAACCCCATAGAGCCGGTGATCATCGCGCATTCATCTGACAAAATATCGCCAAACAAGTTATCGCAAAGCAATACGTCAAACTGACTTGGTTGCTTAACCAATTGCATTGCTGCGTTATCAACATAGATGTAATCTAGGCTGACTTCTGGGTAGTCTTTGCTTACCTCTGTCACCACTTCACGCCATAATACACTTGATGCGAGTACGTTCGCTTTATCTACTGAGGTAACATGATTGCTACGCAACTTTGCCGCTTCAAAGGCAAAACGCGCAATGCGTTCTATTTCTTTACGCGAGTAGGTTTGTGTATCGAATGCAGCTTCATCAGCACCTTCACCCGTACGGCCTTTATCACCAAAATAAATACCACCGGTTAATTCACGCACACATAAAATATCAAAGCCACGCTCACTAATATCTGCACGCAGTGGTGATGCTGCACTTAATGCTGGTAATAGTTGAGCTGGGCGTAAATTACAAAACAGTCCAAAGTGCTTACGCAGTGGCAATAAAGAGGCGCGCTCTGGTTGTTCATCTGCCGGTAAGTGCTCCCATTTGGGGCCGCCGACTGAGCCAAATAAAATCGCATCGGCTTTCTCACAGGCTGCAAGCGTTGTATCTGGTAATGCTTTACCAAATTCATCAATCGCGGCGCCGCCAATCGCATGAGGATGGCGAGTCATGGTAAAGCCAAACTTGTTACTTACAGCATCCAGCACACTTTCTGCTGCTGCCATTACTTCTGGGCCGATACCGTCGCCTGCTAATACCGCAACGCTATAATTTGTTTGACTCATCCTGCTTTCCTTTGTTGTTTTAAATCAGACACTTTTTGTGCACGATAAATTAAGTTATAAACACGGATCATGGCGCGTACTGACGCTTCAACCACATCCGCTGCAATGCCCGCACCGTGATAAGGACGACCATCGTATTTAGCTATAATATTGACTTGCCCCAGTGAACTTGCGCCTTCACCGGTGGCTTCTAAATTAAACTCTATCATTTCAACAGCCATACCCGTTAAGCGCTCAATCGCTAAGAATGACGCTTCAACTGGGCCATTGCCGGTTGCGGCTTCTTGTTTCGATTCGCCACCGATAGTCATGCCAATAGTTGAGCTCGCCACTGACTGCGAGTTAGAGGTAGAGTTAACAAACTCTAATTGGTATTTTTCGTCTTTATCACTGATTTGATTAAAATAAATCATCGCTTCAAGATCATAGTCGTAAACCGTGCCCTTCTGATCAGCTAAGGCTAAGAAGCTTGCATACAAGCTATCCATATCGTAATCAGACTTTTGGTAACCTAGCTCCTCTAAACGATGTTCAATAACGTGGCGACCTGAGCGTGAAGTCATATTTAATTGGTTGTTTGGTACACCTACGCTTTCTGGCGACATAATCTCATAGGTATTTTGCGCTTTTAATACACCATCTTGGTGAATGCCAGAACTGTGCGCAAAGGCGTTTTCGCCCACAATCGCTTTGTTAGGCTGCACTGGCATATTACAAATTTTTGCCACTTGACGTGATGCGCGGTAAATTTCTTCACTGCGAATATCTGTGTGTACTTTTAAGTGGTCTTGGCGCATTTTCATAATCATCGCCACTTCTTCAAGCGAGCAGTTACCCGCACGTTCGCCAATACCATTGATAGTACACTCAATTTGGCGTGCGCCAGCTTGAACAGCGGCAACGGAATTTGCAACTGCCAACCCTAAGTCGTTATGGCAATGCACACTCAAACGGGCTTTATCAATATTAGGCACATTATTCATTAAATGATGGATCATCGCCGCGTACTCGTCTGGTGTTACAAAACCAACGGTATCGGGTAAATTAATTGTTGAAGCACCCGCATTGATGGCCTGTTCAACAATTTTGCATAAATCCCAATGCGGTGTACGGCCGGCATCTTCACATGAAAATTCCACATCATCGGTATAGTTACGAGCAAGCTTGATTGATTTAACCGCCATGGCTGTAGCGTCATCTAAGCTCATACGTAATTTGTGCTCTAAGTGCAATGGGCTGGTAGCGATAAAAGTATGAATACGGCTTTGCTGTGCTGTGCGAAGTGCTTCGCCGCAGGCTTCAATGTCTTTAGCAACAGAGCGAGCTAAGCCACAGATAATAGGACCTTTTACTTCAGTCGCAATGCGTTGTACTGAACGAAAATCGGCAGGGCTCGAAACCGGAAAGCCCACTTCCATCACATCCACATTTAGGCGGCTGATCGTGTGTGCCAGTTGAATTTTATCATCTTCAGTTAGGCTTGCTTTAAGCGCCTGCTCACCGTCACGTAATGTGGTGTCGAAAATCCATACCTTGTCTTTATCCTGCATAATCTACCCTTAATTCTCAGCTACCCTAATTGCGAGATAAAAAAAACCCCGCATTTTGCGGGGTCTTTTAATGTTTTTTAATGAAAATACACTAATGCCCGCTCACATACGTTAGCAGCAGGAGGTTTAGTTTTAATGTAATTAAATGTGTATTTTGCATCATCTTTACTAAATGTGTGTGTTCAGTGAAGCCTATTTTTAACACTTCAAAACAACACAAGCAAGCATAATATCACCTCAAAACATCATTAAAACCAACACTAGAAGGATAAATAATTCAAATTAAAAATTAAAGTGGATATAATAATACACAAAGGTAGTTTTTTGAGCTTTTTAAACTAGTGCTTAACCTGTCATTGCTTAGATTAACTATTTATAGTTTTAGCTATTATTGTGGTCTCTAATGTAATTACTCGCACCGCGGGTAATGTAACGTAACTGCCAAATCACTCGCTCAACCAACTCATCACGTTGTTGGCCTTCCAAATCAAGGGCTTCTGCTCCTGCATTAAATACCAGGGTAACCATTGCTTCTGCTTGAATGTATGCTTGAGTTGCATCACAAGGTGTTTCGCTTTCAAGGTAATGTGCCAGCTCTAAAATAAAATGCTTTATTTCTCGGGCAACGGCTGCTCTGAATGCTTTTGATGTCCCCGAACGTTCTCTCAGAAGCAATCTAAACTGATTACTTGAGTTATCAATGAACTCCATAAAAGTCACCACGGAGGTCGTGATCACACTGCCACCGCTAGCGATACGTCGGCGCGCTTGGCGCATCAATTGACGTAATGTTAGACCAGCTTCATCAACCATGGTCAAGCCCAGCTCATTCATATCTTTAAAGTGGCGATAAAACGAAGTAGGCGCAATACCCGCTTCACGAGCAACTTCACGTAAACTGAGGTTAGAAAAACTATGATCAGCACTTAATTGATTAAATGCCGCCTCAATTAAGGCTTGTCGTGTTTTTTGTTTTTGTTGCGCGCGAACACCCGACATGAACTACTCCTGATTTAATTTAAATCAAATTATGGTGACTTTTAGCTTAATTCCCCAGTCTAATACTTGACGGCGAGAGAATGAAATACTATTTTAGCGTACAAGTGTACGCTCAGATTTTTAAAGATGAAAAAACCACCGATAATTTGGACCAATGTCCTATTTTTTAGCCTGACCTTTTTGGCTGCTGTTACCTTAGTTCCTTGGTATGGAATTACCCATGGATTTACCAGTGCGCATTGGATTGCTTTTGTTGCGTGTATGTTTTATGCCGGCATGTCGATAACTGCTGGCTATCACCGCCTATGGGCACATAAAACCTACGACGCTCACCCTGTCATAGAGGCTTTTTTTGCTTTAGGTGGTGCTTTTGCATTACAAAATAGCGCACTGCATTGGAGCAGCGATCACAGAATTCATCACGGCCAAGTAGATGACCCTGTAAAAGACCCATACGCTGCAACTAATGGCTTTTGGTATAGTCATATAGGTTGGATGTTGCGTGATTATCAAGGTGATAGCTATGGTGATTACAGCAACTGCCGTGACTTACAACGCAATAAAGTAGTTATGTGGCAGCATCGTCACTATATGAAATTGGTATTGGCAACAAACATTGGTATTCCTTTAGCCCTTGGTTTAATGGTCGGCGATGTATTTGGTATGCTATTATTAGCTGGATTGTTGCGTTTAGTGTTAAGCCAACATTTTACATTTTTTATTAATTCAGTGGCGCATATTTGGGGCTCTCGCCCTTACACTGAAAAAAATACAGCCCGTGATAATGGCTTTTTAGCGCTATTCACCTATGGCGAGGGGTATCATAATTTTCACCATATATTTGCCAGCGATTACCGCAATGGCATTAGATGGTTTCATTATGATCCTACAAAATGGTTAATTCGCTCGCTTGCAGCATTAGGCTTAGCACATAAGTTGAAACGTACGCCGGTCGAACGTATTGAAAAAGCGAAGGCCGAAACGCTCATGAATAAAACGCAAATTCGCTTAGCTAAATTGCCACTAGCGCAAGATAAGCTAACATTGTTGCAGCAAGAATATGATTTATTGTTGAAAAAATTACAGCACTTTTGCGCCCTAAAAAAACAGGTGCTAGAAGTTAAAAAGAATAACATGCTGCAACAATGCGAAAAATCAGCTTTAATTACACAATACCATGAATTAGAAGCCGCTTGGGAAAGTCAAAAGCAAGCATGGCTAGCACTGAATGCGAGGTTATTAAAAGCCTCTTTTAGTTAATGTAGGAGTGGCAGTGGCCAAACAACAAGTAAAGAAAGAACAGCCATCATATCAATATGATGCAATTATTATAGGCACAGGACCTGGCGGTGAAGGTACCGCCATGAACCTGTCTAAAAGCAACAAAAAAGTAGCCGTTATCGAACGCCAAGAAGGCGTAGGCGGAGGCTGTGTGCATTGGGGTACCATTCCATCAAAAGCCCTACGCCATTCAGTTAGCCGCTACATTGAATACAAAGCAAACCCGCTATTTAGCATGGGTGAACGCCCCACCCGCTTAACTTTTCCCGATATTTTGCGTCACGCAAGCTCGGTGATCTCAAAGCAGTCTAACTTGCGTAGCAGTTTTTATGATCGTAACCGCATTCATTTATTCCAAGGTGATGCGAGCTTTATTGATAAAAACACCGTTGAAATTACTCGCCTAGATGGCTCAACAGAGCGCTTGACGGCAAAGACCATTGTTATTGCCACAGGTTCACGCCCGTATCGCCCACCTGAAGTCGATTTTACTCACTCGCGTATTTACGACAGCGACACAATTTTAGGGCTTGAGCATGACCCTCATCGCGTTTTAATTTATGGTGCTGGTGTAATTGGCTGTGAGTATGCGTCTATTTTTAAAGGGCTCGGTGCTAAAGTAGATCTAGTTAACACTCGCGACCGCTTATTGGCGTTTATGGATGCTGAGATATCAGATGCATTAAGCTACCACTTTTGGAACAGCGGCATTGTTATTCGTCATAACGAAGAGTTTGACCGCATTGAAACCCGTGAAGACTGCGTAATAATGCATTTAAAATCAGGTAAACGTGTAAAAGCGGATTGCATTTTATTTGCTAATGGCCGAACTGGTAACACCGACGGTTTAAACCTTGAAGCTGTTGGATTGAAAGCTGATGGCCGTGGCCAGCTAAAAGTCAACGAAACATACCAAACCGAAATCGATAACATTTACGCTGTGGGTGATGTAATTGGTTACCCAAGCTTAGCCAGTGCGGCGTTTGACCAAGGCCGAATTGCAGCGGATGCCATTGCCTGTGGTAATTGCGATGAAAAGCTGATCATTGATATTCCGGCGGGTATTTATACTATCCCTGAGATGAGCTCTGTGGGCAAAACTGAGCAAGAGCTTACTGCGGCTAAAATACCTTACGAAGTAGGTCGCGCGCAGTTTAAACACTTAGCTCGTGCACAAATTGCAGGCACTGAAGTAGGGAGTTTAAAAATATTGTTTCACACTGAAACCAAAGAAGTACTCGGCGTACATTGCTTTGGTGAGCGTGCCTCAGAAATTGTTCACATTGGCCAAGCCATTATGGAACAAAAGCATGGTGGTAATAATATCGATTACTTTGTTAATACGACCTTTAACTACCCAACCATGGCTGAAGCCTATCGCGTTGCGGCACTTAATGGCTTAAACCGTTTATTTACATAATCCGTATTTAATAAGCGCTTAAAGACAATAAAAAGCCCGCTAACGTTAGCGGGCTTTTTAAATTATAAACGCTAATAGCCTTTATTTATGATATTGCGCACTTAACTCATGTACCGCATTGATGAATACACCTGCATTTTCAGGATCAACATCCGGTGTTATACCGTGGCCTAAGTTAAATACGTGACCATTGCCAGTACCAAAGTCTTCTAAAATCGTACCAACTTCTTGACGAATACGATCATGCGTACCATGCAGCATTGATGGGTCCATATTACCTTGTAACGCTACTTTATCGCCTACACGACGTTTAGCATCACCAATGTTGATAGTCCAATCAAGCCCAACAGCATCACAGCCTGTTGCCGCGATTGCTTCTATCCATTGACCACCGTTTTTAGTAAACAATGTTACAGGCACTTTACGGCCGTCATATTCACGGATTAAACCATCAACAATTTTATGCATATACTGCAGCGAGAATTCGTTGTAATCACGTGGGCTTAATACTCCGCCCCATGAATCGAAAACCATAAGCGATTGCGCACCCGCTTTTACTTGTGCATTTAGATAATCAATCACTGAATCAGCTAGTTTATCAAGCAATAAATGCAATGTTTGCGGCTCTGCAAACGCCATCTTTTTGATTTTACCAAATACCTTGCTGCTACCACCTTCAACCATATAAGTGGCCAAAGTCCAAGGTGAGCCAGAAAAACCAATAAGTGGCACTTCACCTTTTAGCTCACGACGAATAGTGCTTACGGCGTTCATTACATAACCAAGTTCATCCGTTGGGTCGAGCTTTGGAATTTTCTTAACGTCAGCTAAAGATGAAATTGGACGTTCAAATTTAGGGCCTTCACCGGTTTCGAAGTACAAGCCTAAGCCCATTGCATCTGGGATCGTTAAAATATCGCTAAATAAAATAGCTGCATCTAGCGGGTAACGACGCAATGGCTGTAAAGTCACTTCACAGGCAAGTTCAGCATTTCGACACAGGCTCATAAAATCGCCCGCTTGTGCACGTGTTGCGCGGTATTCAGGCAAATAGCGGCCAGCTTGGCGCATCATCCATACCGGAGTCACATCAACAGGTTGTTTTTGTAATGCACGTAAATAACGGTCGTTTTTTAATTCGCTCATAGCGTAAAGGATCCTAAAACTTGTAGATATTGCGCAGATTGTATCACCATATGGCACAGCGCTCTATCGCAATAATTGTAAAACACCCCTGTATAGATTTAGATCAAAGGTTTTATGCAACGTAGAAAAAATGCCCGAAAAAGAATGTAACATTTAAATTTTTTTATTAATAAGTTTGCAACATACAAAAAACCTTGGTATAACTTGTCCCGCGTTAACAAAAACAATAATAAAAATTGTATAACAACAAAAATAAAAATCTTCCCAAAACAAAAAGAAAGCTTGTTTTAACAAGTCATGGAAAAAGAAATTAAACCACCATTTATGGTGGTTTTTTCTTGCCTTAAAGAAACTAAACACATTTTTATTTAACTTTGATAAGTTACTTTAAATCAACAACTTAAAATTTTGTTACTGAATAAAGAAAAAAATGTGTTGATCTTTTCTCCATATTTCATTGTTATATAAACAAAACCAACCCGGCTTAGGAGAATAATCATGCTGACGCGTTTGGAAAAAGCTCAACAAAAATGGGGCGGGAGCCACACAATTATCGATAAATGGCTTACAGAGCGCCAAGAGCTACTCGTGCTTTATTGTAAAATTGCTGGTTTTTCACCGTATGACAAAAAAGATCACGCTTTACCCGATCAGCTGCAAATTCAAACCTTTTGCCAAATTTTAATGGATTATTTGTCTGCTGGACACTTTGAAGTGTATGACGACATAGCAAAAGCTTGTGAGCAAAAAGGTCCTAAAAGCCAACAACTTGCCAATGAATTATACCCTCGCATCTCTGACACAACGGATATAGCATTAGACTTTAACGACAAATATGCCGAAGTTGCAAAAGATGATTTGTTGAATCAATTTGATAATGACTTATCTAAGTTGGGTGAAGCGTTAGAACTACGCTTTGAGCTAGAGGATGAACTCATCGATAACCTATATTCAAATCACTCTGAATAAAAAGTAATTTATACAAAAAAGGGGCCAATTGGCCCCTTTTTGCTAGCTTGAGTAAATTACTCAGCTGCTGCTACTTCTTCTTCACCTTGAATTTCAAGTAATTCTACTTCAAAAACAAGTGTTGAGTTAGCAGGGATCTTACCTAAATCACGTTCGCCATAAGCAAGCTCAGATGGAATAGTGAATTTGTACTTAGACCCAACAGGCATAAGCTGTAAACCTTCAGTCCAACCTGCGATAACACGGTTAAGTGGGAATGTTGTAGGTTCATTACGTGAATAAGAGCTATCAAATTCTGTGCCGTCTAGTAAAGTACCTTTGTAATGTACTTTAACAACGTCAGTCGCTACAGGCTTTTCACCGTCACCCATTGACAGTACTTCGTATTGAAGACCTGACTCAGTCACTGTTACGCCTTCTTTTGCAGCGTTATCAACTAGGTATTGTTCACCCGCAGCTTTGCTTTTCTCTGCTTCAACTTTCGCCTGAGCTTCTTGCTTAGTACGTACAGATGTATCAAGTGCAGTTAATACTTCACGGATTTTCTCTTCATCTAGCTTAGACTCGCCAGCAAGCGCATCTTTAAAACCGCGCATAAGTAATGCTTGATCAAGCTCAACACCTAGCTCAGTTTTGTCAGCTAAGTCTTTATTTAAAAAGTTACCTACAGATGCACCAATACCGTATGCTTGTTGTTGTGCTTCAGTTTCTAACTTTACAGGTGCTTGTTCTTGTTTTGCTTCTTGATTACAAGCTGTAAGCGCTAAAACTGACGCTGCAATCAATGACAATTTAATCGTCTTTTTCATTTTAAATCTCCGACACACTTTGCAGATGTCATTTATTGTATTATTACTAGTTAAAGATTAACGGCCTACGTGATAGGCTGCTTATCTAATTACTGAGTAAGGCAATATGCCAATTTCAAATCATTAGATAAACGACCTCGACCTTTATCGCGTCCTAGTCTAACCTCTCAGTCAATAAGAGTTAAGGGGAAATACCTGTAATATGTCGATATTTCGTACTTTTTTGTATCTTCTGTGCTGCACTTTATTAATTGCCTGCTCAGAACAAAAAGAACACGCGACTGCCAGCTATGAGCACGCAGCAAAGGGCGCATTTGCCTCTGCCCTTTCTCATGATGGCCGGTATAGCCTGATCTCATCTATACACCATGGGGTCGCCCTATGGGATAATCAACAGCAGGTATTAAAATACCAATGGTTTCAGCAACAAGACCAAGATAGTTTGGTACACACTGTTGCCATCGCCTTTGATAACAGCCATGCCGTTACTGCTGAAAAAACCACGTTTGCCGTTTGGGATATCAACACGGGTGACAACGTTGGCTACTACAAAATAAAAACCGCCACCATTCGCGATATCGCTATTAGCAACAAAGGCCGCAGTGTTTTGTATGGCCGTAGCGACAATGTTGTGGTTTACCTCAACTTAGAGACCGGAAGGCGCATTGAGTTCCTTGGCCACCAAGAAAAAATTAACGTGGTAGATCTTTCACCCAATGGCCGCTTCGCATTAAGTGGATCAAATGATTATGTTGCCTATTTTTGGGATACGCAAAGCGGCCAAGTTATTCACCGTTTTAATCACCCCAACCGTGTTACGCAAGTAGCCCTTGATCCACAAGGTCGCTATGCCTTTACCGCAGACAGTATGGCACAAGCACATGTATGGCAGCTGACAACAGGTGATCTTGTTAGCAAACTAAAGTATATTGCCCGTCAGAAAATTTTTACTGCGGTTCGATTTAACGAACAAGCAACGTTGCTGTTAACTGGCTCACCTAACCGCTTAGTTGATTTATGGCAAATAGCCGATGGTGAAAATATTCAAAGCTGGCGAGTCACTCCGCGAGAAGGCAGTAAGCCTAAATCTGCGGTGGTATTAGATGTCGCGTTTACTGATAACGATACTGCGTTGTTAACCGAAAGCTCCAGCGGAATCGCTGAGCGCTTTACTATACGAGAAGCTAATGAACACAATTGAACATCGCTTAATGGAGCTTGAGGCCAAAGTAGCCTTCCAAGACGAGACCATTGATATTTTAAATGATGAAATTAAAGCTCACCAGCAGCTGTTGGCTAAAATGAAACGCCAAACAGAGCTACTGGCTGAAAAAATAAAAGAGTCGCAACAACCCTCTTTAATGTCGCAAATGCAAGAGCCGCCGCCACCGCATTATTAAACAAACGGTTAATCGCCCGGCTTAAACACGCCAATCACTTGTTCAAATTGGCGTGTTGATGCTTGCACAGCTTGCTCTGGCTGAGTCATTTTATGACCGCACTGAACGCACTCAACCTTTTCAACGTCATGCTCTTTATAAAGCATCATCATGTCCATGGTTTTACATTCAGGGCAGGTTGCACCCGCAATAAATCGTTTTCTCTGTTTCACACCATTTCTCCACAGTTTTAACTGCTTTCATTTTATCCTAATACAGATACGATTGATAACCATAAGTCGATCCGTGCTATGATGTGGGCAATTAAATCAGGGCACAGTAAAGTAACGTATTCATGATCCAAATTTCAGAAATAGAACTTCTGCGTGGCGGTAAAGCACTATTAAAAGATGCTTCAGCAACCTTATTTCCAGAGCACAAAGTAGGCTTAGTCGGTGCAAATGGCTGCGGTAAATCTACCTTATTTAGCTTATTAAAGTCAGAGCTTTCGTTAGATGCGGGTAATTACACCATCCCTAAAGATTGGTCTATTTCGTCGGTAAAACAAGAAACTCCAGCGCTTGAAATAAGCGCGATTGATTACGTATTACAAGGCCACCCTGATTACTACGCGCTGCGGATTGCATTACGTGAAGCTGAGCAAAATAACGACGGCGATACACAAGCCAAAGTGCATATTCAGCTTGAGAACATTAAAGGCTACAGTATTGAAGCCAAAGCAGGCGAACTATTGCACGGTTTAGGCTTTGCCAATAATCTAATTGAAAACCCAGTCAGTGCGTTTTCTGGTGGTTGGCGTATGCGTTTAAACCTAGCCCAAGCACTGATTCGCGATGCCGACTTGCTACTGCTGGATGAGCCAACTAACCACTTAGACTTAGATGCCGTCTATTGGCTAGAACGTTTTTTACGCGCTTACACAGGCACGCTGGTATTGATCTCTCATGACCGTGAATTTTTAGATGCGGTGGTTGATCAGATTTGGCATATCGACCAACAAAAAATCAATGTATATAAAGGCCACTATTCGCAATTTGAACGCCAAAAAGCCGAGCGCTTACTGCAACAACAAGCGATGTTTGAAAAACAACAGGAGCAAATTGCCCACCTTGAGCAATTTATTACACGCTTTAAAGCCAAAGCCAGTAAAGCTAAACAAGCACAAAGCCGTGTAAAAGCCCTTGAGCGTATGGAAAAACTTGCCCCAGCACATGCCGATTCGCCGTTTGATTTTGAATTTGCCGAGCCACTTGCCTTACCTAACCCGCTTATGACACTTGATAAAGCCAAAGCAGGTTATGGTGATGTGACTATTTTAGATAGTATAAAACTTAACTTAGTACCGGGTAGTCGTATTGCACTTCTTGGGCGTAACGGTGCGGGTAAATCAACACTTATTAAACTCCTCGCTGGCGAGCTACAGCCACAAGCCGGTGAAGTATTTCAACACCAGGGTTTAAACATCGGTTACTTTGCGCAGCACCAATTAGAATCCTTAGATTTAAAAGCCAGTGCCGTTACACATATCCAGCGCTTAAATCCAAAAGCCAGTGAGCAATCTCTGCGTGACTTTTTAGGCGGCTTTGCATTTATAGGCGACAAAGCGCTTGAGCCAGTTGCGCCATTCTCAGGGGGTGAAAAAGCCCGCCTCGTTTTAGCTATGCTGGTTTATCAAAAACCTAACTTACTGCTGCTGGATGAGCCAACCAACCACCTTGATTTAGAAATGCGCCACGCTTTAGTGATGGCGTTGCAAGGCTTTGAAGGTGCTATGGTTACGGTATCGCATGATCGCCATATGCTCAAAAACACCGCCGATGAATATTACTTGGTTGATAACGGCGAAGTCACGCAGTTTGGCTATGACTTAGATGAGTACTATCAATGGTTACTCAATGCCAATAAAGAAGCCGCAAAGGTTAGGCAAACTGATGACGAACCAAAAGCAAACTCACACGTTAACCGCAAAGAGCAAAAGCGTTTAGAGGCAGAATTTAGAAAATCAATTCAGCCCCTTAAAAAGCACATTGAAAAACTTGAAAAACAACTCGATAAACATTCAGCAGAACTAAACGAAGTTGAAGTTGCACTGGGCGATAACACCCTTTATAACGATGACAACAAAGCCAAACTAAAAGAGTTAATAGCAAAACAAGCGACATTAACACCTAAAGTAAACGATATCGAAGAAGAGCTACTCATGGCCCTTGAAGAGATGGAAGAAAAAGAACAAGCGTTTGCCGATGAACTTGCTTAACTGCGATGACTTTTGGCAATTTGCATGTGACCTTTATAGCAAAGGTGACATGCAAACGCGTCTGTTGGATTATCAAAACCAGCAAGGTAAAAATGTAAACCTGTGTTTGTTACTGTATTACCTAGACTCTCTCAAGCTAGCAGTTAGTCAAACTCAGCTAAACAAGCTTGAACAATCAATTTGTGAATTTGACCAGCAGGTATTGAAGCCCCTTCGTGCTACACGCGCCTATCTAAAAGCAAATCAAACCGAGATTGCAGATTACGCTGTAATTCGTAAAGAGCTGCTCAGTACTGAGCTCAAGCTCGAGAAACAACAACAACAGTTGTTAATAACCACAATTAATAGCTTTACCCTAACACCTTGCAGCACGCCAAATAACACAAGGCTCTATTTGTAAAAGCTCTCATGTAGGTCGTGCTTTAGCGCGTTAACTTTAATAACGACATAATTTATGGCTAAAGCCATTTCCTACGAGTAATTAAATTTTGTATTCACTCATTTACTTCTCATGCTCTTCTCTTTGTGCAAAAAGATCTTTAAATGACTTATTCACAAAGAGGCTAAGAGGCGCTGCGCTTTAGAGGAAAACAAAGCCGTGATTTAGCTCAGCAAACTTACAATAAAAGTTATCGCGATAAATAACCACCTACAGTAATTCATTACCTTGAAACTGCTTTTTATCATTAATTCTCGTTGGGTTTCGCTATGCTCTAGCCAACCTATTTGATCCAAATCAACTTCTTTACGGCTCTTTTAATAATCAGGAAAATAGCTTGATCTGGATCAGTTCAAAGCCGCAAAAATAGACCTATGATTACCCCATAGACATCAGGAGGCAATTATGGACGTATTCTTTAGAGATTTTTTTAGCGACCCAGTATTATTTTTATCATTTGGTTTTCTAGGAGTCGTTGTTAGTTTATGCCTTTTCTTTGTGTATTTTTTCATGAAAAAAGTACACGATGCAGATATTAACGAACAGCATTAAGCACGACGCGCAAAGCCCCTATCAACCTAGTTGATTAGGGGCTTTTTATTTACCTCATTACCTTGGCTATACGAGTGAAAAATTTGTTACACTAATCCCTCGATTAGCTGAACAGTTACCAAAAATGCTTTCTCATTTTAATCCTGCATGGTGGATGCGAAACCGTCATGTGCAAACTATCATACCGCGTTTCTTTCGCCCTTTTCATAATACGCGTTACCAATTAGAGCTACTTGATACTCCTGATGGCGATTTTTTAGAGCTTGCGTGGTCGTTACCTAAAAACGATGATGCTCCGCTTGCTATCGTACTGCATGGCCTTGAAGGCAACATTAATAGCTTTTATGCCAAAGGCATGATGAAAGCATTAAAAAAGCAAGGCTATCAAGTAGTACTAATGCATTTTCGCAATTGTTCAACACAGGCTAATAAACTGCCCCGCGCTTATCATAGCGGCGAAACAGGCGACCTTGATTTCTTTGTTAAACAACTTAAACAACAGTTTCCAAACCGTCCTATGGTTGCGGTTGGCTTTTCATTAGGGGGGAATGTACTCGCTAAGTACGTAGGCGAACAAGGCGCTGACTGTTTACTTGACGGCGCAGCGGTAGTGTCTGCCCCTTATGATTTATCACCATCGTGCCAAGTTATTCGTAAAAGCTTAGGTAAAATTTATCAAAAATATTTACTCGACCGGATGAAAAAATCAATGCGTCGCAAACTGCCGCAAATTAAACAACAAATCGAATTAACCCCCGAGCAGTTGATGGAGATTGATGATTTATGGCAGTTTGATAATAAACTCACCGCCCCTTTGCATGGTTTTAAAGACGCGGAAGATTATTACCAACAAGCCAGCGCAATGCCGTATTTAAAACACATTGCGACCCCAACCTTGGTTGTACATGCTAAGGATGATCCAATGCTGTCGATTAAAGCGGTTCCGAGTAGGCAAGATGTGAGCGAGCATGTTACGCTACGCATCTCTGAAAAAGGGGGGCATGTAGGTTTTATATCAGGTAAAAACCCCTTTAAGCCTATTTTTTGGTTAGAAAAAATAGTTCCTGAGTACTTTAATCAAGTCGTTATAAAAGGGCCACTATGATCATTCCACACCAGCAACTCGATAAAGATACACTTTATAACTTAATTGAAAGTTACGTTTTACGCGAAGGCACCGATTACGGTGAGCAAGAATTAAGTATTGAAAGTAAAGTAGCGCAAGTCAATCAGCAGCTAAAAAATGGTGAAGCCATGGTATTTTTCTCTGAGCTGCACGAGTCGGTCACCATTATTTCAAAAAACGAGTTCAAAGCCATGCAAAGTGAAGAGCAACATCAGCAGCAATAACTATAAATTAAAGCTTAATTGTTGCTTTAATTTACTTGCTTGACGACGAGATATTTCAACTTGCGCACCATTACTGAGCTTTGCTAATAGCCCATAGTTAATAGTTTCTTCGAGTTCTATTATCGCGTCTAGTCGTATTATGTCACTGCGGCTAGCTCGTAAAAAGTAATCTGGATTTAAGCGAGCTTCAATTTTAGTTAAAGAGCTATGAATATAGGCCTTCCCGAAAGCAGTATAGATCGCCGCATGATTACCAATACTTTCAAACCTTAAAATATCTGCCAATTTGATAATTTTCATGTTCTCAGAAAATTTAACCATCAATTTAAAGTTATCATCTAAGTAACTAACAGGGCGCTGTGTCAGTTGCCCTTCCAGCTTTTCTAAGGTGCCTTCTAAACGCTCTTTTACAATGGGCTTTAGTAAATAGTCAACGGCATTAAGACTAAAGGCATCTACAGCAAACTCGTTGTAGGCTGTGCAAAATATAATAGGTGTCTCACCTGCAAGCTGCTCTGCAAGCTCAATACCTGTGCCGCCCGGCATTTCAATATCAAGAAAAACAACATCAGGCTTATGCTTTTTTATTAATTCATTGGCATGGCTAATATTTTCAGCCTCATCAATTATATCTATGTGCTTATAAGGCTTTAATAACCGAGCTAACTCATTTCGAGCAAGGAGCTCATCATCAACAATTAATGCTGTTATGGTTGGCTTATTATGCAGCATAGGGCACCTCCAAAGTTGCATTAAACTGACCGCTCTGTTTTTGAATGAGTAATTTACCTCGTTGCGCAAACATTAGTTCAAGTCTTGATTGAATATTCTGTAATCCTAATTTGGTGCCGGACTTAAGTTTCGTTTCATCAAAAGGGTTACTCACTGTAATCGTGACAGTTTCCCCTGTTCTCACTACATTTACTTTTATTGCTCCACCCTCTTTTAAATGAGCAATGCCATGCTTTGTAGCGTTTTCAATTAAAGTTAATAAAGCCATACTCGGTAATACGACTTTTTTTAACGCGTCATCACACTGCATTGAAACGTGTAGCCGTTTACCAAACCTTACTTTTTCAATCGCTAAATAATGTTCACATACCTTCCACTCTTGATCAAAGTTGACGTGGGTTTGTAAGTCTGTGGTGAGGTTATATCTAAATAACTCCGAAAGCTGAGTAACAATATCAGCAGCTTTATCTTGATCTTGGTAAATCATGCCGCGAATTGTATTTAAAGTATTGAATAAAAAATGAGGGTTTATTTGGTTTTTAAGGCTTTCAAGTTGCTGCTCTTTCAGCTGGCTCATAATAAGCTTTTTCTCTCTTCGCGATACAACAGCTAAGTAACAACCACTCCATATTAAACTCATTACTAATGCATTTAAAAAGCTTGAGATTATTCCGGTAAACTGTTTCTCATTTAAATCTACGGCTGTTTCTCCATACATTTGTATGCTCATACTCGACGCGCTCTCAGGTAAAATGAAAGGCGTAAAATAAATCACATTCAGCGTCTGCATTAGCGCTAACAAAATAGACAATGCACTTAGCAAAAAAATATTGAGTCGGGCTATTTTTAACTTACCACATAGCCTGTTACCTAGGGTGTAAAGGATAAAATGTGTCAATAAAACAAATACAGATGCATGCGAGATAGTCCTTAAAAGCAAATTAGCATGGTGCTCAATTGACGTATTTAATAACGCAACTCCTAAACCATAGTTTATAAGCACAATACTAATAAAAACTAAAAACTGACAAAGCCAATAAGTTCGCATGGGTACACTCCTTTGATAATACACAGCATTGTACCCAAGCTATGTTAGTTTGCTACTCAAAACTTTGATATTAAAGTAAAAAACATTGATTGATTATTACCTACACTTAGGTAACCCGCGCTAAATAAAGCATATTTTGCCTTGGTTGTCTCAAGTGCCAACTTATACCCGGTCTCGTTTTTTAACGCATCACGATGCTCTAGAGCCGCATTCACCACAAAATCCTTATAAAAATTATATTTGCCACCGAGACGCGTAATATTAAATGTTTGAGAACCAACGCGATTATTAACTTCAAGTTGCTGCTTCATTAATGCACTTTCGATATAAAAATGTGTCTTATCTGAATATGCCCAATTAACCCCTAAGGTGATTTCGGTTTGAGTTAAATTAGATTTACTGCCCTCTTCATTTATTTGGTGCTGCAAACGCCCATAAAGATCAACCTTACCATTAAGCTGGTCTTCTGAAAGCTCGCTCAATGAAGCTTGGTAATTAATACCAACACCGTTACCATCAAACACGTCTTTTATTTTGGCTGTTTGAAAGTCAACAGAGAAACCCTCATGGAATTTAAGCACTAAATCGGTTTTATCATCTGTTTCATTGGCGTAACTAATTGATGACAATCCCAGTAATAATACTGCTAAGGTTGGTTTTAAAGATAGTTTGCACTGCTTATTGTTGATAGTAAATTGCATAGTGATACCCCTTAAATTGCAGTACGCCTTAGATGTATACTGAGTCTTTGTTGGCTAGGACTATAACGATTACGCTTGATACCTAAGGGTAATAAGTGATTAATGGCTAAAAAAGAGGATAAACGGATAGTAGGCAGGACGAATCGATTGTTGTTACAATCATTAGCATTATTATAATAAAACAGGTAAGAACATGAAATTACGTCTAGCACTTAGCGCCATCGCACTCACCGTTGCAGGGGCACACGCTGCGCAAGTTACCCCTTCGGATAAAGCAATCAAGCTTGCTCACGATACCATTTTAATCGACACCCACATTGATGTACCTTACCGTATTCATGATAAATGGGCAGATGTAACTAAAGCCACTGAGGGCGGTGACTTTGACTACCCACGCGCGGTTGAAGGTGGTTTAAACGCCCCATTTATGTCGATTTATATTCCTGCTCATTTAGAGTTTGAAGGAAAAGGTAAAAGCTATCAATTAGCAAACCAGTTAATTGATGGGATGGAAGCGATTGCACAGCGCGCCCCTGACAAGTTTGCTATTGCTGACTCTACAAGCGATATAGAACAACAGTTTAGAGACAAAAAAATATCAATCGCAATGGGCATGGAGAACGGCTCACCTATTGAAGGTGACATGAAAAACCTAAAACACTTTTTTGACCGTGGTGTAAGGTATATCACGCTAGCTCACTCTCAAAGCAATCATATATCTGATTCATCGTATGATATTCGCCGTAAATGGAAAGGCTTAAGCCCATTTGGTAAAGAGCTAATAAAAGAGATGAATAACATTGGCATGTTGATTGATGTATCACATATATCTGATGATGCGTTTTACCAAGTTATGGCGCTGTCGAAAACTCCTGTTATTGCATCACATTCATCATTGCGTAAGTACACCCCTGGTTTTGAGCGCAATATGGATGACAAGATGTTATTAGCACTGAAAGAAAACGGCGGCGTTATTCAGATAAACTTTGGTTCAAGCTTTGTTACCTCAAGCTCGCGTAATTGGTACGATCAATTAAATGACAAAAAAGACGCGGCAAAAAAGCAAGGTACTAAGTTAAGCAAAGATTTTGATGCAATGTACCGCGCTAAAAACCCATTCCCTTTTGCCAGCCTGGAGCAAGTACTTGCTCATATTGATCACGTTGTTGAGTTAATTGGCATCGATTATGTAGGTATTGGCTCTGATTATGATGGTGTAGGTGACTCGCTTCCTATCGGCTTAAAAGATGTTTCTACTTACCCGAACCTAGTACAAGGATTGATGGATAGAGGCTACAGCGACACCGATATTAAAAAGATTTTAAGCGGTAATACGCTTCGCGTTTGGAAACAAGCGGAGCAATACGCACAGCAACATTAGTTTACAAGCCCAGTTAACCTGAACTCTGGATAATAAATCTATCTCCAGCAGCTACTTTCAACGCTAACTGCGTTGAATTTACTTGCAATAGGCTAGCTATTGACGCGTAAATTCGCCTTGTTATCGCTAAAAGTCTCCGGCTGGAGACTAATAAATATATTTGTGATTCAGTATCAATATATTAGTACATCTCTTAACCAGAGTTCAGGTTAGTTAATTAGGGCTTTGCTTTGGTGAAAGCGATTGAATCAGCGTTTTCACCACAACTTCTTGAGACTCTATTCCCGCTTTTTTGATTAACTCATAAAGCGCATCATTGTCAGGAAATGCGTCTAACGTACAACTGAACTGCTTTTTTAAGTCATATTGGTAATGTTCAGCCTCTAAAAGCAGCTCACCCGATGATAATTGGTATAAAACGCCTCTCGCGTTAGTATTGAGTGCGTTATCCTCAGCGTAGTAACCATCTTTTGAACGGTATTCAAACGTACCACTAAGCACTAATAAAAGATCAATTTCTAAGCGCTCTTTAAGCTTGATGTTAGTAAATTGAGATGCGCCTATTTCATCATTGATAAAAGATAGCGTCTCCCGATTCAATGGCTTTAACACGACACCATCGGTAGCAAACTTGGTCACAGCATATTGCACTAACTGCTCATTTAATGCTGCTGGCAGTAAATAGCGTTGTTCCTCGTTACTAAATACTGTGAAGCCGGTATGTTCACACTGTAGCGCATCGCCAATTATGGAAATGACCCCTATTGTTTTGAGCGTGTTCGATGTCGCTGGCGGTGTAATCGAACTTTTGCTTAGCCGCGTTTGATTAGTGGGTGCTGTTTGGATTGTACAACCCGTTAAAAAAAATAAAATAAACAACCACCTAAACATATATTTCCCTTCGTTTGTGTTTGAGATCTGTATAACTATATTCAGCATATGAGCGAGGCTATGACCATAAAAGTTCATAATAGATGCGATGACCCTTCGGGCTAATATGACTATACTAAAAAGCGTAGAGTCAGAACATATTAAATGTCGAGTATGCTTACAATAAAAACACATAGTGGTATTACTATACATTACCAAGATACAGGTAATAAAACCGCTCCTGTTATTATTTTAATTATGGGTCTCGGTGCGCAACTCACGGTATGGCCTGATGAGTTATATTTAGGCCTTGTAGCTAAAGGCTTTAGAGTAATCCGTTTTGATAACCGCGATGCCGGGCTTTCAAGCCAACTTGATCAATTTGGTAGCCCTAACCTATTTAAAATCTGGCTAAGTAAACGTTTACCTATTAAAACCCATATTCCATATACGTTAGATGATATGGCAAATGATGTATTAGAATTAATGGCCGCATTAAAAATCAAAAAAGCACATTTAGTGGGTGCATCAATGGGAGGAATGATTGCGCAATTGATTGCCGCAAAAAATAAAAAGAAGGTTCTAAGTTTAACCTCCATTATGTCGAGTTCTGGCAAGCCAAAACTCTCTGCATCGAGTTTAAAACTATTTTTACAGCTGGCAAAACACCGTCCGCGTCAATTTAGTCGTGATAGTGCTATACATTATAATATAAAGCTCAATCAATTAATTGGCAGTCCAGCGTACCCTCAAAACGAACAAGCTTTGCGTAAACAAGCCACATTAGGAGTAGATAGAGCACACAACCCACAAGGCTTTAACCGTCAACTCGCCGCCATTGCTGCTAGTGATTGCCGGCAACATTTAATGCCGAAAATAAACGTTCGCACCCTCGTTATACACGGCAGTTTAGACCCTGTCATGCCAGTCGCCGCCGGAAAGCAAACCGCCCAACAGATTCGCAAATCAAAATTAAAGATAGTAAACGGTATGGGCCACGACTTCCCGCCAGCATTAATGGCAAAAATGACTAAATGGATCAGCAAACATGTTAAAAAAGCAGAACAAAAGCGCACACAGAAAAAGTTAAAGAACAAACCATAAGCTATCAGCTATCAGC
>NZ_PDUS01000007.1:0-387 GCF_002723455.1 Pseudoalteromonas sp. 3D05 | reverse complement strand
GGCTGACGGCTGACGGCTTAGAGCTTACAGCTCAAATCGCAGACATTAAAAAAGGCCACCTAAGTGACCTTTTTCTAACAATTAACTTAAACGTTAATTATTACTCTACGATAGTTGATACAAAGCACCTACGCCTAAGGTAATAGCGCCACCTTCGCATGACACAAATTATAGGCATTAAAAAACCCGAGACTATGCTCGGGCTTTTTTAGTATTAATTAGCTAGGCTAACTATTACTCTACGATAGTTGCTACAAAGCACCTACGCCTAAGGTAAGAGCGCCACCTTCGCATGACACAAATTATAGGCATTAAAAAACCCGAGACTATGCTCGGGCTTTTTTTAGTATTAATTAGCTAGGCTAACTATTACTCTACGATAGTTGC
>NZ_PDUS01000009.1:133797-156586 GCF_002723455.1 Pseudoalteromonas sp. 3D05 | reverse complement strand
AGTAACGCCTTGATATTAAGCACCTGTGAAACGCTGAATTCTGCATATTGAGGTGGTTTGGGTATAACTACATATTAGATTTGATTAAGGGTTGGCGCTTATCTAATCAAAAGATGGCTACCTCATAGCGGACGTTTGTGCTAGCCTAGTACGATAAACGTTATAAATAACCTGCAGTTTAGCCTGTTAATTTCGACTTTTAAGAAAAAACACTTGGCTTGGCATGCATCTACATTTATAAATAAGCAGTATAACTACACTAAAAATGCAGCCATGAAACTACAACAACTCAGATACATCGTCGAAGTCCAAAACCATAAACTGAATGTGTCAGCGACAGCTGAAAGCTTATTCACTTCCCAACCAGGTATCTCTAAGCAAGTTCGCATGCTAGAAGATGAGCTGGGTGTGCAAATTTTTGGTCGAAGCGGTAAGCATTTAACGCACGTTACCAGTGCAGGTAATGAAATCATTAATATTTCTCGCGAAATTCTTTCTAAAGTAGAAGGTATTAAAGCGGTTGCGAATGAGCATACGCTTCCTGACCAAGGTAAATTGAACATCGCAACAACACATACCCAAGCTCGTTATGCGTTGCCCAGTGTTATTCAAGGTTTTATGAAAAAGTACCCTGCGGTTTCATTACATATGCACCAAGGTACGCCGCAGCAGATTTCAGATGCGGCAGCCCGTGGCGATGCTGACTTTGCTATCGCAACCGAGGCGCTCCACTTATACTCTGATTTAGTGATGTTGCCTTGTTATCATTGGAACCGCAGTATCGTGGTTGCGAAAGATCATCCGCTTGCACAAAAAGCAAACTCGTTGACTGTTGCTGATATTGCACAATTTCCATTGATCACTTATGTTTTTGGTTTTACTGGCCGTTCAGAACTTGATAAAGCGTTTAACGCTCAAGGGTTAGAGCCGCATATTGTATTTACTGCAACAGATGCCGATGTAATTAAAACGTATGTTCGTTTAGGGCTTGGTGTTGGGGTTGTTGCCTCAATGGCAATAGACGAAATCACTGATACAGATTTAGTATGCATCGATGCTAGTCATTTGTTTGAAGCGAGCACCACTAAAATAGGTTTTAGAAAAGGCAGTTTCTTACGCAGTTATATGTATGACTTTATTGAGCGCTTTGCTCCGCATTTAACAAAAGAGCGAGTAGAGCGAGCGAGTTTGTTACGCAATCAAGAAGATGTAGATAAACTATTTGCAGATATTGAGTTACCTGTAAAGTAACGCACTTATTGTAATAAAAAAGCCGCAAGTTGCGGCTTTTTTATGGCTAAAATTTAACACTCGATAATATTTACAGCTAATCCGCCGCGAGCAGTTTCTTTGTATTTGGTTTTCATGTCATTACCGGTATCAAGCATGGTTTTGATCACTTTATCCAAAGAGACTTTTTGTTCGCCACTACCACGAATTGCAAGGCGTGAAGCATTAATGGCTTTAATCGCCCCCATAGCATTGCGCTCAATACACGGAACTTGAACAAGTCCGCCTACTGGGTCACAGGTTAAACCTAGGTTATGCTCCATGCCAATTTCGGCCGCGTTTTCAACATGAACGACATTACCACCTACAATTTCTGTTAATGCGCCGGCGGCCATTGAGCAGGCAACGCCTACTTCACCTTGGCAACCCACTTCAGCACCTGAAATTGAGGCGTTCTTTTTATATAAAATACCAATTGCGGCTGCCGTTAATAGATAGCGAGTAGCAATATCACGGTCAACTTCTTTAATGAACGTGTGATAATACATTAATACTGCTGGTAATATTCCTGCTGCGCCGTTTGTTGGGGCTGTTACTACACGCCCGCCAGCTGCGTTTTCTTCGTTCACTGCTAGGGCAAATAAATCAACCCAATCCATGGCTCTTAATGGATCGTTACTTACCTCTACATTTAGTTTTAGGTGAAGACTCGGAGCGCGGCGTTTTACTTTTAAGCCACCAGGTAAAATACCTTCAGTGCGCATGCCACGTTCAATGCAGGCTTTCATTACTTGCCAAATATTGAATAGCTCGTCTTTTATATCGTCTTCATTGCGAAGCGTCTTTTCATTTTTCATCATCAAAGTTGAAACGCTATAGCCCGACTCTTTACACATTTCGAGCAGATCTTTGGCTGTTTCAAACGGATAAGGTGCTGGGTTTTGTTCGCGAATATCTAATGCTGCTTGTTTTTCGTTATCAAACTCTTCGTCAGTGACAATAAAGCCACCACCAATAGAGTAGTAGACTTTGCTCGCTACTTTCTCGTTGCCATTGAAAGCGACAATTTCCATTGCATTTGAATGCTTAGGTAACGTTTTACGGCGGTGAAAGACAATAGCACCTTGTTTAGGGAATGCGGCTTTATGTACTTGGTTTAAGTATATGACTTGCTCATTCTCAATTTTAGCAAGAATGTCATCGACTTGGTCGGCATCAATTGTTTCAGGATCATAGCCTGCTAACCCTAAAATAACCGCTTTACCAGAGCCATGGCCAATGCCTGTTTGACCCAGTGAGCCGTATAACTCTACTTTGACACTTGTAATATCTGTTAATAGGTTTTGTTCTTGTAATTCATTAACAAATAAACGTGACGCACGCATAGGTCCGACGGTGTGAGACGACGACGGGCCGATGCCAATACTGAACATATCAAATGCACTGATCATATATTTTCTCTACTTTTTACTCAGCACGACTGCTGCCTTTGAACGGGCGAACATAATAACGTGTAATTGAGTGCTTGTAACCATTTGCAGCACGGTTTTAAACTGGTATGGCTAGTTGCGCGGTAAAGTTTTTAATTATGCTTGCAGTGGCGCCCCATAACAATCCATGCGGCGTTCGAAACCCTTCCAGGGTTCGTTGTTGGCCAAAGCGTTGAAAAGGTATCGGCTCCCAGTTACTAGCATCTGCCAATGTATGAATTGGCACTAAGAAACTAGCTGCAACTTCACTGGGATCGGCAGCCCATTGGGTTTTACTATCAAGGAATCCGACGAAAGGAGTGATGGTAAAGCCTGTCAAAGTTGAGTAATTGGGTAATTTACCCGCTACTCTAATTTGAGCGGGCTTAATATTAAGCTCTTCATACAATTCACGCAGGGCAGTGTGGCGTAAACTTAAGTCTTTTTTTTCATTCTTTCCACCGGGCAAGCAAATTTCTCCCGGGTGGTGCTTTAGGTAATTTGGGCGCTTGCAAAGCAAAATATGTGCACAGTCCTGAATATCAATTATAGGCAACATCACGGCACTGGCGCGGCGCGATTGATGGGCAGGGGCAACAAAAGGTTGCTCCCTCATTGCTGCGCTTATTTGAAATCGCGCAAGAATTTGATGACTGTTCACAGCAAATTACTTAAGTAATGGGAGGATTTTATTCACTTTATCGTACGTCTCTTGGTATTCCAAGTCAGCGTGTGAGTCTGCAACAATACCACCGCCAGCCCAGCAATGTATGCGCTGTTGGTGGCACACTAAGGTTCTGATTGTGATACTGGTGTCCATATTTCCACATGAACTTAAATACCCGATTGACCCACAATAAACACTGCGGCGATGGGGTTCTAGCTCTTCTATTATTTCCATCGCACGAATTTTGGGGGCGCCAGTAATGGAACCACCTGGAAACGCAGCTTTTAATTGGTCGACTGCAGTTTTGTCATCCGCTAATTGTGCTGTGACCGTACTTACAAGATGATGAACAGCAGGAAAACTTTCGATAGCAAATAAAGAGGGGACTTTTACGCTCCCCGGCTTTGCTACTTTACCAAGGTCGTTACGAAGTAAGTCCACAATCATGACATTTTCAGCGCGATCTTTCTCAGAGCTTTGTAAACGAGTGGCTTGCTGTTGGTCCTCTATGAAGTTTTCACAACGCGGAAGAGTCCCTTTAATTGGTTTAGTTTCAACATGACCGTTATTTACTGAGATAAAACGTTCGGGCGAAATAGAAATGATTGCACCGTCAGGGTGATTAATAAAACTTGAAAAAGGTGCTTTATTGGCTTCTCTTAAAGTGCAGTATGCTTGCCAAGGCGCTCCTTGGTACTGCGCAGAAAAGCGTTGTGCGAGATTTATTTGATAGCAATCACCATTTTTCAAATAGGCTTGAATATTTTCAAATTTGTCAGTGTATTGCTCTGCTGTCATATTTGATAGCCAATTTTCGGTAATTTTAAACGGTTGTCTTTGTTGCTTTTCTTCTTTTAAAGCACTTAGGTACAGAGCAAGCCTGTCGATGTTAGGTTGAGCTACATAAAACCAATTATGTTGTTGCTTGTCATAAATAAGTGCGTCAGGATATAGCCCCACAGCAAGTTGTGGCATATCAATATCATTTTCCGCTTGAACTGAAATGCGCTCAATAACGCGACCTAAATCGTAACCAAAATAGCCCAGCCAGCCACCACTAAAAGGCAATGCAGGCGTCACTTTAGTAGTGTCAAATTTATCAAGCTCTTGCTGAAGAATCGTAAAACAGTCACCAGCAATAATTTCATCATCAAGGTACGTTTGATTGTTTTTAACTTCTAAGCGTCTAGTTGGCGCGATGGCAATAATATCGTATCGGCTATTTACGTGATCGCTATTTGCTGAATCAAGCAGCATTGCATAAGGCAAATGAGCTAAATGACTAAAAATCTCTACGCAGTTGAGCGATATGTCTAATTGAATACAGGTTTTATGTTGTTTTATCATCTATTTTTTACCCTGAATGACTGGCTCGAAACGGGCTGGGAGGGTATCATAAGTTAAAATTTTTTGGCAGCATTTAGTGATGTTGTCAAAGCGCTTTGCAAACCACCGTCACCGGTTTGGTCTAAGTTACGTGTTAATCGCGTAAAGGTAACTTAAGGAACCCCTATGAGTACAATTCGTCAGCAAGACTTTATTGATAGCATTGAAGATGCGTTGCAATATATTTCGTTTTATCATCCTCTTGATTTTGTTCAAGCATTAGAAAAAGCTTACAACAAAGAACAAAGTAAAGCAGCTAAAGATGCCATTGCGCAAATTCTAATTAACTCTCGCATGTCGGCTGAAGGTAAGCGCCCGCTTTGTCAAGACACAGGTATCATTACGTGTTTTGTTAAAGTAGGTATGGATGTTAAATGGGACAAAACAGATTTGACCGTGCAGCAAATGGTTGATGAAGGTACTCGTCGTGCTTATTTAAATCCTGATAACCCACTACGCGCATCAATTGTTGCCGATCCTGCCGGCACACGTAAAAACACGAAAGATAATACACCGTCTGTTGTTCATATAGATTTAGTACCTGGTGGCGAAGTTGAAGTAATGGTTGCTGCAAAAGGCGGCGGTTCAGAAAATAAAACTAAGATGGTGATGTTAAACCCATCTGATGATGTGGCCGCATGGGTTGAAAAAACATTACCGACTATGGGTGCTGGCTGGTGTCCGCCGGGTATGCTTGGAATAGGTATTGGTGGTACCGCTGAAAAAGCGGCAGTGTTGGCAAAAGAATCATTGATGGATCCTGTTGATATCCATGAGTTGATGGAACGTGGTGCAGAAACAACAGAAGAAAAAATGCGTTTAGACATTTTTGAACGTGCTAATAAATTAGGCATTGGTGCACAAGGCTTAGGTGGTTTAACTACGGTTGTTGATGTAAAAATTAAAACCGCACCTACTCATGCAGCATCAAAACCTGTTGTGATGATCCCTAACTGCGCAGCAACACGCCACGTACACTTTACCCTTGATGGTTCAGGCCCTGCTAATTTAAAAGCGCCTAAGCTTGAAGATTGGCCAGAAGTCACGTTTGAAGTGGGTGAGGGTACTCGTCGCGTTGATTTAAATACGCTAACAAAAGAAGACACCCAAGAATGGAAAATGGGTGAAACTGTGTTGTTATCAGGCACCATTTTGACTGGTCGTGATGCTGCTCATAAACGCTTGCAGGATATGATCAACTCAGGAGAAGGTTTACCTGAAGGTGTGGACTTTGATAATAAGTTTATTTACTACGTTGGCCCAGTTGATGCTGTAGGTGATGAAGCTGTAGGCCCTGCAGGCCCAACGACGGCTACGCGCATGGATAAATTTACCGACATGATGTTAGAGAAAACTGGCATAATTGGCATGATAGGTAAAGCTGAGCGTGGTCCTGCGACAGTAGAGTCAATTAAGCAAAACAAATCTGTGTATTTAATGGCTGTTGGTGGCGCTGCTTACCTTGTGTCTAAAGCAATCAAGAAAGCCCGTGTGGTCGCATTTGAAGATTTAGGTATGGAAGCTATTTACGAATTTGAAGTTGAAGATATGCCAGTCACGGTTGCCGTAGATAGCGAAGGTGCAAATGCGCATACGCAAGGCCCTGCAATTTGGAAAGCTAAAATTGAAGAGCTTGACGGTAAATTAAAGTAATTTGCCACGGTGATAGCGGTCTATGTGGGTTACCATAGACCGCTATCACATCTGACCAGTTTTTATCCTCGCTTAATAAATCCCCCAACTCCTTATTACTAAAGAAGTATTGCTCATTACTAAGTTGTAATAATTACTTTACAATGATTATGTCTTTTACGTTAACGTAAAGCGATAAGGCTTATATTACATTTATAGTGCATAATATAGTTAAGAGTTAATCTTAATTTGCATTTTCTATCTTTGTATTTCGCTTTGCACAGTGATTTTATGATGCTCAGTGAATTTGATAGGTTTTATCATCTTATATAGTGGTCAGGGTCATTGCTAAGTGATAAAGTCTCGACAATTTCAGCGCGCATACCCTCTCACGGGTTATAAATTTCGGAGTAACATAAAGTGGCTGTGTTTAATCAAGTTGACTTTGATAACCACGAACAGGTGGTTTTTTGTTCAGATAAAGAATCAGGCCTTCGTGCCATTATTGCCGTTCACAACACTAATTTAGGTCCAGCTGTTGGTGGTTGTAGAATGTGGGATTATGCCAATGATGACGATGCAGTAGTTGATGCGCTTCGTTTATCTAAAGGCATGACATATAAAAATGCAGTAGCACACCTTCCATTTGGTGGTGGTAAGTCAGTTATAATTGGTAATGCAAAGGAAATTAAATCAGAGCAACTCTTTCGTGCATTTGGTCGTCAATTAGAGCGTTTAAACGGAAGTTATTACTCTGCAGAAGATGTGAATATTACTTGTGCTGATGTTGCTATCATGAACACAGAAACAAACTATGTTCTTGGTCTTGAAGGTAAAAGCGGTAATCCATCACCCTTTACAGCATATGGTACATTTTTAGGTATTAAAGCAGCCTTACAACATCAACGTGGTCATCAAGACTTGAGCGGGATCAAAGTTGCAGTGCAAGGTTTAGGCGCAGTTGCTTACGGTTTGTGTAAGCATTTACATGAAGCCGGCGCGAAGTTATTCGTGACTGATATAAATCAAGTTGCAATTGATAGAGTTGTGAATGATTTTGCTGCTACAGCCGTGGGTATTGATGACATCTATGACTTAGATGTTGATGTGTATGCGCCGTGTGCGCTAGGTGCAACCGTTAATGATATTACTATCCCACGCCTAAAAGCGACAATAATTGCAGGGTGTGCGAATAATCAACTAGCTGAGTCTCGCCATGGGGAGATTATTCGTGAGAAGGGGATTTTATATGCTCCTGATTACGTAATAAATGCGGGTGGTATTATTAATGTGTATTATGAAACTGCACCAGAAGGCTACTCAGTTGAAGCATCGAATAAGCATGTTGAAGGTATTTTTACTACCTTGACTGAAATTTTTGCTCGCAGCGAAAAAGAACAAAAATCAACGCATATAATTGCGGATGAACTAGCACAAGAGATCATTACCAACGGTCTTTAATTTTGTATTAAAGCAAAGGTGTGCATTTACACCTTTGCTTTGTCTTTTAACTTAGTTACGCTAGCGATAAATATCACAACGTGTAACCCTTAATGACAGCCATAAATTTAGATACGTGGCCTCGTAGCCAACATTTCTCGCTTTTTAAAGATTTTAGCCAGCCTTATTTTAGTGTGTGCGTTCATATTGACGCAAAGCAATTATTTAATTGTTGTAAATCTAGTCAACAGTCATTTTTTCAAAGTTATATTTTTTTAGCGTTACGTGCCTGCCATCAATACCCACCTATGTTACAGCGAATAATAAATGACGCTCCATGGCAACTTGACGATGCTCGAGCAAGTGTTGTTGAATTGGCGGCTGATGAGACTTTTCGGTTCAGCTATTTTTCACTCACGCAGCAGTTTGATGATTTTAGTAAACATGTGCAACAAGTTGGTAGTCAGACCAAAGCAGCTCCCTTATTTTCAGATGCGTTTGCCCATACTGAAGGGCAAGCTGATTTAATCCATATTTCTGTATTACCTTGGCTGGATTTCACTAGTTTTTCACATGCATATTCTCATGGCAAAAGCCTGGGTATACCTAAGTTAGTGTTTGGTAAATACAACAAAGACACAGGTAAAATGCCGCTATCGATTGATGTACATCATGCATTGATGGATGGTTTACACGTGGCACGTTTTATTGAATATTTTCAAAATTGTATTGATCAGTATTGTAAAACGATGCAGAAAAAATAACCGATACTATTTTGGTAATGAAAATAAAATTAATACTATGCTAGTATTAATGCTAAGTAGACAATAATAATGACAATTTAGTCATAATAAAGAATGAACGACAGTTTCTTTTTAAGGCTAAATACTTGGCTTGGTGTGCTCTAAAGGCGTTTATATGATGAAGCGGATCAGTTTATTCTTTTTCTGTATAGTTCAATTTACCTGTATTGCAGCCGAAAATACACGACTCCCACTCAATGATTATTTTTCAGAGACATGGAACACGCGTACTGGCCTACCTCATAACAGTATTAATAGCGTTGCACAAACGTCAGACGGTTATATTTGGATTGCAACATGGGAAGGGCTCGCTCGTTTTAACGGCCGTGATTTTAAGTTGTTTACACGCTCCGAGATTAAAGGGTTACCCGACTCAGGTTTGCGTAGCCTTTCAGCTGAACCCGATGGAAGTTTGTACATTGTAGGGGCTCGTGGTGGCATTAGTCATTTAAAGAGTGGACAATGGAAAACATCAGCCAATGCTCAGGCGATGGTTAATCATATTTTAAATCCTACACCTTCCGAAGTATGGCTTGGTCTTGAAGGTAAGGGGTTAGTACTTCGCGACAAAACAACTAACCATGAATCCCACTTATTAATAAACTTAAGTGTCTATCGTTTAATACAAGACAGTAACTCAGTAATTTGGGCTGCTACCAGTGAAGGCTTATACCGGATTGAGGATAAAGAACCGCAACTTATTACGCCAGCTCAAGGTTTACCCACAAGCTCTATTTATACGCTGTTATTGACTCGTCAAGGCCAACTCATTGTAGGTGGAGAAAAAGGCGCATGGCGTTTAGTCGACAATAGGTTTGAGTCAGTCCATGCAGACTTTAATGGTGAGTCAGTTTCAAGCCTATTAGAAGACAGTAATAATGACCTTTGGTTAGGAACAATTAACAAAGGCTTATTTAGATTGAGCTCTTTAGGATTAGAGCAACTTGACTCTGAGGCTGGATTACCCGCTAATAGAATTTTATCGCTGTTGCAAGATAAAGAAGGAAGTATTTGGGTTGGAACAAATGGCGGACTATTTCGTTTACGTGAAGCCCCTTTCTCAGTGTGGACAAAAAAGCGTGGCCTAAGTGGTAATTATATTCGGGCGATACTTTCTCATTCTGATGGCAGTATATGGGTCGGTAGTAGCTCAGGCTTAAATCGCATAAAAGACGATAAAGTTCAAAGTTACTCAGTAACTGATCAAACTAGGCCATTATCTGTATTAAGTTTGGTAGAAGATGACTCTGGTGGCGTGTGGATAGGCACATATACCTCAGGGATTTTGCGTGTTGTGGACGACAAAATTTACCCTATTTTAAATCGTGATGGTGGGCTTGCAAGTAATGAAGTCAGAGCGTTACTGTTTGATCATAAGCAACGTTTATGGGCCGGTACTGCATCGGGTTTAACACGAATAGAAACGGATGGCTCCATCACTCAATTTACCACCGATGAAGGGCTTCCTGGTGACTTTATTATGGCATTATCGCAAGACGCTAATGGCAATATTTGGGTTGGCACAGGGGTCGGGGTTGCTATGTTTAATGACTCTCTTGGTAAATTTAAAGGGCAACAATTTCCGCGAAAATTTAATGCAGAATACGCATTCGGTTTTTATAGCCAAAACAATAATATGTGGATGACGACAGACCGAGGGCTGATCCGCTTTAATATTGAAACAGGTCAAATTGATATGCTCGGTAGGGAGCAGGGGCTACCCGTAGACAAGTTATTTCAACTCGTTGCCCAAGGGGATTTATTTTGGCTTTCCAGTAACCGTGGCATAATTCAAATTAAACAACAGGAAGTCAATGACTTTTTAGATAATAAAAATTCGAACCTATTACAATATCAACTTTATGATGAAGGCGATGGGATGCTCAGTGCCCAAGCAAATGGTGGCTCGAGTCCTGCTGCCACTTTACATCATGATGGCAGTGTTTGGTTTGCCACTGCAAATGGTGCAGCGAGTGTTATGCCAGAGCGTTTAAAACGTGCTTCTCAGCTCGCATTGCCTACGATTATTGAGTTGCTTGTCGTTGATGGTAAAACGATGAATATTAGTAACCAAGATGACTTAATTGAGTTGCCAGCAGGTTCTGATAGGGTCTCATTTCACTATGCGGGTTTGAGCTTTATTATGTCGCAGAGGCTTAAGTTTCAAACTAAACTGTTAGGCTATAATGATAAATGGGTTGATCGTCATAAACTCAATATCACCGAATATACAAACCTTGCGCCGGGTAAATATACTTTTATGGTGCGCTCAAGTTACCCCAATTCACCTTGGCAAGATAATCTAAAGGCAATCACTTTTGTGATAAAGCCTTACTTTTGGCAAAAAGTGAGCTTTAAATTAGCGGTATTTATAACGATATTACTACTTTGTTATGGCCTTTATAAATATAGATTGTACCACTACAAAAAGATTGAAAAACGACTAACCGAAAGGGTCGATGAGCAAACGTATGCGCTGCAAGCTCAAAATGAGGCATTTGCTCACCAAGCTACGCATGATCAACTAACGGGCATACCTAATCGGCGGGCATTTGATGATTGGCTTGCAGAAAACTTTAATGACTTCAAACAAACAGATAAACCTTTAGCGTTAGTAATTGTTGATATTGATTATTTTAAGCGTATAAACGACAACTGGTCTCATATTGTAGGCGATAGAGTGATTTGCGTGGTGGCTAATATTCTTCAGCAGTGCTGTGACGATAATCAATACCAAGTGTCGCGGTGGGGCGGGGAAGAGTTTACGCTGCTTATGCCAAACAAATCCGTAGAGCAAGCACAAAAGGATTGCGAACAATTACGTGAACAGATTGCGAATTATGACTTTTCAAGTATTGCTACAAATTTAAAGATTACAGCAAGCTTTGGTGTGGCTGATTCACGTTCTGTTGATGAATACGATCGACTCCTTGCAAAGGCCGATAAAGCGTTATATCAAGCAAAAGAAAACGGTAGAAACCGAATTGAAGCACTGAATTAAACAAATGAGCTGCTAGGGTCTGTTGACCTTTCAAGGTTAAATTTGCAGCAGTCTGTTTGGTATTTAGGCAAGGCAGCACCTATGTGGTGTGGTTGTTCCCCATAAATAGGTGATAACGCAGCATCAATGCCAAACAGGCGTTGCCCTTCGGGTTCTGCCTAGGAGCGATTTACTCTTTGTTGCTCGGTTTTGACTTAGCCCACTAGGTTACAAATCTCGCGCCGCGATTAAATCGCTCCTAGTTTGAACAAATTTTAATCCGCAAAGGTAAACAGACCCTAGGGTCTGTTTACCTTGCAAGGTTAAATTTGCAGCAGTCTGTTTGGTATCCAGGCAAGGCAGGGCTTATGTAGTTTGGTTATTCCCCATAAATAGGCGGTAACGCGGTATCAATGCCAAACAGGCGCAGCCCTTCGGGTCTCTGCCTAGGGGCGATTTACTCTTTGTAGCTTAGCCCACTAGGTTATAAACCTCGCGCCGCGATTAAACCGCCCTTAGCTTGAACAAATTTTAATCCGCAAAGATAAACACACCCTAGTTGTCACTTTTTAATTGCAAATAGATTGAATTATGAGCCGTGCGGGCATATTAATACGGTAAGAATTCATTTTTGAGCTTTAAAATGGTTAATGCTTTATTACTTTTCGCACTTGTTATGTTTGTATCTGTTTACTGGTATTGGCCCAAATTTCAACAGCGATTTTGGCTTAATAAATACCATGACAGTTCTCTAAGCGAGCAGCAAAAAGCACTATTAATAAAATACATGCCAATTTATCGGAATATGACTGATGCAGACCGCGAAAAGCTTGAACATCATATTATTTGGTTTTTAAATGAAAAACGGTTTATTGGTTGTGATGGTTTAAAACTCAATGATGCAATGAAACTGATAGTTGCCGCCGATGCATGTTTACTCGTATTAAATAAACCATGGCCACTTTATAAGAACGTAAAAGAGATACTACTTTACCCGAGTGCATATTACGCACCTCAAACCTCAACCGATAATGCAGGCCTTGTTAGTTATCACAATACCGTGCGCCAAGGGGAGTCTTGGCCTGGCGGCACGTTAGTTTTAAGTTGGCATGATGTGCTCGAAGGAAATCGTCTCCCTAGTGATGGGCATAACTTAGTGTTTCATGAGTTTGCACATCAACTTGACCAAGAAACCGGTAAAACAACGGGCACGCCTGTTTTAACAAAATCCGCTGATTACAAAAACTGGGCAAGGGTATTTAGTCGTGCTTATAATCAACTCAAAACACATGTAGCCTACAGCATGCCGCATGTTATCCATAGTTACGGCGCAACGAATGAAGCCGAATTCTTTGCAGTGATCACTGAAACCTTTTTAGAAAAGCCCGCAGAGCTGCGCCATTACGACCCAGAAATTTACACTATGCTGGTGGATTACTACCAGTTTGATCCAATTAAATGGCATTAACCGCTAAATAAACACACTTCATCAAATATCGCTGGTAAGTTGCTACGCTTTTTGTTGCAATCGTATTAATAAACAACAAGAACAAGCGAGAATTCGATGAAAAAACTGCTTCAAACAGCGCTGGCTGTATCAGTGTCGCTAGCAATTAGTACAAATGTGCAAGCTGCTGACAAATCCGATGAGCAAAAATGGCAAGTTGACGCCCCACAAGGCCAGTTTATTGACGCTGCAATAAGCGTTGATCAAGGCACTTGGATGAACGTTGATGTGAGCCCAGATGGCGAAACCATTGTATTTGATTTACTGGGCGACATTTACACTATGCCCATCAGCGGTGGAAAAGCGACTCAGCTTACCTCTGATATTGCTTGGCAAATGCAACCTCGTTTTAGCCCTGATGGGAAACACATTGCGTTTACCTCAGATCAAGGCGGCGGTGACAATATTTGGCTAATGGATGTTAATGGTGAAAACCAAACGGCTGTTACCGACGAAACCTTTAGATTGCTTAATAGCCCAGCTTGGAGTCCTGATGGCGATTATATCGTGGCACGCAAGCACTTTACTGCAACACGCTCATTAGGTGCTGGTGAAGTATGGCTTTACCATAAAGCCGGCGGCAAAGGTGTTCAACTAACGAAGCGTGCTGATGACCAAAAAGATTTAGGTGAACCGATGTTTTCACCTGATGGCCGTTATGTCTATTTTTCTCATGATGCAACGCCGGGTAAAACTTTCCATTACTCAAAGGATTCTGTTGCCGGTATTTATAAAATTAAGCGTTTTGACCGTCAAACGGGTGAAATTGAAACCATCATCAGCGGTATGGGTGGCGCTATTAGGCCAACACCGTCACCAGATGGTAAAAAGCTTGCGTATATTAAGCGTGATGATTTTCAAACTAGTTTATACGTTTATGACTTAACCTCAGGCAAGCACACTAAACTTTACGACAAGCTTGAACGTGATATGCAAGAAACGTGGGCGATACATGGTGTTTACCCAACGGTTGCATGGACACCGGATAATGACGAGCTGGTATTTTGGGCTGGTGGTAAAATTAATAAACTCGATGTTGAAGACAAATCTGTCGAGAACATCGCCTTTAATGTAGACACAAGTAAAAAAATTCAAACCGCTGTGCGTTTTACACAAGATATTGATAGTGAAGATTTCGATATAAAAATGCTGCGTAATGTACAAGTGTCTCCCGATGGCGAAACGGCTATTTTTGAAGCGCTTGGGCATATTTATAAACGCGATTTAGAGTCAGGCAAGGTGAAGCGTTTAACGCGCCAAGATGATCACTTTGAGTTATTCCCACAGTATTCTCGTGACGGTAAAAAAATTGTATATGTTACCTGGGACGATAATGAGCAGGGCAGTGTTCGTGTGGTATCAGCACGAAGTGGTCGTGGCGAGAGCATAACGCAAGAGCCGGGCAAATATGTTGAGCCAACATTTAGCCCAGACGGTAAAACCGTGGTTTATCGTAAAGCGTCAGGCGGTGGTATTTTAAATCCAGACTGGTCATTACACCCTGGTATTTACGCGGTGAGTGCTAAAGGCGGTGAGGCTGAATTAATTACTAAAAGTGGCTATCAGCCGCAATTTGGTGCGACCAGTGACCGTATTTTTGTTATGAGCCCGTGGCCAAAACCAAGCTTAAGCGTGGTTGAGCTGGATTCTAAAAAAGTACAAAAGCTATATGAATCAAAACATGCGACAGAGTTTAGAGTGTCACCTAATGGCAAATACTTAGCGTTTGCAGAGCGCTTTAAAGTGTTTGTAACGCCACTTGTTGAAAATGGCAAAAGCATTAATATTGGCCCGAAAGACAGCCAATTCCCAATTGAGCAATTGTCTGTTCGTGCTGGTGAAAGCATCAGCTGGAGCGCAAACAGTGATAAACTTTATTGGACTTTAGGTCCAGAGCTTTATCATGCCAGTTTAGCGGGTATTTTTGATATTAACCAAGCCGATGATGCCGATTTTAAAGTAAAAAGCGGTGACAACATCAGCTTTAGCAAAAAAATGGCTGAGCCAAAAGGCATGTTTGCACTAACAGGTGCGCGTATCATTACTATGCAAGGCGACAAAGTAATAGAAAACGGTGTGCTACTGACTGATGGTAAACATATTAAAGCAGTAGGTACAGCGCAAAGCGTGTCAATTCCAAAAGGTGCACAAGTCATTGACGTGGCAGGTAAAACCATTATGCCAGGTATTGTGGATGCCCATGCCCATGGCTCGCAAGGCAGTAATGAAATTATTCCTGAGCAAAACTGGAAAAACCTAGCTGGTTTGTCATTGGGTGTGACCACTATTCACGATCCATCTAACGACACCACCGAAATATTTGCTGCCAGCGAAATGCAAAAAGCAGGCACCATTGTTGGACCACGTATTTTCTCAACGGGGACCATTTTATATGGGGCAAATATGCCTGGTTACACCTCGCACATTGACTCGTTAGAGGATGCTAAGTTTCATTTAGAGCGCTTAAAGAAAGTGGGTGCGTTTAGTGTTAAATCATACAATCAACCGCGACGTGAGCAACGTCAACAAGTGATTGAAGCTGGCCGTGAGCTTGAAATGATGGTGGTGCCAGAAGGTGGCTCATTATTACAGCATAACTTAACCATGGTTGTGGATGGCCACACAGGGATTGAGCATTCAATTCCAGTGGCGAATATTTATGATGATATCAAACAGCTTTGGTCGCAAAGTGACGTCGGTTATACACCGACGCTAGGTGTTGCTTACGGTGGTATTTGGGGTGAAAACTATTGGTATGATAAAACCGATGTGTGGAACCATCCACGTTTAAGTAAGTTTGTGCCGAAAAACCAATTGTTACCGCGCTCTATGCGCCGCGTTAAAGCGCCCGATCATCACTATAATCACTTTAATAATGCACGCGTAGCGAAAGAGCTGCAAGATTTAGGTGTATTAGTGAATCTAGGTGCGCATGGACAACGTGAAGGTTTAGCTGCTCACTGGGAAATTTGGATGTTTGCACAAGGCGGCATGACGCCACTTGAAGCGCTACGCGCCGCAACACTCGACCCTGCTAAATACATTGGCCTTGATAAAAACATTGGTTCACTTGAGGTAGGGAAACTTGCCGATTTAGTTGTGATTGATGGTAATCCGCTGAAGAATATTCGTGATACTGACAAAGTTGACTACACCATGATCAATGGCCGTTTATTCAACGCAGCCACAATGAATGAAGTAGGTGAGAAACAGCGAGATAAACTTTACTTTGAGCAGAAGTAAAAAAATTAAACATCGAATAGGTGATTATGACTAAAAGCGGCATTAGCCGCTTTTTTATTTTTTAGGCATAACCTTTAAGCAATAAGTTTTTTTAATATAGTTTTATCGAGCAGCAGTGTTTGAGGCTGTTTACTGACTCTTGCTTGGCAAATAATACCCTCTTTTAATGTCATAAGTAATTTACTTAATTGCTCTGCCTCTGCGGGGGATTCTTTAAGTTGCGTTGTAAGTATAAGCGCATCATAAATAATTTTAAGTACAGTCTGTTTGTGCTTAGAACATAATCGAGCAATAGGATCTGTTTCCAGTGGGAATTCAGCGGCTGTATTTATAAAAAAGCAGCCATTAAAATTGCCAAGCTCATCTACTTGATTGTTGATCCATAGCGACAATGCATTAAACAGTGCATCAGCCACTTCAAATGGTGTTTTAGCATAAATAAGTTGTGCTTTTAACCACCTGTTAAAGCGTTCATCGCGAACTACTAAACACGCACAAATGAGCTCATCTTTACTACTAAAGTGATTATACAGTGTCTTTTTAGCGACTTTAGCAGCCTGTATAACTTCATTAATGCCTACGGCATGAATACCTTTATTGTAAAAAAGCGCTAAAGCGGTGTTTACAATTTGCGTGCGTTTATCCATATCGACTCCTTTAAAAAAGTAAGCTTGACACGGGGAGACCAGTTTGTCTACTATGTGCCAGGTAGACAGTTCGGTCTACTTTTTGGAGGCCACTATGAATAACGATGCTTTAAAAGCAATAAGTGCAGGGTTATTTTCCGCAATAACTTTAAGTGTATTGGCTTGGTTAGATAACCTAGGAAGTTATGGTATTTGGTTAATGGCGCCTTTTGGTGCCACTGCCGTGTTAGTGTTTGGCGTACCGTCAAGTCCTTTGGCTAAGGCTAAAAATGTAATTGGAGGGCACTTTTTAACGGCTTTAATAGGGGTTGTTTTTGTTAATTATATCGGTGTAGATACAGCCAGCATTGCAGTAGCGACAGGACTTGCTATAAGTATAATGATGTTGACGAACACTGTTCATCCTGCTGCGGGAGCAAATCCTATTTTGATAATGGTTACGGGGCAAAGTTGGACGTTTTTAATTACGCCTGTACTAATGGGAACGATATTCATCGTTTTATGTGGCTACTTTTCTCAGTGGTTGCTAAAAGAATATTTATTTAAACACAAAAAAACCGCTTAACAGCGGTTTTTTTATTTAAAGTGTATCACCTTAAATTACACAACACCGCGTGGTAGGCGACAGTCATGATCTTTTTCAGCTAGGTAAACAATCCATAACTCTTCGGCTGTGTAGCCGTCTTCGTTAGCTGTTACAACAGCAAATGGTGCTTTTTTCTCAGCTGGTTTTGCTGGCGCGGCAGTTTTAGTTTTAGTTTTTTTAGCTGGCGCTTTTACAGCAGGTTGCTCAGCCGTTTTACCAGAAGTAAGCTGTTCAGTTAACTCAGCTACATCAGCAAGGCGTAAATTTTTACCGCCGTCGATGCTGTACCAACCAGGTTTAGTGGTAATTTCAGGTTTCTTGCCATTGGCTGCTTCATATGCTGCTTCAAAGGCATTTAACACTTCTGTTTTGTCTAGTTTGCTCATCAGAGACCCTATACGTTGTAAACACAGATAAAGAATACTCATTTATACCTAGTTTTGGCGAACTTTTCAATTTTTTGCGATTTTCCTTCCATTTTGGCGTTATAAACGCCAAAATTTGCACAAAATATAATGCAGAGGTAGCAAAGTATTATGCAACGTAGAGAATTCAACCAATTATTAAATGAGATCTTACAACCTGATTCAATTAAAGACTTTTGCCCAAACGGGCTTCAAGTTGAAGGGCAAGAAGAGATTAAAAAGATTGTGACGGGTGTCACTGCAAGCCAAGCACTTATTGATGCAGCTATTGCTCATGGAGCCGATACGATTTTAGTGCATCATGGTTATTTTTGGAAAGGTGAATCACAACCTATTACAGGAATGAAAAAGCGTCGTATCGGTGCGTTATTAGCACATGATATTAATTTGTTTGCTTATCACCTTCCACTTGATGTGCACCCCGTGATTGGCAATAACGCGCAGCTTGCAGAGCTTCTTGATATCCAGTGGGAAACAGGCCTTGAACCGGTTAATAATAGTGTTGCTGTTAAAGGGCGTTTAAAAACACCGATGACGGGTGAGCAGTTTGGGGAAAAAATTGCCAAGATTCTTAATCGTGAGCCGTTAACAAGTCTAGTACGTGATGAACCAATAGAAACGATAGCTTGGTGTACAGGCGGCGGACAAGGCTATATAGATTTAGCCGCAAGCCAAGGTGTTGACGCTTATTTAACGGGCGAAGCATCAGAGCAAACAATTCATAGCTCTCGAGAGCAAGGCATAGACTTTTTTGCTGCAGGACATCACGCGACAGAGCGTTATGGAGTTAAGGCCCTTGGTGAGTTGTTATCAGACGACTACGGCTTTGACGTGACCTTCATTGATATTGATAACCCAGTATAAATACAGCCAAGGCTACACTTCACTCAGTGTAGCCTCTTAGCTAAAGTGCTTCAGGGTCTATCCACCGACGTAGCTTAATCCAAGTCCGACCTATAATTTCATGCCAAGTAGAAGTTACCGCTTTTAATACTTCAACATTTGGGATGAATAATTTTCGCTTTGGCCAAGCCGAAAAGTCATAAAAATCTGTTGCTGCTGGTATAACGTCTATACCTTGTGCATAAAAAAGGTCTTTTGCACGGTTCATATGACTTGCTGACGTAACTAGGGCCACTTTATAGTCAACCAGTGCTGATGCTAGGAATTTAGCTTCATCAGCAGTATCCATGGCGGCCGGGTTTTGTTGTATACGTTTTGGATTAACACCTAAACTAATTGCAGTTTGTGCCATTAAGGCGCTATTTGTGACATTCCCAACACCACCGCCAGACACAATGAGGCGCGCATTAGGGTAATAATGTGCCAGCCGAAGCCCTTCGACTAATCGACTCTTTGCACAGTTACCCAATTGGCTATTAGCTGTAAGTTTTGGATTTGGGTTTGCATCACATCCAAGTACAACAATTTTGTCGAGTTGTTGGTGTTTTTTTACGTTAAAGACATATTTTAGTTGTGAGCTGGGATCAATCAATTTTTGTGCGATAAAAGGAGTGCTTATTAAAAGAAGCGTCGCTACAAAAATAATCCCTACGATAGATGCCAACTTATGGTTTCGCAATGTAAATATAAAGCAAAGTAAGCAAAGCAAACCGAGTAATGGGAGGGGCATCATTATAGAGCCAATGATTTTTTTAAGTTCAAACATCACAGTAACATCATCAAAATAAGAGTCTCTATGCTACTGTGATTAAATGATTTTATCGACCATTATTTAGTTTGCAGGTATTTAAAAAATGTCGATAAACTGGGTTATCTTTCATATTTTTCTTCATTGCTAAGTACATTGGACGTGTTAAACCCAATGCCCCAAGCGGAATAGATTTAATTAATCCTTGGCTTTCATAAGGTGTAACAAGCCAATCCGGTAAAGCTGCCACCCCCATTCCTGCACTAACTAATTGAAAGATGAGTAATCCTTGATCTACATTTTTTAGTGTGCCATCAAAGCGTGCATTTTGGATAAAATGTTTGAAAATATCTTGGCGTTCTCGAGGGATAGGATACGAAATAATCGTTTCATTTTTAAGATCAAGCGCTGTCACATATGCTTTTTTTGCCAGCTCATGATCTGGAGCTACAATTAATTTTAACTTAAAATCAAATAGGTGCGCGTATTCTAGTTTATCAGGCTCGCGAATATCTGAAGTAAGCACTAAATCTAACTCTTCATTGAGTAGGTCAGGTATCGCGTCGTAACTAAAACCACGCTCATAATCAACTTTTATATCCGGCCAAAAGTTATTGAACTCTTTTATCGTCGGTAATAACCAATGAAAACATGCATGGCATTCAACACTCAGGCGCAATTGTGAAATAGGCTGATTGAGACTCTCTTTTAAACGGCATTTTGTTGCTTCAACACGCGGTAGCACTTCATTTGCAAGTTCTAATAGCAGCATTCCTTGTGGTGTAAAGCGCACGGGTTGTGTTTTTCTTTCAAACAATTGGCAATCGAGTTTGTTTTCAAGATCTTTGATTTGATGCGATAAAGCAGATTGAGTTAAAAAGAGTTCACGGGCCGTATTTACCAAAGAGCCAGTCTCTTTCAAAGTTGCAATGGTCTTTAGGTGTTTTACATCAATCATCTTTAAAAATTCTCATGCTAAAAGTGTGGTTTACACAGATATTAGACATATTACGCCTTTAATTGAGATGCTTCAACGTCTAGATGGCTAAAATTAGATGGAAGTTCAATCTATATCTGTACTAATGACTATAGCACTAAAATTGACAGCGCTGTCAAGTTTATTATTAATACAGTGCTTTTCGTAATGATGAATTTACCTCAAGTTTGATCTGAGAGTAATCGGGGAGGGTTGTCAGAGCCGTACTTGGGTTTACAATAATAAATCATGAGATCTATCTTAAATAATAGCTATCTTTTTTATGTGTAGGATACAAGCTGCTGTTTTAATTAATACTCTTATTTTAAAAGTATAAGTGTAATAAAAGCTACTTGGTCATGCACAAGCAGATAGCGTGGTTAAATTAAGCGAACGCCGTTGAGACATGCGCTGCCTTCAGGTAAATCAATTTTATTAAGTTCCCACCAATAAATTGCAATGTGAGAAAAGTATTGCGTAGGGCTAAATGAGGGGGAGTTAAAAATCATTATTAGTTTTTTTTTTGCTCGTTGCTAGTCTCTTTTTTGGGCACTTTAAAGCCTATTTTAGCTGAGTGCTTTAGTAACATTAAATTGCCAATAATTACAGCTAACACCATTAATATAATAAGGATTTGCCAAAGTTCCATTGTATTAACTTATCTTATCTAACAATGATGTTAGTCTAACAAAAATTTTAAAAGTTAAAAGCGTTTAGCAAAAGATAGGGATATAAAATCAAGACCAGGGTTTGGACGTTTAAAACCTGCATTAGAGTAATGTAAATAACGCAAACCGTTACTGAAATCACTGGCTTTAGCAACTATACCTAGCCTGCCTTCAAACTGATAGTGCGTACTCACATTTTTACCTGCAAATGAAGTGTCATTAATTAATGAAAAACCAATGCCAGCTTATATAAATAGCGGTACATTTTTAATATACCCGACAGGGTATTGAAGCACTGGCGATAGCGCAAACACAAAGTTTGTCTGATGGCGTTTTTTTGAACCGTATTGCCAAATATTTATGCTCGACTCAAGGTAGATATGCGTGTTTGCTAAAGGAGACTCTGCTGATGGAAGATGAAACTGGTATGCTACCAAACCCTTTACGTCTCCTTCTCCTTGAATATAGTCTACAGCGTATCCATGAGCAGATGATGCGTAACTGGTTGGACTAAACATAATAGATAAAATAAAAAGTTGAACTAGTCGGTAAAACATGAACAGTATCTCTTTTTGTAAAGGTATTTACAAAGTAGGGGCATGGCTTGGTTGAATTCAACCAGCACAAGGCACGCATATTTTGCGGCTTATTAAAGAACTATTATAACTAGTTGATTATGAATAATTAATTTCATTGGTGCTAAAACGCCACTAATAATGTGCTATATTGTTTCTTTTTTAAGGCATGTAAAGCGAGTAAATTACACTCAGTTAATCTTGAGGGTACTTACAATGATTTCATTTGGTCGTTATTTTTTATTAATACTAATCTTATTTAGTGGTTCGCTTTTAGCTAAATCAACGCATTCTCCTGTTCAGTTATTGACTGAGGTAGGTGATCAATTATTTAGTGAAATAAGTAAAGTCAATAACCAAGGCACAGCAAGCCAAGCTGAGATGAAAGCAGTTGTAAATAAGCACTTAATGCCGCACATGGATGTAAAGTTTGTTTCTTATAAATTGTTAGGCAAACACATAAAAAATATTGATCGCACCCAAGCGGTAGCGTTCATAGATTCTGTTGAACATTATTTGAGCGCCACATATGCAGGTGCCTTGATGAAGTATACAGGACAAGAAATTAAATTCGAAGATGACAGTAAATCAACATATGGCGACTTTGCTACCGTAAAAACGCAAATAATTGACCCAAACGCGCCAACAATTGACCTTCATTTTAAATTACGCCATGCCAAAGATGGTAGCTGGAAGGTCTATGACATAGTTGCAGAGGGAATATCATTGTTAAGTGCTAAGCAAAAAGAAGTTATTCAGCGTATTTCTGAAGTGGGACTTGCACAAGTAACAACAGAGTTAAGTGATAAGTAAATACAACCAGTCTCCAACCTAAAACGACAAGCGACGAAAGTGGCTTGTCGTTATTATACCCAAGCCACCTCAAGGTGCAGAATTCAGCGTT
>NZ_PDUS01000009.1:64462-133683 GCF_002723455.1 Pseudoalteromonas sp. 3D05 | reverse complement strand
TTGATTTTAACAATAGAACCACTATTACTTGCAATCAATGCCTTGCCTAAAACGTTTTTAATTCCAACTGAAACTAGCACCTTGAGGTGGTTTGGGTATATTCTTTTAAATTCACACTCTTTAGTCTAGCGCGGTGATCAAGGTATGATAGAATAAGCCTTCGTATTTAAGCTGACTTTTAATAAATGCTTAAGTATAAAATTGATATTAAGCGCAGTGTCAGTTTTCGCTTGCTATAACTATGCACTCACTTTTTTACCCTGCATTTTAAACACTGGAGTTGTGTTGATTTAATGGAAAATGTACTCATTTGGCCTAAAGAATACCCGTTGTTAGTCAAAGGACTTATTGAGCAAAACGGGGCATTTATTCTGGACGCTCTAGAAGCGTGGCCTTCATGTCGCTCAACAGAAGAAAATGATGGCGTTTGCACCACAGTATTACCTCCTATTTATTACCTTACTTGGTTTTCACCACTTGAACCGTTTGAAGAGTGCTTTTTTCAACATATTAGCGAGTACGATGAGCAGGCCCAGGTTTACATCACAGCAGCAAAGAACCATTACCTAGAAAATGAATACACGGCTGAGAGTCTTGTTTTGCTTATGTGTCAACGCTTAGAGCAATATGCCAGTGTTGCAGTACAAGCACAGGTTGATACGCCTCTGACTTTATTGAGTCATTTATTTTCAAAGCGTTATTTTACAGTTATTGAGCATGTGCTCAATGCGGGTAGCAAAGTTAGTGCAGAGGATGCGTTAGCAATTTGGAAAGAAGTCGACTTTAGAGAACGTTTTAGTCAATTCATTCCAGCTTCAGTAAGTGATAGTGAGTTATTAAGTAAGTTAGCGGCCGAAAAAGTGGCCAGCGGTAAGGATTACTTTACCTTATTAACCCAAGTATCGCCTGATGTTGATTCTGCTTACTTACTCGAGCAAGCATTACTGGCTCATTTGAGCTCTAGCAGCGCTAAACAAACAATGGCGATGCGCTTTATCGAGCAAGGGGCAACGGGAACTTTGAGCGATCAAAGTGAGAAAACGGCATTTATGTGGGCTGTTGAGAAAGGGTATGTAAATTTAGTTCAACTGTTAATCGATAAACAAGATAAAAAACTGAGTGATGAATTAGGTAACACCGCATTACACTATGCAGTTTTAGCAAAAAATGAACCGTTAATGGTGCTTTTATTAAAATCGGGTTTTGATTTTCGTGTACGTAACAAAGATGGATTAAGTTGCTACCGTTTAGCCGTAAGCATTAAAGCTACCTCGCTGGTTAAATGCCTAGAGCGAGATTTTGGTATTAAAGAACTTTCGCCTGAAGGGCAGTTTGATCGCATTAAAAAAGTACATGGTTTGCATGCGCTCGTGACAATTCTTTTGCCATTGCAATTATTTTTCTTTTTTGATGAATCTGTTGCTATTAAAAGTGAACTTACACTGGGTTTAACCATGTTATCTGTTGTGTGCTTTTTCTTTGCGCTGAGCCTTAAGCGCTGTGCATTGTACCCTGCAGTGAAGCACCCTTGGGGGTTATTTATATTACGGTTTTTCTCATTTATAAGCTTGATAGCACAATTAGGTTTGGCAAGTATTGTCGCCTTAACAACCCTTAGTGACTTAGTTTAACTAACTCATCAAAAAACCCGCTGAATAGCGGGTTTTTATTTAACTCATAAAACACTTTAGCGATTTTGCTCGTGAGATGCTTTCTCGTCAGCTAAATCATCTTTGAGTTTACGTATTTTAAGTCCCAATTCTTGTCCACGATAGCGGGCGTAATAGGTACAGCCGACAAACATGGCACTTGCGAATAATAGCTCTAGCAGCACCCATATCATTTGTTCTTGAGCAACCCATATTAAAGTAAAACCATGGATAAAGTAGAACATGACTATAAAGTTGGCCCACGCATAGGTATAAGGCTTATCTTGTAATATACCTTTTAATGGCAATAACAATGGCACTATGTACACAACAAAAATAAACCCATTGCTGTGGCCTTCTCGCGGTGCGATTAGGTAAAGCCAGATAGGCATAAGTATCAAAAGTCCAAAGTAGCCAAATAAAGCGATTCGCTGAAAGCGCTGTGTTATCGCTTTCTTTTCTGGGCTGACAGGGTGTTCGGTTTCGGTTGTCATTTTAGTTTACTCGTAATTTTAACTAATCTATGGCCAACACTTTGGCATATTTTGATTTCGTCTTTACTTAATTGGTTACTATTACTCGCTCCAGCAACATGGGAGGCTCCATAAGGAGTCCCCCCCGATTGTGTTGCTAAAAGCTCAGGCACCTCATATGGAACACCTAAAAGCATCATACCGTGATGCAGCAATGGCAGTGATAAATTTAACAAAGTCGCTTCGTTGCCCCCATGCATACTACTGGATGATGAAAACACACACGCTGGCTTATCTATTAATTGACCCTTTAGCCATATATCGCTGGTGGTTTCCCAGAACGCTTTTGCTTGAGAAGCCATCATGCCAAAACGAGTTGGAGTGCCAAAAGCTAAACCGTCGCACTGAATCAGTTCATCTTTATCAATGACAATATCTTCAGGGTTTTTAGCTACAAATGTTCTTAATAGGGCTTCACCACCTTGTGATTCTATAGCATCAGCAATTTCATGAGCCATGGCTGCAACAGAGCCATGGCTGGAGTGATAAAGTACAACGATGTTTGGCTGCATTACAGTACACTTAATACGTTTTCAGGTGGGCGACCGATCGCTGCTTTATTTCCATTAATAACTATGGGACGCTCAATAAGCTTAGGGTTTTCAGCCATTGCTTTTATTAATTCTTCTTCATTGGTCTGCGCTTTAAGTGCTAAGGTTTTGTAGAGATCTTCTTTAGTACGCATCATGTCGCGTGCAGAATCAAGCTCAAGTAACTTGACTAGTGTGGAAATTTGCTCAGTGTTGAGTGGGTTTTTTAGATATTCAATTATTTCGGGTTCAATAGAATTTTTTTCTAGCAAAGCAAGGGTTTCACGAGATTTAGAGCAGCGTGGGTTATGATAAATAGTAACAGCCATAGTAAAAATCCAAATATTTAAAGTGGTGGTATTTTAAGGTAAGAGGCGCGAGACTTAAAGTCTCGCGAGTTCTTTTTGCATTTGCCTATATTGCGTTAACAAAGCCTTAAGACGTTGTTGTTTTATTACTTCTTGAGGTTCAACAAAGTTTAGTGCCTTTTGTACTTCATCTGCCGCTTTTAGGTAAGCGCCATATTGTGCAAGCACGTCAGCGTTTGCTTCATGGTAGGCAGCAAGGTTTTCTTGCTTTTTATAAACGTCGGTAATTAATTGCTTTGCTAAATTATGCTCTGGTTTTTCAAGTAAAAATGATTTTAGCAAACGCTCAGCTAAAGCATATTGCTTAGCCTCCAGTGCTGCATTAGCATAATTTAAGGTAATAACTTGATTATTAGGCCGGTTGTCATGCAGGCTTTCTAAAAAATTAACGGCATCTTTAGCTTTCCCCTGACCTATTAATAAATCAGTGTGCGTATCTATATAAAATAAGTTTTTAGGATCAGCTGCCATTAGTTCATCAAGTATGGTGGCCGCTTCTGCATACTTTTTTTGGTCTAACAAACTAATACCTAAGCCGTATTTAAGTGCGGTGCTATTATAGAAGGTATTTTCTTTAATCAGTTTTCTAAATAGGTTTTCTGCATCAACAGGTTTATGGTGATAGCGCGCTATAACACGGCTTTTAGCGAGGTTAAATTCGAGGCTCTGTGGGTGTTGGCGCTTTTCGAATTGTTGCGCACGCAGGCGCACATCAGATACTCTTGACTCTGGTAATGGGTGAGTAAGTAAAAATGCCGGTGGTTTATATTTATAACGAATTTGTGCTGCAAGCTTTGTTAAAAACTCACTTGAGGCATAAGGGTCAAACCCCGCGTTATTGAGGGTTTGCATACCAATTCTGTCCGCTTCTTGTTCCGCCGAGCGGCTATGGGTTAATTGACTAAATGCAGCTTGAGTTTGACTGGCCGAAAGGATAGCAATACCAGCATCAGGTGCGACAATCGTTGCTAAAATACCCGCAACCATGCCAGCAATAGTCATGGCACTGTTATCTTGTTGCTGCTGAATACGACGTGCTAAGTGGCGCTGCGTGACGTGAGCAATTTCATGGCCTAATACTGATGCAAATTGGCTTTCGTTATCCGATTGTGCCATCAGGCCGGTATGCACACCGACATGACCACCATAAAAAGCAAATGCATTTATTTCTGGGTTGTTAATCCAAAAAAATGAAAACGGGAATCTGACATCGCTTGCATTTGCTACTAACTTCCTTCCTAAGGTTGATAAATATTCATCAAGCACCGGATCACTAACAACAGGTGATGAGCCACGAATTTGCATCATCATAACTTCACCAATTGCTTGTTCTTTTTCAAGTGGTAAAGCTTGTAATGCTGAGGTGCCTAAATCAGGGAGTTTAAAGTTAGTTTGTGCCTTTAATGGCCCACTGCTCAAAACGCTTGAGGTGATAAGCGCGAGAGCCAAAGTGATAAAGGCTGATTTTATTCGCATTTTATTCCTTGCTGGTTGTATCGCCGAGCATAATTCTTGCTATGTCAATTTCGTCACTGCAAGCACGGCTGTCTTTTTCACATAATTGGTAAAAATCTTTTATTGTGACTCCATCAAGCTTTACAACGTTCAATTCTCTTTGTAAAAAATTGACAATTTTATGCACGGTCTTGTGTGCATGAAGAATTAAGGCTTTGTCGGCAGTGTCTCCGCGCTCAAAATAAAAGCCAATGAATTTATGTAGCTGGTTTATGCGAATTAAGTTACGCATGGTAACAGGGTCCCATACTTTAAATTCCATGAAACGATTATCTTTAATATATTGGTCAATCGTAACATCTTTGGCATAAGGTAGCGCCCATAACTCAAAACCTCTGTCTGTGAAGATTTGGTGCAGTGCAATGCGGGGTTTATTTTCGCAGTGAATTTCCCCCAATGAATCTTCATGGCCGCCGAGTAAATCGAGGTTCCAGTTACGCTTATCGATTAAACGTTTAACGGCATTATCAAAACCATGTTCTAATATGCCCTCAGACTCACTCACAGAAGAGGCTACTAAATGATAAAAAGGCGGTAGCTCTCCCCAATTTATTTGTTTTTTATACCAATTGATATCTTTTAATGTTGGATTACTTGGTAGTAGCGCTTTATTATTCGTGCCTGGCATGGGGCTTTCCTTACTACAATATATTTATTAAGGATAAACCATTGTGCAGAGGGTTTTAAGAAAAAGTTGCAGTTGATTTAAAATACAATGAAGTAAGTGAGAGATAATCGCATTCTGAGCTTATTTTTGTCCAGTGAGAAGTTATGTTAGAACAAGATTTGCGCGTATATAAATGCCCACAACAGTTTATTCATTTCAAGTTGGGTTTAAAACAGGCAAACTTTAATCAACAGCCGATTAAGTTTACGTTAACGCTTGAGCAATCAACATCGGATATTGAACGTTTTTTGCAAAAGCATAATTATCATTACCAATTACAAAAACAGCTCGGGCTGTTAATGGTGGAGCCACATCGTGTTTGAATATGTAAAAGCATGGTACGAAAGAAAATTTTCAGACCCTCACTCGGTTACTTTGTTATTTTTATTAGTCGCATTAATGGCGCTATTTTACTTCTTTGGTTCATTGATTGTTCCTGTTTTGGTTGCTTTAGTCATTGCTTATCTACTTGATTGGCCCGTTGCACATTTAGAGCGGCTTGGATTAAGGCGATTCACGGCAACTATTTTTGTTATGTTAGCCTTTACAGGGTTAATGCTTACTTTGATTGTGGGAATGGGCCCAGTGCTTTGGCAGCAAGCCAGTAACTTGCTTCAAGAATCACCTCATATGATTGAAAAAGGGAAGTACTTTTTATTACATTTACCGGATCAGTACCCTAGTTTGATAACGGCTGAGCAAGTGCAGTCGGTGGTAATGAGTGTAGAAAGTAAAGTCATTGAGTTTGGTCAAATTGCTTTATCTGCATCTTTGACGTCGCTTAAAGATGTCGCAGCGTGGTTGATCTACTTGATCCTTGTGCCTCTATTAGTTTTTTTTATGCTAAAAGATAAGCTTGAACTAACGCAAAGTGTTGCGAAGTTAGTGCCTAAGCAACGGCGTCTAATTTTACAAGTTTGGCATGAAATGAATCAGCAAATCATGAACTATATTCGCGGTAAAGTGTTTGAGATTTTGATAGTGGGTTCAGTATCCTTTATTGCTTTTACTATTTTAGACTTACGTTACGCTGCATTATTAGGGGTATTAGTTGGCTTTTCTGTGCTAATTCCATTTGTCGGTGCTGCGTTGGTGACTATTCCAGTTGCTGCTGTTGCACTGTTTCAGTTTGGTGTAGAAACGCAATTTTGGACGATACTCATCGTTTACGGCATTATTCAAGCGCTTGATGGGAATGTTTTAGTGCCTTTATTGTTTTCAGAAGCGGTAGATTTAAACCCCGTTTTCATCATTGTTGCTGTGTTGTTTTTTGGTGGGCTTTGGGGGTTTTGGGGGGTGTTTTTCGCCATTCCGCTAGCTTCTTTGGTCAAAGCACTTATCAATGCGTGGTCAACCAAGCAAGAAGAGCAGCTAGCCGAGCCGCAGGGGTGAGCAGTCTTTAGTCTTAAATAGAATAGATAACGCACCATAGAGATGAATTGATTATTACACCGACCATAAAATTTATGTAGAATGTGTTATAAGATATATCTTTTAGTAATATGGTGCGTTTTTAATGTCCGAACATGTCCCTTGTGCAGATCTAACCGCACAAATTTATCTCGATGCAAATGCAACTACTCCCGTTTTACCCTGTATTGCTGATGTTGTTTTGCACACCATGCAAACTTGTTTTGGTAATCCGTCTTCTTCACACATAACCGGTATTCAGGCAAAACATTTATTAGAACAAACACGGGCACAAGCGCGAACAGTGATCGGGGCGCAATGCGGTGATATATTATTCACATCTGGAGCCACAGAAGGTATCCAAACAGCTGTAGTGTCAACACTAATTGCGGCTAAAGACCACTCAATTAAAAAGCCGGTATTGCTCTATGGTGCAACCGAACACAAAGCAGTACCTAACACATTAATACATTGGAACAAAGTTCTGGGTATTCATGCAGATGTGTTGGCAATCCCAGTGTTAAATGACGGAACCCTTGATTTAGGCTTTATTTCACAGCATAGCGAAAACGCCTTAATGATTTGTACTATGGCCGTTAATAATGAAACCGGTGTTTATCAAGATTTAGCTGCTATTGAAAAGGCTATTCGAGCGAATAATAATGATGTAGTTTGGATGGTTGACTGTGTACAAGCGCTTGGAAAGACACACCTTGCTTTGAGCCAAACAACGATTGATTATGCGCCATTTTCAGGTCATAAACTGTATGCACCAAAAGGGATTGGCATGCTTTATATTCGTCAAGGGCGTGAATACACTCCATTTATTGCTGGAGGTGGGCAAGAAAGTGGTATGCGCTCAGGGACAGAAAACTTACCCGGAATAGCGGGATTAAATAAACTGTTTAGTTTGTTGCTGGATGAAACGGATACGACGTTCAAACCTATAAGCGTACTGAACGAGTACCGCGATAAATTATATGCTGCCTTGACACATACATTTGGAAAAATCACGTTTAATCATCGGTTTGACAACAGTGTGCCGACAACACTGAACTTTTCTGTGGATGAGTTAAGTAGCAAAGAGGTGATGGATTTATTCGATGCGGCAGGTATACGTATAAGTGGAGGCTCAGCGTGTAGTTCTGGCGCAAATAGAAGCTTTGTACTTGATGCTATGGGGGCATCAGATTGGCAAAGTGAAAATGCTTTACGTTTATCATTTGGCCCTGCCATGTCAGCTTTAGAAGTTGATTTGGCATGTGAGCGAATTCGCGCGTTAAAGCCTATTTTACAAGCCAACTGTTTAGTTGTATCTGATGCATTGTCGCCTCAACAAGAAACATGTGCTTTAGGGTTAACTCAGTATAGGCATCAAGGTGCCTGTAGTTGGCTTTATGTAAGTGAAAATAAAGAGGCTATTCTTATCGATCCCATTGCTGAAATGCTTCCTCGACTTGAAAAAATAGTTAACACGCAATCATTAAAGATAATGGCTATTTTGGATACTCATGATCACCAAGACCGTATTTCTGCAAGACCACTTTATGAAAGTGCTTTCTCCACTGCTTTAAGTGATATTAAAACGGATGAATTAGGCTGGCCTGAACACGAAGATATACTTGATTTGATGCATATTAATCTGGAGCGCATAAAAACCCCAGGCCATAGTAAAGATAGTATGAGTTATCTAATAAGAAGCAAAAAGTCAGGCCGAGTTTTATACTGTTTCTGTGGAGATTTACTTCTGCCTGCGGGGCTTGGAAATACCTTATTAGCAGGGGGAGATGCAGATGAAATGGTCAATTCGTTGCGTCAGCTAAATCAAATCGTGCAAAATGACACGATGATTTGCTCCGGCCACGATTACCAACAGTGTTTTGCTATCAATTGGCATGCACAAATTCAACAAACCCCATTGCTAAGTGAATTGTTGTCGGGTGCAATGTCGGATGCTGAATTTGTTAAAACTAAACAAGAGAATGACGCTTGCACAATTACTCAGTCGGCGAGCTTATGTGGATTTGCTGCGACGTTTGACGAACCTGCCTTAATGCAGGTTGATCTAACTGAGGCAAAATCGATGCTGATAGAGAGTAATACATGCTTGATAGACACCAGAGAACCATACGAACATGATGCATATGATTTAAATAAAGTATTTAATTTGAAGAAAGGGCAAGTGATTAATATACCACTAAGTCGAATGGCCTATGCTTTAGTTTCTGGGAAGTTAGAGAAGACACAGCGTTACATTTTATTATGCCGCAGTGGTAATCGCTCAAAACAAGCTGCTAATAACCTAGTACATATTGGTTTTGAATGTGTTTACAATCTGAAAGGTGGGTTGGCATTACTTTAGCCGTCTTTGAGGTTGCCCAATAATAAAGGCGCTAACATGAGCGCCTTCTTGCTTTGCTTACAATTTTGGTCCTGAACTATCTCTTACGACAATTGAAGGAGTAAATGAAGTGATAATATCTTTATCTTGATTTCTAGCCCCTCTTGTTTTGGTAAATAACAAACGTGCAGCATGTTGAGAGATTACATCGTTTTCTTGATGTGCAGTTGTCAGTTTAGGCCATGTTTGGCGTGAGAAAGGAGAATTCTCGAAACCAGTAATTGAGAGCTGTTCGGGTATTTTTATTCCCATTAAACGCGAGGCGAAAAGCGCACCCGCGGCCATTTCATCGTTACCGCCTAAAATAGCAGTGATAGCTAATTTATTGTCATCAGCTAGTAACGCTTGTGCACCTTCAACACCTGATTCGAATGAATATTTACCATCATAAATAAACGCATCATTCGTTTGAGTATTATGATCTGCCAGCGCGGCTTTATAACCTTCTAATCGTTCACTTGTCGATTTATGTTCTTTATCACCGCAGATAAATCCAATGTTTTTGTGGCCATGCTTTAGCAGGTGGGTTGTTATCTCATAGGCGGCTTTAAAATCGTTAACATAAATACAGGTATCTTGGTCCTCTTCATTTGGGCGACCAGATAAAACACGAACATAATGGATGTTTAATTCATCTAATAAATTAGTAATGCTGCTTTGCTCGGATAGAGGAGGGGTTAACACTAAACCTGCAAGCCTAGAGCGCTTGATCATTGTTTTAAAATCATGCTCCATATTCGCTTCAGAATAACTGCATGGATGAATTACGAGTTCATAGCCTTCATCTTTGCAACGCGAGAGCACACCGTTTTGCATATCGATTACATAATAAGCATTGGGATTATCATAGACTAATCCAATAGTGAATGAAGACGTTCCAGCTAGATTACGAGCAGCAAGGTTCGGTTGATAATTTAGTTCGTTTACTGCTTCCATAACCACATCAAAGGTTTTTTTACGTACGGAAGGCTCTTTGTTTATCACTCGCGAAACCGTTTTCATTGAAACGCCAGCAAGCTTAGCTACATCATTTATGGTTACTTTCATACAGTTACTTATTAGGTTGTTATTATCGAGTTGTTTATACGTTTATCAAGCGTCGATATTTGTTATAAATCGAACCGATGAATTTTTAAAATCTTCATCAAGCCGACTAGTGTAGCTAATGTAAAGTAAAATTAGCAGTAAAATAATTGATAAAATTTTTATGATACCGGTGTCAAACGAGTAAAATTAAGCTATTATCCCGAATGTAAAATATAAAATTAGAGCATTGACAGCGTTGTCATTTTAACTTATCGTTAACTTTGTTTGTAGGTTATTAGACTATCGCTTAACTATATTTCTATAAAGATAGTTATAAATCAGTTTGTTGCAAGTTTATTAGGGGATTTTAAAAATGAGTTGTCGTTCACAACTGGCTAGTTGGCAAGCACTGAATATTAGTGCTGATAAGATGAAAGAAGTTCACCTTAAAGATCTATTTGCCAATAATAGCAGTCGATTCGAGCTTTTCTCGACTCAAACCCCAGGCATATTATTTGATTACTCTAAGCAACTTATTGATGAAAAAGTACTAAACCAATTACTAAAGCTTGCCGACGATTGTGATGTTGCTGCTTGGCGCGATAAAATGTTTTCAGGTGAAAAAATTAATTTCACAGAAAACAGAGCTGTACTGCATACTGCTTTGCGCAATAGACATTCCAGCGACCTAGTTGTTGATGGTGAAAATGTTAGTAATGTTGTGAACGCCGAACTTGGAAAGATTAAAGAGTTTGTAGCGAAAGTACGTTCAGGTGAATGGCTAGGCTATACAGGTAAACCTGTAAAGTCTGTAGTAAGTATTGGAGTAGGTGGTTCAAATCTAGGGCCACAAATGGCTACTGAAGCACTTAAAAGTTATGCAGACGATACACTTAATGTTCATTATGTATCGAATGCTGACGGTGTTCAGATATCATCGGTGTTAAAACAGATTGATCCTGAAACAACGTTGTTTGTTATTTCTTCTAAAACATTTACTACATCAGAAACAATGACGAATGCTAAAACCGCTGTTGATTGGTTTTTGAATTCAGCTCATGATGAAAAATCAATCGCCAAACACTTTGTGGCTGTGAGCACTAATTTAGAAAAAACGGCAGCTTTTGGTATTGCAAATGAAAACGTATTCACAATGTGGGATTGGGTAGGCGGTCGTTTTTCATTATGGAGTGCGATAGGATTACCTATAGCGCTTTACCTAGGGTTTGAAGCATTTGAAGATATACTTGCAGGTGCGTTTGAAGTAGATGAGCATTTTAAATCAGCGCCCAATGATAAAAATATCCCGCTATTGATGGCACTATTGAGCGTGTGGAATACGAGTTTTCTTGGTTATGATGCGCAAGCTATATTGCCATATGATCAAGCATTGCACATGTTACCGGCTTATTTACAGCAAGGTGAAATGGAAAGTAATGGTAAACACGTCAATTTTGCTGGTGAAACTGTTAATTATACGACGGTTCCTATTATTTGGGGAATGACGGGCATTAACGGCCAACATGCTTTTTACCAATGTTTGCATCAAGGTAACGTGATTGTGCCTGCCGATTTTATAGCCTCAGTTAAGCCGCAGGTAAGTGTTGGACAACACCACGATATATTACTATCCAACTTTTTTGCTCAAACAGAAGCAATGATGATGGGTGTTGATGAAAACCAAGTACGCGCAGATTTAACGGCTAAAGGTAAATCTGAGAGTGAAATTGAAACGCTGTTAAATCATAAAATACACAAAGGTAACAGACCGACTACTTCTATTCTTTTGGATGTAGTTGATGCAAAAGCAGTCGGGCGTTTAATTGCACTGTACGAGCATAAAATATTTTGCCAAGGTATTATTTTAGAAATATGCTCTTTTGACCAATGGGGAGTTGAGTTAGGTAAAGGGTTAGCGTCTAAAATAGAAGCTGAATTACTTGATGAAACAGTTAAACATACCCACGATAGTTCAACTCAAGGCTTAATGAACTACTACAAAGCGCACCGCGCTTAACAAATTTAGCGATTGGCATTAGTTAAATGCTTATTGCAAACCAAATACCTTTGAACGGGTAGCGCTGGAGTTCTTAGGGCCTGTATATTTGTGAGAGGATATGCAGAGCCCCTAAGGCTCATTTAATCAGCCGTATAAATCGAATTCAACAGGCTTTTTCTCGATGCGAAAAGCTGACATCACTTTAAACAACAAACGTATGCCTGAACTGCAATAAAAGCAGTCGACAACTGGGCAATGCTAACGTAGAGAGTTAATTATGCTAAATCCTTTTGATATTGTTATTTTTGGGGGCGGTGGTGATCTTGCTTTACGCAAATTACTTCCAGCAATGTATCGCGCATATCAAGAAGGGAATCTACCAGAAGGTTCGCGTATATTGCCGACCGTTCGAGAAGAAAGTAAACGTGCAGAATACATCGAAACCGCGCATGAAGCGTTAAAACAGTTTCTTAGTAAAGGTGAGTTTAACAGCAAAGATTGGAAAGCATTTTCTGCTTTTTTAGTTCCGGTTGTTACCAATGTAACCGAAGCGGATAGCGACTGGGATACATTAAAAGATATTCTCGATCGAGATTCATCAGAAAAATCACGTGTTTTCTACTTGTCATTACCACCTGCTGTTTACGGTAGTTGCTGTGAAATATTGTCTGTCAAAGGTCTGATCACCCCGACATCTCGTGTAGTGGTTGAAAAACCTATTGGTTACTGTGGCCAGTCAGCAGAAGAAATCAATGCAAAAATTGCTGAGTACTTTACAGAAGATCAAATATTCCGTATCGATCATTATTTAGGTAAAGAAACAGTTCAAAATTTAATGGCACTGCGTTTTTCAAACTCATTGTTTGAAAATATGTGGGATGCTAAATCGATTGATAACATTCAAATTAGCTTATCAGAAACGGTTGGTCTTGAGAGTCGTGCAGGGTTTTACGATAAAGCCGGTGCATTACGTGATATGGTACAAAACCATCTATTGCAACTACTTTGCCTTGTTGCAATGGAGTCGCCTAATAAGTTAAATGCCAATAGTATTCGCACTGAAAAATTAAAAGTGTTGGAATCTTTACGTCCATTGGTCGATGGCGATGTTGATGACAATATTATACGTGGTCAATATGTACCAGGTGATTTAGACGGTAAAATTGTCCCAGGATACTTAGAAGAGTTGAACGAAGGCGCCAGCAAAACAGAAACATTTGTCGCTATTCGTGCTCATATTGATAACTGGCGCTGGGCGGGTGTTCCATTTTATTTACGTACCGGTAAGCGCATGGCCAAACGCTGTGCTGAGATTGTTGTTGAGTACAAAAAAGTATCGCACAATGTTTACGGTGATAATGTAGGTAAAATAGAACCAAATCGCCTTGTGATCCGTTTGCAACCGGAAGAAACCATCCAGCTTACTTTGATGTCAAAACGTCTTGATAATCTTGAAATGCAATTAGAACCCGTCACTATGAATATTGAGTTATCAGAGGCTTATAGTAATGGTTTTCATTCTGATGCTTACAAGCGCTTAATGCTAGATGCAGCGGCAAATAATCCGTCACTATTTATACATCGTGATGAAGTAAGGCAAGCATGGAAATGGATTGATCCAATCATTAAGCGCTGGCAAGAAAAAGGTAAACCTGCATTGTATCGTGCTGGTAGCTGGGGCCCAGAAGATGCGGATGATCTTCTTGCTGAAAAAAATCATGTATGGTTTAACACTGGCGAAAAGGGATAAGCATGGCACATATTACTGAGAAGTTTTTTGATTCAAAAGAAGCGCTTACTGCTGAATTATCAGCTAGTCTTGAGCAAAGCTTGGTTTCGGGTATCAAGAATGACGGACGTGCTGTATTACTGGTATCTGGTGGTTCATCGCCGGCACCTGCATATAAGCATCTGTCAAACCTTGAACTTGACTGGGACAACATCGATGTGGCTATGGTTGATGAGCGCTGGGTAGATGTTGAGCACGAGAAAAGTAACGAAGCGTTTATCAAAAGCACGTTGTTACAAAACCATGGTGCGGCTGCAAACTTTATCACTATGAAAAACGCAGCAGAAACTGCAGAGCAGGGCAGTAAAGAGTGCGAAAAGGCTTATCAGCAATTAAAGCAAGCTTTTGATGTGACAATTTTAGGCATGGGGCCAGATGGTCATACTGCGTCATTGTTTCCACACGCACAAGGCCTTGAGCATGGCTTAACAACTTCGCAATTGGTTTGTGCAATTAATGCGATTGAAAGTGATGTAACAGGAACTATTACTGAACGAATGACTTTAACCTTGTCTGCTATTGCGCAGTCTAAAGTTGTTAAGTTACTTATCAGTGGTGAAGAAAAGTTAGCTGTTTACAAAGCTGCAAAAGCAGGCGGAGACGTTGACGATATGCCACTTCGAGCAGTTCTTAATCACCCAACGATAAATATAGAAGTTTACTGGGCTCCTTAACACAATAGTCCCAAGTATTAGAAATGCAGACATTTAGTCTGCATTTTCATTTCTACACTTGTTTATTTAATTTTATCTTTAGTTAACACATCAACTAATTCTTCATATCAAATATAAAAACCGCTTTCTCTAAAACGTCAGGCAATGTATTTAATTTTTAGAACCTCTCCTCACTAGCATGTTGAATATTGATGCTGTCAGATTTGCACATACCCATGTCACCTTAAGATCTGAGCGTTGTTGGGCGTTTAGCTGTTACTTAACCTGAACTCTGGTTAAGAGATGTACTAATATATTGATATTAAATCAAAAATACATTTATAAGTCTCCAGCCGGCAGCTTTTAGCGATAACAAGGCGAATCTATGCGTCAATAGCTGGTCTACTGCAAGTAAATTCAACGTAGTTAGCGTTGAAAGTAGCCGCTGGAGATAGATTTATTATCCAGGTTTCAGGTTACTTACTCTCATCCTTGTTACTTTTTAAAAGGGTTTGCCACTGTTGCAAAGTAACGTCTTGATAGTAAAACCATTTTAAAATACTGAGTTCTGTATTTTGGGGTAGATGGACATATAGCTTTTGTTTAGACGTTAGCCTTTTAATTGAAGACTTGTTATGAACATTAAATAAAGATAGACATGTGATGATGAGGCCTTTATAATCCAAAATGACAACGCTGTCATTGATATTGATAACTATTTACTTCCCCTTGGTTTGTTTTATTTGCCCAATAACAAATCATTATCTTTATAAACAGCTAATGTTGATTTTACAGAGATTTTGCTCATTAAAAAGCTTAAGTGGAGCGATAAGTTTACATGTTATTGCGATTGAACCGCCGTTTTTACCTTTATTAGGTATTTCTTTTTTCTCATTTGATATTAAATCATGGTATATTTGCGCCGTTAAAATGTAACAAACTATTCATTTACATTTTTAATTTCACCTTAAATCAATAACTTGCTTTTTTTTGAGTTTTTTTCGTACAGAAATTAGCTAAAAAATGTAGCACAAATGTAATTTAGGGTGTATGGTTTGTTACTAGATGACAACGCTGTCATCATCACTGGGCAGAAGTGATAAATAAAACCAACAAAATGATTCAAGGGGAATCCTGTGTTAGCTAAAAATTTTAAAAAAAGCTTATTAGCAGTAAATATCGGTCTTGTAATGAGTGCCGGATTCACTGGTGCTGCATTCGCGGCTGAAGAAAATAAAGTTCAAGAAGATGTTGAGGTAATTGAAGTTCGTGGTATTCGCGCATCAGCTAAAGCGGATATTAACAACAAGCGTTTCGCAAATGCAGTTGTTGACTCAATCACTGCCGAAGACATCGGTAAGTTTCCAGATAAAAACGTTGCTGAGTCACTATCACGTATCACTGGTGTAGGTGTTAGCCGTGAATTTGGTGAAGGTGAAAAAATCACGGTTCGTGGTTCAGATCCTACTAAAAACCGTACTTTGCTAAATGGTCAAAATGTAGGTACAGCGGATTGGTTTATTCTTGATAATCCGTCACGTAGCTTTAACTTCACAATGTTACCTTCATCATTGGTAAGTAACCTTGAAGTTTATAAATCACCAGAAGCGCGTTTAGATGAAGGCTCAATCGGTGGTACCGTTATTCTTCACACTCGTAAGCCTCTAGATTTGGATTCTGGTACGACCAATATCACGCTACAAAGCCAATATTCAGAAGCATCAGAAAAACATGATCCATTAATCGAAGGTCTGTTTTCATGGAAAAATGAAGACGAAAAATTTGGTATCTTGGTTTCAGGCTCTAAGTCAGAGCGTACTGTTCGCCGTGAAGGTTTTGAAGTACTAGGTTGGGATGCACACAGTGACGGTACATATACACCGCGTACAATGGGTGTGCCGGTTTTCCGCCAAGACCGTGAGAGAACAACATTCTTCAGCGCAATCCAGTTTGCACCATCTGATGATTTTAGCGCAACACTTAACATTCTAGACTCAAATATGGATGTTAATAATACAAACTCTAACTTCCTTCTTATGAATCCGGCAAGTAGCTCTACACTTAGCTATGAAGGCGCAAATGCTGTTAAAGGTTCAGCCGGTACAGATGTACGCTGGAACCACATTAACCGTATTTCAAGTACTGATACAAACTCTATCCATTTAGATATTGATTTTGCTACTGATTCATTCACTATGAATGTTGAACTAGGTAGTACTGAAGCTGAAGGTGGCACGCTTAACGAAACTTCATGGGAATATGGCGGCCAAGGCAACTATAACTTTGATTTAACTGGAAGTACTCCAACTGTAAATGCAGGTATTGACGGTACTGACCCATCTAAATTCAACGGTGGTTGGATTTGGGGTGGTAATAAACCAACGACTGATGAAGAGTCTTACGCACAAGTTGATTTTGATATCCCAGTTGAAATGGGTGCATTTACAGCGATTAAAGTAGGTGTTAAATATCGCGACCAAAAGCGTACTCAAGATAGAGAAGCATACAGCTGGCATTGGGGTTATGCAAATGACGGTGAAAGTGCTAACTACATGAACCAGATTCTAGCGGCCGATTGCCCTACATTAGCACAGTGTGACCTATCAGTAGGCACAGATAGCGTTGGTTCTGATGTTGTTAATGGCGATATTACTCAGCAGTTAACTCACAACAGTGCGAAAATGCTTGAGCTAGGTTTAGGTCCTAACGCATCTTACGCAGCCCATAAAAACTTAGCTGAAATATTTGAAGTTGTTGAAAAGAAAACATCTTACTACATTCAAGGTGACTTTTCAGGTGATGACTATCGCGGTAACTTAGGTGTACGTGTTGCACAAACCGATCAAGACTCTTCTGGTTACTTGTATTCTCCAGATTCTTGGGGCCTACTAACAGTTGATAACCCAGGCTTAAACCCAGATTTAGTACCAAGCACATTAGAGTGGAAAACTGAATCACGCACTTACACTGAGATTTTACCAAACTTTAACTTGTCATATGACCTAGCGGAAGATCAAATTGTTCGTTTATCTGCTGCACGTACAATGGCTCGTCCAAACTTCTTTGACATCTCACCAATTACAGCACCTGGTGACTTAGGTGAAGACAACCCTACAGCTCAAGCAGGTAACCCTAACTTAGACCCGCAGTTAGCAAATCAGTTCGATGCTGCTTGGGAATTCTACTTTGATGATGCATCTTTGTTTGCAGTTACATTGTTCTATAAAGATATAGAAAGCTATGAAACATCTGGTACATATAGCCAAGATTTCTATGACCAAGAAACTGAAACTTGGGTATCAGCTACGGTTACGCGCCCTGATAATGGTCCTGGTGGAACAACTACTGGTCTTGAAGCATCATTACAGTATGACTTAGGTGATGGTTTTGGTTTATCTGCTAACTACACTTACACTGATGCAAACAATGATGCTGAGCGTGACGTAATGAAACCTGGCTCAGGTTTGGTGATGGGTGCTTCAGAGAATATGTTTAATGCATCAGCATTCTATGAAGAAGACTTGTTCTCAGTTCGTGCAATGTATAACTACCGTACTTCTTGGTATAAAGGTTTACATTCATCTGGTGCAGAGCTTTGGAATGATGACTACGGTCAGCTTGATTTTAGTGCCAACGTAAATATTACTGAAAATATTTCAGTTGTATTTGAAGGTATTAACTTAACTGATGAAAAAGTTGTTGAGTACAACACTAGTAAAGACCGTGTATTGTCAATATACCAAAATGGTCGTCGATTTGTACTAGGTGCAAACTTCAAATTCTAATATATATTGTTAGATAAAAATGCCGCTTTTTAGCGGCATTTTTTTTGCCCAACTTACAAAGTCAATGTGATATTAAAAAGTTTATCAGTATAATGAGTTAAATAAGTTGGTGGTTTAATGTGTTGTTAATGAATTAGTGGTTGTTGCTTTTCATTCTTGAATTTAGTGCTTTATATGCCAGTTTAATTTTGTTTTTATTGCCACATAATATTCCATCATAGTTTTTGGTTTTTTTAGTGAAAGGGTCTGATTTATTGAAAACATAATAATCAAAAATTTTTTGCCATGATTTTCTCTGATGCTCAGGTAAATGTCTAATTGTTAAAATGCTATGTAATAAACTATCGGGAGCATTATTATTTATACTCTTATCCGTGGTTTCATTTTTCCACCAATAATTAATTAATATATTTATTTTTTCAGTTGCTTTTACATTATGCCACCACAGCGGTGGAATAAATAAAGCTTCTCCTTCATTTAGCGATGCCTTTAATACTTGATCTTTTACATTTGAGAACTTTGGAAACTTAGTAAGGTCAGGTTGCGAAAAATCGACTTGACTAACAGCGGGACCCGCTATGGAAAAATCCAGAGGCGCAACATATAAATTTGAAATAGCTTCGGCAGGAAGTAGATAAAAAGTTCTTTTACCGCAAAGGTTTAAAGCTATATTATGCTCGCAATCATAGTGTCCAGGGACTGTTGTGGCATTACCAATCCAAATTCGAGGATCAATACTTGCTAAAAAGTCTGGGGATGGATTATTTTTTAAAAATGAAGTTAAGCAATCTTTAATTAGAGCACTTTGAACTGCAATGACCTCGGTGTTCTTTAACTTTAAATTAAGGATAAGCTTTTTAAGCACTGATTGAAAAGGAGCATCGTATTTTTTAAAAGTATAAGACTCAAAAGTATTATCTGAAAAGCTTATTAAACCGTTGTGTTTTTCATCAATAACTAAAGTATTAACAAGTTCAGGTTTCGCTTGACTAATCAAGTGTCGTAATATTTTATCACCTGAATGTTTTGCAATTTCTAATGATGGCCAATTATTAAATAAGTTGGTTAAAATAATTGGGCTGTCTTTTTTTTCAAGATAACTCTTTAAATCATCAATTTCTTCAACATTAATTCGTTGTATCTTCATCCTTTAACTTACCTTGAATACATGTTATTTTTAATAAAATAATAACATATTGATGAGTGATTTATGTCAGAAAATTATGAAATATTTAGCTTGGAAAAACATAAAGAATATTTTGTTCAAATTAGTGGTGAATATTCATACGCTAGCCATCTACATATGGTGAGTATTGTACCTAGTGAAATTGCAAAAGTAGCTTTAAACTTCCCAATTTCTTTTATTAAGTCAAAAAATGATAGCTATCATATGGTTGCTATTCTGGGTCTACAGGCGGGATCTAATGTGTTCATTAATGATGGGCATTTTGATACGGTCTATGTGCCACAAAATATCGCTAAATATCCTTTTGCATTGGCAAAAAATACACATGATGATGTAGTAATGGCGGTCAATCCCGATGTGCTCAATACGCAAGGCATAGGAACTGCTTTGGTCACAAGTGAAGGGCAACCTTCTGAATATACAATTTCAAAACAAAAGCAATTATTGGATCTGGCTGAGCAAGAATTACTAAGCAGTCAGTTTATTGAAAAGTTAAACGAATTAGGGCTTCTGACTGAGCAAAGTTTTAAATTTGATTTAGGTGATGGTGAAAAAAAGCAAATCTCAGGGTTGTTTTCTGTAGACAGAGACTTATTAAACACTATAAGCGATGAGGATATGTTATTGATGCAAAAAAATGGCATGCTTGAGGCTATTTATTCGCAGTTAATTTCATTAGGCCAATTCCAACGTCTAATAGACAAGTCAACGAAAAGTTAAATTTCAAACTAAGGGTTCTATAATGTGACAAGTCATGTCGTTCACACATAGATGCTTAATTAACCTTCCTATGTAAGCAAATTGAAGTAGTTTAGGTTAATCTAATTGGTGTCATTCAAAGTAGTAAATCTGAAGTACAATTTGCAACAAAATTTTCACTTCCTTTTTGTGTTCAAAACCTTTAGCCTTAGGGCACTAACAGCAAAAACATAATTTATAATTTAATGGAGCAGTAACATGGCGGAGCAACAAGTACAGCCTTTACACAATGAAAAACATGCCAACACTAAAATTCAAAACGGCATCAATGTAGAATTTTTAAAATCACAACATTTAGTACCAGTTGTTGCACACGAGTTTGCTCGTGTGGCAAATGAATTCCCAATGTCTTTTGTTAAAAATAATGAAACAGGTCAATTTCAAGCGGTTGCTATGTTTGGCCTAGAGCCAGGCGAAAACTTATTTGTTCAAGACGATAAATGGACTGCTGCCTATGCACCTATGGCAACAACACGCTACCCACTAGGTTTGGTTAAGCACCCGCAAGAAGATCAATACGGTATTGTTATTGATGAAGCAAGCCCGCTTGTTGGTGAAGAGCAAGGTAGTGCTTTATTCGAAAACGGTGAAGAAACTGATTATTTAAAGCGTCGTAAAGAAGCATTAGTATCTTTTATTGAGTTTTCTCAAGTAACAGAAGCGTTCACTAAGTTTTTAGCTGATAAAGAGCTGCTAGTTGCACAGACACTAACAGTTGATATTAAAGGCGAGAAAAAAGACATCAATGGTATTTACCTTATTGATGAGAAAAAACTCAATGAACTAAGCGATGAAGACTTTTTAGATCTTCGTAAACGTGGTTATTTAGCACCAATGTATTCGTTCTTAACGTCTACTCATCAAGTAGCGCGTTTAGCACGCTTAAAAGCTCAACAAGCTTAATAAAGCATGTATGACGAAAAAGCGCCACTAGGCGCTTTTTTTATGCGCTTTATCTGGTAAAGGTTGTAATAGGAGGTGATTTTATACACAGTAGTATCACATTGAATAAACTAAATAGAAATACATGAATAAATTAGTCTTAGCTAGTTTAATAAGCGTTACCTCGCTTATTGTTAGTCCACAATTGTTTGCCAATACAAAACCGTTCGCAATCGCTATCCATGGCGGTGCAGGCACTATCGAAAAGAGCAGATTTACACCAGAGCAAGAAAAAGCATACAGAGCTAAACTCAAAGAGGCAGTAGAGACAGGTTATAAAGTGCTTGAACGAGGTGGAGAAAGCCTAGATGCCATTACAGCTGCTATCAACGTCTTAGAAAATTCCCCTTATTTTAATGCCGGCCGTGGCGCTGTATACACATATGATGGCAAGCATGAGTTAGATGCGTCGATTATGGATGGACGTAACCGCCAAGCAGGTGCTATTTCGGGTGTGAAACACATTGAGAATCCTATTAACTTAGCCCGTTTAGTTATGGAGCAATCAGTTCATGTAATGCTTAGCGGTCAAGGTGCTGAGAAGTTTGCGGAAAATAACGGTGTTCCGTTAGTTGAAAACAATCTATTTGATACAGAAAATCGATATAAATCTTTATTGAAAGCCAAAGAAAAGCTAGATAAAGCAAAGCAAACAAGTAAGGACTACCAAGCTGCACATTCAGCACTGCCTGCTAACTTTAAAATGGGCACCGTAGGGGCTGTTGCACTTGATAAAAATGGCAATTTAGCAGCAGGTACTTCTACCGGTGGTATGACCGCAAAACGCTTTGGTCGTGTTGGTGATGCACCTATTATTGGTGCCGGTACATTTGCTGAAAACGAGTCGTGTGCAGTGTCAGCAACAGGGCATGGCGAATACTTCATTCGTTACACTGTGGCTGCAGATGTTTGTGCCCGTGTAAAATACCAAGGTAAAACAATTTCACAAGCAGGCGATGAGGTTATCAACGGCGTGCTTAAACCAATTGGAGGAACGGGCGGTGTGATAATTGTTGATAGGGAAGGAAATATGAGTATGCCGTTCAATACTTCAGGTATGTATAGAGCAAGCAAATCAAACACGCAAGCTACTTACGTTGGTATATTCAATGGAGAGTAATCATTTTTAAAAATGAAAGCGCCTAATTTATGTGGGTGATGCAGTCAGTTTATTTGTGTAATCACCCTTAATAATCTCTAATGCTTTTAACACATCTTCTGGTTTAACATTGTTTTCTTCTAATAATTGAATGAGATCAACGGCTAGTTTGATATGGGTAGGTGCTTGTTCAAGTGCTTGGCTCATACTTTTCCTTTTTTTGCGATTTGGCTGATAGCAACATCTATTGCAATGTTAACTTGGTTTTCCATGTGAATTCTCTCGTCTTGTGGCAAATAAAAGGCCATATCAACATCAAAACGAATATATCGTGGTGTTAACTGGTTTAACACAGTGCAACAAAAATCCGCCATTGTATCATCGTCATACTGCTTATCTAACTTTCGCTTAATTATCTCTTCAACCACTATTTTTTCAAAGTAGTTATGTATATCATCATGGAGTCTCACGGCTTTACTCGCTTAGTTTATATCATTGATTTTAGTTTATACTAAGGTGTTGGATAAATCGAATATCTGCTGCAAAATCGAGCGTTAAATTATCGACTATACAAATAATAAGTGTGAATAGGGTAGCTAGCGTAGTTGTTTTTTTTCAACAAGTTGGATTTTTTCTTCAGTGGCCGATATTGCCTTTCTACACCGGCCCAAGCGGCCGTGTAAGGTTAATATTTCTAAATTCAACTCAGAGGCTTTTGCGGGTCCGACATTTTGCATTTTTAGCTTACGTTCTTCTATCATTAATACCAGTCTTCGCTCGAACTCATGATTTTGTTTTAATTCATCATAGAGTTCATGAATCGGTTGCATGATTTTCTTTGCGGCTTGCTGAAAAGCTTTTGTCTTATTGCGGGGTTTGAATGTATGTTTATTTTCTTTTGCCCAGATCGGTGTTGATTTAATAACATTAAATACAGCCTCTACTTGGTTGCCAATACGTTCAAGGGCATAATTGTAAGCGTGGCGATGCTCTGCTGGAGGCAGCTTTGCTATTTCATCCTCTATTTCAATCACATAGTCAGCCAAGTTTAAGCTTTTAGTTGAAAAAACACGACGATCAAATAAACTTGGTTGAGCTTGCATATAGCGATTTTTAGTAAGTAATTTAGCATTATCAAACTTGATTGCTTGTTGCTTGAGTGTATTTATTTGCTGACAAAGCTTTTCAAACGCGATTGATTGCATATTATAAATATGCCTCATAAATTAATTTAAGCGCTAAAATAATCACAACAGTATTAAAAACAGGCTTGATAAACTTACTACCAAAGCGGATTGCAGAGTGAGCACCCAGCCATGCACCTAGCATAAGAAACAGCCCCATTGTGACACCTAATATAAAGTTAACATGGCCCAGAGCAACAAAGGTGATTAATGACACAAAATTTGAAACAAAATTCATGGAACGCGCTAACCCACAGTTTAACAGTAAGCTCATTCTATAAAGTAAGCTGTTAGATGCAGTCCAAAAAGTACCGGCACCTGGTCCTGCTAATCCATCAAAAAAACCTAGGCTTAAGCCTTGCAACCATTGCTTAACCTTTGTTGAGCGATTAAGAGGAGGTAATGCATGCTCTTCAGTCGCGCTCATGTTACCGAATAAGCTATAACAAGCTACAACAATAATCACAACGGGTAAGAGTTTATTTAAAAACTCGATGCTTAAGTAATCAACAACAAGCGTACCTATTAACGCACCTAACCCCGTCGCTAAGATCGAAGCAGCCCAAAAACGGGGATTAAATAGTTGTTTACGAAAATACGTTACGCTTGCGGTAAGTGAACCAAAGCTTGCGGCTAATTTATTCGTGCCTAGAGTCAAATGTGGCGGTAACCCGGCTGTTAATAATGCTGGTACAGTTAACATACCGCCGCCGCCGGCTATGGCATCAATGAAACCTGCGGCCAGTGCCACAGCGCAAAGGAGTGCCCATGTTGTTGGGTCAAGTGCAAGTTCAAACATTAATAGTCTATTTGTCTTTTAAAAGGTGGAAGTGTATCAAGCATGGCTTTTCCATATCGCTTGGTTACTAATCGGCGATCAAGAATTGTGATTCGTCCCTGATCGTTTTCTTTTCGAAGCAGTCTACCACAGCTTTGTACTAATTTCTTTGCTGCGTCGGGCACAGTGATTGATAAAAATGGGTTTCCACCCTTACTTTGTACAAATTCAGCTTGAGCTTCTTCTATCGGTGAAGTTGGCACGGCGAAGGGAATTTTAGTTATCACGAGGTTTTCAAGATATTTACCGGGTAAATCGAGTCCTTCGGATAGACTTTGTGTGCCAAATAATATGCTACCTTTCCCTTGTTCTATATTTGTATTATGTTTTTTTAAAAGCGCTTCTCGAGACATCTCGCCTTGTACTAAAATATCTATATTTTTTAAACGTAATGCTTTGACCACATGATCCATCTGCCAATACGATGCAAATAGCACTAAGTTCGCTTGTTGTTGATTTAAGTGTTCGGGCAGAACAGAGGCTAAATGATCACTAAAATCTTTATCGGTAGGTTCAATAGTTGATTTTGGGATATGTAAAGTAGCTTGATTTGGATAATCAAAAGGTGAAGGCACTTTGAGGTATTTAACGCCTTCCTCTTTGGCTAATCCGCTTTCGTATGCAAAATGATCAAAAGATCCCAGAGCTGTTAAAGTGGCTGAACATAAAACAGCACCCGCACATTGTCGCCAAAGTTTATCTTTTAAGTAATAACCCACTTCGATAGGACAGTCACTTAATAGATGATCATGATGGTTCTTATACTCTAACCGTTTTATCCAACGCGCATGGGGAATGCCTTCACCTTTATTAGCATAACTAAACCAAAGCTTGTTAAGTTGTTCTAACCGATTTATGTAATGACCACTTTCGCCCAGTATGGGGTCGGCTACATAGGGTTTGATATCGCCATCACTTACATCTTGTACTAATGTATCGTGCATTTTATTTAAACAGCGAAGAGCATCCAGAGTAGCTTCACTAATATCTTTGGCTTTATTGTATAACGAATCGGGGATCTCACCATGTTCAAAGCGATAAGTGTCATCTTTAGAGTAGTTAAAATCGGCCTTGTCTAATATATCGCGAACAACTTTTAGGTCTTTATTAGCATCGTTAACGCTGTCGCATAATTTAAAGTTTTGCCCTATGGCTTTTTGACCTACTAAAATTTTTGCCATTTTCCCACTGAATTTTGTGAGTTTGTCTAACCAGTCAATGGTGCCTTTTATAGTGGCTGCCGCAGAAGAAAAATCACGTGTTATATGTGCTAAATGATGAGCTTCGTCGATAACATAAATGGTGTTATCTGGCTCGGGCAAAATTTTACCGCCGCCCAAATCAAGATCTGCCAGTAATAAAGAGTGATTGATGACCAATACATCCATTTGCATTAATCGTTGACGAGCGAGCTGAAATGGACAAGTTTGATGTGCTTTCATTTGTCTTTGACAGGCGTGCTTATCGCAAGCAATTAGCCCCCAAACACGATCTGGAATAGTATCAGCCCAGCTATCTCTATCGCCTTGCCATTTTTTATTGGTATATGCATCATAAAGTTGTTTTAGGCATTTTGTTTCCATCGGACTCAAAGGAGAGTTCAGCGTTGGCATGAACTCCATTTGTGTTTGGCTATCGCCATTTATAGCATTGTGCAGCTTATGTGCGCATATATAGCGTTGACGACCTTTAACTAAATCAAATTTAAAATCAAGTCCAGAATGAGTTTTAAAAAACGGCAGTTCTTTACTTATAAGCTGCTCTTGCAATGCAACAGTTGCGGTTGAAATGACGAGTTTCTTTTTTTGTGCCAGTGCTAAAGGCAAAGCGCCTAGGCAATAAGCGAGTGATTTGCCAGTACCAGTTCCTGCTTCAATAACGCAAATACGTTGTTTTTTATGGTATTCGCCAGCAAGTGTTTTCGCAATTTCAGCGACTAAGTAGTTTTGGCTGCTACGAGGGCGGTAGTCGTTCAGGTTATCGGCCACATGCTTATGAATTTTTCGTATGGTGGTTTTTAATGGTTCAGAAAGCATGGGTGAATAACCTAAAGTATGTATATAATTACAGTGCTACATATTAATTGGGATCGGACATTGACACAAGCAATCTATCAAGGCTTTATACTTTCAAGGCAACAATACTCTCCTAATAAGTATAACCACCAAGAAGGCATTACTCTGTGTTATTGGCTGTCTAGTGATAGTGGCCCAATAAAAGTGTTAATACCTAATCAATCGGCTTTATTCTTTATACGCGCCTCAGATGTTGAAAAAGCAAACGCTTTATTAAAATCAGCTGCAATCCCATTCGACATAAAAGAGGTATCAATACACCACTTCGACTCAGAAGAATGCGTCGCCTATTATTTTTATTCAACTCAAACATTATATCAAGCACGTACCCTACTTGAGCAGTCAATCTCAATATATGAAGCGGATATTCGCCACACTGACCGCTTTTTGATGGAGCGCTTTATTCGTGGCAGTGTTTATGTCACTGGAGAGGTCACACGAAAACAAGGTTACATTCAAATTAATCATGCGCAAATCAAAGCGGCTGATAACTATATACCTTCATTTAAGCGTTTATCGTTAGATATTGAATGTAGTGGGGACGGGGTGCTTTTTTCAATCGGCCTTGTTGGTGATGACATTGATTGTGTATTGATGATTGGCGAGCCTATGACATCTAAACAGTCAATTGTGTGGTGCCATGATGAGCTTGATTTACTCAACCAGCTTCAAGCTTTTATCTTAAAAGTGGACCCCGATATCCTCATCGGCTGGAATGTCATCGAATTTGATTTTACTGTACTTTACAAGCGTGCTGAAGAGCTTGGTATAAAGTTGTTAATAGGGAGAGATCATTCACCTCTTTTTGTAAAGGAAGGTCATTTTACGCGCTTAACATTACCGGGTCGTTGCGTTATTGATGGTATCGATACGTTAAAGAATGCAACGTATCACTTTGATAGTTTTTCGCTTGCAAACGTGAGTCACAAAGTATTGGGTGAAGAAAAGCTGATAAAAAGCAATAATCGTTTAAGTGAAATTGTTCGTCAATATAATGAAGATAAATTAGCACTTGCAGCTTACAATCGCCAAGATTGTGTTCTAGTCAATCGAATATTCGACACACTCAAACTTATAGACTTTGCCGTTGTTCGTACTGAATTGACTGGCTTAGAACTAGAGCGGATGGGGGGCTCCGTGGCTGCGTTTACTAACTTATACTTGCCGTTACTCCATAGAAGTGGCTATGTTGCACCTAATTTAGGTGAGCATGGTTTAACGTTTGAAAGCCCTGGAGGTTATGTTATGGAGTCAACACCGGGGCTTTACAAAAACGTATTGGTTTTAGATTTTAAAAGCCTATACCCTTCTATAATGCGTACCTTTTGTATTGACCCATTGGGCTTAATTAAAGGCCTTGGTAATGTGAGTGATGCAATCCCTGGCTTCTTTGAAGCTTATTTTTCAAAAGAGCAGCATCACTTACCAAACTTAATCAAAGAGCTTGCAGCGTCTCGCCAACGTGCAAAAGAAACTGATCAACCTATGTTATCGCAGGCGATTAAAATTATAATGAACAGTCTTTATGGTGTGCTCGGTTCAAAAGGCTGTCGTTTTTATGATCCGCGCTTATCGAGTTCGATTACCCTGCGTGGCCATGAAATCATGCAAACCACACGTAAATGGCTAGAAGAACTTGGCCACACAGTTATTTATGGCGATACAGACTCGACCTTTGTCTGTTTAGATGAAGCGATGACAGCACAACAATGTAAGCTGGAAGGAAACCGGCTAGCGCATACCATCAATATAAAATGGCAAGAAGAAATAAAAAATCGATTTGATTTAGAAAGTTATTTAGAAATTGAATTTGAAACTCACTACAGTCCCTTTTTTATGCCTACTATACGCGGAAAAACAACTGGGTCTAAAAAGCGCTATGTAGGCCAAATTAATAATGATGGCGATAAAAGGCTGGTATTTAAAGGCATGGAAACAGTTCGCAGCGACTGGACACAGCTTGCACAAGAGTTTCAGGTAGCGCTTTTTGAATTGTTATTTAAAGATAACTTTGACGCCACAAATTTAACAACGGTTATCGAAAGTTATATCGAACGGTTACATGCTGGCGAGTTCGATAGTAAGTTAATCTACCGTAAACGCCTAGGGCAACATTTATCAGATTACCAAAAAAACATCCCACCTCACGTACAAGCTTTAAAAAAATATCAAGCTAACAACCCTGAATTTGAAATAGCAAAGGGACAGGTTGTTGAATATGTATATACAGATAGCGGTGCGCAATTACACCAAATTGGCAACAAGTTTGATTATGCAGTTTATGTCGAAAAACAAATAAAACCTATCGCTCAAATGATACTCCAACCATTAAAGTTAGACTTTCAAAGTACAAAAAAGAGCCAGTTAGACCTGTTCTGATTGTTGCGAAAAAAGAAACTAAGTTCCCACAAGCAAAACAATGCGTAACAATTTTAATAAATTACCAGTTGCGATTGTCCCTTAAATAAGCATATTTGTACCCCTTTGATGCATTTTTTGGATTAATTACTTAAATTAGTTTAATTATTCGTGAACAGATGTTGGCAGTCGTGTTTTTTTTGTTTAGTATCTTTGTGTGATTGCAACGTTATGTTCGCAATCGTTTACAAAAGCTAAATAAAAATAACCGCAATATAGTGGTCCAGGGAGAATCAAATGTTAAATAATAAAGTTTCAAAAGCTGTTCGCTTAGCGATTGCTTTTGGTGCAGTTTCAACTGCTGCCTTTTCAGCTAATACAATGGCTGCTGAAGAGGGTGCAGAAAAAGTTGAACGTATCCAAGTAACGGGTTCACGTATCAAACGTACCGACCTTGAAGGCGCTTCACCAGTAATTTCAATTACAGCGCAAGACATAAAGATGGAAGGTGACTTTACAGTTGCTGATGCTTTACGCTCTAGTTCATTAAACTCTTTCGGTTCATTCTCTGAGCGTTCTGGTAGCTCAGCGCAGTCACAAGCAACTATCAACCTTCGTGGTGCTGGTTCACGTCGTACTCTTGTACTTCTAAATGGCCGTCGTTTCCCAGGTTCACCTACTCTTGGTGGTGCTTCTGCTAACCTTAATGCTATCCCAATGGCAGCTGTTGAACGTATCGACATCATGACTGAAGGTGCTTCTTCAATTTATGGTTCAGATGCAATGGCAGGTGTTGTTAACGTAATCCTAAAAGACAACTTTGAAGGCCTAACTTTCAATGTTGGTGCAGGTCATCGTGACCAAGATGAAGGCACAACTTCATCTGAGTTCTCAGTAGTCGGTGGTGTTTCTAGCGACAAAGGTAATATTACTTTCTCATTCGATCACCAAAAACGTAAAGGTATTAGTGACGGCGCTCGTGATTATACTAAAGCGCAAATCGGCGATTTAGACGGTGACGGCGATATTGAAGCGTATTCAGGTGATACTGTAGGTTGGTCAATCTATGGTGCTACTGTTGCTTCACCTGATTTTGCTACAGCTTCAGCTTCACTAAAATGTGATGACTTAATTGCAGAATACGGTGAAGATACGTTCCGCCGTGTTGATGCAAATGAAGATTGGGGCCCAGGTTCTGAATATTGTATGTATGCATTCGGTAACGTTTCTTACAATACAGCTTCGATTGACCGCAACACGTTATATGTGAGCTCTAACTATGAGCTATCTGAAAATGTAGAGTTCTTTGGTCAAGCAATGTTTGTACAAAACTCTTCATTCGGTCGTTATGCACCACCGGCTGCTCCTTGGCGCGGTATGGCTGCTGATAATGAGCACAACCCATATGGTGAAGAAACAACTGGTTACTTCCGTTGGGTAGATATCGGTACGCGTGATGGTAACGTTGATGACTATAACCTAGATTTAACAGCAGGTCTTCGTGGTTTCCTTGATTGGAATAATGCTTCTTGGGAAGTATATTACCACCGCAACAAGGCTGATAATAAGTCTGTAGGTCAATACTACCTTTCTTATTCAGGTCTTGCTTACAACCAACAAAACGATATCGATTTAGGTTCTGAAGAAGGTGTTGCAAACATGAAAGCAACAACTCTTCAAGAGTCTTCTTCTACATTTGACCAAGTGTTTGCTGGTATCGGCTTCGATTTAGGTGAACTATCTGGCGGTACTGTATCTCACTATGTGGGTGCAGAATACTTTGAGCAAACTTATGCTGATATCTATGATGGTCAGTCTGAAGCAGGCCGTATCGGTGGTTCAGCAGGTAACTCTTCTGAAGGTTTACGTGATGTAACAGCTGTATTCTTTGAAACAGTATTACCTGTAACTGAGACTGTAGAGCTTAACGTTAAAGCACGTTACGATGATTATTCAGATTTTGGTGATAACATTGCACCTGCTCTTTCAGCTCGTTGGGAAGCTATGGAAGGTGTAGTGGTTCGTGGTTCTTACTCAGAATCATTCCGTGCGCCAGGTCTTGACTTGCTAAATGCTGCACGTACTTTCTCTGCTGAATCGGCAATCGATTACGCTAACGGTGCAACAACATCACGTCAGTATGATACTTATTACACGCAAAACTCTGGTCTAGATGCAGAAACGTCTGATTACACTAACTTAGGTGTAGCATGGGATGTTAATGACAATGTGAGCTTTAAGCTTGATTACTTCCAACTTTCTGTTGAAAACGTAATTCAATCTAAGTCTTTACAAGGTCTTCTTTCTGACGAAGCTGCTGGTCTAATCTCAGCTGTTTCACCTGATACAGATACTTCAAACGAAACTTTCTACTTGAAGCGTGCTGCATCTGGTACTCTAATTGAAGCAGGTACTTCTTACTTTAATGGTGCTGGTTTCGAAATTGAAGGTATCGATTTCACAATCAATGCTAACCTTGAAACAGCATTCGGTGATTTACGTTTCAGCAATGTTAACAGCTTTGTACTTGCATACGATTCTGAAGTAGGTGGTACGGTTCAAAATACTACAGGTTGGTCAGGTCAACCAGAGCTTAAGTCTGTAGCGACTGTGTCATGGTCTTATGAAGATCATTCAGTATCTTGGAACTCTACTTATACAGATAGCACAACTGAGACAGAGATCGATAGAGACGGCGATGGTTACTACGAGCAAGAAGGTAAGCTTGACAGCTGGTTGATTCACAACTTAACTTACAGCTATTTTGCAGGTGAGTACGGTTCAGTTACATTCACAATCAATAACTTAACTGATGAAGATCCAGTTCTTTCTTCAGCAGGTACATGGGATAACCAAGACTTGTACAACAACTTTGGTCGTGACTACCGTGTGAACTACACTATTAGTTTCTAAGTTTAAATAAACTTAAAAATATAAAAGGGCTGATTATTCAGCCCTTTTTCATGTCAGTAAGAAGGGTTTATGAAAGATTATTGGAGCGAGTATTGGGCACAGGGTTATATAACTTCTTTTGGTGAAGGTATAAAAACAAATTACTCAGGCAAACTGAAAGAGTGTTGGGGGAATTTTTCTAGTACATTAAATGAAGATGCTACAATTTTAGACATAGGTACAGGTAATGGGGCATTAATCGATTTAATAAATAATTCTCGTGAGCATAATTTTACATTTTTTGCAGTCGATCAAGCGCAATTAAAAGAAGAGCTTATAAAAAGCCTACCAGGAAGATTTATTTCTAACACGAACGCAGAAAACCTTCCATTCAAAAATGAATTTTTTGATGCAGTAGTATCACAGTTTGCAATTGAATATAGTGACCTTCATGCCAGTATTAAAGAGTGTGGTAGGGTTTTAAAAAAAGGGGGGAGTTATCAGTTAATTTGCCACGAAAAAGATTCTGATATCGTTACTCCGAATAGAAATATATTAGCTTCAGCAAAACGAGTTAAAAACAGGTTCTTAAATGAGCTTTACCATCTCATAACATGCATCAAAAAAAACGATGATATATTAAATGAAAAAATTAATTTAATAGAACTTTTTATAAAAGAAGAAAATAAAATAAACACTTACGCATTCAATGCAACATTATTTCCAAGCTTTTACGAATTTGTTTTAAGTAATAGAAAAATCGACTTAGATAAAGCCTACTCTTTATTCAATAAAGAGCTTGAAGGGTTAATATTTAGGCTGAGTGATTTAGAGAATGCAGCAAAAAATAGTAGTGAAATTTTAGGTTACTTAAATCAATATAATTTATCAGTATCTTCTGTAAAGTTAATCGATAAAAATAAACAGCTCATTGGAACACTTTATCAAGGCCATAAGCTTTAAAATTACTTTTATATTTCAGGGCTAATAAATGTAAAAGCACGTTGAATAAAGTTGTTAATTGTTTTGATTGTTTGGCTTTTAAAATTCCTTGGTTTTAGCTAAATGATAATAAGAATTAGTTCATATCGTGGCTCATTTAATTTATTTTAGGCTGTTTATAGCAACTGCATAGCATTTTCACTTATTTTACATATGGTTACATTTGAACCTCACCGTTAACAGACGTTTTTTTTGTAAACAAAACGCCTTGCAAGTTAAAAAACTGTTGACCAAATGATGTTCCTGATATTAATATATTTTCTCGCAATGGGGTACTTAGTTGCCATTACGTTAACTAATTCGCTCCTTTGGGGTCTAAAACTAATAAAATCATATTTCAAATATGACCAGGGAATAATCAAATGTTAAATAATAAAGTTTCAAAAGCAGTTCGCCTAGCGATTGCTTTCGGTGCAGCATCAACAGCTGCATTTTCAGCAAGCACAATTGCTGCTGAAGAAGGCGCAGAAAAAGTTGAACGTATTCAAGTAACAGGTTCACGTATCAGCCGTACTGATATGGAAACTGCAACACCAGTTACAGTTTTTACATCTGTTGAAATTGAAAAAACAGGTGTTTCTACAGTCGCAGAGTTTTTAAGAACCAATGCTTCTACTGGCGGTTTTAACGAATCAGCTACACTTAGCCAAGCGGCTGGTGCATCTTCAGTTGGTATTCGTGGTTTTAGCTCTGATTACACACTAATTCTTTTAAACGGCCGTCGTTTACCTAAAAACTCTGCTGGTGGCGTATTTACAGATGTAAACCAAATTCCAATGGCAGCAGTAGAACGTATTGATGTATTACCTGATGGTGCTTCAGCAGTATATGGCTCTGATGCGGTAGCTGGTGTAATTAACATCATTACTAAAACTGACATGGAAGGTGTTGCAGCTAAATTTAAATACGGCGCAGCATTAGAACACATGGATGGTGATGAGCTTCAGTTCTCATTAACAGCGGGTGCTACAAGCGGCAATACTAATATTTTATTCGCAGCTGATTATTTTGAGCGTCGTCCAATTATGGCTAAAGACCGTGAAATGGGTGGTACAGCTTATCTTCCAAACCACCGTGGTGGTGAAGGTCGTTCATCTTGGGGTATTCCAGGTTCTACGTATGTTGATTCGACTTCTGCGACTGATACAGGTTGGGCTCCTTGGTCTGATTGTGCTACCGAAAATGTATTATCTAATGGCCGTTGTGCGTATGACTTCGCACCGTTATATCAATTACAGCCAGCAAGTGACCGTCAATCTATCTTAACGTCAATTTCTCATGAATATAGTGATGACCTAACATTTGATTCACAGTTCCGTTATACACGTGCTTACACGCACAGTTCGAATGCACCAGCTCCAGGCTCTGTTAACATTTCTGAGAGTCCTTTCTTAAGAGACTTCTTAATTAACGACCGTTATAAATCAAACCCTACGCTGGGCGCTAAAATTGCTGATGAAATTGCTGCTGGCGATGGTTTTGCCTACGTAGGTCGTCGTTATATCGATTTCCCTAATCGTCAAAAAGACAACACAAATGAAACGTTTGAAGCAATCGGTGGTGCAAACTACTTGATCAGCGATAACTGGGAGTTAGATTTTGATATCGGTTTCTCACGTTTAACAAACCGTCAAGTTGGTAAAGCAGGTCAATTACTTGTAGATGGTGTTGAGAGTGCATTTGCTGATGGTACTTTGAATCCGTTCGTAGTAAATGACTGTAATTCAGCAGAGTTAAAAGACTTCTGTGAAGGATTAAATTCATCAATTCATAGAACATCTGAATATGAGCTAGCTTTCTCTTCATTAGCAGTTTCGGGTATCACTGGTTTAGAATTGCCAGGTGGTGAAGTAGGTGTTGCTGCGGGTGTTGATGTTCGTCGTGAAAACTACTTAGATCGCTCTGATGAAGCTTCTATCAGCGGTGCTGTTATTGGTGGTGCAGGTTCAAATGGTGGTGGTGTATTCCAAAATGAAGCAGTATTCATGGAAGTTAACTTACCAATCCTTGACAACTTAGAAGCGAGCATCGCAGTACGTAATGACTCTGCAGACTGGGGTGAATCAGATGCAAGCGAAACAACTTATAGCGCTAAAGTTTCTTATCGTCCGACAGATGACATAATGCTTCGTGCATCATATGGTACAGGCTTTAAAGCACCTTCACTAGATTCGCTTTATTTAGCTTCATCTTTTGGTGTTAGCAAAGCAGTTGATACTAAACTGTGTCAAGCAGCTGGTAACGATGATAACCATCCTGATTGTAAAGAAGTTGAGCTTAACTCTAAATCAGGTGGTAACGTAGAGCTAGAGCCTGAAACATCAGTATCTTACAATATTGGTATGGTTTACGATGTAACTGAAGATCTATCTTTCACAATCGATTATTGGTCACTAGAGATTGAAAATATTGTTGGTTCACTTGGTATTCAAGAAATTCTTGATGAGGAAGCGAAAGGTAACCTTACTGACCTAGTTGTTCGTAACTCATCTGGTCGTATTGATGATACTAAGAGAACAGGTTTTGTTAAAACCGATTTACAAAACTTGACTGAGCAAAGTGCAACTGGTTTGAACTATGATATTCAATATTCAACTGATTTAAGCTTTGGTTCTTTAACTTCTCGTTTGAAAATTGAACAGTTCTTAAGCTATGAATCACAATCTTCAGCAGTTCAACCTTTGTGTGATTGGATTGATGATGAAGCAACACGTGATTACAATGCTAATGGTAACTTCACACTTGATACAGGTGACTTTACAACGTCATTAAACATGCGTTTCTTACCAGGTTATGACTCGTATGATAAGCGTAATACAGCTAACAAATCATGTCAGTTAGTTGGTTACTACGATGTAGATACTAAAAACTTAGATGCAAACGGTGATTACGTAGACGCAGGTGAGTCTCAACATTTTGCTTCTTACGTTCAGTTTGATTTAACAGGTGCATACCACGTTAATGAAAACAACACAGTAACTGTTGGTATTCGTAACTTGTTTGATAGACAGCCTCCATTTAGCTCAGTAAATGACTGGCCTTTCTACAGCCAAAGCACTTACGACAACATCGGTCGTTTCATGTACGTACAATATGATGTTAAATTCTAATTTAGTTTAGAGTAAGGGAGCGCACAATAGTGCGCTCTTTTTTTATGATTCAAATAAATGCAAAACCCAAAATATGCTTTGCTTCACCTGTTCTTGAAGGAAGCTTTGCTCACTCAGAAGCGTTAAATAAACGATTATCTGAACTATTTTTTGACCTTGAGAAACAAGGTTATAAAAATGAGAATAAACTTAATACCACTCTAGGCAACATTTTCGATAGCCCTGGTGATTTATTTTCATTAACTCAATACGAAGATATCCTAGAAATTCGTCGTTTAATGAATGGTGCTTTAACTTCTTGGATCTTAGAAACATCAAATTGGCAAAAAGAAGATTTAAGTAATTTAAAATTTGAATTCGAATCTTGGTTTCATATATCACGATTTGGTGCCACTAAGTCATTACACGATCACGGCCAATGTTCTTGGTCAATGATCTATTATGTTGATGCTGGGGATTTACCAACTGTTGAGTTTCCACGAAGTGGCTACTTACAAATATATGATCCAAGACACATACAGCAAAATCCTGATGATCAAGGCTTTTTTAATTTAAAAGCGATGTTCGATTATGGTGGCTTTGCAATTAGACCAAACTCGGGGAAATTTGTTATTTTTCCTGGTTATCTAGAGCATGAGGTTGTTACTTATTTCGGTCAGAGTCCGAGAATTATGATTGCACTTAATTGTTTAATTCGTAAAAAGTAAAAGGAAAAATCTAATGAAAAAAATTATGACTCCCTTGTTGATACTACTTCTCACGGCATGTAGTTCAAACAATGTTAATAACAAAGATGCTCAAATGGAAGAATTAGCTAAAGTTGAGAAAGACGATAAGTATGTATGCACAACAATTAAAAAAACAGGTTCGCACTTCAATACGCGTCGCTGTATAACTAAAGAAGCAAAAAAGAGAGAAGAAGAAAACGCTAAAAAAACGATGGAAGACTTGGACCGCAACTGGTCCTTGCATGGAGGTTAAGATGAGCAAATATTCACTTATATTATTTCTTTTTGTCTTATTGAAACCTTTCAACTTATTCGCGGCAACGCAGTGGATTGATTTTAAAGTGGTTAATGGTAAAGTTGTTGTTCCTGCGGAAATCGAAGGGATTGCCGTAAACGCTATATTAGATACCGGTCAGAAAGAGCATTACATTAGTGAGCAGTTTTTAATTAGCCACCCGTTGGCTGATAGAAAAGGTAAATCAATTGATGTTAAAGATACCAGTACAGAAGCTAGAAAATTTTTGTACAACCAAGTTAAGCTTGATATTTTTGGCTTCAACAATAAATTAGATGAAATGAGACCTACAAAAATAGATGATGGCGATATTATTCTTGGTATCGGCTTTTTCCATAATTTTGTAATGCAATTTGATTATCCAAAAAGAAAACTGCGATTTTTAGATCGAAAATCAATTGACTTAAGAGCAGCTGAAAACATTGATATGCGCTTGCATCGTCAGTCAGCGCTCCCTATAGTAAAGGTTAACCTAAACGACAGTAAGTCTATTTGGGCTCTAATCTCTACTGGTGCTCAAGAGGGGTTGAAAGTTGAACGCACGATCATTGAAAATCAAGGTTGGGATAAATCTCTTGCCTCTACTCCTGTTGAAATAGTAGAAATAAATGGCCCTCAAACTTATGAGTTATCTAATATACCAAAAGTTGAATTTGGACCGTTCAATGTAGACGCTGTATCGATTGCTTACCCGCAAGAGGGTAAACGCTTTGAGTTATTAAATAGCGATTCATTTACAGGCTCCAATTTAAAGGGGATGGATGTTAAAGGTGTTCTTGGGTATGACTTATTACAACACTTTTTAATAACTGTAGATTTTAAATACGGGCATATGCATGTAGGCCTTTCAGAGTAAGTTAAACGATGCTAAATAACATTTACTGTAATTTAGCATCTCTCCAATCTAAAAAATATCGCTCAAAAAGTCCTTATAATTTTTAAACCTTCCAACTGACCCTGAGTGTAATTTACTTCTAACTTGATGATAGCTAGCCGTACGAATACTGTTAGTATTTTTGTAAAAATTTAGCATGTCTTTTTCAAACTCTATTTCTAGGAATTGGCACAATGTCTTTAGACTTTGCTCAGTATAACTAATTAAATCTTCGTACTTAAACGTCAAAATATCGTCGTTAAATTTGGACTGCCAGTGTTTTACTACTGTTTGTTGTTTTAAATAATACGCTTTAGTTAACTCTAAATTTGATGCGTAGGGGTAGTTGTTAGCGATATTTTGAAAATAGATGGATAAGCAAGTATCTTCGATGCTTCTTTGTGTAATGATGAATTTCGCGTTTGGGAAAAGTGCTTTAATTAGACCTATGTATAAAACGTTATCCGGTAATTTGTTTATAACTCGATTAATCCCCCCTCCATATAAGCTCATCTTTTTTTCATATGCATTTGCAAGTTCATTTGCATAGTTGTTACTTTTAAGACATGAGTTAAGTGTTTCAGCTGTAAAGAACTCAATTTCACCACCACTATCAAACTGACTGTGTGCAGAAACAATCTGTTCAATAAGGGTACTACCTGATCTGAACATACCGCAAATAAATACTGGGGATTCATCACGCTGTAATTGGTAACTTATTTTATGCTGCTCTTCCATTAAGTAGATGGGATCATTCGCTGTTTCACTAAATGGAATTAAGTTGTTTGCAAGTTTAAAGTACTCAAAAGCACGACCAAACTCTGCAAGCTTGTCAAAAGCTGTACCCATTGAAAAATATAGATCAGTTAGCTCAGCTTTTGAGAGTTCGCTTTTTTTAATTATGTTTTCACATGTTCTTAAAAGTTGAGGTAATTTTTCTTTACACTCTATAGATAAAAGCCTGGTTAGTGATTGCGTATGATTATGGTGCTTAAAATTTGTTTTGAAGAGTAATTTTGCTTGTTCAAATTCGCCAACATTTTCATAGGTAAGTGCCAAGTTATAACGAGATACATAGTGTTTAGGGTCTGATGAAAGTACCATTTTTAAATAGTGCACAGCTTCATTCTGACGGTCTAATTTTAAATATGAATTTGCAACGACCTCAAGGACATCTATGTTATTTTTTATTTGGTTCTGGGTATGAGAGTCTTCTTTTAGGCATTTAATTGTGAGCTCGTGATCACCATATGAGGCAAGTCTAATAAGTGCTGCTATGTAGTCCTTGTTAGATAAGCCTTTCATTATGATTTTACAGATATTGCTTTTTTCAGTTAATTCCCCTGCATGAAATATCTGGTTAAATATACAAAGTTTAGATTCGTCATTTAAATTACTGTAAGCTCTTTCGAAGAAAAACAAATCATCAATGTATAAGTAGTGAATAGCTAAATTTAAAGTGATTTGAATATTATTTTTGTTTAAATCAAGTAATTCATTATTAATATTTTTGTAGTTTAAAGAGGCTCCCTCATTTCTAAAAAGGTTATATGCAACTTCAAGTTTTTTAGCTATTTCTTTATTGTTCATTATTGACTAATACCTGTATTTATTTTCCCAATAAAGTAACATAGATCTTAATTAAATAAGAGCCATTAGCATGATAATCTATGGGTGTTGAACGAGAACTTTAAACATAAATAAGGAACAATCATGTGCTACATTAAACACCTGAGCGAAGATGTAAGCGCTATGCTAATGAGAACGACTGTATTATGATTAATAGTTTGTATTTTGTATTACTTGCAGCAGTAGCAATGCTTTGTATATTGGCCATAACAGTTTTAAAAATTAAAGATTGGTTTATAAGAAAAGACGTGTTTGTTCAAAATATGCATGCGATGAATTCTGTTATGCCATATTTCTATATTGAAGACACTAAGAATGTACTTTTATACTTTAATAAAGCATGTCTTAATACGTTGAAAGTTTTTTGCAATGAACCGAGTGGGTCTTTAAATGAAATTAACTCTTTAGCGCAGTACATGTTTTGCATAAATGATGAAGTAACGGATACTTCTCAATCATTAAGTTTTTGTATATTAGTACCTAATAACTCAGGGTCACTAATCAAACTTGAATGCACCAAAATTCCTTACTTAAATAATATAGGCAAGACAGCTGGTGTTATCACTTTTTTAAAAGAAATAAAATCAGCTGTTAATGATCGCGTATACAAAGTTTCGATGTTTGAACAAGATGCTGAGCTTGTAAATCATTTCTCAGATGGCCAGTGTCAGTTTGAGTATTTCTCTAATGGTGAAGGGCTTTTCAGAGCTTTATCTTCTGGGGCGGAAGACTTGCTTGGCTTGAACTCCAGTTCAATTAATAAAACAGGTATAACAGGGTGTATATCGCCTGCTATCTGTGATGAAGATAGAGTAAACATAGCCCGTGCTTTTAAAAGTGTTGATAGCGATACTAATAAACTGACGTGTTCATTTCGTTACAATTCGAAAGGGGAAATACGCCAATGTAAGTTTATTGCGATTAGAGATTTCACATTAAGCGGACCATCGCAAAGCAGTTTATGGCATGGAATTTTTATAGACTTAGGCCTTGTAAATACTGCAACTCAATCGAAGGAAAATTTGCCTCCACCAATAGATCGAGATATCAATACTCAAGAATCATGGTTGCTATTCAGATATCATCAGGCTTTAGTTGATGGTCTTACTCTCAACTTAATTAATTTTAAAATATGCCAACAATCCTCTATAAATGACGTATTGAACGATACGGCTAATATTGTGTTTATGTTGGACGATTTAGTTCAGCAGTATGGCCAAAAGTGGCTTGACTACATTGCTAATTTTAAAGGAAAAGCAATTGTTGTAGCAGCAAATGGCGAACAGTTTCATTATTATACAGAATCAATAGTTCAAATACCGTTAGCGCAATTTAGTAAAGTCAAATTCGCCACCTTGTTCTGTCACTCTGATTCACCTTTGCCAAATAAGGCTCCTTTTCAGCCTTGTAACTTTAAAGTGTTAATTGCAGAGGATAATCAGGTCAATCAATTTCTAATTAAAAACCAGCTTGAACAGTTAGGGTGTGATGTAACGATAGTTTGTAATGGTAAAATTGCACTTGAAAAATTAAATCAACAGAGATTTGATATCGTCATTACTGACTGTCAAATGCCTGTGATTGATGGCTTTGAGCTTGCTAAGCAAATTCGTCAAAACGCGCTAGCAACGATTAGAGACTTACCCATTATCGGCCTTACAGCAGATAACTCAAAAGATATATCTGTCTTATCTCATAATATTGGTATAAATCGTGTGCTATTCAAACCGTACCTCATTGGCGATTTGTATGAGGCTTTAGTTGATTTGGTTGAATCATCGACCCTGGCCCCTCGTGATAGTGAATCGTTAGTTTGTAATGAAATAATTGTTCCAGACTTATCTCAATGGGTGGGGGTTTTCGGCTCTGAAGCAGATGCAGTTAATATGGCGCGTATTTTTAATGAGACATTAGAAGCAGATATATTAGCGCTGGAAAAGGCGATTGAAGAAAATAATATTCCAATGTGCCAGAAAATATTGCATCGCATTAAAGGGTCAATAGTGATGGTTAAAATGAATACAATTACACAGCAAATAGAAGAGTGCGAAGCATTCATCACACTTGAAAATCGTATAGATGATCGGTTATATCAATTAGTAAATAACCTTGTACAGATAAATAAGGTTGTTCTGACTTGGTTAGTTTAAAATAGTTTCTTCTTAGATTATTATTAATAATATGCTTATAATGGACTATAGTTGAAACCCTAAACCCTTTATTTATTTTTGAGAGTCAAATGAAAGAAATACGTTCATTTATTAAAAATGCTAGTTTATCTGAGTTAGAAAAAGCGCAGTCATTAATTAATAATGCAATTGTTAAGTTCACGGAGCAACAACAGGCTAAGCAAGAAGTGCTTGACTTACTAAAAGAAAAAGGACTGACACTGGAAGATCTTCAAGAAGTTGCTGGTGATAAGCGCACTAAAGTGTTACCCAAATACAGAATTGAACACGAAGGTAAAATCGTAGAGTGGACCGGCCGTGGTAAACGGCCTAAAGCTTTTCAAGGTGTAGAGTTAACAGATCATTTAGCATAAAATTAAATATGCCTATAAATATGCCAATGATTAATTCATTGGCTTTTTTGTTTAAGTAGTATCGATGAGTTACATATTAAGGCCTTATCAGCAAGAGGCTGTTGAAAAAACCATTGCTCACTTTAGAAAAACAGATAATGCAGCAGTCATTGTATTACCAACAGGCGCCGGTAAAAGCTTAGTAATTGCTGAACTGGCTCGTATTGCCAAACAAAAAATTCTTGTATTAGCACATGTTAAAGAGTTAGTTGAACAAAATGCAGAAAAGTATTCCAGTTATGGACTTCAAGCGAGTATATTTTCAGCAGGGTTAAAGCAAAAGTCACTTTCACATCAAGTCACATTTGCTAGTGTGCAATCATTATCACGTAACCTATCACAATTAAATGAACATTATTCTTTGCTCATTATTGATGAGTGCCACCGTGTGAGTGATGATGAAAACAGTCAGTATTTAAAAATAATAAAAACACTCAAAGAAAATAATCCAAAGCTTAAAGTATTAGGCCTAACAGCGACGCCTTACAGGTTAGGAATAGGGTGGATATACCATAAGCATTATCATGGTTTTGTCCGTGGCAGTGAGGCCAGTCCGTTTAAACAATGCATATTTGAATTACCACTTCGATATATGATTAAAAACCAGTTTTTAACACCACCAAAGGAAGTTGATGCTGCATTAAGCCATTATGATTTTTCATCACTGAAAAGTGATAGTTTTGGCCGATTTAATCAAGATGATTTAAATACATTATTAAAAGAAAATACACGGGCCACCCAGTCTATTTGTCGCAATATATTAACGCTTAGTGAAACGCGTAAAGGGGTGATGGTATTTGCCGCAACTGTCCGCCATGCGCAGGAGGTGTTAAGTTATTTTCCTCAGCAACACAGTGCATTAATAACAGGTGATACCCCCGCACAAAAGCGCGATGAGATAATCCACTCTTTTAAATCCAAACGGTTAAAGTATTTAATAAATGTGTCAGTGTTAACAACGGGGTTTGATGCACCTCATGTGGATTTTATAGCGATATTACGTCCAACAGAGTCAGTGAGTTTATATCAACAAATTGTTGGGCGTGGTTTGAGGTTAAGTGAAGGTAAGCTAGATTGCTTAGTGATAGATTATGCAGGCAATGGGTTTGACTTATTTTACCCTGAGGTGGGGAATAAAAAAGCCGACAGTGATAATGAACCTGTACAAGTACTTTGCCCTGGTTGTGGGTTTGCCAATATTTTTTGGGGTAAAACAGATTCTCAAGGAAAAGTCACCGAGCACTTTGGACGACGTTGTCAAGGCTTGCTAGAAGACGACGCAGAATCGGCACAATGTGATTATCGTTTTAGATTTAAAGAATGTGAACAATGTGGTGCTCAAAATGATATTGCTGCGAGAGTGTGCCAATCGTGTGATGCTACACTTGCTGATCCGGATGACAAATTACGCGCAGCGTTAAATCTAAAAGATGCATTAGTACTGCGTTGTAGCGGTTTGAGTGTGCAGGCACTAAACTCGAATAGCAGTGTTATTAAATTAACCTACTTTGATGAAGATGGTGCAAGCTGCGATGAAATATTTGATTTTTCTAACCCGGGATCGCGTTATATATTTAATAAACAGTTCGGTGTTCGCTCTTCCCAAGGGCGTTTACCAATTGAGTATAAAACGGCCAGTGAAGTAATTGCGGATGAGCTTAATTTAACTGCGCCTGACTTTGTTATTGCTCGTAAAAACAAAAAATATGGTTGGAAAGTGGCTGAGAAGCTATTCGATTACAAAGGTAGTTTTAGGAAAGCAAACCAGTTAAGTCGTTAACTACTTAACTGGTTTGAATATAAATAAAGGTTATTCGCTTTCTAATCCCCAGCCATCGCCGTAGCCTTTATGACCATTAGCAATACTTTCTAGATATTGTTCCGTTTGACCAAGCAAGGTGTGGTCAGGGACCATTTGCACTTGTGTTATCACTTCCCAGATACCTGTGTCTTTGCACTGCTCAAGTTGTGTTGTTGGCGCTAATTCATCTTCACTAATCGCTTTTGCAAATTGTTCGGCTTCAGTTTTTTGCTCAAACAAAATATAAAAATCAATTTTATGCATTTGTGTTAAATCAATACCAGCATCAGCTATTTCAGTTAGTAATTGGCCGTTTTCGTCATCAGGAAATTGCATTTAGAAGCTCTATAATATTATCTCAAATTCGTTATTGCTATTGTAACCAAAATAAAGCAATTAAGCGTACTAATTTTCACATTTGAGTTGATGTGTCGTGGTACTGGCTTGTGGTATTATTAAGCCTCTTGAAGGTTCATTTGTTATTAGTAAGGAAATTACTTGCCTAGTCGTTTATTTGCGCCCATTACAGCAGTATTCTTTTTTATATCGTGCAACTTAGTTGCCGCTCCCCAAGTTGTAAAAAGCTACGATATCAATGGTATTAGTGGTGAACTTGAAAAAAATGTAGAGTTGTATTTAAAGCAACTAGAGGGAGAAAAAGCCACAAGTACATTATTGAGCCATGCTAAAAAGCAAGTGGCGAATAGTATGAAGGCGTTGGGCTACTACAAACCTAACATTAACCTTAACTATCTTGCACAGTCTCAAGAGATTGTCGCAACGATTGAACGTGGCCCTGCAACACGGATAGCGGATATTCGTATCACTGTAAACGGTGAGGGTAATACTGATCCGCAACTAATGGATGTAGTAGAATCAATTAAGCTAAAACAAGGTGATATTTTAAACCACAACCATTACGACTCTGCTCGGAAAAAAATTGAAAGCCAATTGCTAGAATTGGGTTATTTCGATGTTAAGTGGCAAACTCATCAATTAGCGATTTCTCTAAAATCGAATAGTGCTGAAGTCATTTTAACTTTCGATACTGGTGTAAGATATCAGTTCGGTGCGTTAATTTTAGGTGAACCAACCCCTGCGGAAAAATACATTCGCACACTTGCTGACTTCAAGCAGGGGGAGCAATATCAAGCGTCAATTGTTTCAGAGTATAACCTCTCTCTTTCTACAACCCCCTACTTTAATAGTGTTCGGGTCTATGCTGATATAGCAAACCGTTCAAATCAACAAGTGCCCATAAATGTAGATGTATTGCATAAGCCTGCAAACAGCTTCGAAGTAGGTGGTGGTTTTGACACTGACTTAGGACCTAAACTGAGGTTTAAATGGTCAAAGCCATGGATCACAGAAAATGGTCATTATCTCGAAAGTAATCTAAACGTAGCTGAAAAACAGCAAGATATATCATTCGGTTATACTGTACCTGTTGATGACCCTAATGATGACTTATGGCGTTATTCGGTTGGTTACAAACTGGAGGACGAAATAACGGATGATATTTATAGCGAAATATTTACCGCGCAATTACAACGCCAATGGTTGACTGAGAGCGACTGGGTACGCACTGCGTTCATTCGCCGTGATTATGAAACGTATCGATTTGGAGATGATGAACAAAGCTCCAAAATGTTGATGCCAGGTATTAGTTATGCCAAAAAAGAAACTAAAGGTGGAACAACCCCATACTGGGGGGAGCAATGGCTTATTTCAGCAGAGTTTGGTTTAGAAGATGCATTTTCAACAACCAATATTATGCGAGTACAATTTAAAAATGCATGGTTACGCACATATTTGGACAAACATTTACTGTTTTTAAAAGCAAATTTAGGGGCTATGTATGTTGATGACATTAATAATGTGCCTTTATCTCTTCGCTTTTACGCAGGTGGTGATCAAAGCGTACGAGGTTTTGCTTACGAGTCAATATCGCCAGAGGATGAAGAAGGGCGCTTAATTGGTGGTAAATACTTACTGTCAGGTACTATTGAGTACAATTATCAATTTGCACAAAGTTGGCGGTTAGCGCTATTTATTGATAGTGGTACGGCGACGAATGACTTTTCAGACCGAGTTGAAGTGGGCGCAGGATTTGGCTTTCGCTACCTCACGCCCGTTGGGCCTGTCAGGGTTGATCATGCTTGGGGACTAACAAAAGAGAGTAAAAGCACACGTTTAAGCATTACAATAGGGCCTGAAATTTAATGTCAAAAATGAAAAAAATTACAGCCGCACTGACCATCGTAGTTAGTACACTGATAGTTGTACTATTTTGCTTGCTATTTACAGCATCAGGAAACCAATTAATTGCTTATACAGCAAATAAATTAATTGATGGACTGTCTATAAATATCAAAGATGGTCGCTTTTTATATAATGACGCATTTGACGTTGACTATACGTCACCAAGTTTAAACCTTACAGCAAAGCAATTAAAACTCGATTTATATTGGTGGCACTGCGATGGAATTTGTATTGAAAACTTAAGTGCTCAGGCAATTAATTTAAACCTCGGTAACCCTCAAACTGAGGATCAAAGTGTTGAACCTGTTGACGAAGAATTATCAACTGAAACGCTCGGTGAGCAAGCTGCTGAGATTAGTTTGCCTTTTGATTTGTCAATCAAACGTGTTGCAATAGCGAGCTTTAACTTGTCACATTCTAGTGCTGATGTAACGGTTCATAAATTTCAACTAAGTGCTAAAGCAAAAGACTCTTTAGTAACGCTAAAATCTTTGAATATTCAACAAATTGATGTGTTATTAAAACAAAACGAAGAGTCCCCAGTGGAGCCTTTAACCGCATTGGAGCCACTACCTAATATTGAATTTAGTTCACCTATAGCTGCAAATATTGAACAAGTAGCAGTAAACTTGGTAAACATCACCAAAGGTGAACAACAACACAAAATTAAACAAATAAATACAGCCCTTTCGCTGCAAAAAGACCAGTTGGTAATGCACACGCTGAGCGCGGATTACTTACAATGGCATCTATCAAGTGAGTTAAAAGCAGAGCTAAATGGACGCACGCCATTAAGCGCTAAAATTGAAGTTGCAAGCACAGAAAATCAATTAACTTTACTCGCCAGTGGTGATCTAACTGACCTTCAACTTGATACAACTATCAAAGGGCTTTACCCATTGTCAGCTAAAATAAAAGCTGATTTAAAAACAGTAAACTATCCTTTTACACTAAAAGCGAATATTGCGCAGTGGCAGCTAAACACTCAGAGCAACCCGTTAAAGATTGAAAGTGTTGATTTAAATGGCAAAGGTAACGCAGATGACTATGTGTTAACACTTACTGGAAAGAGTCAACTAGGCGCCTACCCTGAAGTAAATCTAAATGCGATGCTAAACGGAGGTTTAACGCAAGTAAATGTGGAACAACTTGCTTTAGCAGCCAATGAAAGCAGCGCCACGATAAAGGCATCAGCAAGCTGGGATAATGGTTTAACAAGTCAATTTTCTGGGCAATTGGACCAACTTAAAGCGCAATACTTAACTGATGTAGTCACCAGTGATATTTCTGGTCAATTTGCAGGGTCTTTCAAGTTTGCCAATGATAATTGGCAACTAATCATGCAAGAGAGTCAATTAACGGGGCTTATTGATGACGTTAACTTTAAGTTTATGTCAGACTTTGATCTAAACAGTAATTTGCATGCAAGTATTAAAGTATTTGAGCTTACAAGTGGTGAAAACACATTATCTTTAGCAGGCAATATTGATCAGCAATGGAATATAGATGCAAAGCTGCATTTAGATAAACCAGAGCAAAAAAAGCTGCCTTTTACGGGGGTAGGAAATGGGAAACTTGCTATACGAGGCGGACGTTTAGAACCAATAGCTAACTTAGACTTAGCTTTACAGGACTTAACATACGCTGACATATCGGTTGCAGCGTTATTTATTAAATCTGACTTTAATTATGCTGCTGACTGGCAAACGAATGCCAATATCAAGATAACGGATGCTCAACTTGGCGGGCAGCATATTAATAGCCTAAGTTTAAATGCGACAGGAGACAAGAAAGACCATAGAGCTCAGTTTGAATTAGACGCCCTTGAGGGCAAAGCTGAATTTGAAGTAGCAGGTGTGGTTGTTAATAAGGTCTGGCAAGGACAGCTAAGCAATGTGTTATTGACTGATAATACAATACAGTTAACAGCAATGCCTGAGGTAGCAGTCACTTTTGATGCAACTACGGGCGATTTTTCAGTTGATAAGCATTGTTGGCAAACTAAAAATAGTAAGCTATGCATTGATAAACTTAAGCAGGTTGATAACTCGGGACATTTAGCCGCTAAATTGGATAATTTAGATTTATCTGAGTTAAAACACTTATTTCCTCATAATATAACAACAAAAGGGGGCTTTAGTGGGCTAGTAGAGGCAAAGTGGCAAGCCGCCAGTTTAAGTAAGCTCACAGCTTCACTGCAATCTCATCAGCTCTCAGCAACCTACATTGATGCTGAAAAACGTTATCAGTTACCTATTGAAACTTTGACACTTGAGGCGAGCTCTGACGCCATGAATGGTCAGCTTCAAGCAAATCTTAGCTCTAGTTTATTAGGTGATATAAGTGCGGATATTTCAGTGCAAGATTTACCTTCAAGTCGGGCATTATCTGGCAACATAGACATAGATCAAATTTTACTGACTGATTTGCAACCTTTCATTGGTACCCTAGAACAACTTAAAGGTGATATTAGCGGTCAAATTGCACTCAGTGGTTCTATCACCGCTCCTTTGTTAAATGGTAACGTCAATATCGCGCAAGTAAATATACAAGGTGAACAGCTCCCAGTGTCAGTGGTTGATTCAAATATTGATATCGGCTTTGATAATACAACCGCTACATTAGATGGCAAGCTTAATGATAGTGAAGGTGGCAATATAACCCTTACGGGCGATATTGATTGGGGAGAAGACAAACCAGCGGTAAATTTAGCAGTAGACGGTGAGCAATTTTATGTTAGAGCACAACAAGGTGTGCTTTTTAAAGTATCCCCAGATTTAAAATTAAGTCTTGCAGATAGTGCATTCAAATTAGCAGGGCAAGTTGTAGTCCCTTATGGGCGAATTATAATTGAAGAATTACCTGAAGGGGCTGTGCAAGTAAGTGATGATGAGATTATTATTGATCAGCAAAATGAACAGTCCAAAGCAATGCCATTTGATTATGATATTGATCTAAAATTGATTGTAGAAAATGATGTCCGTATAGATTCGTTTGGGCTCGAATCTAAAGTTGCCGGTGACTTAAGCATAAAAATGGATCAACAAACTCCCATGATTGCTACCGGTGAGCTAAACTTACGTGAGGGCACTTATCGTGCTTTTGGCCAAGACCTAATTATTACTAAAGGTCAAGTTGGTTTTAGCGGACCAATTAATAAACCTTACTTGAATATAAAAGCGATACGTAACCCAGAGAACACCGCTAATGATGTCGTAGCGGGGGTTACACTAACAGGAAATGTTGAGCAACCTTCTTTAAAAGTATTTTCAGAGCCAGCCATGGATCAAGGGCAATCATTAGCTTATCTTTTAAATGGCCAGCCGCTTGATGAAGGTGATAGTTCAACAGATGCCATGTTAACTCAACTATTATTAGCACAAGGGGTGAGTCGCAGTGAAGGGTTGGTGTCAAAAGTAGGTGAAACCTTTGGTTTATCGGATGTTAGCCTTAGTTCAAAAGGCAGTGGCGATGACACTAAAGTTGAAATTTCAGGTTATGTTGCACCCGGTATCCAAGTTAAATACAGCGTAGGGGTGTTTGAGTCGTTAAGCGAAGTGGCCATTCGCTATCAGCTCCTTTCTCAATTGTATGTCGAGGCGACCAATGGCTTAACTCGAAGTATTGACATATTATATAAATTTGATTGGGATGAATAATTATTAAAGTAAATAGACTCTTAATTATTGGGTGCATATTAATGCCATTTATGACTGCAGCCGAGGCGTTAACAGTCCGCTATACTGCGGGAGGGCACCCATATATTACAGAGTTGCTTAAATTAGTACTAAGTAAATCAGACATTACCATCAAACCAATTGAAATTGACAAAATACCGTCGCAGACTCGTGCGATACGCCTTTTAGGTGAACAAGATGGCATTGATGTTTTTTGGACGGTCACCAGCCCTTCGTCTGAGAAAAGAGCAAAAGCGATATTAATTCCTCTTGTAAAGGGGTTGATGGGGTATCGCATTGCATTAATACAAAATACAAGAAAAGATCTTTTTTCAAATGTTACACATTCTGGGCAGCTGAGCCCTTTTACATTTGGCTTACGCCAAGATTGGCCTGATACTGCTATTTTTCAAAGTAACGATTTAAAGACTATTACGTATGGGCAAGGAGCAGACCCACTTAATATGCTTACCAGTGGCCGTTTTGACGCTTTACCCTTTGAAATATTCGACCTTGCAAGTTTACACAATGAGCAAGTTGTTGGTGATCAATACATTGCTATTCGATACCCAAGTGCTGTGTACTTTTTTGTTGCTAAAAATAATTTGAAGCTGCATAAGTTAATAGAGTCAGGTTTATTAAAAGCGATTGATGATGGTTCATTTGAAGCGCTATTTAATCAACATTTTTCACAAGTCATTAAGCAAGCACAATTAGGTAGTCGCCGTATCATTGAGCTTAAAAACCCATTATTGCCCCCCAGTGCGCCTATCCACGAAGCACATTATTGGCTTGATAAAAATAAATTAAAGCAATAACCTATATAAAAACCTAATAAGCTTTTGTCATGCGTAAACACTTTGTTGTTACTATTTTAACCTCTTTATTATTTCATTCGCCTTTAATTAATGCTCAGCAGCCCAGTGCAGCTGCCATTATTGAGCAAGCACAACAATCACAGTGGCGACAAGTTGATCCGAGTAATGTGCTAAAAGTATCGTTACCAATGGGTGACGCTTATATTGAGTTAAACCCGCTTTTAGCACCAAATCACACTCAGAACATTAAACTCTTAGCTAAGGAGGGCTTTTATAAAGGCTTAAACATATACCGTTTTGTTGAAGGCTTTGTGGCGCAAGGTGGTGATGCAAGCGGTAAAAAACTCATAAAAACAGCCAATAAAAAGATACCTGCAGAGTTTTATTTGAAAACCCCAAAACCACTGATGATTACCGAGCTTGATAAAAGTGACGGCTATGCCCCGATTACTGGTTTTTTAAATGGGTTTGCGGTGGCTCAAAATGAGACAAAGACCCAAACGTGGCAAGTTCATTGCCACGGCATTTTTGCTATGGCCAGAGGGAATGAAACTGATAGTGGGGGGACTGAGTTTTACACCACAATAGGCAATAGCCAACGTTATTTGGATCGGAATATTACAGTTTTCGGTCGTGTTTTAGAGGGGATGGAGTACTTTAACCGATTGGACAGGCTGCCAACTAACGGGAAAACATTTAATCCTATTACTGATGTGCAGGTATTAAATGATATCGCCAAAGATGACGACAGCCAGTTTGAAGTAATGCATACTGAATCCGCTGCATTTAAAGCACTGATCGAGGCCCGCAAAAATCGCAGTGAAGCGTGGTTTGTTGAATCACCAGGTTACATTGATGTATGTTCAATGCCTATCCCGACACGACGTGTTTCCCGCTAACCCCAAATGCATGGGGTTAGTTTAAGTTAACAGCTATTGGCGGTTTATTTTTACATTAAATGGCACTGTGTTATTACTTGTAGAGCGGTACGGATTAATGTCTAAGCCACCTCTGCGAGTATAACGAGCATAGACTTCTAAATTTGATAGCTTTAGCTGAGTATTTAAGTCGCAGAAAATACGTTCTACGCATTGCTCATGAAATTCATTATGAGTACGAAACGAAATTAAATACCGCAATAACGACTCTTTACAAATTTTTTCACCCGAATAGCGAATAATGATACTTGCCCAATCAGGCTGTGAAGTGATTAAACAATTCGATTTTAGTAGGTGGCTGTGAAGTGTTTCGGTCACACACTCATCAGATGCGCTTTTGAGACTTTGAGCATCTAAGTCATAACTATCGATCTCAATGTCTAAATCGTCAATGCACACACCAGGTAAAGGTGTGCAAGGTAAGCAGTTGTATTCATCTGGGCTATACAAAGTAACCTTTACAGGCATTGCAACAGCTACAGATAAATCATTACTTAATGTGCTTTTAACCTTATCAACTGAATCAAATCGGGTTTGGTTAAAACTATTTAAATACAGTTTAAATGACTTTGATTCGATGATATGGCTAGTTTGACAAGGAAACTCAAATAACGCGACGCCAACCATCGGTTTTCCTTTATTATTTAGCCAAGATACTTCGTAGCCAGTCCATATATCTTGTCCTTTAAAAGGTAACTGTGCTTCGTCGATATTTAAATCATCACGGTTAAGCTTTCGAGCGATAGGAAAAAGTAAGCTAGGTGTATAGGTATCTACATACTCGGTTGATTGGCCAAGTACGCTGCCTTTTAGTTCGGGTGAGTTGCTGTAATCTGTCATGTTGCGTCTTTTGTAGTTACAATGGCTTCATTATACCTAAAGCTAATGAGTTTCGCAGTATGTCTATTGTTACCCAGTTAGAGCAACTTCATCAAGAATTTGCACAACACACCCTAGAGAAAACCAACAAATTACCACTCATAGAGCAGGATGATAGCTGGCCTAGTCCATGTGAAGTGGGTGAAACCAATGAGCATGGGCAGATCCAGTGGCAAGCTGTTCGTCGTAGTGAATCAGGCTCATTGACTGATTTGGCTAGCGCGCTTGATTTAACGTTTCCTGAGGAACTTTCAGACTATTATGGGTCTTTTTTTGGCGGCGGCATTGTTGCGATAATTGAAGACCATAAAGTAGAGTTATTACAAGCTTGGAGTGACGATGACTTTGACTTACTTCAGCAAAATATCACCGGTCATGTATTAATGAAACGCAAGCTAAAGCAACAACCCAGCGTGTTCATAGGCTTAACAGAGCAAGAGGACTTGCTTGTTACAGTATTAGTTGAAAGTGGTGAAGTGTGTTTGGAATACGTGGGTAAAAAACCTCACCACGTACTAGCTCCAAATCTAGAAGCGTTTATAAAAGCACTTAAAGTTTAAAAAATATTAGCGGAGTATCATTCACTCCGCGAAATTTATTATTGAAAGTCCCATGAAATGTTAGATACTAAGCCGCATGGTTCACACCTAAAATCGAATAAACCAAACCACGGCTCAGGTAGCTTCCAATCACTGTCGCAGCTGGGGCACCTTCGCGCTAACTCAGAGGCTTCATCTTTCCCTCCTACTCGGTATAAGTAGTAGTAAACTGGTTTTTTAGTTAAAAATTTAATACGTTTAGCGATGTCTTTTCCACGCCGAGATAAATCGCTTTCTATGTTTGATATTTCATCCAGCGCCGGGAACTCGCACCGCGTAGCGCCATTAATTTGAATTTGGTCGCATGCTTGCCAATCTTCTTGCCATTTAATAAGGGTTTTATAATCCCCGTTTGCAATGGCTGGAATATTAAATAACGGAATAGGTAAAAAGTCATCACCACAATAAAGCGGGCTACATGTGTGAACATACGTGGTATATAATATATATGACGAAGGTTCATGACATGCATCAGCGCCGTTAGAGTGAATATCTTGCCCTATTACTTTTACTTTTGGTGCCAATAAGCCAGCATCATGTAACTTATCAATACTGTGTTTGACAAATGGACTGTGATTTAACGGATGCATAGCGTCATCAGTTGGGCACATTACCCGAGTAATAAAATAACCATCTTTTAAAACGGTAGGGAATTCTTCCCCCATTATTTGACCATTAAAGCGCAAAGCATTTACTAATCGAATTATAGCTTGCTCAGCATTTTCAAGGGTCGTATCTTGGTAGCAGTCAAATGTTAAATCAACAACAAACATGGCATAGTCCAATTAATTTTTGTTAAGTAAGGCTAACAATGTATCTAGTTTAGCTTCAATGCGATCAAGTTGTTTTTGGTCTGCACAAGGGTTGTTTTGTTCAGTAGGTTGTTTTGTCAGGCTATGAATTGAATCAGGGTTATTCTTGTACTGACTAACAGCAGCAATTATAACCGGCATCGGAACAGGCTGAGTTAACCTATTTTTAGTCAATGCAACAGTGGGAGTTTTGCCTTCTTCAAGAAGGGCTTTTATAGCATCAAGAACAACTGAATTCATGTAATTAAAAGACTCTTAGGTTTGTATGAGGCGCAGTAGTGCGTGCATGTGCATAGTATCAATTTACTTATGTGTGCTCAATGTTGACAGCATGACAACACAAGCGTAAATATGGTGCACTTTTGCAGTTTAACTCCCGCTGAATTTGCGTTTTGTTACAGATCGGAATATACCTATAAGTAACAACATAAAAATAATCAATAATGCCAATACCAATTATAGTGAAAGAGTGATCGCGTCCTACGGCAAAAAAGTAACTATTATAAAGCCACTTTATTCGGTGACTTTAAATACATAAATACCTGTTTGAACATCTCACTCATAAATCGAGTTCGCTTTAACGAAATTGGTACAGTAAGGATAACTTATGACAACTATCACGCCAGACGATGTATTTAACGTACAGTATATTGCTGCTGAAGACATTAGCATTGCAGCAAGTTTAATTTATCAAGCGTACCATGATGATCCAATACTGCAGAAAATGCTTAACTACTCAGAAGATGAGTTGGCAGCCTATGAAAAAAAATTACGAGCGTTAATACGTGAAGAGCTAAGTACATTTTGGCAGGAAAAACAACCGCTCATTGGTTTGTACAAAAATAACAGGCTCAAAGCTGTCGCGTGTGTATTTGAATCAAGCAGCCAACTGCAGGCACAGCGGTATTGGCACTGGCGTTTAAAATTGATGTTAAGCGCGGGTTATTTACAGACAAACCAATTGATTGAAAAAGAACAAACCATTCGTGATGCACTCAAACAGCAAGGTAATTACTATTTTTTAGCCTTTATTGCCGTTGACCCTCATTTTCAAGGAGAGGGGCTTGGTCGCTATTTATTACGTGGTCTTGATGATTTAGTAAAAAGTAATGCTCAGGCAACAGGCATGGCTGTATTTGTGACCCAAGAACAGCACATTAATTTTTTCCAAACGGAAGGGTTTGAAAAGCTAAAAAAACTAACATTTAATAACGTTGAGGGAGAGTTACTGTTTAAGTAACAATTGTTTTTTAGAAAAGCTTATCTGCCACAATTACAGATTTGTTATAAAAGCTAGTAGGCTTTGATTTGTATGATGAGAAAGTTATAACACGATTTTATATTTACCTTGTGATAAGTGAAAATCAAAAAATGAGTAACGTATGGCTTTAAAGGTATAATTCTTTAGCGGCTTTCTCATTGCAAGTTGTTTTAATTGTCATACCTTTCTACAAGTCACATTGTTAAGTTTGTTATTTCGGACTATTTATATTCAGTAATTATAAACATTCCATTTGTTAGCCTTAACCCGAATATCCAACTTTATTAGGAGGATTTATGGCAAGTGGATGGGCACGCGATGGTGCAATTCAAGAACAAATTGACGCAAGTGTTAATGACGCTGTGCAGTATGCTAGAAGTAATTTAGTTTCTGGAGCCAGTGCCGAGCTATGTGAAGAATGTGATGAACCAATACCACAGGCGCGAAGAATTGCGTTACCAGGGGTTAAGTATTGTGTAAGCTGCCAAGCTGGTTTAGAGGGTAAAGGCGCGCTTTCTAAAGGGCTTAATCGGCGTGGCAGTAAAGACAGTCAGTTACGATAAAAAGGTGCATACAGCACCTTTTTTAATATCGTATCAGAGTTGAGCTTAGATAATTAAAAAGGGGTTAGTAAACCTATTAAATAAATTTACTAAAATTTATTCATATTCTCTTTTTTCTGAATAAGTTCAATTGAGTAGCCATCTGGATCTTTTACAAACGCAATTTCTGTTGTGCCACCTTTTACTGGGCCTGGTTCACGGCTAACGTTACCACCAGCGCCCTTAATATCTTCACAGGCTTTATAAATATCATCAAACTCAATAGCGATATGACCATAGGCATTACCTAAATCGTAGCTGTCGGTATCCCAGTTATAGGTTAGTTCAAGTACTGTCGTGTCAGTTTCATCACCGTATCCTACAAAGGCGAGGGTGTAGCGGTACTCTTCGTTATCAGCACGGCGTAACTCTTTCATACCGAGCACTTGAGTATAAAACGCAATTGATTTATCTAGATCAGCAACCCGTAACATGGTGTGTAGTAAACGCATTTAAACCCTCTTAAAATTTCATAAATTTTGATAACGCAGCTACTTTGTAACGACTACTGCTGCGCTGTTAAAATATCAATCACTCGATTATAAATTATTTCTGTGAGCATCACAGTATCATCGCCATTAGTATTTATAAACTGTACAACGACTGTATCGATATCCTTATAATAACGAGCAATGCTTGAATACCCTAACACCCAACCCGTGTGTTCATACTTATAAAGCGATGTATACAAAGCTTGCTCTTGTTCGTCGAAAAAAGTGCCTTTGTTTAAAGCAATAAGAAAGTCGCCTACATCTTGTGCGGTTGCCACGTAGCCTTGATCGAGTGCTTTAAAGTCATTCTCATAACCTACGTAGTAACCACTCATTAAATCTACTAAATTAATTTCATGCACTGATGAAAACGTGTTCGTTAGGCCCAGTGGCGTTAAAATTTCATCTTTAATATATTGGTTGTGATCATAACCCAGTACGTTAGACATAATTTTTCGCAGCAACAAATAATTAGTATTAGAATAGCCATAATCAGCATCAGGGCTAAAGTCCGCGGGTTCATCGAGCACTAATGCAAGTGGATCAGGGTAGGTGATTGACCAATCAAAATTATCGGTGTCTGTGTAATTGGGTATGCCACTTCTGTGCTTTACCATCATTCGCAATGTAATTTTATCTGCGTTTTCAATGCGACCAATTAATGATGGAAGATAGTCAGCCAGTGTTTTATCTATATCAATACGTCCAATGGCTGCAAGCTTAGTTAAAGCCGCTGCGTCATAAAGCTTTCGTATACTGCCTATTTTAAATAGTGCAGATGGATAAGCTGGGATGGCAAGTTGCCTATTATGCCAACCTTGGGCATAAAGTTGATGCTTTTCACCTTGCTTATGAACGTAAACAATGATGCCATCCAAACCTTGCTCTACAGCCTGCGCTGCCTGTTGTTCAATTGAAGTAGGCAATGGGTAGAAGTAATACACAGCAAACTTCCATGGCGCGAAAAAGTAAATACTCATAATAGTAACAACGGCAGCAGCTATACGCATAAGTGTAATTGCTTTTTTACTTTTTAATTTATTCATGGCGATTTTTCACTGAGTTTGGTTAGATTTACATACTCAAAAAAGTGTATGTTGTCTGATTTAAAGCACGTATCTAGGTTGAGTTACCCATTCAACTGCAAATATTAACTTTGAATATGTGAATGAAGGTACTCGAACATAAAAGAATATTTATAAAATATCAACTCATAGAGAGTACTTTATATATTACGCTTTTAAAGCAACGCTGGTGGGGTTATTTGACGGTTTATATGCTGGTTAATTGTATCCATAATATGTGGAGCATTCTTTACCTGTTTATTTAAATATAAATAGACGGGAAACTCATCAATTTTATAGAATGTCAGCTTTAAATCAGCATGTTTTGCTTGTTCAACGCGAGTCGGTGATTCATAACCCAAAACACAATCAGCTCTTTTGTATTTAAGTGCCTTTACTGCACTATCATGATTTTGCGCGTGAAGCTCTATATTATAGCCGCTTTGCTCATTAATTTGTTTTTGTGTGCCATAGGTATACCCAGACAATAAAATTAACCTGAGTTGCTTTAGATCATTTAATTTTTTTATGTTTAGTGAATCATCTAAACATACAGCTCCTAATACAATCCGGTAGATTGGCAAGTTACTTTTCAAAAAATCATTAGGCGTAGAAATAAAGCTTTCGATTACTGTAGAAAAATCGACTCTACCTTGTGTGATGTATAACTTAGCTCTTTTATTGGGCAGTTCTACAGCGGAATATGTTAACTTTGCATCATTAAATATGTACTTAACTTGTTGCGCAATAACCCCTGCTACATTTTCGTTTTCACTGTAATGGTAGGGTGCAAAATTTACATATCCCCACGTTAAAGAGCGTGAATCATTAGTTGCAAAAGCCGCCGGATTAAAGAAGAGCAACATTGCAATCAAGTATAAGCGATTCATGATAATTATGAGCACCTTTAAGAGTAACGGAACCGTTGTTCAATAATTACATAGATTCCCAATAACGCAAACATGAAGAATAATATAATTAACGGTTAACTTAGTTTGACATTGCCAAAGCTAAAACTCTGTTTTAATTACTGCTTAGTGCAAAATCAGGTGAAACCTTAGGGTAACAAGGTTACTCCTAAAGTGAATTTTTAGCACTCACGCTTAAAAAAAGCGCGAGAACAATAAGCGTAGTGACAAACTATTGTCAGTATCAACCAGTGGGCTGTCAGTTATACTTGAATCACTTAATGTATAATCAACACTTAAACGAGTGAATCCGTCAAAGAATATTGGTGTCGCAACTGAAAAACCGATCGTCGTGTTTAAAGCGCTGTCAGCTTTATAAGCCGGTCTTAACGTTGTTGCCTCATAATCTCTCACGCCATAGTAATAATTCACATGATTAGCATCAAGATAACTAACTGAAATTGTAGGCTCATAAAAAATAGGACCGCTTTTAAATGCACGCCCAAGTGATGCTTTTAGCTCGTAGCCATTGGATTTATTAAGTACGTCAAACATAGACGATAAACCTACATTCCAATCATTACGCTCATACTTAACTCCCAAACCAGCATCAAATGAAAAGTCTCTTTCGTCCATTCCAATAAAAACATCGCTGTCTGAGCTATCAAAACCTTGAAATCGAGGTGACGCCTGAGCTGATAACTTAATCCCATCTTGGTTCAATACATCATAGCTAACAAAAGGGCCCAATACAGAGAGCCTATCACCTCTATACCCTAATATTGGTAAAGGAATAACCCGTCGGTCATATCCTTTATAAAGTTCTTGCTTAACACCTAAGCCAAAGCCATATAAAAAACCTTTTGGTTCTAGACGTTTTCGTACTTCTCCTCGATCATCAGCGAGAACGGGTGTAGTAAGGCACAGGGCTAGAGTCCCAAAAGTAAATAAACTAATATTTTTGTACATTGTAAATTTCATAAAAAATTTTTTATTATTATACCTTACGTACCAAACGATTTTTTAGCTTACTTTTTACTCTAAAAATTAAACTGCTATAGACGCAGCAGCAATGAAACAGACATTGCTGCTGGAATAATTGAGGTGATTTATTTGTTTGACTTGGCCTTTAAAACATAAATCTCGCCGTCGAAACTGCCTTGAATCGTTAACCCTTGCCCAGCTAACTCTTTTAGATATTCTATATGCTCCTCAGTGATATGCTGACCAGGAACTAAAAGCGGAATACCTGGCGGGTAGGGGGTGACTAACCCTGCACAAATGCGATTGTTGCTTTTGCTAATGGGTACTGACTCACGCTCGCCATAAAAAGCGTCACTTGGAATACACGCCAGGTCTATTGCGGGTAAACTCTCTGGTAAGCTAGAGCGTCTGGTCGATGTTGCCAACTTCACTTTACCACTGTCGAGCTTTTTCAATGCATTATATAAACGAATAATCTTCGAACGTGTGCCGCCTAGTGTCAGCAATACCAAAATAGTACTGTGCGTGTACTTTTCTATTTCGAGGCCTATTTCATCCAGCAAAAATTTATGAATATCTTTTAATGAATAAGGCAACTGACTAATATCGATGAGAATTTTCAACGGATCATGACCCATGTTGTCACCACTAAAGTGTGGGAATATGTTCATAAAGTCTTGCTTACCTAACACTTTAATATGCTTGAGTGACGCCATCTGTTGTTTAAATTCTTCTACGTGGTTTAACAAAGCATTAAGTAACTTATAGCCTTCCATCTCCAACTGTTTTTGGCATACATCAAGCGATGCGATTAACTGATACTTAGGCGATGTGCTGGCGTAAATACTGTAAATCTCTCTAAAGAAATCAGCATCAAAATCGGGATCGTTTACATGAATATAAGACGCCTGAGAAAACGCCGACACTACTTTATGAGCAGAGTGAGTGACATAATCTGCACCGGCATGAATAGCGGAGTAATAGCGCAAACTAGGGTGGAATAATGAATAGGCAAACCACGCTTCGTCGATAAACACTTTAATGCCATGTTGGTGGGCAAACTCCACGACTTGTTTTAGATCACTCAATAAACCATCGTATGTGCAGCCCGTGAGTACCAATAGTTTTGCGTCGGTATTTTGTTCAATCGCTTGTTTAATATCGGCCAATGACGGTGGTGCAAAAATGCCATATTTAGGGTTTAACACACTCGATAAATAAATAGGGAAGCTGGCCGATTGCAAAATGCCATAATGCACAGATTTATGACAGTTGCGGTCGATGATCACTTTGTCACCCTTGCGTAGTAATGTCTGCAAGATGATTTTATTTGAAGTTGATGACCCATTGGTAACAAAGTAAGTATGCTTTACTTCAAATGTAGCCGCAGCGGACTCTTGGGCACGGCCAATTGTGTTGGTGCTGTCGGATAATGAACCTAATGAATCAACGGATACAGACAGGTCTCCAACGAAAACATTGCGACCATAAAATTGGTAAAAATCTTTGATGTAAGGTGAGTTTCTAAAGCTAGAACCACCACTGTGACCCGGTGTATGCCACGAGTCGTTCGATTCACCTACATAACGACGATACGCTGTCCAAAATGGCGTTTCCGACCGGTCATCAAAGTCATTGATCATATACCCTAAAATAGCTTCAGGGTCTGAAATCACTTCATCTTTAAAAAAGAAAGACTCGATTTCTTCTGATTCGTTTACAATTTCCAGCCCATTAGTATCGTCGCCGATAACGTATACCGGCAATTCTAAGCGAACAGCCTTCAATTGTTCAATAAATCGACTATAAGTGCGTTCACCGACCTTGTTGTGTACATCCCAACTAAGTACGACAGCCTGAATATCACCATCTTCTTCAACACAACCTAACGCGTGTTTTAGTTCAAGGCTTTCAATGATATCGATTTGAATATCATCTCGCTCAAAATTAGCAATTGTTTTGGAAAGATTCGCAGAAAGCTCTTTTAAAGTGGTTTGCTCTTGCTCTATCAGCAATATTCGAAGTAAAGGTAACATGGGGTGTCGCAATTAAATTTTATAATACTCAGTAGCATAACCAAAGCATTGACACTTGTGAAATTAATAGCTTGAAAATGTTCTAATAATTGCTCTTAAAAAACCTATCCGTATAAAGAGCATGTATTTAAATTGATTTTCCAGAGATTGAAAGATGAATTTACTCTGTTCTATCCTTGAACTCATACAAGTCTTCATTAATACAGCCGCCACATATAAGTATACGGGCGTTATACACTTAGCGCTTGTTTACTTTTAACCTGTGGTGCGCATCAACGTTAAACTCTTTAGAAAAACTTTTCGAGTTTTAGCACACCCACATTTTTACCAAAGCAAACTTGGTACGGTTTGATACACGGTTAATAAGGTCGTCCTAGTTAATGGTCGATTAGACATAAGATTTTAAAACTAGAAAGTGAAGTTTACCTCAAGTTTGCATATTTGAGGCGCATGGAACTGTGTGAATTTAAATAATGTTACAAATAGTTCCTTGCATGACATGTAATACCTACCTATATTAGCAATAGCTTTCGCAAGTGCTTGCGGATATTTATGATTTGAATAAGAGAATTAAATTCATGACTAAAGAATCACATTTTAGTAATCAAATAAGATCGAATTATGCTTTTATGGCAAAGTCTGTTTTTGATTTACATTGCCTTATACAAAGCCAGTCTGAAGAGTTATATACTGAAAAAGAAATGGGTTTTCCTGTTTTTGCTTCATCTACATTGTTGTTTTTATCTAATGTAGAGAGCGCATCTATTATGCAAATCTCCCAGGGACTAAATTTATCTCATCAGTTGGTTTCTCAGCGGTTAAAAATAATGCTCAAGCTAGAATTAGTTGAAGGCATCAAAGATGGTAATGACAAGCGAAGAACCTTGTATCACTTGACGCCTAAAGGGCAAGAAAAATCTGAGATACTAAATTTGTATTGTTTGGACGCTGAGCAAGCATTTAAAGACTTATCTAACGAAGTAGGAGTAGATATTCAAAGTGTGCTTAATTCAGCAATAACAGCACTTCAAAACCAATCTTTTGGCAAGCGTTTTCCTGAACACTTACAATCATATAAGAAACGAGTTGCTTTAAAAAAAGATGAGAACGCCTAATATGAACGCGACTAAAAACACCTATATTACACTCGCCACATTTTTGGCCTTCGTTATTGCTTTTTACTTCCTAGGATTTTGGCTGATATTTAGAATGGGGCAAGCAACGCCCCTTATGTTGTCAGTAGGAGCTGCTACGATTTTAACTTGTTTAGTGAGAAAGAAGAGCTTATCTGAGCTGGGTTGGAAATGGGGGAGTTGGAAAGTTCAATGGAAAAGCTACCTAATACCCTTTGCTATTGCGTCAGTGGCTTATTTACTTATTTGGTCTTTGGGGGGCGGTGAATTATACAACAGTGAATTCTTAGCGGACAAAAAGCAAAGCTATAACTTAAGCGAATGGAATGATTTAAGTATATTTCTTTTTCATTTGATTTTAGTCGCATGTATCAGCTTCATAATGTCAATTCCGTCTATTTTAGGTGAAGAAATTGGATGGAGAGGGTTATTAGTTCCTGAGCTTTCTAAAATCACATCATTTACAGGGGTCGCGTTAGTAAGTGGCATACTTTGGTCAGCGTTTCATTGGCCGTTGATTTTTTTAGGGTTGTATGGAAATAGCGATACATCGATTTACTATCAACTATTTTTCTTTACGTTATTCATTATTTCTAGCGGAACTATCATGGCTTATATCCGGTTAAAAACAGACAGTGTCTGGACTGCTGTTATGTATCATGGTGCTTCTAATATATTTATTCAGAAAGTTTTTACGCCGATTACCATTACAAACGAGAACTCAAGTTATTACATTGATGAATTTGGAGCTGTATTAGCGTTGGTTGCCTCCGTTGTTGCGTTTGTCTATTGGAGAAAAGGCGTAAAGGAGTTTTCTTCATTAGCTCAAAAAACATAATGCCCTGTTGAGGGATATACTAATCAAAGCATCAATTGAATAAACATAAAACATTATTCAGTTTTGCCTTTAAACTCACATCACTATTTAACAATACATGAGCCGCTTCTAAGTTTGCGAGCAGTCCTTACATAGCGGCCATGTATGATTTAAGGGTATTGTACGTCTACTTTAAACTTTGCTGGCACAACGTTAAGAGGCTTTTTTCAACCTGTTAAACATTTTTACCCATTGTAATAGCCCGATTGCTCACACGGAATATACGTGTATCTTCAGCTATTGTCGGGCAGCCAAAAGATAACAACAGTAGATTGTGGAATGCTCGTGCTTGGCGGTTTGAAACGAATTCCAGTTGCTCAAATTCACCCAGTCGAATGATTTTAGCAATAGGGCTTGAGCAATCACTAACTTAGCTTGGCATCAATCGATTGGATAAACAATAAAATGGTCTGTAACCACCCGTGATGGTGAAATTCTGCTCTGCATTATTTCATTTAGCAGGCTAAGGTCTTTAACGAACATAGGCAGCGCTGCTTCTTCTGGCTGATAGGTCGTTCCCATTTCATAATCTTGTCCTGGGGTATTCTTCATTTCAATATGCGTACCCATTAATGCTGATATGACATTATTTTGCGCAAAATCAGTTAGCCGGGCTATGCTATTGCGAAATGCTTCCCAGTCTTTCACATACAAGCGACCCGGATAAAGGCTATCGCCTGTAAGTAGCCACTTGGTTTCACTATCATATACCGCTATTGCATCTGACTTGTGTCCTGGTAGTGCAATAATAGTGAGGTGACGATTCCCTAATTCAACATTAGCATGAACGTTCGGCCACTTGTTGCCGTGCAATCTGAATGCTTGCTTGACCGACTCCAAGTTCGGCTTGATCAGGGATACATTAGGTTGATTTAGAAACTGACTATCACCTGCAATGTGATCTCCGTGCCCATGTGAATGAGCAACTAACCAAGATAAATTGTCGTAACTCTGCCTTCTTTGTTCAGCTAACTTGTTGACGATGGATTCAATGGTTCGAAACAATGGAAATGTAACTGGATCTGATGTCGCTCCAGTATCGAGTACAAAAACCTTGTTCTTACCGAATAATAGGTAAATAAAGGGGGCTTCGTAGTGGCTACATTTGCTTTGCCTGAGTATATAGGTTGTATCTGAAAACTGATAAACTTCTATAGACGGATCACTATTACCCTCACACATTGGTGAACCGTGAATCCATGTGTGTTTTGCAAGTTTAGCCATTCGGTTATCAAAATCGTTTTCTCTTGCTAATGAATTGTCCGAAGAAAATAAAGCAATTGAAAGCAGTACAAGTATTAACTTCATTTGGCAAAATCCCTTATTTCAAAGTACAACACTTCCATCGACTGACATTGCTTTATTTTAGAATACAACGTACCAATATCAGGCATTGATTCGGACTGATTCACTAAGCTATTAGCAAGGCATTGATGACCAAACACGATTGCGTCAAACGATGGCGCAGCTTGAATAGGATGGATAAGCAGTTGCTTGTTATCTGGTCCTGTATCCAAAACATGCCACTCTATTTGACTTGGTTTTCCAGCGGTACGCAAAGTTGTTAGTGGCCGCTTGTATATTTGACGGACAAATGTGAAGTTTTTGTCCTTCAGCCATTTCTCACCACCTCGCTCAAAGTGACCAAGGTAAAACTGAGTGTCTATCTCAAAAGATTGACCGTCGATAAGTGTGTTTAAGTCAAACGTTGCTGGCAGCAGCGTTATCATGTTTTCCACATAGTGCGCGTGTGTCGTTTTATTTGTTTGCGTTAAGTGTTCGAGCAATTGCTGGCGATGTGTACTTTCTACTTCATAAACAAGTTGGTAATCGTGAGGCGCTTGATATAAAGGTAAGTGACTGGCAAAGAGACGCTTGCCATTAGTAAACAACACCATGCCATGAGAACCTACTCGTGTATGTTTTTCATGTAGGTCATGTTTATTAAGGGAAGTTTGTGCATCTAAAGTCATGCTTGTTAATATTAACAATGTGAAAAGGATGTGCGTTATGTTTTTCATGGCTGGTACACTTAATACGTTATTATACAACACGAACTATTGCCTTTCCGGTGTTTTGCCCTTCAAATAATCCAGCTAATGTATCCGGCAGATATTCAAAACCGCAGACCTCTGTGGACTTGAACTCTATTTCACCCGTTTTGATCCAAGGGGCAACATGCTCGATCATTTCTGCCATACGGTGAGTAAAATCACGTGCCAATATTCCTTGCACAGAAGCTCGTTTATACAAAAGCTGATGTAAAAAGCGAGGGCCCACTTCAGGGGTATCCAGACCGCCGTTGTATTGTGAAATTTGGCCGCAAACAACAACACGGGCCCTCAGATTCAGACTGGTCAACGCTGCATCTGTTATCATGCCCCCAACATTATCAAAGTACACGTCAACACCACCCAGCTCCAAAAGTTTAGTTTGCAATTGTTGCGCCGAAGAATACGACTTGTAGTTCAGTGCTTCATCGACCCCCATTGTTTTTAACCATTCACATTTTTCTTCAGAACCCGCAATACCAATCACACGGCATCCAGCTTTAATAGCAAACTGAGTTACGAGCGAGCCAACGGCGCCTGCAGCACCAGATACGAGTACAGTTTCACCGGGTTTGGGTTTGCCAGCTTCCATTAGTCCAAACCACGCAGTTCTGCCTGGCATACCTAAGATCCCCAATGCAGTTTTTACATCGGCTTGTTCAGGATCGATAGTCTGTATTTCATTGCCGTGCACAACAGCATGAGTTTGCCAGCCAATATATCCGCTCACCCAGTCTCCGGGTTGGAAGTTGTCATTGTTTGATTCAAGTACTTTAGCTACAACCGCAGCACCCTGCACAGTGTTTAAAGGGTGAGGTGGTTCCCATGAGTGTGTTGCTGCTTGCTGGATCCGCATGTAAGGGTCAACAGAAATGTATTCAGACTTTACCAGCACCTCATTTTTGGACAATTGGGGACTAAAATCAGATTCTCTGAGTTCATAGTGCTCTGTGCCTACAAATTCATTAGGTCGTTTTACGTAAAACCATTGCTTCAACTGATAACTGCTCATTTCTATCGCACCTCTTGTATATAATGAGCGAAATTGTTGCATGTAATTTATGTCTCGGTAAGCTATAATTATTCTGCTAATGATTCCAATTTGGAAATGATGGATTAAATGGATACCGAAGATTTAAACAAATTTCTAATTGTTGCTGAGACATCAAATTTACAAACAGCATCTGAACAGCTCAACATTACAGCAGGAGCGCTTTCAAAAACAATTAAGCGCATTGAAACCAAGCTCAACATACGACTTTTTGACAGGGTTGGCCGAAACATTCGGCTCAATCAACACGGTGAGAAATTTCGTCACTATGCATCACATTTGGTGCATGAAGCAGAGCAAGCAATTAGTGAGTTTAGTGGCGATAGAAATAAAACATTGGTGAAGATGGTCGGGCCTTCATTGTTACTTCAGCACTATATTCCCAAACTTACCTTAGGGTTAAACAAAGAACATTATGATTACAGTGTAGAGTCGGTTTGGGAAGGCCGTGCCATTGCGCAGGTAAATACGGGGCAGGCACATTTAGCTTTGGTAACTCGGTTTGCACTAGAAGAAAGTTCCTACAGAGAGGACCTTGCAAGCATACACCTTGGTACTTCTGAGTTTAAAGTCGTAGCAGCAGTTCAGCACCCTTTGCTCAAACGCTTTCCAGATGGAGAGGTCACTGTTGATCAGTTGCGTGAATTCGGTTTTGCTTGTCCGAGTGTATCGCCCTTTTGTGGTATCAAAAGAGGCATTGGTTCTGACGGCTGGCGCGACGATAAAGTGCCTCGTACTATCACCTATCGGTGTTCCGAGTTTAGTGTGCTGATGTCCTTGGTTAACAATGGGATTGCACTTGCGTATGTGCCAGACTTTGTTGCCCGTAATGCAGGGTTAGTGATTATCGATGTGGTGGGATGTGAGCACAGTTGCCAAGAGCATATAGAACTTATCTATAAACCGAGCCTAGCGGCTGGTTGGTTACACCGATTTACGGGTTCTATTGCGATTGAAGAGCAATAAGTAGGATTATCCGGTCTTATATTCATAAAAGTATTCAAAAATACAACTGCCGCACTTAGGTTTACGGGGGGGCACTTATAGCGACCGTGCAGAATAAACCAATGGTACATATCTACTTTAAACTCTTTAGGCATCACTTTTCGAACTTTTTTCTACTCCAACATTGTTCTTACCTATAGTAAATCGAGTGCGGTTTGATACGTTGTAAAGTATGGTGATGTTTAAGCGAGATATAAACGTTGAAGAGCGTTTTATTCTAGCAAAAATGACTTATTTGTTTTCTAACTGCTGCTTACGATACTGGCCAGGTGTAAAACCAGTAAACTCCTTAAATGCTCGTGTAAATGGAGCGGCAGAAGCAAAACCACTTTCAATTCCAACAACAAGTACAGGCCAGTCACTTTTATCCGGTGCAATCAAAATGGTTTTAGCATATTCAATACGCATTTGATTTACGTAATGGTTAAAGTTTTTAGCATTAAAATGGTTGAGCATTACAGAACGGATACGATATTCGGGCACGTTCAATTCACGAGCGATGTCAGCAACTCGTAAACTCGATTCCAAATAACGTTTTTCATCAACCAGAATCGCCTGGATTTGTTGGGCTAGTGCGGGTTCTTCCTGAGCAGAGGGCGCTGTGTTCTGTTCTTTTTGATCAAGTTGCTGTTGGCGGAAGAGTATTAATCCATGAGTGCTGATCAGTATGACTAAAAACGCGAATGTCGAGAGCCAGTCTCGTCCAGTGCCAGCCAATAAATCATTTGGAAGAGTTGCACCTATTAACATGACACTGACAACGCAAAAAATGAATGACGATAGGTAAATAGTTGCCATTTTGCGCTGTAATGCAGTTGAACTATTTAACACCCGATATCCTTCCCAGAAAATAAGAATGAGCATACCCGGGTACAAAATCGAAATTATTTCAGTTAAAACGTTTGTTAATAAGGAAAGCCAAACTGAATGGGCTAGCCACAACTTTTTAGAAAGAAGTAAAAGGTGTTGCAATATTAGACATGCTGAAAGTAACCCAACAAAAATTAGATGGTGACGATTAATAGAGTTATTTTTTCGGAAAAAAGCGCGAGCAAATAGCCAATATGCACTAGAGACGCCAACTCCCAGCATACCGATTAAATGGTGATAAGGTTCCCAAAAAACATTGGTTAACTTGTGTGCGACATACATAGAAGTTGATGCACAGAAAATCGCAAAAACAAAGTGTAAGAGATGCCTTTCTTTTAGGCGAAAATGAAAGATGGCTAATATAAGACTTAGCAAAATTATAATTAATTGGGCTAGATTTAACAGTTCCAACTTTTACTCCCTTTGTTTCTGACGCTATTTTACAGTAACTCAGTTCTTTTTCTATAATCTTCTTGTTTTTGTTCATTTTCGTATATCGATTTTCAAATTTGATGCTCCTCAGGCCTTACGACATGCGAGTATTGAAGCGAAATTTGAACAATAAGGTTATTGCTATGAACAGTAAATCGATCACAAATAACGACAGTGTTATTGCAAGTGGAAGTATTAAAAACGAAGACAATTTAACGCAAAATAACGCGCCATTAGTACCACTATGGCAAACTTGGGGACTTCGAGTATTTTTTGCGGGATTAGTGTTTGTCATTGGTAAATGGCAGTTGATGTCAATTTTACAGGGACCTTTTGAGTGGACATCATGGCGAGGTGTGGGGCATTCGCTTTTATTTACACTTGCTTTATTGGCTATCGGCGGCATGTTTCGCCCAATAGCATTTCTACCGATTATGCTATTTGAAATCGTTTGGAAAGTAGTTTGGTTGGCTGCTGTCGCACTGCCACTATGGATGGCAGGTGAGCCAATTCCGGGCGTTGTAAGTGTAAAAGGATCGCTAATTGGGGTTGGTTTAATCATTATTTGTGTCCCTTGGAAATACGTTTGGTGGAGATATTTTTCACAACCTATTGAGCCATGGAGACGCAAAAAACAGGTGAGTAATAAAAGTAGCAACTAAACAGTGATTAAGGTAGGGGAGGAGATCTATACCCAAGCCTCCTCAAGATGCGAGTTTCAGTTGGAGTTAAAAGCGATTTAGGCAAGGCATTGATTGCAAGTAATAGTGGTCCTATTGTTAAAATCAATAAC
>NZ_PDUS01000009.1:0-64389 GCF_002723455.1 Pseudoalteromonas sp. 3D05 | reverse complement strand
GCGCTTCACAGGAACTTACTTTCATCGTTGTAACTTATTAAAAGGGACTGCCATTCTTGCAAAGTAACGCCTTGATATTAAGCCCCTGTGAAACGCTGAATTCTGCATCTTGAGGTGGTTTGGGTATAATTGTGCTTAAATGGATTACATACTGTGCTCGAACCTACTTATAATTAAGCTCGCTCATCGCTTGAAGCAGCATCACGAAAATACAATGCCTTAAATCCGTTTATTGGTTGTTTTAACAACCCTAAGTGGAATTAAGGCTGATCTGTTTTATCCTTGAATTTACACGAATCTTCAATAATACAGTTACCACATTCAGGTTTACGGGTCGAACACATGTAGCGGCCGTGCAAAATCATCTATTCATGTACGCCTACCTTAAATTCAGCGGGCAGGCCTTTTAGTAACTTTTCTTAAAATTTTAAAGCGTTTTGCCCATAGCTAATTTGGTGCGGTTGGAAACGCGGTAAATATCTCTGTCTACGATGGTGGGTCAGTTAGATGGTAAAGAAAGTAGATAAGCACTCTATGTTTAATAAAATCATACCGACTTGTTTAGCGGCAAGTCAACGTAATTAGACTCAAGGGAATTTATTTAAAAATAATACAAGAGTCGTTTAAGCTCACTGTTTCTCTAGTTGGCAGGAAACTGGCGGCTATCTGACGTGTTGAATATCAATCGAGTTAGTCATACTATCTGCAACTGAAAGACAGGAGTTATAAACAAAGATGAAAGTATGTAAAAATAAAATTGTCACGCTTAGAAAAGAGCATGGATGGTCTCAAAGTACACTTGCAGAAATATCTGGCTTGGGTGAAAGAACCATACAACGAATCGAAAAAGAAGGGGTTTGTTCACTTGAATCTGCTATGGCATTAGCATCTGTATTCGAATTAAGCCCTAAAGAACTACACGTTGACGTTGAGGTAAACCAAATTGATGATGAGGTTGTTCATGCTAGAGAAGTAAATTGGGGCGGAGTGATTGGCATGATTGTTTTGTTTCTGTCTGCTTTTTTTATCATTGATTTAACGAGTAAATACCCAAACTGGGAAATAGTAAGCGCTTGCTTAATATTAGGTCTTTCCTTTACTCTTTCTTGTGTCGCACATGGCATTAGAGAAACCTTATCAAGTTTAGCAGCGACGGCGTGGATTATTCGTTTACCAACGGCCGTACAGGGGGTCAGTAAGAAGATTGCGATAATAAAATCGTTGCGTGATTATGCATACATTGTTGGTATAGTTAGCTCGCTAGTATGTGGATTAACAATAGTTAACCACTCTCAAATTGACCTATTGCACCTTACAAATTACTTCACCTATGCTATTCGACCACTTGTATACGGGATATTGATATCTGAGCTTTGGTTTAGGCCCTTAAAGCACAGACTAGAGCATATACTTAAAGTAAATGCTGTACCTCATAAAGGGGAGAGCAAGTCATGAAAAGAATTTACGTTTTTTGGTTGGTCTTGTTAGCTATTACACCTATCACAATAGAGGCAAACACGTTAGAGTCTGAGTTGAATGATAAAGTAGTAAAGATTATTGAGCAATTTCAAACCCAGCATGGATTTAATGGTTCGATTGCGATAAAACTAAAAGCAAATCCCATTTTTACTTACTCTGTGGGCTACCAAAAGCAAAACACTAAGTTAAACGCAGAGCACTTATTTAGCAGTGGTTCAGTTGGTAAAGAGTTTACAACAGTTGCGCTTTTGAAGTTAATAGATGAAAGCCGTTTGACACTCGATGATCTCATTGGCAAGTATATTCCAACACTTCCACCTTGGGGGCAACAAATCAAAGTAAAGCATTTACTTTCCCATACATCAGGTCTGCCTAAAATTAGCTGGAAAAATAACATCACAACCCAAGATGTCATGGACCAAGTAATGGCTTTGCAAGTTTTAGAATTCCCACCCGGTACTGATTATTTGTATGGCAACATTAATGTGATGTTGCGAGCTAAAATTGTTGAAAACATAACAGGGCAGGAATTCGATAAATATTTAAAAGATCATTTCTTAGACCCGTTAGGAATGACGAATACAATTCAATCAGTAACAATTAATCAGTCAAAGCAACAGGTTGCTGGTGATTATCCTACGGCCATAAACGGTGTGACAATCTACACTACCGCATCTGATTTATTACTTTGGGAAATGGCACTGCTAGACGGAAAAGCTTTAAATGGGAAGTCGGTTTTGAGGTATATATCCAAACACAAACTGTCGGGAAAACCGAACCACATTGAATATGACTTTGGCCAGTTTTATATGGAAAATGAAAAAATTTCTGCGATTAAACATGATGGCAGTAATCCTTCCCACCATGTGCTGAAGTATACAAATTTGACCTCTCAACTCTCCTTAGTCGTTATGTCCAGTGATGGAAACAAAAACTTACTCTATTTAATAAAAGACGATATAGAGGCACTGTTCCAATCGATTAATTAAGTTTTTAGGTCACTTAACCTGCTTTTGAGCACTTAAATGTTAGCAAGCATTATTAACCTAATTCGGTTTTGAAAGCTCTAAATATATAACGTTTATTTCAGACAATAGTGAAACACCTTGCTCAATATAAACGAGATTTAGCTGGTTTGGGTTAGATAGACTGAGTAAATTAGAGTTCCAACTTTACTCAGTCTAATCTTTAAACTCACAAGTCTTCGATAATACAGCGGCCGTGTACTATCAACCAGTGGTGCACACAACTTTAAACTTTTTAGGTACTCATTTTTCGAGTTTTTTTCTGCTTCAGCAACGTTCTTCCCTATAGCAAACTTTGTACGGTTTAATAAACAAACGATATGAGTGTCGACATCTGCTGTAGGCCAATCAGAAGATAATTAAGGTAGATGAAGTGCTTGGTTTATTTCCTTGTATGGTTTTCGACTTAACGTGCTTTTGGTGATAACAAGGGACTTTAATAGTGGAGAACGAGTTAATTATAAAAATTTTTATTCACTGTGACACAATCGTGTTTTATCACCGACTAATTAAATATCTAACCAATTGGTAATATGCAAATACAGATGCGAAAACAATTCGAACAAATGATTATCAACAACCAAGGTCGCATACGTTACATTGCTTCCCGATATAGTCATGACGGCGAATTTGACGACATGTATCAGGAAATATTACTGCAGCTTTGGAGAAGTTTCGAGTCGTTTAGCGGCGAGTCGAAACAAGAAACGTGGGTTTTTAAAGTTGCATTGAATACGGCTTGCACATTTGTAAGGGCAGCAGTGAAGCAAAAAGAGATTAAACAGTCTCCATTACACCAATCAATGCAAGCGCTTCAGCCTACGCAGGACAGCTGCCAAGCAGACATCCTTAATCGATTTATGGATGGGCTGAGTGACATAGATGCGAGCTTGCTGATGATGTACTTAGATGGGCTATCTTCGGACGACAGCGCTAAAGTGCTTGGTATTAGTTCCAATGCCGTTAGGTCGCGTATTAAGCGCATTAAAAATGAATTTGAAACCAATTACATAGGAGATTGATATGAAGCTAGATGATTTAAAGCAAGACTGGCAACAAGCCATTGAAACCGAATCAACTCCTGATAATTTAACTGAGGTGATAGACATGATTGAGCAACAAACCACTAAGATTGATAAGGAGATTAAACGTCGCGATTTCCTCGAAATTGGAATTGCAGTATTTCTTATCCCGGTTTGGTTATTGGGTCTATTAAATTCGGCAAGCACGATGCAAAGTATTGGTTTAATCATCGCGATTGTCGCTTGCATATACATACCATATCGACTGATATCTGCAAAAAAAGTAAACGCTAAGAAAAGTGACAGCGTTAAGGATTTTTTAGTCCAAGAAAAACAAAAAATTCAGCAACAAAAACAGATGTTGGAGTCGGTTGTATGGTGGTACATAGCACCGCTGACGGTTGCAATTTTACTCATCACGTTAGGTGCAAAAGTGAACGAACAAGGTATTCCTCAGATAGCGTTGGGCATGCTTTGGTATTACGCTTGTGTTGGTTTGCTGGTTGTGGGTGTGTACTTCTTAAATAAACGTGCTGCCAAAAATAAGTTTGCCCCATTGTTAAAGAACATCGAGCAACGATTGGCAGAAATGAGCTAACTAACCAAAGTCAGCTCATTCTTTTCTAACTCTCTAATTCATAAAGCTTTAATGGCGCTTTGAGCGACTTGTTGAGCAAGTCGCTTCGGGCAAATGCGGCCAAAATTGACTAAGGAATTTCGACCATGAACAACAAAGAAACAAACAGCAAACAACAAAGTAATAAGAAAGCTTCGTCTTCGACGATTATTGTCGTCTTGATCACATTAATAATTGCGATAGCCTCTGGTAGCTCATCGGCTGCAAATGCCGAACTAGAAAAGGTGCTTAAACACAAAGTAGAAACTGAAAAACTAAGTGTTGGGATCGCCGTTGCCATCATCGAAAACGGTCAAGTGAGCTTTATTAACGTTGGTGTTGCAAACAAGGAAACGGCTCAAGAAATCGACCAGAACACCTTGTTTGAAATTGGCTCTGTTAGCAAAGTAATGACATCTACGGCACTTGCGACCTTTGTCGACGAAGGGACGTTAAAACTATCCGATCCCGTTCAAAACTATTTGCCTAAGTCAGTCAAGTTACCAATGAAAAATGACAAAGCCATCACGTTTGAGTCTTTGGCAAGTCACCGTTCGGGTTTACCTAGACTTCCAAGTAATATGCAGTTTAGTAACCCGTTAAACCCATATGTAGATTACACGACAGAAATGATGTACGAGTTTCTTAATCAATACACCTTGCCTCGTGAGGTAGGTGAGTCACCAGAATACTCAAACCTTGCAGTTGGTTTATTAGGACACACGCTTGCTAAAATTGATGATATGAATTACGAGCAAATGTTGATGCAACGTGTTCTAAAGCCATTAAAAATGAAGGATACCTTTGTTGACGTGCCTAAATCTGCGTTGACAAGAAGAAGCAAAGGGCACAACGGAAATCTTGAGACTACCGACTATTGGCAACTACCAGCAATGGCTGGCGCAGGTGCTGTAGTTTCAGATGCTACTGACATGGCACTTTATTTAAAAGCCAATATGCAACAAAACAAGTTAGCATCGGCAATCAAATTGACCCACCAGCCTACGGCCGAATTTGGAAACTCACTTACTGAAGTGGGACTAGGGTGGATCATCCAAGGCACAGCGGACGGTGATGTTTATATGCACAATGGTCAAACTGGCGGATTCGCTTCGTTTATTGGCTTTAATCCTACTTCGCATAAAGGTATCGTCATTTTATCGAACACTTCTATATTAATGGATGAGGTAGGGTACAGTTATTTGACGAATTCTTTGGCATCTTTAAAGCTAACGACGCCTGTAAAAGTGGCTGAAGCAGAGTTAGCAAAACTGATTGGGAGGTATGAACTGGTACCTGGCTTTATATTGTCGATAACTCACGATGAGGATAAGTTATTTGTTCAAGGTACAGGGCAACCAAGACTGCCTCTAACTGCCAACTCAATCAACGAGTTTGTAAATAATGCAGTAAAAGCGAGGATACAATTTGAGCTTGATGCTAATGGCATAGCAACGTCACTTACTATGTATCAAGGTGGTCAAACACTTCCTGGCAAAAAACTAAAATAGAAAGATAGTTATTTGCAGCTCAGAGCTTTTCATTTTGCGCCTTTTTTACAAGGCGTCTCTTTCTTACTTGGTTTTATCCTTAAACTCACACAAATCTTCAATAATACAAGCGCCACATTTAGGCTTACGAGCAACACAAGTGAAGCGACCGTGCAAAATGAGGCAGTGAAGCACATCGACTTTCAATTCTTTCTGTACAACTTTTAGGTGTTTCTGTTCAGCCTCTTCTACATTTTTTACCCATCGCAAATTTAGTGCGATTGGATACGCGGTCGATATGGGTGTCGACAGCTATTGTCGGCCAGCCGAAAGATAATGAAAGTAGATAAAATAAGAAAATTAGACTTCACTGATTGAGCCCTTCATAAAGGAATGTGCTCTGTAGCGTTTAATTAATCTATTATGTTGGAGAGGGAGTATTTGTATTTTTCTTTAAATTTAGGAAGTAAATTCGTTAATTGATTACTTATGTCACTTTCTAAATGGCCAATACTTTTGTGGATTGTATGGTGGATAGTTACCTTACCAAGTTGAACTAAATTAAATTTTTCTTTAAATAGGGGGAGTGTATCTTCATGCTCTAAATAAATTAAATAATCAATTCTGTCTATTTTTAACATTTGTAGCAATGTGGCTGCATTTTCTATCGTAGCGAAATTGAACTTTAGATCTAGGCTTTCAGTCAGATGCTTTGTGCCTTTCGCTGCAAATACGCGATTCTGTTCACTCATTGCCGTGTCGATATCACAAGTTACTTTTTTATTGCAAAGTAAATATAAAATAGCATTACCTAATGGAGGAGTTAATTTTATCAAACTTTCTCTAGTATCTATTGCGTATGATAACCGTGCAACATCAGCTTGAAACATTCCTTTTTCTAATTCCTTCAAACCGCGCCCCGATGGCATAGACACAATCTCTATATCAAAGCCAAGGCTGTTATAAACTTGACTAATTAAAGGCCAATAAAAGTAAGCTTTGGGGTGATTGGGTGATGAAACAGAAAGTTTTTCTTTTTGAGCGGTTACAGTCGGAGTAATTAGAACAGCTATGGGTATTAGCAAATGTGAAAATGATCTAGTTAATTTGCTTGTTAGACTCAACTTTGTGTCACCCCCCATTTTTTCGCCTTTAGAACAATAATCCAACTATTTAAATAATAGGAGACATTCGCTTTTATTGCCAAATTATTTTGTGGCGAGTGTACAAAATTCAAAGCTAGAAAGGGGAGTTAAGTCTTTAGAGTGGAGGCACTTATACAAAACGCTTAAACCAACCATTACTAAATTAAATTAGTCTAATATATCGGTGACGCAGTAGACCGATAAAAGCTTTACTCCGTTTTATCCTTAAACTCACACAAGTCTTCGATAATACAGCTGCCACATTTAGGTTTGCGGGCGGTACACATAGCGGCCGTGTAGAATCAACCCGTGGTGCACTTCTACTTTAAATTCTTTCTGCACGACTTTTAAAAGTTTCTGTTCAACCTCTACTACGTTTTTACCCATAGCAAACTTGGTCCGGGTGTAACAGATGCAGAAATTGAAAAGATAACCACGGAGATTAAATACCCCATAAAAGCTCCTGTACGGCCTATATTATCAATTACAGTTATTTTTGACGTTAGAAAGGGTTAGGTTATTTTTCCATCACTAAAATAATAAGCGATGAGGCCTAAGGAGTTGATCAACCCATGCGCAATGATCAGTGGGAATAATTTTCGACCGTTATATAAATATACCAAAGCGAAAATGACAGCTACCACACCCGTGCTAATAATTCCTGGTATACCTTGAGATATATGAAGCATACCAAAAATAGTCGCGTGCAAGACAACGGCTGAAAAAATGCCTGCTTTCCTTTCTCCAAATAACGACATTAGGCTGTTCAATAAAAAACCACGCATTAATAGCTCTTCACCTATCGCTGCACCAACCCAAATTACAACTAGTAAATATATAGCTAAATACAAAGGATTACCTAATAAGAATTCAAACCTATCGGTAGAACTTTTGGGTATGGTGACATCAAGGGCACTTGAAATAATTGGAACTACTGCTGCCATAAATGCGAGCACTATCACCACTATTAAAATGGCAATGCCTATAGATTTGAACAAACTTCTCCCATCAGTAGGTAAGTTAAATCCGCGACTTTTCCATGTGATGTCTTGTTTCTTCATAAAGTATGTTGCGACAAATATTCCACACCACATTGCGATTGAACCCGCACCAATAACACTTAACCTGTCTGCGATGTCTTTAACGAGTAACATTACGCCTAGGACTACAACAACTTCAAAAATTGTTTGTTGTTTCGAAGTTAACTTTATCATTATCAAATTTTTCCTACTATTGCCGAGTTTTAACTTTTCGGTGGTATTGTATTGGCCTATTAAAATAATGGTTTAGTCCTTATTATTTAAATGATAATATTTAATTGATTTATTAGTAAAAGAGATAACTTGTTTCCAATGGCATTACATCCGGCAACGTTAACTTGTCTTCAAGTATTTAGCGCAATAGTTGAAGAAGGTGGTTTTAGTAGGGCATCCGAACGGTTGGGGTTGACGCAAAGCGCGGTAAGCCACCGAATAAAACAATTGGAAGAAATCACAGGTGTAACACTTATTAATAGAACAACGAGATATATGAAGGTGACTGATGTTGGCCAACGTTTATATAATCAGTCTCGACTGAATCTTGTTGAACTAGAGCGTACATTATCCAGTTTGAAAAGCATGTCTGAAGCTCCTTTAAGTTTAACCACTATATCGTCATTAGCGACCAAGTGGTTGCTACCTAAACTCAATGAGTACAACCTAGAACACCCTAATCAGCCATTATCGGTGCTAACTGATGATAAAATTATCGACTTAAATTATGAAGGCATCGATGCCGCAATACGCCTAACCGATATTAACGATCCTGCTCTGCATATGACCTTTATTTGTGATGAATGGGTTTTTCCCGTAGCAAGTGGTGCTATAGCTAAAGATGAAAATATTATTGCTCAACCAAACCTGTTATTAGATTTTCCTTGGCTTATAGATGTTATTGCTGAAAAAGGAAGTGATGAAAGCTCTTGGAAAGGTTGGCTCAGCAACCAAGCACTAGGTTTTCCTGACAATCATAAGAAGCAAAGCTTTAACCGAACTGACATTGCACTTCAGGCGGCGGCAGCGGGGCAAGGGGTTGCCATCGCTAGGGCAAGTTTAGTTGAAACAGATATGCTGGAAATGAAACTTTTTAAACAAGTAGGACGTGCAGTAAAGATGAAATATTCATATTATTTTGTATGTCCTCATGAAAAGGCAGATCACCCTGTGATAGCCAACCTTAGAGATTGGATATCAAAAGAACTAAAGGCATCAGTGAGCAGAGTTAAGCAGCATATTTGTTAAATACAATACACGTGAAATAAAGTGTCTAATTACCTAGGAATAGATAATTGGCACGTGTGTAAATGCGTTAGTATTTAATAGTCCAATAAGTCGGTTGCATTAAGCTTTAAGCATAATTCCAGAATACTCATCTTTCAGCTTGTGTAATTAAAGTGAACCTAGTTATTCACTCTGGTCTTTAAATTCACACAAATTTTCAATAATACAAGCGCCGCATTTGGGTTTACGGGCTACGCAAGTATATCGACCGTGAAGAATAAGCCAGTGATGCACATCGACTTTAAATTCTTTCGGTACAACTTTTAGACGTTTCTGTTCAACCTCTACTACGTTTTACCCATCGCAAATTTAGTGCGATCGGATACGCGGTTGATGTGGGTTTGTAAAGCGATAGTAGGCCAGCCAAAAGATAATTAAAGTAGGCATTGTGACTGACTCAATTTTTAGATCTGCTTTTAGCCAAAAGCTGAGCTTAACTCTTGAGTTACTAAAATCAGTTCAGCAGAGCCTAAAATCGACAAAATGCCTTTATGAAATAAACCGCAACCTAATCTAAGACCTGGCCTCTGCTAGTTTATGAGGCTAAACCAATCTGTTAGCTGACTATCAGTTTCAAATACACGAGAAAGTTATATTTAACGAAAAGTAGCAAAACGCGTTTTATTTAATTACTAGAGAATACATCGAAATTTCGATTCTTCGTATAAGCATATACAAGAGACATTTTTGAAATATCAAATCTGGATGGTAATTGGTCTGCCAAAATATCAATTTTCTTCGTTTTTTCTGAATACCTTTTTATTGCGTTTTTTTGTCCTAATGCTAACCAGAACCATTGTTCACCATACTTCTTAATATTTAAAGAACGATGAGTAATTAAGGAAATATCATCAGTCGGAATATTTGTATCTATCGTTCCATTTGGTCCTGATTTCACAATATTGTTTTGGTCTACCCAAATAGTGTTTCCAGAATTACTTGCATGCTGGACATATTTCCAATTAGGGGATTCAATTGATGAAATTTCACTCATTAAGTCATAAATGTGAACTTGCCATTTACCTTGCTTCTTCATACTAAAACTAATTTGTTGATCTGTTTTGAACGATACAGCGCGCAGTTCCTGCTCTGGTAAAGGTAATTTGGTGACTTTAAAATCAGATAAATTAACATAAAATATACTATTGATACCCAGCGCTATTAGCGCTTGGCCATTTGGAGAAAACTTCAAATCGAAGTAGTGATTTTGGTTATCAAAGTTAGTTAGCTTTAAGCGCTTTTCTGTCACAACATCATAAAGCCATATTTGTTCACTGCCTGTAGCTTCACTTATATAAGCTACTGCTTTACCGTTTGGAGAAAATGCTGGTAGCCTGTCACTAACACTAGCATTTGCAATAGTTTTGCTGTTCCCATTAATTAGATCTACAAGTTTAATATCTTTGTTATGCCTACCTGCAACATACAAATAGTCCGTGCCGTTACTATGTCTGTAGGGTCTTACGATTTGTTCACTGGCAGAAAAAATAATTTCTTTTTCCTTACCTGATAAATCATAGCTAGCCAATTGATATGATGGGAAACCATCCATAAGGACAATTTTGTCTCCTTGGTGAGACCATATTCCGCAGCAAATATAAGCATTTTGCTTGAAGAGTAAATTAAGTTTTTCACTATCTAAGTCAAGAGAGTAAAACCCTACCCACTGCTTTTCATCAGGCGATGAAATGAGAAGCTTGTTTTTTGTTGGGTGGAGATCAAATTGACTATTTCCTGCCAGATGAACACTCGGCTGATTTAATCGTGTTTTTATTTTGGTTTTAAGATTTAACTCAAATAATTCATAGGGTGTACCAGCCCCTTTATTTTCTGAAAATACAACTGTATTCTTATCGTGGGTGTACGACATCCCCCCATAACTTCCTTTATTACAAGTATAAATCAATTCTGGCTCTTCTAATTGCAGACCATTGACGGCTCTAGTGTAGTATTGGCAAGTATTGACACTAGTTACCAAGTAAACTATTTCTTTACCGTCTGGACTCCAACTCGCAGGACCAACATCTGCATCATTACTATGTTGCACATATACTTTCTCATGACTTTTTAAACTTTTGATGACAAGGTTAATTTGGTTGTCTGATGTAATCGACATATAGCTAATTCTAGTGCCATCAGGAGAAATCGAAGGTTGAACTTCATTACCGGCATCAGTGGTAAGAACAATTGAACCTGAAATTTTAATGTCTTTATCTATTGTTAGTTCAGAACTAGGTTTATCTTGAACAAGTAGGAACCAAGAACAAAATGCAGCAATTAACAGAAAAGTTGCTAGTAACAAAAGTTTTTGATTACTTTTTCTAATTATTTCGCTGCTTCGATCAGCATGTATTTCGATCAAAGGTTGTTTTTCTTTATAATCAGCTAAAGGTTGAACATTAGCGATAAACTTGTAACCTTTTTTTGGAAAAGTAGCGATAAAGTTAGGCTTTCTTGCATCATCTAGAAATACTTTCCTGAGCTTTGTGATAATCCTAGTCACAGCATTATCGGAAACAATGCGCCCTTGCCATACATATTCAATTAGTCGGTCTTTACTAATGATTTCATTCGGATGCTGACAAAAGTAAACCAAAAGCTCTACCATCATAGGTTCTAACTGGCTCGAACCATCCTCAGATAGCAAAGTCTGCTTTTCGTCACAAAAAATATAATTATTAATTTGCCAACGCATATAAAATATTTTAACAAAGGTAAGTATTTGAAAATTAACATACATCCTCCATTTAGTCACATAAAATCATAACAAATCACAAGATTATCACGACTTATTTTCACCATTCCCTTAACTTCTTTTCGCAATCTAAATTTATTGAACTAAAAAGCAGGTAACTATGAATAAAGCGTCTTATCTATTGGCCATTGCAGCTTCTATTTCTCTAACGTCATGTTCTGTGAGCAGTACAAAAAGTGAAGCGACATTAAGGGCTGCGAGTGTTTGTTTTTCAACTAACTCAAGTGCAGATATTAAAGCCCAATTTGAAAACGGTATCGTGTCGAAAACGATATTCACTAACAAAGAGGAATCTTTATCTAGCATTGAAGAACGGTTAGAAGATCTTAATATTCCTTCCCTTTCATTAGCTGTAATGAACGGTGGTATTATCGAGTGGTCTGCTATTTATAATTCACCATCAAACAAAGCGCTAATAGATTGTAATACACGTTATCAAGTGGCTTCATTATCAAAGCCTGTCACTGTCATGGCTGCGATCCGTATGCAATCAAATGGGTATATCGATCTAAATGAAAATATCGAAAACTATTTAAAGAGCTATAAACTGCCAAAAGGCAAGCAAACGAAGAGTGCGCCTATTACGATTAAAAATACGCTAGATCACTCTTCGGGGATTAATTCTGGAGGTTTTTTAGGGTATCAACAAGGTTCGCCTATACCATCTGATATTGAAATATTAAAAGGTAATAAGCATTCAAATTCAGCACCTTTATCTGTTGTTAGTAAACCAGGAGTGCAACTTGCTTATTCAGGAACAGCATATACGTTAGCTCAAGTTGCATTAAAGGATATATTCAAAAAAGATTTTTCCAGCATTATGGATAAATGGATCTTGTCGCCGTTGGGGATGGAAAACTCCAGTTATCGTTCTCCTGATATATCTTCTATAAATCAACCAAACTCAAAAATACAGGCAATTTCAATTGCTAAAGGCCATGACTCTGATGGTAAAGAAATAGAAGGTGGTTGGAGAGTTCATCCTGAACTAGCCGCCGCTGGAATGTGGAGTAACGCCAATGATATGGCTACTTTTATGCTTGAAATATACAAAGGCTACCAAGGCAAGAGTACTTTGTTTTCTCAATCAGAGATAAAGCAAATGCTTGAAAATGAAAAAGATGGCCACGTTTATGGGTTTATTTTAAACCATGAAGGAGATGACATTACTCTCACCCATTTTGGCGGTAATGTGGGTTACCGAGCTGGCATGACTATTAGCTTAAAAACGGGAGATGGCTTAGTTTATTTACTTAATTCTGACAATGGTGCAGCGTTAGGAAACCAATTAATGATGACCGCATCAAAACTGTACGATTGGTCCAGCTTTAAACAAATCATCAAAACCAAACGTGAAGCCAAGATAGAGATATTGAAGTCTCTAGTAGGTAATTACTTGTGGAACGAGCAACTAGCGTTATCCATTAGTTATGAAGATGAACATCAGCAGATTTCACTGCATTTCCCCAATGGTGATCAATACAAACTCACTCCTATAAAAGGAGTTGGTAAATCCTTTATACATCAGGACACTGCCACACTTGTCTCTTTTAACTCATGGGATAAAGAGACTGAATTTACTGTATATGGACAACGAGCTGTAAGAATGAAATAACGTCAACACGCCTCGTTAACAATGAGCGTGAATGACACCCGAAAGCAATTTACTAAAAGGAAAAAAGATGAAAACACTAACGGCGATAATACTAACATTACTGTTACTCACGACAAATGCGACAGCAGAGCCTAGAAAAAAAATATTAATAGTTGCCTCTAATATGATTGATATGGGCGATCCTGAAAAACACGACGCAAGAAATAATTTATGGGAATTCGCTCCGCCGTATCATATTTTTGTTAGTCATGGATTTGATGTCGACTTTGTATCACCTCAAGGTGGAAAAGTGGATTTTATGATGGATCCATTAGGTATTAGTAGTTACACCATCAAGTATGAAGGTTTTCTAGAAAAAGCGAACAGTTCATTATCGCCTGCTCAAACTGATCCAAATGACTACTGGGGAGTATTCATCGGTGGTGGTTACGGGGTTATGTTTGACGTTGCAGAGAATAAGGAAATACATTCGATTATAAGCCGGGTATATGAATCAGGTGGTATTGTTGGTGTCGGCGGTCATGGCTCAGCAGGTATCGTAAACGTAAAATTATCGAACGGTGAGTTTTTGGTGAAAGAAAAAAAAGTGGCCGGTTTTCCTAACTCTACCGAAAAATCTAAATCATGGGCAAAGCAAGGGACACTTTTGCCTTTTCTTATTGAAAGTCAGTTAAATAAAAATGGCGCTATCGCTCAGAATAAGAAAACACTAAAAGATAAACATGCAGTAGTAGTAGACCAACGAATAATCTCAACAATGTTCTTGCCTCCAGCAGCAATTGTCGCAAAAGAAATGATTTTATTGAAAGAAGCTAAATAAAGCGCCGATGACGCAAGTAGCCGATGCTAATTAGCAATGCGCTCGATTTTTATTTGAATTAAGTACAATAAGGAAAATGTATGGTTAACCCATTTAAAATATTAAACTTTTACAGTATCGTAATTACCAGTTTGATGTTGAACAGCGACGCACACGGACAGGTTGGTGGTAGTGCGGGCTACGACAGTTCTTTACGAGCAATTGAACCTAAAAATATTACCTTTAATGCCGGACTCGCTGGTTCCTCTTCGCCTCAAATAGGTAGGCTTATAGTCGCGAAAAGTCACAGGCACGTAATTTACAGTCTAACGCCAAATTAAACATCGTTAATTCTCGCAGTTTATTTGCCAGCTCTAACCGTATTCTATTTAACCATATTTCTTTGAGTTTTAGAGAAAATTTTAACCAACTAGTTTGCCTTTATTCCAGCAAGATTTTCGTGAAGTTGATTTGCTGTCGACCATGATAATGCTCCTTTCATGAAGGGACTATAAGAATGGCTGGAAGCACTGAATTTATTGATAGCAGGCATTACTTAGCCAATTTCGGACATTAGTTTTTGAGTTACTAACGGCAGCTCAGAGCCTGAAGCGGACATCGATCTTTTGTGATGCCATAATCATACTAAGGGTAATATTAAACCAAGATTTCAACTTATTTGTGACGCGGGTTCAAGCTCATTGCAGCCGTAAAAATTTCCGTTTTTAAAACAAAAAACGACTATTTTAGTAATTTCGCTTTCCTTGATTCTAATTTTTAATTACTAGGGTCTATGTAAGTAATACCTGTCTTTATGTCAGTGATACTTGACACCTATTAAGTTTGATGTAATGCTTACCTTACATTATGTCATGAGATAGTGACATGATTAGATAGTTGATTAACGATAGCAAGGTAAAGACCGGAGGTTAAAATGAGTAATGAATTAGATAAAAAGGAAAAGAAGTTTCTAGTCAAATTTATGTTGCATATAGCGATGTTTTTAGCGGTTTTAGCGATATCAGTAGTAATGAATGAGACCAATAATTTGTCTATATACAGCACTGGATTCCTCGCAATGTCTCCTGTAATTCCTGTGATATTTTTATTGCGGCTGGTGGTAAATCATTATAGGTCATTAGATGAATACATCCAGAGAGTAATGGGTGAAAGTTTGCTTTGGGCTGTAGGTGTTGTTGGTTGTGCGGGAATGGCTTATGGCTTGCTCTCAGAAATGGTTGTGGTGCCGACTATTAGCCCATCCTTTATGTTGCCAGCAATAGCAGTCATCTTTGGTGTAGCGCAGTTTATTAAACTATCGGGCAATACCCATGAAGAATAGGTTACGGGTACTTCGTGCAGAAAAAGGCTGGTCTCAAGCAGATCTTGCTGAAAAGTTAGGAGTGTCACGTCAAGCCGTGAACGCTATAGAAACAGGGAAACATGATCCTTCTTTAACTCTTGCTTTTGCTCTTGCGGATGCTTTTGGACAACGCATTGAAGATTTGTTTTTGCACAAAGAGTAAATCTTAAACAATATACCTTCTTTAGGCGAACTGTCGTCGTTATTCTGTGCGAATAATGCAGTCTGCTTTGTCGGAGAACTTGTCGTTAGATAAGCCAAGGCTAATGTCAGCAGTTGTATCAAAGTAGACAAAAGTTATTCTGTCTTATCTTTAAACTCACACAAGTCTTCGATAATGCAGCTGCCACATTTAGGTTTGCGGGCGGTACACACATAGCGGCCGTGTAGAATCAACCAGTGGTGCACATCAACTTTAAACTCTTTAGGTACTACTTTTTCGAGCTTTTTCTCAACCTCAACTACATTTTTACCCATCGCAAATTTTGTGCGGTTTGAAACGCGGTCGATATGGGTATCTACGGCTATGGTAGGCCAGCCAAAAGCGGTGTTCAGTACGACATTGGCCGTTTTACGGCCCACGCCAGGCAGGGCTTCTAAGGCTTCTCTGTTCTCTGGTACTTCGCTGTTATGTTGATCCACTAATATTTGGCACATTTTATATACGTTAGCGGCTTTTGAATTAAATAAACCAATGGTTTTAATATAATCACGCAGTGCGTCGTGGCCAATATCTAAAATAGCTTGTGGTGTATTAGCAACTGGAAATAGTTTGCGTGTCGCTTTATTCACACCAACATCAGTGGCTTGTGCTGACAGTGTAACGGCAACGAGTAACTCGAATGGGCTTGAATACTCAAGCTCTGTTTCTGGGTTTGGATTATTATCACGTAAGCGAGTAAGTATTTGATAACGTTTTTCTTTATTCATGCAACTTAAAACGCATTAGCTTTTATTAAGTTAATGCGCTTTCCCCTTAAGTTAAGCTAGTAACACGCGCCCGAGGGCCTTTTTCAGCTTCTGGCGATGTTATTTGTTTTGATTTTATTTGTGCGTCGATAACGTTTTTAGCTGCAATGAGTAAACCTAAACCCAAAAATGCACCGGGTGGTAAAATAGCGAGTAAAAATTGATTATCAAAACTAAACACTTCTATGCGTAAAACGCTAGCCCAAGGGCCTAGCAATAAATCAGCGCCATCGAATAATGTACCTTGTCCTATGAGTTCGCGCATTGCACCTAAAACCACGAGTACAACCATAAAACCGGCCCCCATCATTAACCCATCAAATGCAGATAAGTGCACGGGGTTTTTAGATGCATATGCTTCAGCACGGCCAATAATGGCGCAGTTAGTAACAATTAGGGGAATAAAAATTCCCAGAGATTGATACAGACCAAAGGTGTATGCATTCATTAATAATTGAATAATCGTTACAAATGCGGCAATAATCATTACAAAAACAGGAATACGGATATCTTTTGGTACCCAATTACGTACTGCAGAAATAGTTACATTTGATCCAATGAGTACCATCATGGTTGCAAGTCCAAGACCTAGCGCATTAGTGATGGTAGATGTAACAGCTAACAGTGGGCACAACCCGAGTAACTGCACTAATGCAGGGTTGTTTTTCCACATGCCTTCGTTGATTAACTCTTTATACTGACTCATGCGTCACCTGTATTACATGCATTGGGGGCATCAAATATCATATTAAATTGAGATTGCGAAAATAACACCGCGTCTTTTACAGAGCCTACCACTGCACGTGGTGTAATTGTGGCACCTGTAAACTGATCAAAATTACCGCCATCTTTTTTTACAGCCCAGCGATCATCATTTTCACCTAATACGGTTTTTCCTTCAAAGAGCGTGATCCAAGGCGACTTTTTAAGTTCAATTTTATCGCCAAGACCTGGCGTTTCTTCATGCTTGGTTACACGTACGCCGCCAATAGTGCCGTCTGCGAATACAGAGGTAATCAAATCAATATCACCACTATAACCTCTTGGTGTTACGTGTCGTATTATTAACGCAACAGGTTTGCCTTTCATGCGGGCTCGGTAAATTATTTGTGGGGACTTACCAAGTTGTGGGTCATCAATAAGCACACAGTCTTGATATAATGAATTATCATAAAACTGTGGTTTGAGAACTTCTTGTAGTTGGGTTGATAATTGATTGCGTTCTTGCAGTGCGATGTTATCAGCAGTTAAGTTATAGACTACAGCAACAGCCCCCGTTGTTGCTAACGCAAAGGCTGTCAAAATGGCACCGTTTTTAGTCATTGAGGGTAAAATCATTATTTTTTCACCCCATGCCCGTAGGTCCTAGGTTGTGTGTAGTAGTCTATTAAAGGAACAGCCATATTTAATAATATCACAGCAAAAGCCACTGCATCCGGAAAGCCACCAAAGGTACGAATTAAATAAATTAATAAACCGATAATTGCGCCATATATTAATCGACCTTTATTGGTGGTTGCAGCAGATACGGGATCAGTCGCGATAAAAAATGCAGCAAACATAGTCGCGCCACTAAATAAATGAAAAACAATTCCAGCTTCTGTCCCTGGCGATGCAATGTAACCAATACCACTGCATACAGCAAGTGTTACAATTAAGCTCACAGGAATATGCCAGTTAATGACTTTACTTTTAATAAGGTAAAGACCACCGATTAAAAAACCTAGATTAACCCAACCCCAGCCTTTACCAACCCACTCGTTGAACAAGGGGGATTGCATACTTTCTGACGCGGTTAGACCATGGGCAATATCTGTTTTTACGGTATCAAGCGGGGTAGCCATTGTCATCCCATCGATCCCTACACGCAATTGATCAACACTAAAACCAGTTGCAGTGAAATCAGTGAATATCACCCCCAGTTGCTGACTAAAATCAATTGAATTACCGAGTAAGTCGCTGACCGGTAACCAAGCTGTCATTTGAACAGGAAAGGAAATAAGTAATAATACATAGGCGGCCATTGCGGGATTGAACAAATTAAACCCTAAGCCTCCGTATAGTTGCTTTACTATCACAATCGAAAATAGGCAGCCAATTACAATAATCCACCAAGGCGCAAGTGGTGGAATACTCAATGCAAGTAGGACACCCGTTAACCAAGCACTGCCATCTTTTAAAGTCTGGAAAGTAGGACGCTTTCGCATTTTCATGATTGTAGCTTCTGCCACACTCACTGTAATAAGCGCAAGTACAAGTTGAATGACTACCCCAGTGCCAAAAAATATAACCTGTGCGATAAAGCCGGGAATACAGGCTGCAATCACCGTGAGCATAAGCGTGTTTAAAGACTTATGGCTATGGTTGTGGGGCGAGCTGGCCATGGTTAATTTCATGACTTATCACTTCCTTCTTGTTGGTTCTTTTTAGCTTTTGCTCGTGCAATAGCTTTTGCTACAGCGGCTTTCTTTTTATCTTCAGCACTGAGCGGCGCACTTTCTTTGGCTTGTTCAAGCTCAGAACTGACAGTCACCTCATCTGCGCTTTTGGTTACATCTGCCTTAGCGGCTTTTTTAGCTTTTGCACGGGCAATAGCTGCGGCAACAGCTGCCTTCTTTTTATCTTCATCGCTGTGCAAAGCACTCTCTTGCGGTTGCTCAGGTTCAGAAACCACAGATACCTCATTTAGTTCTTCAACTTTATCTGCCTTAGCGGCTTTTTTAGCTTTAGCCCGCGCAATGGCAGCAGCAACGGCCGCTTTTTTATCATCAACAGGGGGTTGCTCTGTTGGCAATTCTTCGTCAGCTTTAGCGGCTTTTTTAGCTTTAGCACGCGCAATGGCAGCAGCAACGGCCGCTTTTTTATCATCAGCAGGGGGTTGCTCTGTTACCGGTTCTTCGTCGGCTTTAGCGGCTTTTTTGGCTTTAGCCCGCGCAATGGCAGCAGCAACGGCCGCTTTTTTATCATCAACAGGGGGTTGCTCTGTTACCGGTTCTTCGTCAGCTTTAGCGGCTTTTTTGGCTTTAGCCCGCGCAATGGCAGCCGCAACGGCCGGTTTTTTATCATCAACAGGGACTTGCTCTGTTACCGATTCTTCGTCAGCTTTAGCGGCTTTTTTGGCTTTAGCACGCGCAATAGCAGCCGCGACGGCTGACTTTTTATCGTCAGCGGTTTCATTTGTGCTCGAACCGGCTTCTTTTTGTGCTTTGTAAGCACGCGCTTGTTCTTTTCGCGCAGCACGCTCTTTTGCTACTTCACTGTTATCTGGTTCAAGTTCACCTGAGTTCTTTTTCGCTTTAGCACGAGCTATAGCTGCAGCTACTGCTGATTTATTGTCAGATTTTTCATCTGAGCTTTTAACTCGCGCAAGCGCATCGGCTACTTTTTGTTTTTCGTCGGCAGATTTGGCTGCAGGCTTGCGTTTATGACGATTTTGCCTTGCTTCTTGTTCGCGCTCTAAACGTTCTTTTCTTAGCTCAAAGCGCTCTTTAGCTCTTTCGGCTTTAATTTTTTCGGCTTGCTGTTCTTTTATTTCAACTTTCGCGACACGATAATATTGAACCAAAGGTATTTCACTTGGGCACACATAGGCACATGCGCCACATTCAATACAATCGAATAGGTTGTATTCTTTTAATTTGTCATATTCTTTAGATTTGGCAAACCATTGTAACTGTTGAGGTAGTAACGAAGCTGGGCATGCATCAGCACACGCACTACAGCGAATACACGCTTGCTCAGGGCCCGGCTCTGCAAGTTCGTCATGATCAGGTGCTAAAATACAGTTGGTTGTCTTAATAACCCCAATGCGCACAGTGGGTAAAGTAAAGCCCATCATGGGGCCGCCCATTACAACGCGCTGTTGTGGTACTGGTGAAAAGCCTTGGCAGTCAAGCAAATGTTTAATCTCTGTGCCAAGTAATGCCCAAACATTACCAGCATTGTGGATAGTATTGCCTGTTACAGTTACCACACGTTCGATTAAAGGTTTACCTTCTAAAACAGCTTGCTCGATTGCGTATAAGGTGCCCACATTATGAACAAGTACGCCAATATCCGCAGGGATCCCAGCACTGGGCACTTCTTTATCGGTCAATAATTGGATTAACTGTTTTTCACCGCCTGAGGGATACACAGTCGGCACCGTTTGCACAATAATAGTGTCATCATGCTTGGCGGCTTGTTGCATTGCCTCAATTGCTTCAGGTTTATTATCTTCTATACCGATAATGGTTAAAGTAGGTGATAGCAGTTGTTGCATTATTTTAATGCCGGTTACTATTTTATCGGCATGTTCACGCATCAGAACATCGTCGGCTGTGATGTAGGGTTCGCATTCAACGGCGTTAACAATCAAAAACTCAATGGGCTTTCGACTATCCGCCTTTATGTAGGTTGGAAAGCCTGCGCCACCCATGCCCGAAATACCACTGTTGTGAATAATATCAATTAACTCGTCATGCGCTAGGTCAGCAAAAGCGATGTGAGGAGTAAGTTCACACCATTTATCTTGTCCATCAGGGGCAATAATAATGCTTAATTCCGGCAGCGCAGAAGGGTGTGCAGATGGCATTTGGCAGATATCGGTGATAACACCGGATGTAGGCGCATGAACCGGTACCGACCAGTTTGCTACAGGCTTGGTAAGTGCTTGCCCTTTTAGTACGGTTTGGCCTTTTTCAACAATGAGTTGGCCATTAGCGCCAATATGTTGTTTAAGTGGAACAACAAGTTTATCTGGCAGTGGTAATCGAGTGATTGGGCTTGCATTAGATAGCCCTTTTTGACCAGGTGGATGAATCCCCCCGGGAAATGGCCACACTTTACCTTGTTTGATCTGTTGAATTAACTTTTCCATGTGCGACCTCAATCTATTTGCGTAACAGGGATTGCATCTAACTGCCATTTCCACGTTTGTTTTGTGGTCTCAACAGGCAGCATATCAATACAATCAACTGGACAAGGTTCAACACATAAGTCACAGCCAGTACATTCATCTATCAGTACGGTGTGCATTTGTCTTGTTGCGCCAACAATGGCGTCAACAGGGCAGGCTTGAATACATTTAGTACAGCCAATGCATTCATCTTCTCGAATATAAGCGACGGTCTTGACAGGCTCAGCTTGCTCTCCGCCTGCCAGTGGTTTGGCTTCAACGCCCATTAAATCAGCCAACTTCTTAACAGTAGCTTCACCGCCAGGAGGGCATTTATTTATTTCGTCACCATTGGCAATCGCTTCAGCATAAGGGCGACAACCAGGGTAACCACACTGGCCACATTGAGTTTGCGGTAAAATGGTATCGATTTGTTCAACGATAGGACTACCTTGCACGCGAAAACGTACTGCGGCAAAGCCTAAAATTAAACCAAAAATAAGTGCTAGCGAACCAAGCGCTAGTAATGCATAAAACAAGGTCATGTTAAAACTTCACTAATCCGGTAAAACCCATAAAGGCCATCGACATAAGGCCTGCGGTGATCATCGCTATTGATGCACCTTTGAAAGGAGCGGGGACGTCTGCGGCGGCTAGGCGCTCCCTAAGGGCTGCGAATAAAACAAGAACTAAAGAAAAGCCCACGGCAGCACCAAATCCATACACTGCTGATTGAAGAAATGAGTGATCTTCTTTTATATTTAATAGGGCAACACCAAGCACTGCGCAATTGGTGGTTATTAATGGTAAAAATATACCTAATAATCTATATAAAGTAGGGCTTGTTTTTTTAACAACCATTTCGGTAAATTGCACCACAACAGCAATGACTAAGATAAAGCTCATAGTGCGCAAAAAAGTTATGTCTAGGGGGATCAAAATATATTGATTGACTAAATAACTTGTCACAGAGGCGAGTGTAAGTACAAAGGTTGTAGCCAGCGACATGCCAATAGCAGTATCTAATTTACTAGATACTCCCATAAAAGGGCATAAACCTAAAAACTGTACTAAAACAAAGTTGTTAACCAGCACGGTGCCAATCAACAGCAAGACATATTCTGTCATATTCGCCTCAAGCTATAATAATCGCGGACATTATCCTTTTTTCTCACTGGTTTAACAACACATCACAGGGAAAAAAGCTGCTTTTGTAACACTCAGAGTAATACGTATTGATTAAAATAAATGATTAATTTTGGAAGAGTCTTAGGAGCTGTAAATTAAAAGGCGCTGTGTGCGCCTTTTAATTGGTAGTAAGGTGTTTAAATATCTTTTGGCTTTTCGATGTAATAGCCTTGCACACCATCTAAGCAAAGAGTTTCAACGATGTGTTTTTCTTCTTGGCTTTCAATGCCTTCAGCAAACACACTAACGCCAATCCGGTGAGCTAAATCGACCATCAAGCGCATGAAGTATTGGTTATTTTTATCTTCTTCTAGACCACGTGTATAACTTGCATCCATTTTGATAAAATCTGGTTTTAAATCACGGAAGAACTTAAATGAGGTCAAGCCTACGCCAAAGCGTTCTACGGTGATCCTAGCACCTACGCGGTGTACCATATCAATAAAGCGTTTACTGGCTTTAATATTTTGTTGTAGGCCAAACTCACTGACTTCAAACACCAGTTTCGAAGCGATGTTTGTATCTTTTAGCAAGCGTCGCTCAAGCCAAATTACAAATTGGTCATTGTGCGCGCTTGATGCTGTAACATTGATACCAAAATACTTCTCTGAAAAGTTTCGGCTTTTAATTTTTTCTAACGAGGTATCTATAATCAAGCGATCAATTTCTATTGCCATATCAAGCTTTTCAGCCATGGCTAAAAATGAAGCGGTCGGAAGCACTTGGCCTTCTTGAGTTTTAAAGCGTACTTGTATTTCTGCATAGGCTTTTGCACTTTTGCCTATCGGCATAATGTTTTGCATGACCAAGTGTACGCGTTTTTCTTCGATGACTTCGTTAATCACTTTACGCCAGTTTTGATTACCAAATCCTGCGCTTACATTATTAATTAAGTCAGTTTCACGTTGAACGTGCCACGCATTGGCTTGTTTTGACTGTGCCATGCTCATTGCGTTATCAACGACTGAGAGCAGCTCACCCAGCGGCTTACCTTTTTCATAGCCAACAATACCGGTATTCGCTACTGAACTGAGTTCTTGATTTTGTTGATATTGCGTAAATCGCGACTGCAGATTATCACCGAATCGTTCAGATTCCTTTAACGGTATATTAGGTAATACGACGGCGAAGTCAGAGCTATTTAATCGAAAAACCTTACTGGCTGTGTAAGTGCCGCTAATATGTTTAATAATATCAGCAACCGCTTTTACGTATTCATCACCTTTTTGGTAACCACGAGTCTGGTTAATAATTTGCAGTTCACTACAGCGAACCATCGCTAAAGAGCCAAATGTGCTTTTATCACTGCTTTCTATATTTTTTTCGTAATATTCAACGAACATGTTCCTGTTACCAAGGTCGGTTACAGTATCTTTGTACGCTTCTTGTTTTATTGAATGCGCAGCATTTTGAATATCATCATGCTTACTTTGTAAAAAGTGAGACAACCGATTAAAGCTTGGCACAAGATCTGAGGCTAGCTTTTTAATTTTGCTGCTATCAATGGCAGTATCTAGGCTGTCGTTTACTTGATTTTGATTTATATATACATCAACGACATCAGCGACAGTCATGCTTATATTTCTATTAAGCCTTTTTAGCATCGCTTTCATGAAGATGACCGGGATAATTGCCATTACACCTGAGACCAAAATCACAATAAAAAAAGCGTGTTGAAGTAAATGCGCTAAATTGCTTGCATTGACAGTAAACTCAACTTTTATATCAGATGCATTGTTAACTGCAAATTGTGGCCTTACTGAGTTGAATGTAGAATTCACCATCGCTGCAAAAGCTGGCAATGGAGTAGGGGACTGAATATTGACTATTTCTTTCCCATCATAGTCACGTAATATGAACGTTGAAAAGACTTTTCCATCTATTAAAGCTTTTTGGATTTTTGATGAAGAAAAATCATCCATAGTTTGTTCGTTTATATAAGTACTGATTACGTTTTGCGCTGCTTTTTGCTTTTCGCTTACTGCACTATTAAAAGCAGCTGCAACAAAGTAACCGCCAATGCTGGCAAATAGTAACCAAGAAATGAGTTGTATAAATATGAGTTTTTTAAAACCAGCCATGATTTAGTCTTTCATTCGTTCAAAAGGGAAGGAATCAAATCCTTGATTTATCAGCGTACTTTTTCAATTACTGCCGTAATTAAAAATAATTACATTTGATTGGATTAGAGTAGAGGAAATACTAAGAAAAGTCTAATTGATTCGTTAAGTTGGCTCCCCCTCCCCGACTNNCCAACTGAGCTAAGGGGGAAGCGTCATGCCTTTCAACGGGGCGAAATATTAATGATGGAGCCGCAAAGTGTCAACATAAAAACTTCATAAATTCAAAAAAGTAGTTTATTCGATGTTTTTATGTTCGATCTGCGCGTTTTATAACTCTAATCGTGCAATTAATAACATCCCAAAAAAGAAAAACTTCAGCAACAGGGTGATTATGTAGCTAGGTTTAAGTGATGTAGCACCAACTAAAAATATGAAAAACCATAATTTGGTATCAATTTTATTCTCTAAAATACAAAAAAACAGTTTTTATACGGTAAATACTTTAAAGGGGGATTTTTTATTATTAAGCGTTAAGAAGTCGCTTTTGTAATAAGTTACGAAGTTTTTTAACGCTAAGAATTTTGTTAGGGCAAATTCTAGAAATAATATCAGAACGAATCCCAATAAATTTTTTACTTTAAATTCAGATTAATAAAGAAGACTTTCTTAAGTTGGAGGGTTACTTTCGACTGTAGATATGCTCATACATTGCATGTTTAGGTGATTTTTTCATCTGAAATGCCAAAATGAATTAAGTTAGTATTCGCCAACGTAATTAGAATTTAGTTTCTATCGATAAGTTAAACCCCTTGATTGGTGCGGGTTTGAATGAGTTATCCACGGAATCTGTGGATAACTCTGTTTATTAAAGTTTAAGAACATCATCTACGCTATATTTTTCGGGCGCTGTAAGGATATCAAGCACTAAAAACATTTTTTTTATCTATATATAAAACAATGTCTTAAAAAAAAAGCATGAATTAGCACCCTATGATGAGGAAAATTATTCGTGACGATAAGATATAAGCAATTTTTGTGTAAAAAATCAGCGCTAGCGGAGAGGGTTTTGTTATAAACGTTACATAAGTGTATTTTTATTGTTTTTAACTGATGTTTTTGAGCTATTGCAAGGAAACCGCTTAAAACGTGTACTTTTCTACCAAATTTATGACCGTTATGAACGATAGAAACTTTATCTACCTATATGTAAACGGATTCATTTAATAAATGCGTGGCTTGCAACGCGCTGATGCTTTAAAATGGCAGCTTAATAAAAGAGGCTTATTTATTCACATGCGCGCAAACTTGCAAACAAACACATCCCCTGATTTATTAAATTCCCCAATAGTTCCAACGCTAAAACGTATGACGATCCCGATGATCTTCGGCATGATCACATTGATGATGTTTAATATTGTTGATACGTTTTTTATTAGTTTGTTGGGTACCGAGCCTTTAGCCGCGGTGAGTTTTACTTTTCCTGTTACTTTTACTGTTATCAGTTTGGCAATAGGTTTAGGTATTGGCACATCTGCTGTAATAGCAAAAGCGTTAGGCAGTAATAATATGGAAGAAGCGCGGTTTGACGCTAGCATGGCGTTGTTGGTAGCTGTTGTGATGGTGCTTATTTTATCTTTATTCGGCTATTTATTTATTGAGCCAATATTTAAATTACTTGGGGCAGGGCAGAATACGCTGCCATTAATTCATGATTACATGGGTATTTGGTTTATGGGTAGTGTGTTTTTAATCACGCCGATGATCGGAAACTCAGTATTGCGTGCAAGCGGCGATACAAAAACTCCAAGCATAGTGATGGGGGGAGCCGGGCTAATAAATGCGGTACTCGATCCCATCTTAATTTTTGGCTTTGGTCCATTCCCCGCAATGGGCATCAAAGGCGCTGCAATCGCGAGCGTGATAGCTTGGTCTGTAGCTGTAGTGATCATTTTATATATTTTAGCCGTAAAAAAAGGCTTGTTGAGTTTACATGCAAAAAACCAAACAGCTTTGGTATCGGTTAAGAAAATTTTAAAAATCGGGTTTCCCGCAGCGGGCGCTAATATGCTCACACCCATTGCGATGGCTGTGATGACAGCACTCGTTGCTGGTTATGGACCTGAGGCGGTTGCTGCGTTTGGTGTGGGTAGTCGAATTGAATCCATAGCAAGCCTTGTTGTGCTGGCGTTGTCGATGACATTACCGCCATTTATAAGCCAAAACTTTGGTGCAGGTAAATTAAGTCGAGTGAAAGAGGCTTATTGTTCAACGCTTAAATTTGTAATGATATGGCAATTTATCATTTACTTATTGCTAATCGTATTTTCAGGTGTGATCAGTCAATTGTTTGGTAAAGAGCAAATGGTTATCGATGTAATTACCTTGTTCATTTATACATTACCGCTTAGTTATGGTTTTCAAGGCGTAATAATTTTATCTAACTCATCTTTTAATGCGCTACATAAGCCTATGAATGCGCTAGTGCTTAGCGTTATTAGGTTATTTGTTTTTTATGTACCGTTTGCTTATATCGGAAGTTTAATTGCAGATTTACCTGGTTTATTAATAGGTGCTGCAATAGGTAATGTGTTCACCGGCTTAGTTGCCTATAAATGGTTCATAAAAGAACTCAATGCTATTAATAATTCACCCGTCAAGGAGTGCCAAGTATGAGTGATCATTTCCAACTCGTTTCGCAGTTTACCCCAAGTGGCGATCAACCTACTGCCATAGCCCAGTTATGCGAAGGCTTAGAGTCAGGATTAGCACATCAAACTTTACTGGGTGCCACGGGAACAGGTAAAACATTTACCATGGCAAATATTATTAATGATTTAAATCGCCCGACAATCATTATGGCGCATAATAAAACACTTGCAGCGCAGCTGTATGGGGAGATGAAAGAGTTTTTCCCTCACAACGCCGTTGAGTATTTTGTGTCTTATTATGATTATTATCAGCCAGAAGCCTATGTTGTAGCCAGTGACACATTTATCGAAAAAGATGCGTCTATTAACGAACATATTGAACAAATGCGCTTAAGTGCAACAAAAGCTTTGTTAGAGCGTCGTGACACGATAATCGTGGCGTCAGTATCTTCCATCTATGGTTTGGGCGATCCTGATTCATACATGAAAATGATGTTGTTATTAAAAGTCGGTGAGACAGTTGATCAACGTGATATGCTTCGTCGTCTTGCAGAATTACAATATACACGAAATGATATTGATTTTAGCCGTGGTACGTATCGAGTACGTGGCGAAGTTATTGATATCTTCCCTGCGGAGTCAGAGACTTATGCCGTTCGTGTAGAAATGTTCGATGATGAAATTGAACGTTTGAGTATATTTGATCCGCTAACAGGGGCGGTTGAAAAACACATAGTACGTGCCACCATCTATCCTAAAACGCACTATGTGACACCACGAGAGAAGATCCTCGATGCCATAGAGCATATTAAGGCTGAACTGAAAGAACGTCGTGCTCAGTTATTAAGCGCAAATAAGCTTGTTGAAGAGCAACGTGTAGCACAACGAACACAGTATGATATCGAAATGATGACCGAGCTTGGTTATTGTTCGGGCATCGAAAACTACAGCCGTTATTTATCAGGTCGCACACCGGGTGATCCACCACCCACATTATTGGATTACTTACCCGATGATGCGCTAATGATCATCGATGAATCGCATGTCACAGTATCGCAAATAGGCGCTATGTATAAAGGCGATCGCAGTCGAAAAGAGAACCTTGTTGAATATGGTTTCAGAATGCCCTCGGCAATGGACAATAGGCCGTTACGATTTGAAGAGTTTGAAGCTATCGCGCCGCAAACTATTTATGTGTCGGCCACCCCTGGGGACTTTGAGTTGGAGCGCTGTGGTGATGATATTGCAGAACAAGTGATTCGTCCTACAGGCTTACTTGATCCTGTAATAGAAGTGCGCCCTGTTGGCACTCAGGTTGATGATTTACTGTCTGAAATATATAAACGCGTTGAAATTGATGAACGTGTACTAGTAACCACACTTACGAAACGAATGGCCGAAGATTTAACGGATTATTTGAACGAGCATAATGTTAAAGTTAGGTACTTGCATTCAGATATTGATACCGTTGAACGTGTTGAAATAATAAGAGATTTTCGAGCGGGTGTATTTGATGTGTTAGTGGGGATCAATCTTTTACGAGAAGGCTTAGATATGCCAGAAGTTTCTTTAGTGGCGATACTTGATGCCGATAAAGAAGGCTTTTTGCGCTCGGCACGTTCGCTTATTCAAACCATAGGGCGTGCAGCTCGTCATTTAAACGGACGTGCAATTTTATATGCTGACCGCATGACAAAATCTATGACTAAAGCGATAGATGAAACCCAACGTCGTCGTGATATACAACACGCTTATAATATTAAGCATGGTATTGAGCCAAAGGCACTATTGAAGAAAATTACCGACATTATGGATGTGGGTGAGCAGGCAGGCCCGCAGGATAATTTAAAACTTATTCGCAAAGAAACCAATAAAGTGCTCAGTGCTAAAGAGATTGCAGTTCAAATGAAAGAACTTGAAACTAAAATGCATGCCTATGCAAGCGATCTTGAATTTGAAAAAGCCGCTTCAGTGCGCGATGAAATACACGAATTACAACAACAGTTGATTAAAAATGCATAATTTTTCTCCTCTAATCACTGCACTTGATAGTGCACCGATTGCAGCTAATGAGCTGTGCCGTATTTTCCATGGTCGTGGTCACAGTGTTGAACATTTAAGCCATTTAAATTTAGACTTTTATCCACCGAGCTTATTTTTAGTATCTTATGATGAGATTACCCCTGAAACTCTTGAACAACTGACTGAGCAAGTTTGGAACTGGGTAAAAACAAATGCACCTGAACATATTACGGCACTGGTTTACCAGCAACGTGCAGGGCTAAAAACTCAAAATACATTGTTATACGGTGAGTTACCTGAATCTCACATAGTTAAAGAAGGCGCTGCCAAGTTTCATGTTGATTTAATGAGTCGTCAAAACACCGGGATTTTTCCTGATATGCGAAATGGCCGCGAGTTTGTGAGTAATAACAGTAAAGGCGCCAAGGTCCTTAACTTATTCTCTTATACTTGCGGGTTTTCAGTTAGTGCCATGCAAGGTGGTGCTGACTGCGTAATCAACATGGATATGAATAAAGGCGTATTACGCACAGGGAAACAGAACCATCAATTAAATGGGTTTGATCGCGGTGTGAGTTTTTTACCTCATGATATTTTAAAATCATTCGGCAAACTTAAAAAAGCAGCACCTTTTGATTTAATCATTGTTGATCCACCGAGCTTTCAAAAAGGCAGTTTTATACTGACCAAGGATTATCAAAAAGTACTACGTCGCTTGCCAGAACTATTAACCTGCGATACTCAGTTATTATTATGCGCAAACAGCCCTGAATTGTCAGAACATGCGTTTAAAGCATTAATCGAAGAACATACGCAAGGTGCTATCACTTTTGTTGAACGTTTAGCACCTACGTCAGGATTTGTTGAAGTAGATAGTGATCGTAGCTTAAAAGCACTTATTTATAAAACCACCATAACATCTGCATAATATGAAACTCAGCCATCGTTTGAGTGCGATTAATTCATTGGTAGATGAATCCTATGATGTAATTTGGGATTGCTGCTGCGATCATGGTTTATTGGGAATGACACTCCTTAAGCGAGAGGTTGCACATAAAGTAGTTTTTGTAGATATCGTACCTGAGCTGATGGATGCATTGAGTAATACACTCGGGCGCTTTGCAGATTCAAACGCTAACAGTCAGTGGCAGGTTCAATGTAAAGATGTATCAAGTATTGAACTTACCGCTGATGCGAAACAATTGATTATTATCGCAGGTGTAGGGGGGGAGCTACTATTAAGGCTAATGCAAAAAATCATTGAAAATCATGATCAGCAAACGCTTAATCAGCTCAGCTTTATAATATGCCCTGTGCACCATACTTACGCGTTAAGGAAAGGGCTTGCACAATTGGGCCAGGGGTTAAAGTCAGAGCAGATAATCATCGAAAATAAACGGTTTTATGAGCTTTTACATGTAAGCTTTAAATCAAACATACCCATTGAGCCTACCGGCTGTTCAATGTGGGACTTTACTGATAAACACCATCAGCAGTATGTTAAAACCTTAATAGCGCATTACACTCGCATGACAAAAAAAGAACCCACATATTATGAGCAGGTCATTGCTGATTATAAGCAATTAAATTTAGTTAAAACTAACAGGGCAGTGTGATCTACTTACTCTATTAAATTCGTACCACTTTTACGCCACTTGTATGAATTAATGTAATTTAAGTATGAATAGTAAAATAAAAGACTTAAAGCCTTCCACTGCGAATAATGCGAAGTGGCCACACAGCTTTGAACAACCAATTTCTTATGCGCCTTTGGTACAACTTTCTAACGGTAACTGGGTAGTCCCGCAACATTTTTTACGTTACAAGCATACTCTGCAATCTGTTAATGACGTACTCAGTCAAATTAGCTTTTCGGCTCATTTTCGCGTTATTGCGGCTGAAAAAGACCAGCAAGTTTATTTGCAAGTTGCTATTTTGAATCCCGACAATTACCAGTCTAGTGAGCTTAATCAAAATGCGAAAAAATTACTATTTGGCAGGCGTTGGTACGTAGAGGAAAACTTACCTACATCAGAGCTTATTCAAACCGCTTATTTAGCGCTAAAAGTAGCACGCGAACATGAAGTAAGAGAGCTTATTAAGTTTAAACACCAAAACGGATCAAGTACGCCATTTAATAATCACCATGATTTACCTCTAATGGCACAAAATGCTGAGCTTGTGATGTCAGATGGTAAAGATATAAGTGATGTAAACGAGGTTATAGATAATTGTATTTTTGCAGGAGCGCCAATCAAACTGATTAACGTTAATAAAATTGATAATTCAACGGTTTTATATCAAGTACAGTTAACCTGCCATGACTGCCAGCTTCACGAATTCAATAATACTCAAGTTTCATTTTTGGTAAATAACACAAGTACCAATCTATTTTTACATGGTCTGATTGATGCATTAATTAAAATCAGTAATGAATTTGTCAGTGAAAACTTTAAATACAATGACCTTGCTCGTTTTAGTAAGCACATATCCGTTGAGAAGATTGGGGAGTTAAGTATCAAACTTCGCTCTCATAATGCGTTAAATTTATGCTCATTGGGTAAGCAGCATGCTAATCAGCTCAATTTTGAAATTGATAGTGGGCGTGCGCCGCAAGGGTGTAACAGTGAAATATCTGGTTTTCTAGCCGCTCATGGTGTTGAGCGGCCGCAGAATGCTCACCTGTATACTAACCAGTTTACAGATTAATAGGTTTTATAGCTTATTTATTTCTTGATTAACATTAAAGCTTGAATCAGTAACAATAGCTTCGAGTGTTTGAATACGCTCTTTTAAAGCGCGCACCTCGGCATTCACTGCATCTAATTGTTTGTTTGCATCATGGTTGTTATTTTGCATTTTGTGCTTAAATTCGAGGTGCTTTTTATACATATCGTAAATGACCCCTGAACCCACAGAGATAAATACAATTAACACGATCATAGTAGTGCCTGACATAGTTTTTATTTCCCTAATACGTCTTATTTAGTATAAAGTATAACCTGCTTTGTGTAGGTATAAAGCTGACAATTGTAATTTTATTTGTATTTTATGCTTATCCTTAGGTGGCCGCAGATAATGCCATATTAAGCAAAGGGATAGGTTGGAACACTGTTAAGAGAGGGACTTATGTTACATACCAAAATACCACCCGTTATAGTGGTGTTATTTTTTGCAGGACTAATGGCATTGATTGCACATTACACTGTGATTGACTTTAATTTATTTGTTGCTTACGTTGCGACTATTTTAGTGTGTTTAGGCGTTATATTTTGTATCGCAGGTGTGGTGAGTTTTCGACTAGCCAAAACCACGGTCAATCCTACTAATCCTGAGCAAGCCTCAGAGCTAGTGACGGCAGGCGTGTATAAAATATCTCGTAACCCAATGTATGTTGGTTTCGCTTTTATTTTACTTGGGTGGGGGGTATGGCTTGCCTCTATTTGGGCGGTTTTAAGTATTATAGGTTTTGTGGCGTACTTAACATGGTTTCAAATCATGCCAGAAGAGCGGGCACTAACCGAGGTTTTTGGTCAGTCTTATATTGATTATAAGGCGAAGGTTAGACGCTGGTTATAGATGTTAAAAGGCTTTCATTGATCGCCTTTTAACATGGCTATGGTAATTTACTCGTACTCTAGCGGGTCTGTAACATCGTTAAGTTTAAATGCTTCAAGGCGCTCTTGGCACGCACCGCATTTACCACAGGCTTTCTCTCGGCCGTTATAACACGTCCAAGTTTCGCTGTAGTCTAATCCCATTTTTATGCCATCAGTTAAAATGTCAATTTTGGTGTTGTTTAAATACGGGCTAAAAATTTCAACGGCATCATAGTTAGCAATGCGGCACAAATCGTCCATTTTTTTCACAAACTCAGGGCGGCAATCTGGGTAAATTGCATGATCGCCAGAGTGAGCGCCATAATAAACTTGGCTGGCTTTTAGTGATACAGCATACCCTACAGCTAATGAGAGCAAAATCATGTTGCGATTAGGCACAATCGTACTTTTCATGCTTTCTTCTTCGTAATGGCCTTCAGGCACATCAATATCATCAGTTAATGATGAGCCACCAATCAGTTGGTTAATAGCAGAAATATCGACGATTTTATGGGGAACATTAAGCTTTTCACATACCTGTGCGGCGACCTTAAGCTCTTTAACATGACGCTGACCATAATCAAATGATAAGGCATATACATCGTGGCCTTCTTGCAGGGCTTTATTTAATACGGTAAATGAATCCATACCGCCGGAATAAATCACAACTACTTTTTGCGTCATATCTGTTTTGCTCTTAGTTTTAATAGAGGTTTATATCAGGGCGCGATATACTACACGGCTGGAGCATAAATAACAATTTTTGCCTATGCTTTTTGATTTTTGATGTGTCGCTCTAATCGGTCTGATGAGTGCTAAGTAGTAAGTGAGATAACGTTTGTATAAAATTAATGAAATATTTGAAACCATCCAAGGTGAAGCAAGCTTTACTGGTACGCCTTCCGTATTTTTACGTTTACAAGGGTGCCCTGTAGGCTGTGCATGGTGTGATACAAAACAAACGTGGGAAGTAGACAATGTATACAAAGTCTCGCTTGATGACACAGTGGGAAAAAAAGCGGACTCTGATCATTGGGCAAATGCCTCAGCGGAACAGATATTGGCACTTTTTAATGCGCGTGGTTACCGTGCAAAGCATGTAGTTATAACCGGTGGCGAGCCTTGTATGTATGACTTGAACCCAATATGTAATTTATTACATGAACATGGGTTTAGTACGCAGATAGAAACAAGTGGTACTTTTGAAGTTTTAGCTCCGACACAAACATGGGTTACTGTTTCACCAAAGATTAATATGCGTGGTGGCTATGAAGTTCTGACCTCAGCAATGAAGCGTGCAGATGAGATAAAACACCCCATTGCAATGCAAAAACATGTGGAAGAGCTTGAAGCGCTATTTTTAAAAACAGGTGTCAATCCAAAGCTTGTTTATTTACAGCCGATTAGTCAAAAAGTGTCTGCGACAAAGTTGGCGATAGAGACGTGTATAGACAAAAATTGGCGTTTATCTGTGCAGGTTCATAAGTATTTAGGGATAAGTTAGCTTCAAAAGCGTAAATTAAGAGTGCTTAGCAATGTGTAATATAAGTACTCTTAAGCAAATCAACACCCTATTTACTACAACTACCCTATGTAATTTTTGCTTCATAACTCCCCCTGAACATATAGAAATAATTAGCAGCTTGCGTTACTGTTACTCTAATAGAAACGGATTATAATTGACGTGTGACTCATACGAATTAATACTGTGGCTTATTGGTTATTGACTATAATTTACTTAGCCTTTGTTGTTTTACTTTTAGATAACATTGCAATAACTCGTGATATAAAATCTTAGCGCGGCAGAGCGATTTAAGCGTTACACCACTTTTTCGTATACCACGATGAAGCAAAATTCAGGACTTTGTGAAATATGCAGGATAAGCAACTTTTAAAGTTATTAAAGCAACAGCAAAAAATACTCTCGAAAATAGCGTTAGGGCAGCCTTTAAGTGAAATAAGTGAAGAGATCTGTTTAGCTATCGAGGAAATGCTAGAGGATGAGTCTGCCAAGTGCTCAATTTTATCGCTTCAGGGTAATCAACTGTTTCATTGTGCTGCCCCAAGTATTGATGCTAAGTATTGTCAAATAATTAACGGAATTGAAATTGGCCCTAAAGTAGGATCGTGTGGGACGGCAGCATTTTCAGAAGCAAGAATTATCGTTGACGACATAAACACATCGCCGTTGTGGGAAGGCTTTAAACAAACGGCGCTAACCTTTGGACTAGCCTCATGTTGGTCAACACCCATTATTTCTACTAAAGCTGAAGTGTTAGGGACATTTGCTGTCTATCATACCACTGCAAAAAGTCCTACAAAGCAAGACTTGGAGCTGATTGATCATTTTGTAAACTTTACCAGTATTGCGCTCGAAAATGACGCCAATGCAACTAAATTAAATGATGTTATTAGTCAACTTAAGCACAGCAATGATAAATTTGAAGCGTTCACCCAAGTAATGCCTGATCTTGTTCTTATTTTGGGTGAAAATGGCGAGTATGTTGACGTATATGGTTCTTCAAATGAATTTTTATATTCTTCTTTACTGCAAAGTAAGGGAAAAAATGTCAATGATGTTTTAGATCCTAAAGATGCGCTACCAATTATGGCGGTACTCGAGAAAACACTCGCGACAAATGAAGTTCAAGTGTTCGAATATGAGTTAGAAGTGCCCAAGGGAAAGGTGGTCTTTGAAGGGCGCACGGTACCTGTGGATCATTATCAATCTAAGAGTAGTCAGTCTAGGCATGTTTTATGGGTTGCAAGAGATATCACACAAAGAAAAGAAGCAGAAAAAGCCGTAGAAAAGCTTGCCTATTATGACCCTTTAACAAAACTCCCAAATAGACGAATGTTAAATGAGCGCTTAAACATCGCTGTTGAAAAAATAAAGCGCTCAGGTGAAACAGGAGCTTTACTATTCTTAGACATAGACGACTTTAAGCGCCTCAATGATTCATTAGGACATTCATCAGGAGATGAATTACTCATTGAAGTTGCCCGAAGATTAGGTGCGGTTATAAGGAAATCAGATACATTAGCGCGGTTGGGAGGCGATGAGTTTGTTGTTTTATTAGAATATCTTGGTGACGATAATGACCAAGCCAATGTGGAATCAGCCATTGTGGCGCAAAAGATCCACGAAGTTTTTGAGCAAGAGTTTAAAGTAGGGGCCTTAAAATTTCAGGTTAGTTGTAGTATTGGTATTTGTTTAATTGAAGGCGCAGATATAACTGCGAGCAATATTCTAAAGTTTGCTGACACCGCTATGTATCGCTCAAAGGCGAAAGGCGGGAATAGCTATAGTTTTTATGATCCACAACTGCAGACATTATTAGATAGAAAGATAAAACTCGAAACAGAGATTTTGAAATCGATTGAGAATGATGAGTTTTGTGCTTACTTTCAGCCACAAATTAACAATGAAGGCAAGGTCGTGGGAGCCGAGGCGCTGATCCGTTGGATCCACCCGATTAATGGAATTATTGGACCAAGTGAATTTATACCGGTTGCTGAGCAGTTTGGTTTAATACAACGTTTGCAAAATATAGTTCTTAGAGATATCTGTACATTACTTAAACGTTTAAACCCGTGTGTAATAGATGATGACTTTAAGGTGTCGATTAATATAAGTGCTTCACAATTCAAGTCTTCTTTATTAAAGTCTGAGTTACTTCATGTGCTTAATTATCACCACCTTTCTCCGTCTAAAATAACCCTCGAAATTACTGAAAGTATGCTAACTCATGATGTTGAACATACAATACAGCAAATGAAAGAGCTTCAGTCAGAAGGGTTTACTTTTTCAATTGACGATTTTGGCACTGGATATTCTTGTTTAGCTTATTTACACGCTTACCCGGTAAAGCAGTTAAAAATAGATAAAAGCTTTATTGATAGAATATCCGATGAAGAATCAGGGTTTAGCATTGTAAAAACAATTATCGATTTAGCAAATAACTTAGGGATGGGTGTGGTTGCAGAAGGCGTTGAAAGCAAAGAGCAGCTTACTATCCTAAAAGGTTGTAATATTGACTCTACACAAGGTTTTTACTTTGCCAAACCTATGCCAATGAACGACTATTTAAATAGCCATAGTAAGAACTTTAAGCGTGACTGAGCATAAAGTTAGCTATGTTTAAAAATACTCACTTGCTAGGTTTAAATAGTAACATATTGTTGTGTATGCTGGTTATAGGTTAACCAGCATACTAGTTTGTGATTTAATCGTTAAACTTGATACGAATGCCTGCATTGACAGTAAAACCATCGTTTCGAGACCAAATATCTGTCGTCCAACGACCACTCGGTGCTTGTTGTGGCAATATGAGAGAGTCTTCTTTTGTTTGCCTTACATTGAGTAGATTCTCAGCATTAACAAAATAGCTAATCCGTCCAACGGTAATTTGCCCAAGTAAACCTAAGTGCCAGTAAGCATCACTTTTATCTCTGTAAGGGTTATTCTCAAGCTGTTGTGTGCCGGTGTAGTAGGCTTCAAAACCAACTAAGTGGCTACCGTGCTCTTCCCACATAATTACTGCACCCGCTGAGTGTTCTGGGGTTAGAGTAAGCGGTACGCGACCTGTTCCTGAGTTAATTTGCTTACTTGCATCTGTATATAAATAACTACCCGTTAGCTTGATATCATTCCAGCGATAGCGCAATAGAAATTCTGCACCACGTATTTCACTTTGGCCTTGGGCGTTGATGATGCGAACGTTTTTACCTGATGGCGTGAGTTGCTGGTTGATGACTTCTAACTCAGTGACATTTTCAACATCGGAGGAGAAAAAAGTAACACTTGTTTCAACGCTATCAAATGTATAGCTGATATCGATAGAGGCTGTGTTTGCATGTTCTTCTGCAATATTTTCGAGCGGCTCTAAATGGGATAAACCAGCATCTTCAATGTCTTCAATAAATGGAGTGGGGGCGAAAAACCCTTTACCGTAAGAACCTCTTACGGTCCAGTTTTCTGGTTTATACAGCATGGAAATTCGCGGACTAAATTGCGTGCCGTATTCATTGTGCCAGTCGGCACGTGCACTCAACGACACCGATATATTTTCGCTTGTTTCATAATCAAGTTGTGAAAAAACGCCGGGCACTTCGTAGTGATAATCAAATGCAGCAAAGTCTTTTGATTGGTATTTTTCAGATTGATACGCAGCACCGACTAGCCATGCGATGTTGTCGGTATAACCAGAGATACTTGACTCTAATAAGTAACTTTCATGGTTGTCATTTTCGTTTATAGTACCATATAGGTGATCATGATCTTGCTGCATTGCAGAACCACGTACATTTAAGGCCAGTACTTCATTTATTGGTTTATCAAATATAAAGCCCGTATCAAGCCTTAAGCTGTCTTGTGTTTGTGCAAATGGGTTGCCATCAGGCATTATTGCGTTTTCAGCTGTGCCGCCATCTCGTTGCTCGGTCATCGCGCCTACCGTGACGTATAAATTGGCGCCATTATCGCCTTCCCAATAAAAACGGGGGCGTACACTTGCTCTGTTATAGCTTGCCATATCAAGCCAGCCATCCTCATCTAAGTCTTGCTCCTGTTGATGATGAAACCCTGCGGTAACAGAGGCGCTGATAGAGTTAGTTAAAGGTGCCGCAAAGTAAGAGGTAACATCTTGGCCATTTTTTGAGGTGGCATTGAGAAGAAGTTCGCCCTCAAACTCATCGCTCGGTGTACGTGAAATCAAATTGATCACTCCACCTAACGCAGAGCCTCCATATAATGAAGAGGCAGAGCCTTTAATGATCTCAACATTGGCAAGATCAGTCGGCGGGATTTGTAATAAGCCTATTGATTGACCGCCATATAATGGCAGCCCGTCACTAAGTAGCTGGGTATAGCGGCCATACAGGCTTTGCAAACGGATATTTGCACTACCTAAAGCGGGTGAAGTGTTTTGCACGCGTACACCACCAGTTTCTGCCACTAACATTGAAATGTTGCCAGGGCGCATTAAGGCTTTCTCGTGTATTTCTTCACTATTGATTATTTCAGTGCGAGTTGCTGACTCGGTAACAATTCGACCAAGACGAGAAGCCATGACTTGTATTTTCTCTATCGATTTTTTTTCATGTTCGTCATGGTCATGATGCTGCTCATGGGCGAACGAATAAGCAGGGAATAACGCAGCAGCAACAGCTAGCTTAGATGTTTTTATAAACATATTTGTCTCATAATTGTATTAAAGTAGAGCGAATTAGCCCTCAACGTGGCTAAAAAATATGGGAACTGTATTTATGAGATAGAGATAGGAGGGCGGAATACATGTGTCGGCATCAAAACTTTTCGTTCGACGTGTTGATTTATAACATTAGACTTTTGCACAACAAGCGCAGTTGTATTTACTTGACTAGGTAAATAAAAGGCCGACACACATGTGTTTGCAGGGCAAATACAAGTGACTTCACAGCACTCGGTATCGCAACATTCATCTTCACTTTGGGCTTGCTCATCGGTGAGGATATAATCTGTTGCTGATGATTGTTGAGAATGCGATGCAGTATTTGTAGGCAGATTAGCACTGTACGCCATCGTTTGGCCAAAAAAGCTTAGCAAAATAAATAATATTGCCAACAAATTTGAAAATGGCTTAGGCATATTAATCTCAAGTACAAATAGTATGTGTAGTATATTGAATCTTAGGTGCTTTGTGAATATCAATGACGAGATAGCTGGGCCCAAATGTTTTCTTTAAAAAGTGTAAAGCCGTTACCCGTACAATAAAATAAAGCATGGTGCGCTTTTAACACATAAATAAGTGGATGCTGTTTTTGAATGAGCTATTTTAAAAATCTAATAACAAAATTTATTATAATGATGCAACAACGGCCCGGTTTGTTGGCTGTATTTGCGTTTTGCAGCGGTGTGGCAAGCTACCTTTTAGTTGAGCGAAAGGAGTCGTTTTCGCAAATTATTGCCATACTTTTACTGATCAGTTGGGTTTGGTTGATTGTGGATAATTGGCTGCGCGATAAAGTTGAGCAGCGCTTTGGTGTTGCTGTTTCACCTAACTTTATGCGTTTTGCATTACAGATGGTGCAGCAAGAAAGCTTGTTTTTTGCATTGCCATTTTTTCTCGCGGTGACTTCGTGGAATCATCCACAGGCTGTTTTTACATCATTAATTATACTTTGCGCATTTATATCGGTTGTCGATCCGCTGTATTATAAAAAATTAGCTAAGCACAGTATATTATTTACGGTGTTTCACAACTTCGCACTGTTCGTTGTTATTCTCGTTACTCTACCTATTTTACTTAATCTCACCACCAGTCAAAGCTTAACAATAGCATTGATCACCTCAGTTATTTGTACACTGCCAAGCTTAGGTAATTTAATGCCCAATGCGCGCTGGTGGCGTTTTCCTTTACTCGTTTTATTGTTGAGTGCGCTTAGCGCAGGTTTATGGCAGCTACGTAGCTGGGTACCGCCAGCGGCGCTGCGCTTAACTGATATTACGGTATCCCACCAAGTCGATATTGCACAACGCAAGCCCATCGGTAACGTTAAGCAGTTAGATGTAAATACGTTACGACAGGAAGGTTTGTATAGTTGGACAGCGGTGAAAGCGCCAAGAGGTTTAAACGAAAAGATTTTTCATGTTTGGATCCTTAATAACCAAGTCGTAGAGCGAATCGCATTAGATATTACAGGCGGGCGGGAGCAAGGTTATAGAGCGTGGACCCACAAAATGAACTTTCCCGTAGACTCAGTTGGAAAATGGCAAGTACACGTTGTTACTGAATCAGGACAATTGATAGGACTCGCTAAATTTAATGTTAGTCTATAATCAGTTGTTCTTATTATGAATAGGAGCCCATTAGGTTATATAAGGATTGTTATTTTGTTCGACCAAGACACAAAAAATCCGTAAATCTAACTCCAGTTGGTGGTACTCTGGTTCCATGTGACAACACAGGGCGTAAAAACTTTTGTTGTGATCTTTTTCTTTAAAATGGGCGAGTTCGTGAACTACTAACGCTTTTAATAATGGCTCTGGCGCGCGCAGTAAATCGCTGTTGATTGCTAAATCATGTTTGCGGGTTTTACCTTGCATACGGTAAGTATGCGTACCCAGTGCATTAGTGACCATATCACCTTGCTTTTTAAATGCCGCGCGGCCAAACGGCGGGGCATTTTTTAAGTAGCGCTTTTTAAGCTCGGTTGCGTAAGCATATAATGACTTGTCATTGGTTATCGTATGAGCATGCGGGTATTTTTTTGTTAAATACGCACCGTGTTTGTTGTTATTAATGAGCTGCATCACTTTTGTGACAATTTGCTCAGGGTAGCCGTTAAAATAGCGAGAGTAGTCTTTCATAAATTTAAAATAAGCTCGATTGAGTGGCTTCTTTTTCACCTATAAAAGGTGATAAAACGCGGTGGTTATAATTTAAGTCTTGGCAAAATTGACGTGCTAACAATGGGGCTTGGCGGTTATCGGCGGTATGAAAAAAAACATAAGGTGTTTTACCTTCATCGAGCCATTGTTGTACTTTTTTCAGCCACGGCTGGTAATAACTTTTATAGTCATGCTCTAAACTGGCAATCACAAACCTTGCCATTGGCTGCTCACCAGTGGCGATAGCATGCACGGGTAAATGAGGCTTTTTTTGTTGTGCATCTATCAAGGCTTCGGTATTAGGTTTTACCGCAAACAGGGCACGCGTATCCATGGCAATCCGATTAATGTTGTTGGCCATTAATAACTGGTTTAACGCAACTTCTGCATCGCCTTTTTTAAAAAATTCGCCGTGGCGTACTTCAACCCCGTAATTTATATTGTGTGGCAACTTACTAATAAACTGTGCGAGAAGGGGCAATTGCGCAGGGCTAAAGCTATTGGGTAGTTGCAACATGATTTGGCCGATATAGGGTAATAGCGGTTCGAACAAATTAAACCAAGCTGTAAGCTCGTCATCAATGTTGGTTAATTGCAATTCGTGACTAAAGCGGCGATGGAATTTAAAGGTAAATTTAAAATCGTGATTCACAGCATCACGCCAGCGCTTTAGGGATTCAATACTCGGGTCGGCATAAAAACTGGTATTACCTTCAACGGAATTAAACACCTGCGCGTATTCGTGCAGCATGTCAGCATTTTTACAATGGCTGGATAACAAATTGCCTTTCCACGCAGTGCTTGACCACTGCGGACACCCTAAATACAACATAAAACGGTTAACTGATTGCGTGTTTTGGCTAGTATATCAAATCTATAAATTGAAAGCACAGAGCCCGCTGCCGCGCTCGCATTTTTAAGTAACTTGGGTATAATGCACCCCCTAAAATGATTAATAAATAGTGGCTTTAACTCCCCAAAAACAGCAAATTCTTAGGGAAAGCGGCTATGAGTCTTTAACTGACAGGAATACTATGCGCTCTATATACTGCGGACAGCTTAACAAAACTCACGTAGATCAAGAAGTTGAACTATGTGGTTGGATAAATAAACGACGTGATCTTGGTGGTCTTATTTTTGTCGATTTACGCGACAGAGAAGGCTTAGTGCAAGTTGTATTCGATCCTGAAGTTGAAGGCTTAATGGATACAGCGAATAAACTTCGCCAAGAATTTTGTGTGCAGCTTAAAGGTGTTGTACGTGCACGCCCTGATAGCCAAGTAAATAAAGATATGGCAACGGGTGAAGTTGAGATTTTAGGCACTAGCTTAACGATCATCAATCGCTCTGAGCCGTTACCACTTGACTTTAACCAAGTGAATTCAGAAGAGCGCCGTTTAAAATACCGTTACCTAGATCTTCGCCGCTTAGAAATGAGCGACCGTATTAAGTTACGTGCTAAGGCAAGCAGCTTTGTTCGTCGCTTTTTAGATGAAAATGCATTTTTAGATATTGAAACACCTGTATTAACGAAAGCGACGCCAGAAGGTGCGCGTGATTACTTAGTACCGAGCCGTGTTCACAAAGGCAGCTTTTACGCATTACCGCAATCACCACAGTTGTTTAAGCAATTATTGATGATGTCCGGTTTTGATCGTTACTACCAAATCGTTAAATGTTTCCGTGATGAAGATTTACGTGCTGATCGTCAACCTGAATTTACTCAAATAGATTTAGAAACGTCGTTCATGAGCTCTGATCAAGTACGCGGTATGACTGAAAAGATGATCCGTGAAATGTGGCAGTCATTGCTTAATGTTGATTTAGGTGAGTTTCCAATCATGCCTTATTCAGAAGCAATGAGCTTGTACGGCTCTGATAAACCAGACTTACGTAACCCAATGAAGCTGATTGACGTTGCTGATTTGGTTAAAGACGTTGAGTTTAAAGTATTCTCAGGCCCTGCAAATGATGAAAAAGGCCGTGTTGCAGTACTAACAGTACCAGGTGGCGCAAAGCTTTCTCGTAAACAGTTAGATGACTACACCAAGTTTATTGGTATTTACGGTGCAAAAGGTCTAGCTTGGATGAAAGTTAACGACCGTGATGCAGGTGCTGAAGGTGTTCAATCGCCAATCGCTAAGTTCTTAAACGAAGAAGTGATTAATGAACTTCTAGCGCGTACGAATGCACAAACAGGTGACATCATTTTATTTGGTGCAGATAAACGCAATACAGTAAATGAAGCCATGGGCGCATTACGCTTGAAGATTGGTGTTGATTTAGAAATCACCAACCTTGATAGCTGGGCACCACTTTGGGTTGTTGACTTCCCAATGTTTGAAGAAGATGACGAAGGCACACTTCACGCCGTTCACCATCCATTTACGGCACCAAAAGACATTGATGCAGCAGCGCTTGAAGCAAACCCAGCAGCGGCTATCTCAGATGCCTACGATATGGTATTAAACGGCTACGAAGTAGGCGGTGGCTCTGTTCGTATTCACAATGCAGATATGCAAGAAGCGGCTTTTAGAATCCTAGGTATTGATGCGCAAGAGCAACAAGACAAATTTGGCTTCTTACTTGATGCGCTTAAATACGGCACGCCACCGCATGCCGGTCTTGCGTTTGGTTTAGACCGTTTAGTAATGCTACTGTGTGGCACTGATAACATTCGTGACGTTATTGCTTTCCCTAAAACAACACAAGCCTCATGTTTACTGACTGACGCACCAAGTAAAGCCAATGCAGATTCATTGACTGAGCTTGCCATCAACGTTGTTGAAAAAGCTGAAAAACCAGCTGAATAAGTAACGAACAAACTAGTTTAATGTTAAAAACCCTAAGCTTATTCTTAGGGTTTTTTTATTGCTGTTTTAAGAGGGAGTTATAGTAGAAGGTATGTTATTTACACAAAACGATTACTATGAACACGAATTTTTAAAGTTAAAAGCGACAGCAAAGCGCTTTAGTGATATTGAATTTGAGCAGTGCCAGTTTATTGAGTGTGACTTTAGCCAAGCTCAATTCAGTAACTGTCGTTTTATCGATTGTGAGTTTATCAATTGCAATTTGAGTGATTTAAGTTGGAACTACAGCTCATTAGAAGAGGTGAATTTTAAAGGCTGTAAGCTCAATAGCATCGTGTGGGGACAAGTAAACTGGCCGCAACTGGCATTGACTGCGCCCGTTAGTTTTAAAGATTGCGAGCTTAGCCACGGCTCATTTTTTGAGTTGTCATTAAAAACGCTAACGATGAAAGACTGCTTTGCAAAAGATGTCGATTTTAGACATGCAAATTTAGCGAAAAGCCAGTTTATAGGCACAGATTTTAGAGACAGTGTGTTTCATCAAACCAATTTAAGTAACGCTAATTTTGTCGGTGCCACACAGTTTAATATTGATATAAAAAATAACGACGTAAGTGGTGCTAAATTTGAACGGTTTGAGGCTTTAAATTTATTAGCTGGGCTTGATATCGAGCTAGTGGATTAGCATTTTAAAAAAAGCTAATCCACAAGTAACACTTATATTAACAGCTTGGGCCGTTTTTATTGCGAGCGCTGGCAAGAGCACGAGCAATCTCAAGTAGCGCAGGGTTAATATCATCAGCGTCATCTTTGATTAATTTAGTCACATCGCCAGACGAGTATAAGCTATCGCGTGGTGATTTAATGCCAAGTTCACGCACAAAATCTTTCGTTTTACCTGTGCTACCAGTTTCAATAAACTTAAAAATAATACGCTCGTTATTACTTTTAGGCTCGGCTTGTAGTACTGCGATTTCTTCTTGGTAAGCTTCAATACGACTTTGTAAAATGTCGATGCGTTGTTCGATGCTGCTGTATGATTTCATAGGGCACTTTTAAATAAACATAAATATTAGCGCCATTATCGCATATATTTACAATAAATAATCGTTTAGCTGCGAGTAACTTGTCTGAGCGTATACAACGCTTTAAACTTATTGTAATTAAAATAAAAACTATAAGATTCACACCATGATGAACGCTTTAAAGTCTCTCCTTATATTAAGCTGCTTTTCTTTCTGCGCGGTTAGTTTTGCCAAAAATGAAGTGATTGTTGACAAATCCCGTGATCGTGCGATTCCCGTTAGTATCTCAGAGCCGAGTAATTCATCCACCTGCAGCGAACATAATAAATGCCCGGTAGCGTTTATTAATCCAGGGTATGGTATTGCGCATACGGACTATCAATTTGCAGCTGATATTTTTACTTCCAAAGGGTATTTAACAATCGCCGTTGCCCACGAATTACAGGGCGACCCTGCGCTTAACAGAACCCCGCCTTATATGGCGACTCGTCTAGAGAACTGGCACCGAGGTGTGGTGACCTTAAAGTTTTTAGTCAATGAATTAAGCTCTCGTTATCCATCTTATGATTTTAGCCATTTAACTTTATTTGGCCATTCCAATGGCGGGGATATCTCGGCGCTTTACGCAGCACTTTACCCTCATGAGGTGGAGAGTATAATCACACTTGATCACCGCCGTATGTTATTGCCTCGTAATAAAAATATCAGTGTACTTACATTGCGCGGCAGTGATTATCCAGCTGATGAAAATGTACTACTGAATGACACAGAGCTAAATGAGTTTCCTGTCAGGCAAATTCTGATAGAAAAATCACGTCATAACGATATGTATGATGATGGCCCTAAATGGCTGGTGCATAGAATGAGTAACGAGGTTGAGGAATTCCTCTGTAATTGAGCTTTATCAAAATCCTTTTAAAATTATTTAAAAAGCAACAGTATTAGTAGATGTCAAAAATATAAAAAGCTAAACTTTGCTGGTTTATAAAAATAAATAAAATAACAAAATGTAGGGTTTAAGGATGGATCTAGAATTTAGAGTGTTACAGGCAGAACATGGTGATGCAATAGTTATTAGTGTTGACTTTGAGGGCGCTCGTAAAAATATTTTGATTGACGGTGGACCAGCTAAAACGTTTGAGTTCAGAAGCATTCCTCGCCCTTTAAAATTATGCTTGAATGAGATCAAGTCAAAATCAGAGTTTGTTGATTTATTAATATTGACTCATGTTGATGATGATCATATTGGTGGGCTTCTTGTTGGCTTTAATAAGCCTGGATATTTATCGGATTTGACAAAAGAAGTTTGGTTTAACTCAGGTAAATTAGTTTTTAATCATTTTAATCAGCCACTTGATGACTCTAATTACGTAACTTTAAAAAATAAAGCTGGTGGCAATACTAGTATTGCTCAAGGTATTAAGTTAGAAGATCATCTTGAGGAGAAAAATAAGAACAGTCCTATATGGACTCATCCACTAATTAAAGCTGGAGATGAATTTGAGAGATTTGGTTGTAAATTCAAATTTCTTTCTCCATCACTAGAAAAGCTAGAAAAACTTTTAGTAGTCTGGGAAAAGAAAAAAGCAGTATCAAATACTTCTGGTGCTAATAAGGATTACTCTAATTCATTAGAAGAGCTTATATTGGTCGATGAATTTAAAGAAGATAACTCCATCCATAATGGGAGCTCATTAGCTTTCATTTTTGAATATTTAGATAAATCGTTATTGCTTTTGGGGGATGCCCACCCATCTGTAATTGTAGCTAATTTAAGACTACTTGGTTATTCGGCTAATAAACCATTAAAAATCAATTATGTTAAAGTTTCGCATCACGGTAGCAAAGCAAACACAAATGATGAACTACTATCCTTGCTTGATTGTAATAATTTTATAATATCAGCCAACGGACGACACCACGGCTTACCTAATAAAAAAACTCTTGCGCGTATTCTCAATCGCTTCCCGACCGCAAATTTATATTTTAATTACCCTGATTTAATTGGCGAAATATTTAGTTCAGAAGAATTAGAAAGGGCTAACTTCAAAGCCATCCCCTGTAAGGACGTTATTATAATATGAATCAGATAGTTGCATCGATAGAGCAAGAACACTCTGTAGTTGTTAATGATGGAAGCGGCGTTTTAATACAATCAATGTCCAAAGACTATGCGTATATTCTAACTGCTAAGCATTGTCTGCAAACAGATAAAGATGATCCAAATAGCCCACTGTTAAATGAACATAAAGTAGTTTCTAGTGATAGCGAAACGATTGAAGTTTTAGATATTGTTCTACATGAAACGAAAGATATCGCTATTTTAATAGTACCTCCAATAGATAGTATTGAGTTGATACTTAGCGATGTAGCTTTGACTAATAATGACAAAGTTAGACTATGTGGATACCCAGCTGATAGGAGGCAAGAAAAATTTGGTTATGTTTCCCACATTTTTAACTATTCTGATACTGTGAACGGCGAAATTATTTTATCTCCGAATGGAGCTTTAGCTTTCGATAATATAGTTGGTTTTTCTGGTGGAGGACTATTTAGCTTAAGTAAGCCTATTGGTCTGTGTGCAATTGAAACAAAAATGAACGGAAATACTGAGAGAGAGTTTCATGGCAATATCTCGGCAATTTCTGTTAAGGAATTTATTAATTTAATTAATGAATCCAACCAAAAATATAAAAACTTACCTTTAGCAAAAATTTTACCATTACACCTTTCTAGCTTTGAGCACTTAATTGATTTTAGCTTCAATATAATCAAAAGCTGGGAAAATGATAAAAAATTACTATATCTAATCAGTATATTAAAAAAAATTGCGAAAGATAAAATTAAAGTTAATTTATATCCCCATGAAATATTAAAGGACTTTGAGCAATATATTCGAGTACATAGTCGACCTAACCAAGAAGTACATGATAGAGAGCTTTGGATCTCTCTTTTAGAAGTAATAACGTTGTCTCTTTTGATAGATCAACCAACTATCATTAATAAAAGTTTTTTAGAGACAATATTTAAATCTAGACGGCTTGTATTTATTGGCGTTAATGAAACTTGGCAACAGCATATTAGTGATATATTCGAGGCAGAACTAAAGGACTTAAACAATGGCGGTATTATTGTTGCAAAAACTCTTATTTCACAAAGGCAAGTGCAGTTTGAAAACGATAGGCTGAATAGGCTTATTAACAATAGACATAACAGCCGTACACCTTCAAACCCAGATAACATAGTGAATGTTAGATCAAATATTGAAAAAATTAGTAGTATTGTTGACCTAACTGCTTTACATGCAGAATGTATCGAAAATAAAGAAAATATCTTTGAATCACTTACAGATGCTAAAGATCACCCGCATAAACTGGATGAATTAAAACGTGCATTAGCAAAAGAATATGGAGCTTATTTAACGGTAGTCGAGGCTGGAGATGATAAATAACTTTATTGAAGTTAGCGAAGAAAAAATTGAATTTTTGAACACAGCATTTCCGGATGTTAATTTTGAATTATTTCAATCATGTATTAATGATAGTGCTTATTTTTCTGTTTTTTATTGTACTTTAGGTGATGAGGGTTTACTTCAGCAGCTTTGGAAACGTATAAATAGTCTCATAAGTGTTGAGTATCAAACTAAAATTGAAAATGATTTTACGCGTTGGAATATATATCTGGTTTTTTCGATACCAATGAAGGTCAGTAATTCTTTAAAATATTTGATTGAGAATGACACTTATTTTATGCGAAAAATTGTTGATGATTGCAATGATGGTAAGGAGGAGATAGCGAGTTATCTTGATAATCATATTCTAGGTAAAGATATATCTTTTGGGCCCTCAAATACTCCGAAAGAGGTAACAATGAAGTACTCACATATTACACTAGATTTATTGTCAGCAGACTTGCCATTGAATCGGTCACAAGAAAGCCAGAAAGCAAGAGATGAATGGCTTAATGGTTTACTTCAAGGAGCTGATAGTAATGAAATTTAAACGTGTAGAAATACAAGGTTTTAAAAGTTACTTAGATAAGATAGACGGTACTTTTGATTTTACGGTTAAAGAAGGAACCCCCGCAGATATCGTATCTATTTATGCACCGAATGGGTTTGGAAAAACATCTTTCTACGATGCTATAGACTTTTGCATGACTAACAATATAACTCGATATATTAGGGATTCGGGTTTAGCAAATATACATAACACTGATGCAAAAGAGTTGAACCAAAAGGGACAAAAACAGTACATTTTAAGATCGAAGAGCGCTCCTGATGATCTTGAAACTATAGTGAAAGTTTTTACCGACGGTGATGAGTATGAAAGGAAAGTAAGCCCACCTCGCTCAGGAAGTAAAGACTATTCTTTTGAAAATAAAAAGACAGAGCCCGAGGAACGCTATTTTCGTTCAGTTATGCTCACCCAAGAAGCAGTTGATGGCTATTTAAGAGAGCTTAAGCCTGAATCTCGATACGAAAGATTCATGGAAGAACAACTTGGTGGGGATAACTCACTTGAGGTTACTCGTCAGCAAATTCAATTAATGCTGAGCACTCTAAAAAGTAAATTAGTTAAGTTTGAGGATGAAGCAAAAGATATTAATGAAAAAAACTTAATTAAAGAGCAAAATAGTGAAACTAATTTTGACTCAAACTGTTTACTAACAACAAACAATTTTATCGTTGAGCTAAATAAACAAGGTAGTAATTTAAATCTATTAGATGATGGTTTTAATGAAGAGAAACATGCAAATCTAGAGCTGCAAATTAATGTTCATAAAAGTAATATTAATAATGAGGTTACACAGTTTTTTTCACAGAAAGAATATTTAGAATCACACCTGAATTCTTTTACTACTTATGAAAATCATCACAATGAAATAAAAAAGCTAAAAGAAATACTTGCTCAGTTATCTAAGCAAGAAGTTGATATCAAAGCTTATGAAGAGCTAAGCAATGACTTGCAAGTTTTACAAGAAAATAAAAAGACTGATGAGCTTCATTTCAATAGCTTACTTGCAAAGGAAAAAGAGTTCCCTAAGTTTGTTGAAAAAATAAATTTACAGTCAAATTTATCGAAAAAAACAAAAGAAACAAGTGATAGATTAAGTGAAAACGTCAGATTTTTTGTGAATAAAACGACTGTTTTAAATGATTTGGAAAAGCAAAGAAATACACTTTTTGTTGCAAGGGAAGAGTTTAATAACAATAGAAAAAATGCAACTTACTATTACAGCGAAATATTGCGATTAGAAGCTATTATCGAACAGTTTAATAGCAGTGCAATTGAAACCGAACAAAGTGAATTAGAAGAGAAGGAATCCAATTTAAAATCCATAGGTGTGAGGGTTAAAAACGTAACGATTGAAAATAGTGACTCTTTTTTAGAACATGATTTCATAAATGAAAAAATCTCTTCAATAGTCACAGAATATTTAAATACTAAATCCAAAAGTAGTGAATTAGTAAGTAAAAAGAAAGATATAGAAGCTAGAATAGAAAAAACAAAAATAAAAAATAATTCAATAACTAAACTTATTGAGCTTGGTACTGAGTTAATTAGCCAAAACCAAAATGAGAATTGTCCTTTATGCCAACATAAGCATGATTCTTTTGAAGTATTGGCAGAGTCTATCAGTACTAATTCCATTTTATCTGAGTATCAGCAACTGCTTTTTCAAGAACTCGAAGACTGCCAAACAAGTATAAAGCTAAATGAGGGCACTTTAGAAAAATTGAGGATAAACTTTAATACTGAGAAAGAAAATCACTTAATAGTTTTGAGAGAGCAACTTAAGCAGGTTTTTGAGAGAAAGCAATTAGTAAAAGAACAATTTAAAAATTTAAGCTTGTATAGAGTTGAACTTGATAAGTTTAAAAAAATAACAGGTTACAAAGAATACAAGTCTTTCAAGTCAGCTATTGAAAGTGAGCTCAATAAAAATGACGTTTTAATATCTGAAATTGAAGAAAAGATAGCCAGTGTTGAAAATGAACGTAGAGGTTTAACTAAAGAACATACGCATCTAACTACAGAGTTAAAAATTGCCTATAACCAAGAGAAGGAAGTTGATAATTTCATTACTGATTATTCAGGTTTTTTAGCGGAATTAAAAATCGCTAATGACTCATTTAAAGATCGCTTAAATGAGGAAGAGTTAAAAAACTCAATTAGTGAAGCATTGAAAACGCTAAATCACAGATTCGAATCTCGTAACAAGGAAATAAAAATTGTCAAAGCGAAAGTCGATATTTTAAAAGAGCTTTATTCGCCATCGTTTTTTAATCACTTACCAGAAAATAAAGAGAGCTTAAAAACTCAGAAAGCTAAAAACACATCAAAAATCACAGAATTAAACTCATTATTACGCGAATTTTTCACAACAGTGAACAGGTTTAACCTAGGGCACTTATTAGAGAGTGATGATTGGGTTTCACTTAAGCAACGTTTTGGAGATGAAGTATCAACATTTCATCATAAAGTTGAGCGAGGTAAAGCTCAGGTCAATGGTTTAATATCTTTAAAAGAGCTTTCAGATCAAGTATTAGCTTATGCTGAGTTTACTAAGTCTACTAAAAGACTAAATGAGTTGAAACAGAGAATTGTAAGTTGTGAATCGATAAAAAAAACATTGATTGCAGATTTAAGGCTTATTAATGATTCTCTAAAATCGCAGATTGACCAGTACTTTCATGTTGATTTGATTAATACTATTTATAGAAAAATAGATCCACATCCTGACTTTAAGAGAATTACATTTCAATGTTTATTTTCTGACGAGGGAAAACCAAAACTACAAGTGTATGTTGAAAATAATGAAGGTAACGATACAATCTCACCAACCTTGAGCTTTAGTTCTGCGCAAATAAATGTACTCAGTCTGAGTATTTTTTTAGCTAAAGCCCTTAATGTAAAAAATGGTGAAAACGATGTTGATTGTATATTTATTGATGATCCTATTCAGTCAATGGATAGCATCAATGCGCTTGGTGTAATTGATTTATTGAGGAATTTAAGTGTTACTCATGGTAAGCAAATAATAATTTCAACTCATGATGATAATTTCCATGAGTTACTGAAGCAGAAGCTACCTCCAAGCCTATTTAATTCTAAGTTTTTAGAGCTGGAGTCGTTTGGTAAAGTAGCTTTGCACGAAGGGCAACATAATTAAGAGTGATTAACTTTTGGAGCGCAGTGTTCGCTGCGCTTTTATTTGTTACTCCATTAACTCACTTATAATCAGTGGGTTGTTATGCAGGGTTTTATGCACAGGGCATTTGTCGGCAATTTCTAATAGGCGCTGGCGCTGAGCGTCACTCAAATCACCCACTAAGGTGATTTTACGGGTGATGGCTACGAGTTTGTCGGTTTGCTCGCAGTTATCGCAATCGGCGTGATAATCACGGCTGTGGTCCAGTTCTATTTTTACGTGTTCAAGTGGCAAGTTTTTACGACTTGCATACATACGTAAAGTCATCGCGGTGCATGCACCAAGTCCAGCAAGTAAGTGGTGATAAGGGTCTGGGCCTAAATTATTACCGCCAACACTTAGTGGTTCATCGGCAAGCCAAGTGTGGTCTTTAGTACTGACTTGCTGAGTAAATACATGGTCTTTTTCTTCAACGAGTACATTGCCATTATTAAGTTTGGCTGTGTATTCACTTTTATCATATTTTACATAGCGTGTTGCCCATGAAGCAATTATGCTCGCCGCATAATCAGCATCTTGTTTTTTTGTTAGCAAGTGATCGGCTTTATCCAAACTAATAAAGCTTTTAGGGTGTTTTGCTGCTGCGTAAATTTTTTCAGCCTCATTGATACTAACCGTGGCATCAATGGGAGAGTGCATAACCAGCAAAGCGCGTTTTAATTTACTAATATGGCTACGATCGTATTTAGCTATATCGTCAACAAACTGCTTTTTAATGGTGAATTCACGCCCGGCTAAACTCACCTTTGCTTCGCCTGCGCTGTTTATTTCGTCTAGGTGGGCACTAAAATTATGCGCCACATGTTGCGCATCTGATGGAGCACCAATGGTGGTAATGGCTTGTACTTCACTTATATGCTCAGCAGCTGCAAGGACCGCTGCACCACCTAAGCTATGACCGATTAATAATTGCGGGGCCTTGAAATACTCTCTTAAATGGTCAGCAGCAGCGATTAAGTCTTGAATATTTGATGAAAAATTACTATTGGCAAAGTCGCCATCGCTGTTACCTAAACCAGTAAAATCAAACCGTAAAACGGCAATACCTTGTTGTGTTAATGCACGGCTAATACGAGTGGCTGCTGCAATGTCTTTACCACACGTAAAACAGTGGGCAAATAAGGCGTAAAATTTGATATCGCCAGCCGGTGACTCTAATTGTCCGGCAAGTTGTAACTCACCACTTTGAAAGGTTATTTTTTGTCGCATTGAATGTACCTTCGTATAGTAATTAAAAAGAGTAGACCAATATAAGAACGGTATGATTTCAATTTAATTGTGCTGATTTTTAGCGTTTGATCTATATCAACTATTAGTTGAACTCGGTAAAGGTGCGGACATAAGTCCTTATGTTTTTAAGGCTATTTTATTATCCTCGCGAAGCGCTACAATGGAGCAACTGCTATGATTAGCAAAGGCTTTTGACAACTTTATTCATTGGATACCAACATGCAACTACCTACCGTCGATTATCAAGCGAGCGATGCAGCCGCTCAATTTGTTGAATCTCTTAGAAACACTGGTTTTGGTGTACTCAAGAACCACCCAATCCCGCAATCTTTAGTTGAATCAATCTACGAAAACTGGCAGGCGTTTTTTAATTCTGAGCAGAAGCATGAGTTCTTATTTTCAAAAGAAACCCAAGATGGTTATTTTCCGCCGTCAGTATCTGAGGTTGCCAAAGGTTTTACTGTAAAAGATATCAAAGAGTACTTTCATGTTTATCCAAAGGGCCGAGTTCCAGAGCAACTAGAGGCAGATGTACGTGAGTACTATCGTTTAGCCAATGAGTTTGCGGCAACATTGTTAAGTTGGGTGCAAGCAGAAGCGCCAGCAGAGGTACGTGCTAAATTTTCAATTGATTTAAAAGATATGATAGCCGATTCTGAGCAAACGTTACTTCGTATATTGCATTACCCACCAATGACGGGTGATGAAGAGCCTGGTGCCATTCGCGCCGCAGCACACGGCGACATCAATCTATTAACTGTTTTACCTGCCTCTAATGAGCCTGGTTTACAAGTGCAAAAAACTGACGGTGGTTGGTTAGATGTGCCGTGTGATTTTGGCAGCTTGATCATTAATATTGGTGACATGCTACAAGAAGCATCAGGCGGGTATTTCCCATCAACGATTCACCGTGTAATTAACCCAACGGGTAAGGCGTCGACTAAGTCACGTATATCATTGCCGTTATTTTTACACCCACGCCCTGATGTTGTGTTGTCTGAGCGTTATACTGCTGATAGTTATTTACAAGAGCGTTTACGTGAATTAGGCGTAAAGTAATTGTAGTAATAATTCCAGTGTCTTAAGCTGGGAAAGTTTTAAAAGCGGCTTTTTTAGCCGCTTTTTTGTTGAAGCTACTTTATTGTTTCAGATTAAAACCCGCGAGGGGATACAAACTGACCACTTTGAATTTTGTCGTAAGTCTGTTGTGCTAGTGTCTCTAAACTATCCAGGCTTCGCCCTGTTGCTGTGAGTTGGTGCTCAATAGGTAGAATTTCTATATTTGTTACGCCAGATAACTGCGCAACACGAGCAAACGTGTAGGCGTGTTTGTACTTTTCGTGTTTATTGAACAAGCTTACCAGAGTCATATAAATTTCTGGGTTAGGTTCTTCACCCGCTTTATTTAACTCTAGTGTTTTATAAAGTAAATCAATCGTTTTCTCTTCATCTGATTTTATATAGTAGGTCGCTAAAAAAAACTGCATTTGTGCATCATTCGTTACACTAGGGTCATTTTCTAACGATAGTAGTTTGGTTAACGCAGACTGGTCATTATTGCGTGACCAATGATAGTAGAGCAGGCCAGGGTGATTAGTACCTTTAGTATCTTGGTATAAACGCGTCATCTCTTTAAGGCTCACTAAATGACCTTCTACCCGTGAGGTGGTTTTTTCTTTTAGCTTGATATGCTCTATTTTTGCTGCAAGAGATACGCATTGGTTATAGCTTTCGAAGCCTTGTAACAAAGTATATTTGTTTTCTTCAGTGGGCTGCTTATATTCATGGTACCGAGCAACGATAACTTCAGCGCGCTCTTTTTTACAATGGCTGTCTTTATTTAAATCATTACATAGCCCAGGTGTTTCTTTACAAATTTTAGCCTGTGTTAGTGGCTCTTCACACCCAGTAAGTACCAAAATACTCAATAATACAGTTGTTCTGAGTAACATCCCTAAACCCTATTTTTATAATATATCTTTTATTCTAGCCCAACGAATTGATCTGTAACAGTGGAGAATCGCGCGAGTTTAAATTAGAATACCCCCGACCATAGTGATGAATTGCTCTCACATGCTAAATTTGCGCTATGGATATCCGTTCAAAAACTGTTTAATTAGGTAAAAAACATGACCTCATCTCACGAGTTAGAATACACTAATAGCTGGCAAGAACGCCAAGATTATGCTGAAAGCATGCAACCGATAATCGGTAAATTATACCGTAGTCGTGGTATTGAAATTGCTGTTTATGGTCGTCCACTTGTTAACGCAAGCCCTATTGATATCATCAAATCTCACAAAACTGTGGCACAATTTGAAGGTACAAAATTACGTTTACGCGAAAGCTTCCCATTTCTAGAAGCAATCAGCAAAATGGATTTAAACTCAGCGCGTATTGATATTGGTAAGCTGGCATATGGATACCTGTTTAATGATGCTGCTAAAGGTCGTTCAGTTGAAGAATACTTAAACGATGAACTAGCTGAAATCATTAATTCAAAAGCTAAAGAGCCTCGTGATGTTGTTTTATATGGATTTGGACGTATAGGTCGTTTACTTGCGCGCTTATTAATTGAAAAATCTGGTCCATACGCTGACTTACGTTTACGTGCGATTGTTGTTCGTGGTGGTAAAGATGGTGACCTTGAAAAGCGTGCAAGCTTATTACGCCGCGATTCTATCCATGGTCCATTCAATGGCTCGATTACTATTGATAAAGAGCGTAATGCAATTAAAGCAAATGGTAGCTATATTCAAGTTATCTACGCTAATTCGCCAAGTGAAATTGATTACACAGCATACGGTATTGAAGATGCACTTATTGTCGATAATACTGGTATCTGGAAAGACGAAGCAGGCCTTGGCCAGCACCTTGAATCAAAAGGCGCTGCAAAAGTACTATTAACAGCACCTGCTAAAGGTAATATTAAAAACATCGTATACGGTGTAAATAACCAAGACATTTTACCTGAAGATAAAATTGTGTGTGCGGCAAGCTGTACAACAAATGCCATTACGCCAACGCTTAAAGCATTAAATGATAAGTTTGGTATTAATAATGGTCACGTAGAAACCGTTCACTCATACACAAATGACCAAAACCTAATTGATAACTACCACAAAGCAGAGCGCCGTGGTCGTGCTGCTGCATTGAATATGGTTATTACAGAAACAGGTGCTGCTAAAGCAGTTTCAAAAGCATTACCTGAACTTGAAGGTAAACTAACAGGTAACGCAATCCGTGTACCAACACCTAATGTTTCATTGGCAATCTTAAATCTAAACTTGGCGACAGATACATCAGTAGAAGAGCTTAACTCTTTCTTACGCAATGCCGCTTTACATTCAGATTTACGTGATCAAATCGATTACACCGCTTCAACTGAAATTGTATCTACCGATTTAGTGGGTAGTCGCTACGCAGGTGTTGTTGATTCACAAGCAACGATTGTTGATGGTAACCGTGTAGTACTTTATGTTTGGTACGATAATGAATTTGGTTACAGCTGTCAGGTTGTTCGCTGTATGCGTGACATGGCTGAAGTTGCATTTCCAAGCTTACCGCGTTAAGCAATAAGGTTTAGCTAAGTACGAAAGCCAGCAATTGCTGGCTTTTTTAGTCGTGAATTTTTTCAAAATTCAAGGTGTGTGGTAGGCTGTTTCTAGTTCACTACATTTTACTAACAAAACGCTCCATCAAAAGAGTGTTACATAATTTCTGACTAATATTGATTGGTTAGACTTTATTATTCACCTATAGGTTTATTTTACATGAAGATCACCAGTAATTTTGACAGTGGTAATATCAATGTTATTGCAGCCACAGACCCATTAAATATTCAATTAGAGATCAATAAAGATCATCAATCGGATTTTTTTCAATGGTTTCATTTTCGTTTAGAGACAATGCCGTTTCAAAACCATAAATTACACATCAACAATCTTGAAAACTCCGCTTATCCTGATGGCTGGGTAGGTTATCACGCTGTTGCATCGTATGATCGTCAAACATGGTTTCGTGTTCCTTCAAATTACAGTGACGGTACGCTAAGTTTTGAAATTGAACCTGAGTGCGGCACAATTTACTTTGCTTATTTTGCCCCGTATAGCTACGAGCGCCATTTAGACTTAATTACATGGGCGCAAAGCCAAGAAGCATGTCAGCTAGAAACACTTGGTGAAACACTCGATGGCCGAGATATGAGTGTGTTGCGTGTGGGTGGTGAGAGTGATGAGAATAAGAAAATAATCTGGATCACAGCACGTCAGCATCCAGGTGAAACAATGGCCGAATGGTATGTTGAGGGTGTATTACATAAGTTACTGGATGATGAAGACCCGCATGCAGCAGCTCTTCTATCTAAAGCAGTATTCTATATCGTACCAAACATGAACCCAGATGGCAGTGCGCGTGGTCACTTACGTACTAATGCTAAAGGTGTAAATTTAAACCGTGAGTGGCAAACACCGAGTATGGAAAATAGCCCTGAAGTGTATTTAGTGCTTAACAAAATGCGTGAAACAGGCCTTGATATGCACTTAGATATTCATGGCGATGAAGCTATTCCATATAATTTTGTTGCAGGCAGTGAAGGCATTCCAAGCTACGATGCTCGTATGAAAGACCTAGAAGATAGCTTTAAAGCAGCTTTGCTTGTTGTGACCCCTGAGTTCCAAGATGAGCATGGCTATCCAAAAGATGCGCCAGGTGAGGCAAACTTAACTGTAGGCTCATCAGCGGTAGCTGAAGAGTTTAAAGCACTTGCTTATACTGTAGAAATGCCATTTAAAGATAACGATGATTTACCTGATCCAGACTATGGCTGGTCAGACCGTCGCTCTTATCAATTCGGACAAGATACATTAGCGGCCATTGTTAATGTTGTTGATAAGCTAAGATAATTTCATATTATATGGGCGCCTTTGAGCGCCTATTATCCCCACAAAACATCCCCAGTTGTTATTTCAAATTGATTTTTGGAAATTAAGTGTTAACAAACTTGATAGGTTTAAGTTAACATGAGTGCGTTACCCTTATAAAAGTGTTATTTATTGATTTAATTGATAAGGGTTGTCACATATTCTGAGTTACTAAAGCAAAGTATCGTAACTAAAAATAAAAAATATAATTGTAGAGGATATCCATGGAAGCTTTTGTAAGCGCTGTTAATGATGTTGTGTGGAGTAGTGCACTCATTTACTTATGTCTAGGCGCAGGTCTATTTTATTCTATTCTAACTCGTTTTGCTCAAGTTAGACATTTCAAAGAAATGTGTAAACTGCTACTCACTTCTAACCGTTCAACAACAGGTATCTCGTCATTCCAAGCACTTGCCGTATCATTATCAGGGCGTGTGGGCGTAGGTAACATTGCAGGTGTTGCTGCTGCAATAGGCTTTGGTGGCCCAGGTGCCATTTTTTGGATGTGGATTGTTGCTTTTTTAGGTGCGAGTACGGCATACGCAGAGTCAACTTTAGGGCAAATTTATAAAACAGAAGAAGACGGCCAATATCGTGGTGGTCCAGCGTATTATTTTGATCGTTGCTTAGAGCAAAAATGGCTAGGTATTTTATTTGCTGTTTCTGCAATCATTGCCTGTGGTGTATTTTTACCTGGCGTTCAAGCTAATGCCGTTGGTAATGCGTTCACTCAAGTTTTTGGTAACGGAGAAATGGTATCAACGAGTTTTGGTGAAGTTGGTACATTTAAATTAGTGGCACTGGCGATTATTTTAATCGTGTTAGCGTTTATCATTTTTGGTGGTATTAAGCGCATTGCAAACTTTACCCAAATAGTCGTGCCATTTATGGCGTTAGGTTACATTGTACTAGCACTTATCGTGGTATTTTTAAATGTAGATAAAGTACCGGGTATCTTCTCGTTAATTATTTCTGATGCATTCACCGCACAAGCTGGTTTTGGTGCCGCGATAGGTTGGGGTGTAAAGCGCGGTATTTATTCTAATGAAGCGGGTCAAGGTACAGGCCCTCATGCCGCTGCTGCTGCTGAGGTTGATCACCCTGCACAACAAGGTTTAGTACAAGCATTTTCAGTGTATGTTGATACAATTTTTGTTTGTACAGCAACGGCACTAATGATTTTAATAACACAGCAATACAACGTTGTTGGTGAACTGCCAGCGGGTCAATTTATTGTACAAAATGTTGATGCTGCAACTGAAGTAGGCTCAGCTGCATTCACTCAAATGGCATTATTTAGCGTATTTGGTGGTTTTGGTGAGGCGTTTGTAGGTGTGGCTTTATTCTTCTTCGCGTTTACTACGATACTTGCTTACTACTACATAGCAGAAACCAACGTAGCTTATTTAAACCGCTACTTTAAAGGCAGTATCCCATTATTAATCGTTAAATTAGTGATTATGTTTATGGTCGCATACGGCATGGTTAATAATTCTGGCTATATTTGGAGTATTGGTGATATTGGCGTGGGCTTAATGGCGTGGATCAATATTGTTGGTATATTAGCTATTTTCTTCGTTGCGAAACCTGCCCTAAACTGTTTACGTGACTATGAAGAGCAAAAGAAAGCGGGCGGCGAGATTACGTTTGATCCGGTCAAATTGGGTATAAAAAATGCCACTTTTTGGGAAAAACGTTTAGCTGATAAAGCCAAAGAAAAAGTAAAACAGCCGGAATAATTAAGGATTACATTGGTGATTCTGATGTATTCATCACCTTTGGCAATGTCTTAGCAATTGATTGCAATTCAAAACAGACATAGCGGCATAAAACAAGTACAATACAAGGCGCCTACAGGCGCCTTTTTTTATGTGAAGTATGGAGAGTTATATGGCGATTGTCAGTTGTCCTAGTTGTAATAAATCGATATCAGATAAACATAAACAATGCCCTCATTGTGAGAATAACGTGGCAGAGCTTAATGATGAGCAACGCCAGCAACTATTGCGTGAAAAGCGCATCAATAAACAACAAATGTTTATGAATCACTCCTTTTTTGCACTATTCATATTCTTAGGTGGCTTTTTTTGTTTGTATTTTTTACAGCCAGAACCTGAAACAGCAAGATGGTATTTATGTTCTGCAGCCATTGGCATCGGGTGTATTTGGTATTTAGTTAATCGCGTAATTTTAGTAGTACTTAAAAAGAAAAATTGATATGAACATCGACAACCTTGTAAATAATATTACCCCAGAATTATTTGAACGTTTACAGTATGGTGCTGCAACAGGCAAGTGGCCTGATGGCACTGCACTCAGTGACGAGCAAAAAGAGCAAACAGTGCAAATTGTCATGCTTTATCAAGCTAAAGTAGCCCAATCAAACGAGCAATTTACCATTGGGTCTAATGGCGAAATGGTACAAAAGACCAAAGCGCAGTTACAGAAAGAATTTAACTCAGATAATGAAATAGCAAGGTTCAGTGAACATGATCTTTAAACATCTTTTTACCCCAAAATGGAAACACCCAAAACAACACGTTCGTTTAGAAGCGATTGAAAGATTAGATGTAGAACGAGATGCAACTATTCTGAACAAGCTTGCACTTGATGACAATTCAGTTGAAATTAGAAAAAAAGCGCTCAACAAAGTAAACGATTTAGTGTTGTGGTGGAAAGCCTATAAACAAGATCAAAATCTAAAAGATCTAGCTGAGCAGCATATTTCGAATGCAGTATTAAATAACGAGCAGGCGCTTAACAACGATATCAAAAATGAATACATCGAACGTTTTGCACCAGTTAAAACGCTCGAAAAGCTGGCCTTCGCTGAAAAAGAATTACAAGTTAGAGTTAAACTACTAAAGCGATTAGCGAACCCTAAGCTAACAGAAAAGGCTTTTAAAGAAGGCTCTGTTGAATTACAGCAGCAGTTAGTTGAGCTTGTTATTAATCAACAATTAGCAAAAACGTTAGTCAAACATGCACAAGGTGAGGCCAAGAGTAGTTTGCAAACGTATTTAGATGACGAGCAACGTGCTATTGAAATGCCTATTCAAGTGCAAAATGAAACGCGTGTTATTTTAGCGAAACTCAATGCATTGCGCGAAAAGCAGGACTATGAGCTTGTTAACGAACAAAGCCAAGCACTTATTGCGCAATGGCAAACGCAAGAGCTTAAATGGTTAAGCACTGAACAAGTCACAAACCTAGAAGAAAAATATAACGCAATAACCACTAAACTGAACACGCATGTGTCTCAGTTAAAAGCGAAATTTGACCAACAACAAGCAGAGCTTGCGCAAAAGCAGCGTGACGTATTAGCAATTGCTAACCTTGAAGCACTGAGTGAAGAGATTGAAAATGCATTGCAATTGGGCTTAGAAACGCCAGAGCAAATTCAACAAGATTGGTTAGATGCAAAAGTAACGCAAGCACAAGAAGCAATGAATACAAGCGAACTGGCAGACAGTGCGCAAAAAGCCCAAGTCTTTACTAAGTTATCTCAACTTGCAAAACAGGTTGCTCAGTTACCACAATTGAGTGCTGCCATTACGCAGTTTAAGCAGGCATTTAATGAACTCACTGAAGTAACAACGGATGTTGATAAAAGTACATTTGATGATGTTAGTCAACAGTTCGATTTAGCTTATAAAGCAGCGAATGCACCATTAAAACAGCTGCCAGTAGCGTTACAGGCTCCGTTTAAGGCGCAATTAAAAGCGCAAAAGCAATTATGGTCTAATGCTGTTGAGCCACTCACTAAGCAACTAACAAAAAACCAACAGCAAGCGAGTCGTAAGGGGCGCGATGTAAAACGCTTAATTGAACAAGGTCGTTTTAATGTGGCATTTGGTGTGTTTAAAGGCTTTGTTGAGCTTTATGATTCATTAACCCCCGCTTTTGCACAGCAACTTGATAAACTGAAAGTTGAATTAGAGACGCAACTTGAAAATGCACGAGACTGGCAAAAATATGCGTCTGCACCTAAGCGTGAAGAGCTCATAAATGAAGTTACAACGTTATTAGAGCAGCCTTGTACAGATGCAAAAGCGCGAGTTGCACAAGTGAAAACGTTACGCCGTCGTTGGAATGAGTTAGGGCGTTTAGACACAGAGCAAGAGCAACAGCAGGGTAAAGAGTTCGATGAAAAAATTGAGCTTCTCTTTGCACCTTGTCGTGAATACTTTGCGCAATTGGAACAGCAACGAGAGCAGATCAAACAATCGAGAGAGACCGTTATTTCTCAAATGCAGGCCTTGGCACAAACAGATACCGCTATTGAAGCCTTTGATTGGAAAGAATACGAAAGCCAATATAATCGTATAAACAAAGCATGGCGAAATGCCGGTAACGTAGAGCCTAAAGTGTATCGTGAGTTACAAACGCTTTATAAGCCACACCAGCAAACTGTTTTACATACACTTAATTCATTCCATAAAGCGAATAGCGCAGCTAAAAACAGCCTAGTTGAACACGCTGAACAATTATCACAGTCAGATAATTTGGCTGATGCTTGCCAGCAACTCAAAGAGCTGCAACAGCAGTGGCAAAAAATTGGTTTTGCTGGCGTAAAAGCCGAAAACGCATTATGGCAAAAGTTTCGTCAGTTTAATGACTTAACATTTGCTAAGCGCAGTGAAGAGTTTGCTCAGCACAAAGAACAGCAGGCGACGGATAATGCTATTATCGAACAGCAATTATCAGAATTAGAAGATGCGCTTCCTGCGGTTAACCAAAAAGCACAATTACTTGATTTGCGCACAAAGGTATCAGCTTTAACGCAAGTTAAGTCGCTTTCAAACCGGATCAATGCTTTACAAGCTGCGATTGATACAAAGTTAGCAGAGTTGACACAACAAGCAGCTAAAGCTGACTTTAATGCACTCTTTAGCGCACTGGAAAATCAAGAGGCTATCCCTGCACAATGGAAAGCTAATATAACGAGCCACCTTTCAGTTGCACAGTTATTAATACGTATGGAAATTCTTGCGAACGTAGATAGCCCTGCAGGCAGTGAACGTATGGCTGAGCAAGTTGCTATGCTTGATGATAAACATCGTGGTGAGCAAGCTGATTTGCAGTTTTACCTTAAACAGCTGCTTGCGCTCAGTGAGGGTTCAGTTGATGCTGACACACTAGTGCGATTAAAAACGATTTTTAACGCATAGTACCTTTGCGTTATATGAAATTAAATAAAGCCGCAATCTAGCGGCTTTATTTTTGAATAGGAAAAACACATGAAATTGATTTTATTAATAGGTTGTTTATTTTTATCAGCGTGTAATACCACACAGGGCGTATCGGTTTACTCATTTACTGACACAGAAATCGAAACGGTATTAAAGCAGCAACTACCCAAACTAAGTGATCAAATAAAACTCGTAGGTTTACCTGTGCAATTTGATGTCAATGATATTAGCGTTGACGTTGGTCCAAACAACCGTGATGTAATTGTTCTTGGTGCGGACTCAAGCGCTGTTATTAATGCATTTGCACTAAAATACCCTGTGCGCCTGAAGTTACAAATTGAAGGAGCTCCTTATTATGACAGTGAGAAGAAAGCGGTATTTTTGCAACGTGTAAAACTTTTAAACTCCACAATTGATGCAGGTGGCTTTAAAGGTAACTTAGGTGTGCTAGATGATGAAGCGATGAAAATTATTAATGGCTTTTTAGCGGTCAACCCTGTTTATACGCTTAATATGAATGACCCAAAAGTCGCTTTGTTAAGTAAGCTACCGTTAGATATGAAAGTAGCGCAAGGTGCGATAAAACTGGTACCCAGTATTTAGTCTATGTCCCGTCCTGAAATAGG
>NZ_PDUS01000014.1:117625-124393 GCF_002723455.1 Pseudoalteromonas sp. 3D05 | reverse complement strand
TATCAGAAATTCCAAATTTATGAGGTGACTCTTAGCGCGTAGCGTTAACATTGAGGCACCTTGCGCAAAGGAAATGATAGCACTACGTGCTTTGTCATTACTCCTTTGCACCTAATTTGCTTGGTGACAATAGCGTTTTGGACCCACCTGACCCCATGCCGAACTCAGTAGTGAAACGAAACAGCGCCGATGATAGTGTAGCATTTGTTATGTGAAAGTAGGTCATCGCCAGGCTCCAAATTAAGTTGAAGAACTTTAACCTTAAAAATTAATAATAAGAAAATTGAAAAGAATTTTCTTGGTGAAAATAGCGTTTTGGACCCACCTGACCCCATGCCGAACTCAGTAGTGAAACGAAACAGCGCCGATGATAGTGTAGCATTTGTTATGTGAAAGTAGGTCATTGCCAGGATTCAAATTAAAGAAAGCCCGACTCGAAAGAGCCGGGCTTTTTTGTGTTTTGTACTCTCAGCTGCACTAATTAAGTGATCCGGTTTACCATTCCCTTAATAAAATACACTTAAGGCAAGCAATGTTTATGCGAAAAGCATTCTAGCCCTAAGATTTTATCAATTAAGCTCAATACGTATGGAATAGCATTACCTAGCTGCTCTTAATGCTTATCACAATGACTATATCGAACAGCTAATACAAAGCTGCGCTTATCTCTATTCGCGACCGAGCTCCACTTGGGCGAAATAAGCTGCAGCTTGTTCACAATATAATCCGTTCGCTTTGAGTTTTTATTTTTAAAAGTTTAAAGCAGCAGCTCGCTCTTCAGCTGATTGAATGTAAGATCATAGATTAGACTGTTGAGCTAGAGATTTCCTAAACTATGTTCTGAGTGTTTTTCGAGTACACCCCAGCTAATCTGAAACAGTTAAAAGTGCACCCCTGAAAAGGGGGATTCATGCTGTTGTGAAATAACAAGCCCAATTGCACGTTCACAAAACTCTTATGTATAGCGATTAGATTTTGATAGTTTCAGTTCCTCAAGTTATTGAGTCTTTGGTAAACACGGAGTGTTCAAATAATGAATTTTTACATTAATTCTATTTGTTAAGAATCAATTTCTATTTAGCTGTGGATGAGTTAATTTTTTTCATCTATTGGATTTAATTTTATCAGTTGTCAGATGAGAGCTTTTACTCTAAATTTGTACGTAACAAGTATGGCGATGAACAGAAGATGTTATTACAACTTAAAACCAAAAGTTCGGTAATGAGTTTCGCCATGTTTATGAATAAATTTAGTATCGAATCTTTATAATTGTGTGTGAAGATGTTGTCTAAAAGACGACTCAAGTTAAGGATTAACTTGGCTTGAGTTGCTTTTTATTTTAACCGCCACGCAGTTAGATGAATTAAGTTTCATCAATGAATTCAAAAGTGTACAGATTGCACTTAAAACCGAATCTTTATAATTGTGTGTGAAGATGTTGTCAAAAAGACGACTCAAGTTAGGGATTAACTTGGCTTGAGTTGCTTTTTATTTTAACCGCCACGCAGTTAGATGAACTAAGTTTCATCAATGAATTTAAAGTGTTCAGATTTCACTTAAAGCCGAATCTTTATAATTGTGTGTGAAGATGTTGTCAAAAAGACGACTCAAGTTAAGGATTAACTTGGCTTGAGTTGCTTTTTATTTTAACCGCCACGCAGTTAGATGAACTAAGTTTCATCAATGAATTTAAAAGTGTCCAGATTGCACTTTAAACCGAATCTTTATAATTGTGTGTGAAGATGTTGTCAAAGGTGGCTCAAGCTTTTTTAAAGCTTGGGCTGTTTTTATATCTGCCCCTTCGGTTTTCTTAGTGAATAAGCCCCGAACACTTTTGCAACACTTGCTTGCCCAGTCTTTAGCAAATTAGTGTTAATTAACTGTCTTATTTCATCAGGTTTATTCTGACTAAGCTTGAAATTGCCATGCCAAGTAATAGGTTTGAATTCTATAAAAGCTAGCTGCTTAAACATACCATGTAAACTCTTTTCTGAAAGCTGTGATATTTGCCAGTTATCTTGCACTGGTGCATTAAAATGTTGTTCAAAGTGATCCGTTAATAATGTCATTATTTGCTTTTGCTTACTTAGTGAGGTGACTATGTTCACTTCGGCTGTCACTTCAACGCGAGCATAAAGCCAGCTAGGTAAAGTTTTGCCATTAGAATAGGAAGGGGGTAAATAACAGTTTTCACTGTTAAACACTAAGCCGACCTCTTGCTTATTCAGTGCTGATAGCGGGTTATAGATTGCTGTGTGACCTATAAAAAGTTGTTGGGAGCTATCAAACAATAAAGGTATTTGACATACATCGTTTAATTTACTCTCAGATCGTGGCAGTAAAATCGTTGCCAGAGGATATTCCTTGATTAAAGCAAGCTGTTGCTGGTGATCGTCTTGGCAGAAATGTTTTGCTGGATACATTATAGCTTTCCTTCTAACTGTAACTTTATGGTCGCCCACTGCTGATCAATGATGCTAAATTTGGCAGTGTTACGGTATGAGCCATCAGCAAGTAACCTATCTTTATAAGCAATTCCTTCAAAACGAGCACCTAGGCGTGTAATGGCGTTACGAGACTTTTGATTTTTTTCATGGGTATTAAAGCTAATACGCACTAGGTCTAACTCATCAAATGCATAACGTAATAATAGGTATTTAGCGTGAGTATTCACAAAGCTGCGTTGCCAAGGGGTGCCTATAAAAGTATGGCCAATTTCAGCGCTGCGATTATGTTTATCTAACCTAAATAAACGGGTAGTGCCAAGTACTTGCTCACTAGCCTTATCAATAATGGCAAATACAATTTGTTGCTCGGCATCAAATTGCGCTGTATTAATAAACCAGTCATTAAGTGTTTGCTGTGTTTCGGTGTAGTTCATTAACACCCAACGCCATATTTGTGTGTATTGCCCTGCTTGGTATAAACCACCAAGGTGCTTATCTTCTAATGGTGCTAACAGCAACTTATCTGTTTGCTGGCTTTTTAGAGTTAACATGTGTGTCCTAATAATCATTATCAAACTATTGCATAAGCTACCTTTCTTTGGTTATCTATAAACAACCAGATATTACTTTTCTTCTATACCAGTTGAGTGGCACATGCACCCTTTAGATATTCAGTTCGATGACACAAGTAAAGCGAAATACTTACAACTTGCGCAGTCCATTCGCGCAGCAATCATTAAAGGCAACTTGGCACCCGGCACAAAGTTAAGCTCGGCGAGATTAATGGCACAGACATACCAATTAAATCGCCATACCATTATGAACGCATTGCAGTTATTAGTTGCTGAGGGGTGGTTGGTATCGTTTCAGCGTTCAGGCTATTGCGTAACCGAATCGTTACCTATTGAAAGCAGTGTTAACTCGCGCGGTACACCAAAGTTGGTTGCTAAGCCTTATCAGTTCTCGCAGCAATTGAAAACACCACAAACAATGGAACTAAACCAGTATCGTTTCAACTTTGCTGGGGGGTTACCTGATTTAGCTTGTTTTCCACACAAAGAGTTTAAACGCGCTATGAGCCAGGTATTTAACTATTTAGATGTGACGAAACTTCACTATGGCGATATCAGTGGCGTTGCTGAGCTTAAACTACAGATAGAACATTATTTGCATAAAGCACGTAACTTAAAACCCGATGATTTATTAATTTGTAATGGTTCGCAAGAGGCCCTATTTTTAATAGCAAAAGCGTTTGTTGGTAAAGGCGACTTTGTTGCCTGTGAAACGTTAGGTTACCCACCTGCTAGGAAAGCATTTGCTGCATGTGGCGCGCAGCTTATAGATATAAAACAAGATGATGAAGGGTTGTGTGTGGATGACCTAAAAGCTCAGCTTGAATGTTACCCCATTAAATTACTGTATTTAACACCGCTACATCAGTATCCGACCACAGTGACTTTATCGCCTACACGGCGCTTACAAATTTATCAGTTATGCTATACCCATAACGTGATGATCATTGAAGATGATTACGACCATGAATTTCATTATCGGTGTCAGCCCTTGCAACCCATGGCTGCCGACGACCCTGCTGGTATTGTGATTTACCTCTCAACGTTTTCAAAAATCATGTTTTCAGCAGCGCGTATTGGCTATATTTGTGCCGCGCCTGAAGTAATTGCGCAATTAACCGCGTGGAAGCAGCTGATGAACCATAAAAATGATGTAGTTATGCAATTAGCTGTGGCGCAGTGGATGAAAGAGGGCGGCTTTGAGCGCCATTTAAAGCGTATGACAAAGCTCTATAAACAACGCTATGAAGATATGGATAGCTGTTTAACAGCGCTTCAAGCAAAAGGGTATCCAATCGAGTATATAAAACCCGATGGTGGCATGGCGATGTGGGTTAATTTTAATCGACCCGTTGAGCATTTAAAAAAAGCCCTGGCGCAGCTTGGTGTTTACGTACAAACTGAGCCTGAGTTTTATTTTAAAGGTGGAGTACGCAGTTTAAAACCTGATAAGCAAAGTTACGTTCGACTAGGCTTTGCTGGGCAGTCGAGTGAAGAAATGCAACAGGGTTTAGCAGTAATTATTAAAACACTGTATCTATCAAAATAATCATATCTGACTTTACTTTAAATCTTCACTATCAAAATACAGTGGTTTTAAAGTGCCGCAATTGATAAATTTATACGTGAGTTCGCTTTCTTTTGGTACACGTTTGGAAGTGCGAAACTTCTGTAAGCATGCGTTGGCTAGATCAACAAAAATAAGGTGATTATAGCTCGGGGCCTGACTTATTTTATGAATATAAATACGCTCATTTTCTTTTAAGGTAATTAAATCATATTCTTGCCATTGCGATGACTCAGCTAAATCATCTAATTCACGGGCATAAAGTAGTTTGCTCATTTCGATGGTGCGATTTTCATATACCAAGGAGCCATCGCGGCGGTAATCGCCGTTATACACATCAGCAGTTATTGTTATCTCTTCACCACGCATTAAGCGTTGAATATTAAATGGTTTAGGTTTAATGGTAATGAGCTCAGCGCCTCTTACAACATTTAAAAAAGCAACGTCAGGGTTATCAATTTTATACACTACTTGTACGTCATGTGGTTGCTTGTAAGTCGGTAAGCTTACAGCAAAGATACGTGAACCTTGATTCACCAGTGCCATGGCATGCTCAGCATTATATGCTGGGTTTATTGGTGGTAATTCTTTTGCTTCTTCTTCGCAATACGCTGTAGTCGTTAGCCCTAGCAGCAACATAAAAAATAATAACCGCATAATAACCTCAATTAATTTATAAGCTTAAAGTGTAGCTTAAATTTGTACTACCACTATTAAAAACGTGCAGCTTGCTCTATAACAATGGCATGTCGTTTAGCTAGGCGCATATGATCTCTGTCGTAGCCACCGCCGATCACGGTTGCCACTGGTGTATTATGCTCAATACAGCGCTTTATAACCAAGTTATCCCGCTTTTCAATGCCTTGCCAGGTTATATCGAGTTTACCTAAACCATCTTCTTGCCAAACATCAACACCTGCATCATAAAGCACAAGATCAGGAGTAAGCTCTTTTAATAAAAATTGTAGTGTGTCATCAACAACACCTAAGTATTCATCATCTTGCATATTATTGGCGAGCCCAATGTCTAAATCACTCGGCGATTTTCTAAAGGGGAAGTTTTTTTCACAGTGAATTGAACAGGTGTATGCGTAAGGTTGATGGGTAAGCATTGCAGCCGTACCGTCACCTTGGTGAACATCGAGATCAAAAATAAGTATATTGGTCACTTCTTTGTTTTGTATTAAGGTTTGTGCAGTAAATGCCAAGTCGTTAACCATGCAGTAACCGGAGCCAAAATCTGTGTGCGCGTGATGAGTGCCACCAGCTAAGTGGCAGGCTAAGCCGTGTTGAAGGGCAAGGCGTGCTGTTTCAAGAGTGCCAAGTGGTGCGGTAAATGTACGCGCTATGAGCGGTTCCGACCAAGGTAGGCCAATGCGTCTGAGGGCTTTTTCATCGAGCTTATTATGCCATAAGTCGTCTAAGTAATTGGCACAGTGCACTAATTCAAGATCATCTGGATTGCCCAGTCTCGGTTGAATTAAATTACTATTTATTAACCCTAACTCTTTGACGTGTTGGTATAAATTCGCAAATTTGCTCATTACAAAGCGGTGTTTAGGGTCAAAGTTAAATGAGTAATTAGGATGATAGACCAAAGGTAAGTGTGGATTTAAAGTCATAATTCGCCATAATGCACAGTTTGCACTATGGTAATCAACTTCCTTTGTTTAGTCTATTGTGGTGTGTGTATCAGCATGCCAAGTTCCCGATGAAGCAGTGTATCATCTCCGAGGTTAAGCTCAACCAAACGCTTAAGGTGCGTGATACTGTCTATATCTATATGCGTACAATGCAACCCGATATGAAGAGGCTCAACATGGCTAATCTCAACAGCCATGGCAATGCTTACCTGGCTATCAGGTAGGGTAAAGTTAAGTTCTGCCGACTGATGTTTATCTGCCTTTAAGCCACTGGGATGGCTGATCAATACACCATTTAGCGATACATCAAGCAGTTCACAGTTATAACTTTGCTCGTTTAATAATAGTGTTGCGGGGGTAGAAAACAACACGCGAGTATATTTGCGACGATTATTCATAACTATTATGACCCATTAATTAATGTGGGAGTTCATATTATAGCCAATAATCTACTAATTGAGAGTGCGATTTGTTCATTTAAAATAAAAAGCCCCGCATAAATGCAGGGCTTAAAATATGTCTAGAACCTAGAACCTAGA